>NZ_JAGPWC010000099.1 GCF_018119405.1 Massilia sp. ST3 | reverse complement strand
GGTGTTTTTTTTTTTGGGGGGGGGGGGGGGGGGGTGGGGGGGGGGGGGCCGCCCCCCCACGCGGTGATAGGTAGAAGTTGAATAGTCGTGGCAGTTCGAGCGACCGTTGAACGCGTGGACGGGAAACCCGTCCACCCTACAGCGAGCATCGCAGCACATCGTAGGGTTGGCGGCTCCGCCGCCGACGCGGTGATAGTTAGCACAAGAGCAGCCGCGCACGCGCCGCTGCTCAGCAAGAACCCCGGCGAGCGGCAGAACACCAGCTCGCTGTGGTAGGTCCCCGGTGTTCACACGTAGTCTTACTTTAGGAGAGTCACATCATGGCAATCAGTCTGCAAAAAGGCGGCAACGTCAACCTGTCGAAAGAAGCTCCCGGCCTCACCCAGCTGAAGGTCGGCCTCGGCTGGGACACGCGCGCCACCGACGGCGCAGCCTTCGACCTCGACGGCGCCGTGTTTCTGCTGAACTCGTCCGGCAAGGTGCGCTCGGATAGCGACTTCATCTTCTACAACAACCTGAAGTCGACCGACGGCTCGGTCGTGCACTCGGGCGACAACCGCACCGGCGAAGGCGAAGGCGACGACGAAACCGTCGCGATCGACCTGACCAAGGTGCCGGCCGACGTCGACAAGGTCGTGCTGGGCGTCACCATCCACGACGCCGAAGCGCGCCGCCAGAACTTCGGCATGGTCGGCAAGGCCTTCATCCGCTGCGTCAACGCGGGCAACAACCAGGAAATCGCGCGCTACGACCTGTCGGAAGACAGCTCGACCGAAGGCGCGATGATCTTCGGCGAGGTGTACCGCAACGGCGCCGACTGGAAGTTCCGCGCGATCGGCCAGGGCTTCGCCGGCGGCCTCGGTCCGCTCGCCCGCAACTACGGCGTCAACGTTTAATCATTCACCGACGGCGGCTCCGCGAGGAGCCGCCCCACGAAAGGAAGCCACCATGCCAGTCTTTACCGTGACCGGGGACGTCGATCCCTTCCTGCACGTATCGATGCGCCGCGGCGAAACCATCTACTGCGAGTCGGATGCGATGGTGATGATGGAATCGACGCTCGACCTGAAGGGCAAGATGAAGGGCGGCCTGGGCAGCGCGCTGATGCGCACCTTCGCCAACGGCGAGTCCTTCTTCCAGCAGCACATCGAAGCCACGCGCGGCGACGGCGACTGCCTGCTGTCGCCGACCCTGCCGGGCGCGATGCAGATCGTCGACTGCGGCCCGAACCAGTACATCATCAGCGACGGCGCCTTTGTCGCGGCCAGCAACGGCGTGGACCTGAAGGTGCGTACCCAGAACATCGGCAACGCCCTGTTCGCGCAGAGCGGCGGTTTCTTCGTGACCGAGACCACCGGCAGCGGCCAGGTGGTGGTGTCGGGCTTCGGTTCGATGTCGATGCTGGACGTCGAGCCGGGCAAGGACGCGATCATCGACAACGCCCACGTGGTGTGCTGGGACAGCACCCTGCGCTACGAGATCTCGATCACGACCGGCACCAGCGGCGGCTTCCTGGGCAACCTGATCAACAGCCAGACCAGCGGCGAGGGCATGGTCCTGCGCTTCTCGGGCAAGGGCAAGGTCTATGTCTGCTCGCGCAACCGCAATGCCTTCAAGGCCTGGATGCAGCAACCCGCTCGCGGCTAAGCAACGCAGCCAAGCAAGCTAACGAAAGGATTCATCATGGCAGTCAATTTGCAAAAAGGTCAGAAGATCTCGCTGGACAAGGAAGCCGGCGGAGCGCTCAGCCGTGTAACGATGGGCCTGGGCTGGGACGTGGCCAAGTCGAAGGGTTTCTTCGGCTTCGGCGGCGGCAAGGGCGAGGCGGTCGACCTGGACGCCTCGTGCGTGATGTTCGACGAGGCCAACCGTCCGGTCGACGTGGTCTGGTTCCGCCAGCTCAAGAGCCGTGACGGCAGCATCAGCCACACCGGCGACAACCGCACCGGCGCAGGCGATGGCGACGACGAGCAGATCGTCGTCGAGCTGAACCGGGTGCCGGAGAACGTGAAGTCGCTGGTGTTCACCGTGAACAGCTTCACCGGCCAGAACTTCTCGACCGTCGAGAACGCGTACTGCCGCCTGCTCAACGCAGCGAACAGCCAGGAAGTGGCGCGTTTCAACTTGTCGGTGCAGGGTTCGCACACGGCCCAGATCATGGCCAAGCTGTATCGCCATAACGGCGAATGGAAGATGCACGCGATCGGCGAGAACGGCGTCGGCCGTACCTTCGACGACCTGATGCCGCAGATCGTGCCGCACCTGTAATTCCTGCTTTTGTTTTGTAGTTGTGTCTCCCGCCATTTGCCGGGGCTTCGGCCCCGGCTTTTTTTATTCTCCTCCGAATACTTCGAACCACGGACGGCGCTTGAACGCGTCGGCAGGAAACCTGCCGACCCTACGGCGCATCGCAGCCCGACCGTAGGGTTGGCGGCTTGCCGCCGACGCGGTGAGTGTCAGCGGCGACCGAATCAGCGCTTCAGCTGCGACAAATCGCGCACCGCCCCGCGGTCGGCCGAGGTGGTCAGGGCCGCGTAGGCCTGCAGCGCCTGCGACACGTAGCGCTCGCGGTTCAGCGGCTGCCAGGCGTCGCGCCCGCGCGCTTCCATCGCCGCGCGGCGCTGCGCCAGCGCTTCCGGCGCCACGCGCAGGTTGATCGTGCGGTTCGGGATGTCGATGTCGATCATGTCGCCTTCCTCCACCAGGCCGATGGCGCCGCCTTCGGCCGCTTCCGGCGAGGCGTGGCCGATCACCAGGCCCGAGGAGCCGCCCGAGAAGCGGCCGTCAGTGAACAGGGCGCAGGCCTTGCCCAGGCCCTTGGACTTGATGTACGAAGTCGGGTACAGCATTTCCTGCATGCCCGGGCCGCCCTTGGGGCCTTCGTAGCGGATGATGACCACGTCGCCCGCATGGACGGTGTCGCCGAGGATGGCCTCGACCGCCGCGTCCTGGCTCTCGAATACGCGCGCCTTGCCGGAGAATTTCAAAATACTTTCGTCCACGCCGGCCGTCTTCACGATGCAGCCCTTCTCGGCGATGTTCCCGTACAGGACCGCCAGGCCGCCGTCCTGCGAATAGGCGTGCTCGCGGTCGCGGATGCAGCCCAGGCTGCGGTCCAGGTCATTGGCCTCGAAGCGCTCGGCCTGCGAGAAGGCGACCTGGGTCGGCACGCCGCCCGGCGCGGCGCGGAACAGCTGGTGCACGGAGCGGTCGTCGCTACGGCGGATGTCGTACTTTTCGATCGCTTCTCCCATGGTAGGGCTATGCACGGTCGGCAGCGAGGTGTCGAGCAGGCCGGCGCGCGCCAGTTCGCCCAGGATGGCGATGATGCCGCCGGCGCGGTGCACGTCCTCGATGTGGTACTTGTCCGTCATCGGCGCCACCTTGCACAGGCAGGGCACCTTGCGCGAGATGCGGTCGATGTCGGCCATGGTGAACGCCACCTCGGCCTCGTGCGCCGCGGCCAGCAGGTGCAGCACGGTGTTGGTCGAGCCGCCCATCGAGACGTCGAGCGCCATCGCGTTCTCGAAAGCCGCCTTGGTGGCGATCGAGCGCGGCAGCACCGAATAGTCGTCCTGTTCGTAGTGGCGCTTGGCCAGTTCCACGATCAGGCGGCCGGCGCGCAAGAACAGCTCCTTGCGGTCGGCGTGGGTGGCGACGATGGTGCCGTTGCCCGGCAGGGACAAGCCGAGCGCCTCGGTCAGGCAGTTCATCGAGTTGGCCGTGAACATGCCCGAGCACGAGCCGCAGGTGGGGCAGGCCGAGCGCTCGACTTCCGCCACGTCGGCGTCCGACACGCTGGCGTCGCCGGCCTTGATCATGGCGTCGATCAGGTCGAGCTTGATCACCTTGCGGTCGTTGTTGACGACCTTGACCACCTTGCCCGCTTCCATCGGGCCGCCGGAGACGAAGACCACCGGGATGTTGAGGCGCATCGCGGCCATCAGCATGCCGGGGGTGATCTTGTCGCAGTTCGAGATGCAGACCATGGCGTCGGCGCAGTGGGCGTTGACCATGTACTCGACCGAGTCGGCGATCAGGTCGCGCGAGGGCAGGGAATACAGCATGCCGCCGTGGCCCATGGCGATGCCGTCGTCGACGGCGATGGTATTGAATTCCTTGGCCACGCCGCCGGAAGCTTCGATCTCGCGCGCGACCAGCTGGCCCAGGTCCTTCAGGTGCACGTGGCCGGGCACGAACTGGGTGAAGGAATTGACGACGGCGATGATCGGTTTCTCGAAATCGCCATCCTTCATGCCGGTGGCGCGCCATAGCGCGCGGGCGCCCGCCATGTTGCGGCCCTGGGTCGTGGTGCGGGAACGGTAAGTCGGCATGGGATCTCCTCGAAGCGGTAAAACGGACAGGGTACTAGGGTGCCCGCTGGCGGCTTAGTTGTCCAATATGTCATCAGGCTGTCTGTGAGTTGTTTTGCATATCACAGGACATGCTTGCCGCATTGTTTGCATGAGGACGTTGACAAAGGCGCACAATCAATCTACTGTATTAATCAACTAATACACATATACACGAGCCACCACCCCCATGACCGATCACACCGCCCAGCTGTTCGCGATCGCGACCGGGTCGTCCGAGCCGATCTACCGGCAACTGGTCGACCAGGTGCGCCGCCTGGTCGCCGGCGGCCAGCTCGCCGCCGGCGACAGCCTGCCTTCCGTGCGCGAGGTGGCCCAGGCCCTGGCCGTCAATCCGATGACGGTATCCAAGGCCTACGGCCTGCTCGAGATGGAAGGCGTGCTGGCGCGCCGCCGCGGCCTGGGCATGGCCGTCGCCGAACGCGCGCCGGCCGCCAGGAAGGGCGACGAGCGCCTGGCCCTGCTGCGTCCGACCCTGGAACGCGCCGCGCGCGAGGCGCGCGAACTCGAGCTGGACCCCGCCACCGTCCTTTCCCTTTTCACCGACATCCTGAAGGAACAACCGTGAACCCACCCCTGATCCAGTTGCGCGGCGTCGCAAAGCATTTCGGCAGCAAGGCGGTCCTGCAAGGCCTCGACTGGCAGGTCGGGGCAGGGCAGGTCGTCGGCCTGCTGGGCCGCAATGGCGCCGGCAAGTCGACCCTGCTGGAATGCCTGCTCGGCCTGCGCGAAACCGACGCCGGCAGCGCGCTCCTCTATGGCGAGCCGGTCGACCGCCTGTCCGACGCGACACGCGCCCGTATCGGCTACGTGCCGCAAAAGGCCGAGCTGTTCGGCTGGATGACGCCGGTGCAGTTGCTGGACTATTTCAAGGCCCTGTACCCGCGCTGGAACGGGCCCAAGGTCGAGGCCCTGCTGGAACGCTGGGGCTTCGATCCGCTGATGCGCGCCCAGCCCATTCACCGCCTGTCGGGCGGGGAGCAGCAGCGCCTGTCCATCATCCGCGCGCTGGCCCACGACCCCGAGCTGCTGGTGCTCGACGAACCCGTGTCGGCGCTCGATCCGGCCGGGCGGCGCGCCTTCCTGGCCGAGCTGGTGGACGGCGTGATCGAACGCGGCACCACGGTGGTCTTCTCGACCCACATCCTCACCGACCTCGAACGGGTGGCGCTCGACGTCGCCTTCCTCAAGGATGGCAGGATCAGCTTGCAGGGCGGGCTGGACGAGCTGCTCGAAGGCGCGCGCCAGGAAGCGTCCGTGACGGGCGGCCGGGGTGAAGCGCTCAGCCTGGAAGACCTGTTCATCGAGGTGACGCGATGAGCGCGCGCCTGCGGCTGTACCGGATGCTGTGGCTGGCGGCCATGGGGCAGGCCGGCCCGTATGCGAACGTGGTGTTCGGCGGGATGATGCTTGCCGTGACGGTGTTATGCGTCGCCGCGGGCATCATGGTGGGTGGCGAGGGGCGGGCAATCGCATGGTGCGCTCCCTTCGGCATCGTGCTGTTCGCATGGGGCGCCGGCTTCGCGAGCGGTGCCGCCAAGCTGAACACGCCGTCCAATGCGAAGCTGGTGCCGCAGCTGCGCGCCCGGCTGGCCGAACTGGCCTTCGCGACCTGGTTCCCGTGCGTGGCCGCGATCGCCCTTTGTCCCTTCGGCCATCCCCTGACGCTGCTGTACGCCGTCGCGTGGACCGGCGCCTTCACCCTGGGGCTGGCCTTGTCGGCGGCCGGGCATGGGGCCGGATCGGCGCTGATTTTCGTCGCGGTATTCATGCCTTTCGTGGACGATGCCGCGCCATGGCTGCTGGCGCCGGCCGGCACTCCGCTGTTCCTCGCGGCTGTGGTGACCTTGCTCGCGCTGGCCGGCCTGGCAGCCGTGCGTGCGATGTTCCCCGAGGGCGGCGAACGCCATTGGCGGATGCAGGCCCGGCGCGTCCATTGGATCAAGCAACAGTCCGCAGGCGGCATCGTGAGCCCCAAGGACGCCAAGCTGTCCGCGATCCGCTGGTATCCCGGGGCGTGGCGCCGCTATTGCGCGCGGCGCAACGCGCGTGCACTGATGTTGCACGTGCTCGGCCCGCAAGTCCATCATGGCACCATGCTGGCCGGTGTCGCGGGCATCTTCGTCATCGGGCTGGCGCTGATCGTGCTTACCCGGATCGGTCCCGTCGACGACGGTCGCGGGCTGGCTTCCGGCATCGGTTGGCTGCTGGTCTCGACCATCCTGTTCCTGCCGATGTTCCAGGCTTACCGTCCGAGCGCGCTGCTGCAGGCCACGGCGGTCGAGCAGTCGCTGCTGCGTCTGGCCCCGGCCATGCCCGCCTCGGGACCGATCCTGAATCGCCAGCTCGGCCGCAGCTTGCTGGGGCGGGCGTTGGCCGGATGGGCGCTGGCTACGCTGGCCGCGTTGTCGCTCGCCTGGCTGAGCGGCGCCTCACGTACCGCGCTGGGCTGGCAAGCCTGCATCTGCTGCCTTGCGCTGCCGATGATGGCCGTCTCGCTGCGCGATCATGCCCGCCGTTCGCCGCTGCGCGCGGTTGTATCGACTGTGTCGTTTGCCGGTTCCAGCATCCTCTGCCTGGCCGCCGGCGCCGTGGCGCACCACGCTTTGGGACTGCCCTTGTTGCCGACGGCGGCCGTGGCGGCGCTCGTGCTGGCCGCGACCGCCATGCTGCGCGGCCTGCGGCTGATGGAGCGGGCGCCCTGCGCCTTCCCGGCCGGGCGCATGGACTAAAGAAGAATCAGACGGTCGGCAGCCAGACCGTGAAGCTGCTGCCCTGTCCCGGCCCCGCGCTGCGCGCCTGGACGTCGCCGCCGTGCAGGGCCACCATGTTGCGCACCAGGGCCAGGCCGATCCCCAGCCCGCCCTGCGACCGGTCGGGCGTGCGCTCGGCCTGGGTGAACAGGTCGAACACATGGGGCAGCAGGCCCGGCTCGATGCCGATGCCGTCGTCGCTGACCTCGAAGCTGACGCCCGGGCCGGCCGCGGAATCCGCGCGCAGCACCGTCAGGCGGATTTGTCCGCCGGGCGGCGTGTACTTGGCGGCGTTGTTCAGCAGGTTGGTCAGCACCTGCACCAGGCGCGTCGGGTCGCCCAGCACGCGCGCATCCGGCGTCCCGACATCGAGTTCGAACAGGTGGCGGCGCGCATCCAGCACGGGGCGCGACTGCTCGACCGCGTTGGCCACGATGCTGCCCACCTCCAGCAGCTTGCGGTCGAGCTCCACCAGGCCGCGCGTGACCCGCGACACGTCCAGCAGGTCGTCGACCAGCGCCGTCAGGTGGCGCACCTGGCGGCCGATCACTTCGCTCGAGCGGCGCACGCGTGCGTCATCGGCGGACAGCTTGAGCGCCTCGGCGGCGGCCGCGATCGGCGCCAGCGGGTTGCGCAGTTCATGGGCCAGCATGGCCAGGAACTCGTCCTTGCGGCGGTCCTGCTCGCGCAGCGATCCGTACAGGTGCGCGTTCTCGAAGCCGTTGGCCGCGATCGAGGCCAGCTGGACCAGCACCGCTTCGTCCTCGTCGCTGAATGCACCCTCGATCTTGCCGGTGGCGCGGAGGCAGCCGATGTGCCGGCCCTTGCGGTCCAGCAGCGGCGCCGCCAGGCCTGCGCCGTCGGCCAGCGCCGGCGCGGCGGCGGCGGCGGCCAGCGTCACGCTGGCGTGGCGCACGCCCAGGATGTCGCGTACTTCGTCTTCCAGGGTGGCGGCGATGTCCTGGCTGGACAGGGCGGCATGCAGGGTCTGGGAAGCGCGCGCCAGCTTGGCCAGCAGGGCCGACTGGCGCCGTTCACGGTCCAGGCGCTCGGCCAGGTCGGCCCGTTCGGCGACGGCCTCGTCGATGTCGGTGTTGGTGCCGATCCATTCGCGCACCTCGCCATCCTCGTCCAGGATGGGAACGCCCTTGACCGCGGTCCAGCGGTAGACGCCGTCGGCGCGCCGCACCCGGTAGTCGCCGATGAAGATCTTCTTTGCCGCGATGCATTCGGCCCAGATGCGGCTGGTACGCTCGCGGTCGTCGGGGTGCAGGGCGTCGAGCCAGCCGAAGTCGCGCGCTTCTTCCCAGGTCTGGCCGGTGTACTCGCGCCAGGACGGGATGTCGTCGAGCACGCGTCCGCTGGGCGACGCGGTCCACAGGATGTGCGAGGTGCTCGTCACGAGCGAGCGGAAACGCTCCTCGCGCTTGCGCAGGGCGGTCTCCGCTTCGACCCGTTCGGTGATGTCCTCGTGCATCAGCACGACTTCGATCAGCCTGCCCTCGGCGTCCTTGACCGGGTGGGCGCGCGCGGTCACCCAGCGCGCCGGACCGGGATAGCCGAGTTCCGCGGTGTCGTAGCGGATCGCCGGGATCTCGACCACTTCGCCGGCCACGGCCCGCCGCAGGTAGGGCGCGATGCCCCGCGCTTCCAGCTGCGGGTCGTGCAGGACGTTGTAGGCCGGGCTCAGGACGTAGTCATAGACCGCGCTGCCTTCGCGGATCTGCCACAGCTCTTCCCAGGCCTTGTTGACGCAGAGCGTGAGACCGGCGGGCGAGAGGATCTGGATGCTGACACGGGCCTGTTCGAACAGCTCCCGGAAACGCTTGTCGTCCGGGGCGCTGTTCCCGCTGCGGTGGTGCAAAGGCATGTTACGCGTGCGCTCCTCAGGCTTGCGCGGCGGCCGGCGCCGCTTGCGGCTTGCCCAGCACCAGCAGGCCGAAGGCGGTGGCGAACACGTACATGCTGATCGAGTAGATCGCTGCCGGCACCATCAGGCGGAAGTCGCCCAGCACCGACACCGCGACGAAGATCGCCAGGGTCGAGTTGTGGATGCCGATCTCGTAGCCGATCGCGACCGCGTTGGCCTTGTCCATGCCCAGCAGGCGCGGCACGGTGTAGCCCAGGCCCAGGCTCAGGATGTTGAAGGCGATCACGGCGGCGCCGATGGTAGCGAAGGAAGACGTCAGGGCGTTCCATTCCTTGGCGAAGGCGATGACGGCCAGCAGGGCCAGCACCACCATCGAGAAGCGCTTCATCGGCTTGTCCATGCGCGCCGCGAAACCGGGCACGCTGCGCTTGACCAGCATGCCGGCGGCCACGGGGATCAAGACGATGCCGATCACCTCGATCACCTTCCCGGTCTGCATCGGCACTACCTGGCCGCTGTTCGAGAAGGTCTCGATGGCGAAGTTGGCGATCAGGGGCAAGCTGACGATGGATAGCAGGGTGTTGATCGCGGTGAGCGAGATGTTCATCGCCACGTTGCCGCCGAACAGGTGGCTGAACAGGTTGGCGGAGACGCCGCCCGGCGAGGCGGCCAGCAGCATCAGGCCGACTGCGTAGATGGGCGGCACGCCGAACAGCACGACCAGGCCGTAGCAGATCGCGGGCAGCACCAGGGCTTGCAGCGCCAGCGCGACGATGACCGCCTTCGGATGGCCGAGCAGGCGGCGGAAATCGCCCAGGGTCAGGGACAGGCCGAGTCCGAACATGATGAGGGCCAGGGCGCCGATCAGCAGGGTCGGCAGCAGGGTGATGAAGTCGCTCAAGGGGGTCTCCCGGTCGTTATTGTTGTCGTGGTGACGGGGCAGGTGGATGGCACGCCGCCGCCGTCACGATAGTGTAGTGCACGGCGGTACGAAAAAACCGTCCGCCCATCAGTAAAGATGGTGCGGACGGCTTTGCAGGTGGCCGAATCAGTGCCCGCGCCGCTGCACCAGGGCGGTGCCCACCCCGTGGCGCTTGCCCTCGCTCACGGCGGTGACGGTGCCATCCGGATTGAACACCAGCGCATTCGCGGCGCCGATTTCCTCCGGCCTGGCTTCCCAGCGATGGCCGTAGGCTTCCAGGGCGCGCGCCTGGGGGCTGCCGGGGAAGCCCGGCTCGATCGAGGTCGCGGCGCCGTTGCGCTCGCTGATGCGCGGGGCGTCGAGCGCCTCGTGCATCGGCATGCCCAGGTCGATGTGGTTGACGATGGTCTGCAGCACCGTGGTGATGATGGTCGAGCCGCCCGGGCTGCCGATGCTGAAGGCGGGCTTGCCGTTCTTTAGCGCGATGGTCGGCGCCATGCTCGAGCGCGGGCGCTTGCCCGCTTCCGGCACGTTGGGGTGCGGGCCGCTGAAATCGAAGTCGGTCATCTCGTTGTTGAGGATGAAGCCGTAGCCCGGCACCACGATGCCGCTGCCGCCCCAGGATTCGATGGTGAAGGTGTAGGAGACGACATTGCCCTCCTTGTCCGACACCGTCAGGTGGGTGGTGTGGGCACTCTCGGGCTGCATGCGCTGGGCCTGCGGGCGCAGCGGCACGCTCTGGTCGTCCTGGAAGACATAGGGGTCGCCCGCCGCCACCTGGGCCGCGGCGCGCGCCCCGATCAGCCTGCGGCGCTGGGCAGCGTACTGCTTGGACAGCAGGCCGGCCAGCGGCGCGTCCAGGTATTCGGGGTCGGCCAGGTAGGCGTTGCGGTCGGCGAAGGCCAGGCGGCTGGCCTCGATGTACAGGTGCTCGGCCTGGGCGCGCGGCATGGACTTGAGGTCGTAGCCTTCCAGGATGTTGAGCGCCTCGGCCACGGTGGCGCCGCCGCTCGAGGGCAGGGGCATGCCGTACAGGTCGTAGCCGCGGTAGGTGCTGTGCAGCGGCAGGCGGATGCGCGCCTCGTAGTTGGCCAGGTCGACCATCGTCATCGCGCCGGAACGCACGCTTTTGCCGGGCGCCACCGGCGGGCGCCGCACGGCGTCGACGATGGCGCGCGCGATCGGGCCTTCATAGAAGGCCTCGACGCCGCCCGCGGCGATCTCGCGGTAGGCCTTGGCCAGGCCGGGATTGCGCAGCAGGGTGCCGGCCGGCAGGGGCTTGCCGTCCTTCAGGTAGAGCTCGCTCGTACTGCGGAACTGCTGGAATTTCCTTTCATTTTCGCTGGCCAGATGAAAGAAAGTTTCATTGAGCTTGAAACCCTTGGTGGCGACCTCGATCGCCGGCGCCAGCACCTGCTTGAAGCGCATGCTGCCGTAGCGCTCCAGCGCCTCGTGCCAGCCGCGCACCGTGCCCGGCACGCCGACCGCCGCGCCGCTGGCCACCGCGGTCTCGAAGTCGATTTCCTTGCCGTCCAGCTGGAACAGGGCGGGTGTGGCCGTGGCCGGCGCCGTCTCGCGGTGGTCGATGGTGATCACGCGCTTGTCCTTGGCCAGGTAGATCACCATGAAGCCGCCGCCGCCGATGCCGCAGCTGAAGGGATCGGTCACGCCCAGGGTGGCGGCTGCCGCCACCGCCGCGTCGACCGCGTTGCCGCCCCCGTTCAGGATGGTCATGGCCGAGCGCGAGGCCTGCTCGCTGATGGTGGCGACCGCGCCGCCGGTGCCGGTGGCGACCGGGGTCTTCGCGGCGGCCGGAACAAGGGCGATGGACAGCACCAGCCCGCACGCGAGCGCGAGTTCTTTCATGGATTCTCCTGGCAGCGAGCGCGGGCGCTCACATGGCGTACATGTTGAAGGTGACCGGATAGGATGCCGGGCGCATTTCCGCCACGCCGCGCGGCGGCGCCGTCAGGTTGCGGTCGAGTTCGATGCGCGAGCCGCGCAGGGCCGGGTTGGTATAGCCGGGCCGGCCCGGCACCAGGTAGAAAGCCTGGGCCACGCTATTGCCGATGCGCAGCGTGAAGCGGTAGGCCACCTGGCCCGCCCACATGCAGCGCGCGTTCTCGGGACAGCGGCTGTCGTCCGCGCCCTCGTAGGTGATGGCCACGCGCTGGTCGAGCGGCAACACCTGGCGCTCGACCATGGTGTAGCGCGCCTCGGGCAGGCGCTCGTTGGTGGCGCAGGCGCCGAGCGAGGCGGCCGCGAGGACGGAACAGAAAACACGGAGCAGGGGGCGCATGCGGTGTCATCCATGTGGTGAGGGTGGAGCGTCCATCATAGCAAAACCGCAACAGGCGGGTCGCGCGAACATGCGCATCCGCGTCATGCCTTTGTCACATCGGCGGTCACATTGCGGTCATATTCGGCGGCTATGCTTTTTTGCGTGGTCCAGAACGAACCCCCTACAACCAGAAATAGGAATACCAAGCCCATGATCAAGAAGATCCTCGCCGGCGCCGCCGCCGCACTCGTGATGACGACCTCGTTCGCCGCTGACATCACCGGTGCGGGCGCGACCTTCCCGTACCCGATCTACGCCAAGTGGGCCGAGTCGTACAAGGCCGCGACCGGCACCGGCCTGAACTACCAGTCGGTGGGTTCGGGCGCCGGCATCAAGCAGATCAAGGCCAAGACCGTCGACTTCGGCGCCTCGGACATGCCGCTCAAGCCGGAAGACCTGGACAGCGACGGCCTGATGCAGTTCCCGGCCATCATGGGCGGCGTGGTCGCCGTGGTCAACGTCGAGGGCGTCACCCCCGGCCAGCTGAAGCTGACCGGCCCGGTCATCGCCGACATCTACCTGGGCAAGATCGCCAAGTGGAACGCGGCCGAGATCGCGGCCCTGAACCCGGGCGTCAAGCTGCCGGATGCCGACATCACCGTCGTGCACCGCGCCGACAGCTCCGGCACCTCCTTCCTGTTCACCGACTACCTGTCGAAGGTCAGCCCGGACTGGAAGAGCAAGGTCGGCGCCGGCACCGCGGTGAAGTGGGCGGTGGGCGTGGGCGGCAAGGGCAACGAAGGCGTGGCCGCCAACGTGCAGCGCATCAAGGGCGCGATCGGCTATGTCGAGTGGGCCTATGCCAAGAAGAACAAGCTGTCGCACACCCAGATGAAAAACAAGGACGGCCAGTTCCTGCAGCCGGACGACGAGCACTTCAAGGCCGCCGCCGCCAGCGCCGAATGGACCAAGGCCCCGGGCTTCGGCGTGGTGCTGACCGACCAGGCGGGCAAGCAGAGCTGGCCGATCACCGGCGTGTCCTACATCCTGATGCACAAGAGCCAGGCCAATGCCGAGAAGGGCGCCGAAGTCGTGAAGTTCTTCGACTGGGCCTTCAAGAACGGCGCCCCGGCCGCGGCCGAGCTGGACTACGTGCCGCTGCCGGCCTCGGTGGTCAAGCAGGTGCAGGCGTCGTGGAAGAGCGGGCTGAAGGATGGGGCGGGCAAGGCGATCTACTGATCCGCATCGTATCCGGTGGCCTGGCCGCCGGCATTTTCATTGACGTAGGGTCGGGGGGGGGGGCCCCCCCCCCGGGGGATT
>NZ_JAGPWC010000098.1 GCF_018119405.1 Massilia sp. ST3 | reverse complement strand
CGCGCAGGCGGGGACCCAAGTTTGCTTGTACGGCGCGACCTACAACCCCGCCGCCGCCTTCATCAAGTGAAACACCTTCGTATTCTCCATCGTCCCCTTGAACGGCGCCGACCCCGCCCCCGCCGCATACAGCTTCACATCCCCGCCCCCGTGCGATTCGTACTCCGTGCGCACCCCGGTCTCGCGCAGGTAGTCGTTACTGAGCGCCGTCTTGCTGTCCACATCGGCCCGCACATCCGGCCGGTTCGGCCCGTTCCCGAACACCAGCGTGGTAAAGGTCTTCCCGTCCGCATCCTTCTTCGGCTCGCCGCTGGCGTAGTCGCGCAGCACGTCCAGCACCGGGTTGCCGCGCTTCGGATAGCCGTTCAGGACCATCGTGTGGTCATGGTCGGCCGTCACCACGACCAGGGTGTTCTCCAGCCCCGGATCGATGGCGCGCATGCGGTCCAGCGCGGTCTGGATCGCTTCGTCGAAGGCCACCGTCTCGGCCAGCGCGTCCTTGGGACGCGTGTCGTGCAGCGCGTGGTCGATCTTGCCGCCTTCGACCATCAGGAAGAAGCCATCCGGGTCCTTTGACAGCAACTCGATCGCCTTGGCCGTCATCTCGGCCAGGGTCGGCTGCTCGGCGCGGCGCTTGAGCGAATAATCGAGGTGGTCGCTGGCGCTGTAGATGCCGACGAACTTGCGGCCCACGCGCGCCGACATCATGTCCGCGCGCGTCGTGGCCACGAAGTAGCCTTGCGCAGCGAACTCCTTCATCAAGTCGCGCCCGTCCGGCCGGCCGTCGGGATTGCCGGCGCCGCGCGGCGTGAAGTGGGCGCGCCCGCCTCCCATCAGCACGTCGACGCCGTCGCCCAGCGCCGCGTTGTAGCCGGCGCCGCCCGGCACGATCTGCTGGGCGATCGTGTACACGGCGTCGCGGTGGCAGGCGTGGGCGAAGGTCGAGGCGGGGGTGGCGTGGGTCAGCTCGGTCGTGGTGACCGCGCCGACCGCCTTGCCGCGCGCCTTGGCCAGTTCCAGGATGGTCGGCGCCGCCGCGCCGTTGCCGGCGCCGCAGCGGTCCACGCCGTCCTTGGTCGGGTCGATGGCGCGCGCATCCTTCATCGAGATCACGTCGTTGTTGATCTTGATGCCGGTCATGTAGGCGCCCATCGAGGGCGCGCTGTCGGTGGTCTGGAAGTCGTTGGAATAGGTCTTGATGCGCGCGGTGCGTTCCAGCCGCTCGAAGTCGAGCAGGCTGTCCTCGCCGCCCTTGTAGATGCGGGCGGCGGTGATCGTGGTCGGGCCCATGCCGTCGCCCAGGAAGAAGATGATGTTCTTCGCCTGCGGGGCGGCAGCGGCGTGGGTGGCAAGGAGGCTGGCGGCCAGCAGCAAGGGAAGGCGTCGAAGGTTCATGGTGGCTCCTTGGCTTACAGACCGGCGGCGGTCTTGATCAGGCTGAAGACGCGGGTGTTGTCGATGGTCCCGCGGAACAGTTCGGACCCGGCGCCCGCGGCGCCCAGGAAGACGTCGGCGCCGCCGTGGGTCTCGGCCCCGGTGCGGGTGCGGATCACGGCTTCCTGGTGGTAGTCGTCGCGCGTCACGATCTCGTCGGTGAGCGGTCCCCGCTTGGCGCGGCTGCCGGCGACGCGGTTCTCGCCGGTGCCGAAACCGATCACCGTGTAGGGCATGCCGTCCTTGTCCAGCTTGGGCTTGCCGTCCAGGCCGCGCACCAGGCCCAGCACGCCCGGATTGGTGGGCGTGGTCTTGCCGGTGCGGACCGTGTAGCCGTTCAGCAGCAGGGTGTGGTCGTGGTCGGCGGTGGCCACGATGAGCGTGTTCTTCAGGCCCGGATCGATGGCCTGCATGCGGTCGATGGCGGCCTGCAGGGCGTCGTTGTAGACCACGGTTTCCTGGAGCGCGCGCTTGGCCAGCGTCGCGTGCAGGCCATGGTCGATCAGGCCGCTCTCGACCATCAGGAAGAAGCCGTTCGGGTTCGGGGCCAGCAGGTCGATGGCCTTGCGCGTCATCTGCGGCAGGTCCGGCTGCACCATCGGATTGCGGATTTCGTTATAGGCCAGGTGGTTCTGCGCGAACAGGCCGATGGCCGGCTGGCCGGGAACCAGGGCGTTGAACTGCGCGGTGTCGCGCGCGACACGGAAGCCCTGGGCGCTCAGTTCGCCCAGCAGGTCGCGGTTGTCGGCGCGCTTGCCGCCGGCCGCGAAAGGCGTGAAGAACTGCACGCCGCCGCCGAACACCACGTCCAGGCCGCGCGGGCCGAGCGCGCCGTTGTAGCCGGCGCCGCCCGGCACCAGCGCGGCCGCGATGTCGGTCTCGAGCTTGCGGTGGCAGGCGTGGGCATAGGTGGCGGCCGGCGTGGCGTCGGTGACGCTGGTGGTCGTCACCACGCCGAGCGCCATGCCGCGGCGCCGGGCCAGTTCCAGCAGGGTGTCGACCTTGCTGCCGGTGCTGCAGCGGCTGACCAGGTTGTTGCCGTTGGCGTCAGGGCCGGGGGCGACCGACACGGTATCGGCCGACATCGAGATCACGCCGTTGTTCTGCTTCACGCCGGTCATGTAGGCCGCCATCGAGGCGGCGCTGTCGGTGACCTGGGCGTTGTTGGAGAAGGTCTTGACGAAGGCCGATTCGGGCAGCTGGTCGATGGCCAGTTCGCCGTCTTCGCCGACGGCGTAGATGCGGGCGGCGGTGAGCGTGTTGATGCCCATGCCGTCGCCGAGGAAGAAGATCACGTTCCTGGCGCGTTCGGCGGGCGCGCTGGAGGACTGCAGCGGAGTCGTTGCGGGCGGCGTGGCTGCGCAGCCGGCGAGCAGGGCCAGCAGGGCCGCGGTGGCGAGAGTGGTCGGTCGCATAGGCACCTCACGGGGGAAAGCGGTGAGTCTACACTGTGCGCGGGGGGTATGGCGGGACGATATGTTGTGGGTTTGTATAGGACTTGGGGCGCTAGACAGTTCGCACCCGATGGGGATAGCCTGCGCCCTCGGAACGTCATTCCCGCCACTGGCGGCAATGACTCCCCGCGAAGGCGGGGATCCAAGTTTCGTGCGCAGCCACTGTCTTCAAACGCAAGGGGATACGCAGCGAACTTGGGTTCCCGCCTTCGCGGGAATGACGGGCATGAGCTAACACTAAACGCCGACCGAAAGGCTGCTCAAACCGTCGGCTTGAACTCCCACTTCTTCCACGCCGCGAACACCGCATTCGGATACTGCGGCCTGCCCCGGCTGCCGTTATAACGGCCCAGCGCCAGGTACAAATCGCCCTTCTCCATGTCGATGTACATGCGCAGGATCGAGCACCCATAGCGCAGGTTGGTCTGCATGTGGAACAGCTTGCGCCGGTCGCCGTCGCCGATCACCTTGGTCCAGAACGGCATCACCTGCATGTAGCCGCGCGCGCCGGCGATCGAGATGGCGTACTTGCGGTAGGCCGATTCGACCTGGATCAGCCCCAGCACCATGGCCGGATCGAGTCCGGCGCGGGTCGATTCGTACCAGACGGTCTCGAGGAATTCGGTGCGCGAGAAAGGATCGGGGATGCGCTTGGCCAGGCGCCGCGACATCTCGTCGAACCACTGCTGGTAGCGCTGGCGCGCGGCCTCGCTGCGCAGCACCGGCTTGGGCGGGCGCGCGTCGGCGATGGCGTTGGCCAGCGCCAGGCGCACCGAGTCGGCCATTGCCTCTTCCTTCTGGTTGCCGGCGTGCGCCGCCCCGCCGAACCCGAGCGACAACCCGAGTCCGGCCGCGAGCAGCAGCCCTCCGATCCAGGAGGCAGGCAGGAACCGCTTCACTTGCCCAGCTTGTCCTTGATGAAGCCGACCATGCCGTCCACCGGCACGCTGGTCGCCTCGGCGTCGCGGCGGCCCTGGTATTCCAGGTTGCCTTCCTTGAGGCCGCGCTCGCCGATCACCACGCGGTGCGGCACGCCGATCAGTTCCCAGTCGGCGAACATCGCGCCCGGACGCAGGCCGCGATCGTCGACGATCACGTCCACGCCCGCTGCCTGCAGGTCGGCGTAAAGCTTCTCGGTCTGCTCCTTGACCATCTCGCTGCGGTCCAGGCCCATCGGGCACAGCACCAGCTCGAAGGGCGCGATGGCGTCCGGCCAGACGATGCCCTTGTCGTCGAAGTTCTGCTCGATCGCCGCGCCCAGGATGCGGGTCACGCCGATGCCGTAGCAGCCCATCTGCAGCGGGACCGGCTTGCCGCCTTCGTCCAGGTAGGTCGCGCCCATGGCTTGCGAGTAGGCGGTGCCGAGCTGGAACACGTGGCCCACCTCGATGCCGCGCTCGATCGCCAGCACGCCCTTGCCGTCCGGCGAAGCGTCGCCTTCGACCACGTTGCGCAGGTCGGCCACGATCGGCTCCGGCACGTCGCGGCCCCAGTTGGCGCCCGTGTAGTGGTAATCCACCTCGTTGGCGCCGCACACGAAGTCGGCCATGTTGGCGACGGTGCGGTCGGCCACGACCTTGACCGGGGCCTTGGTGTTGATCGGACCCAGGTAGCCCGGCACGGTGCCGTAGGCTTCCTGGATCTCGGCTTCGGTCGAGAAGCGGAAGTCCTTCAGGCCTTCGACCTTGCTGACCTTGATCTCGTTGAGTTCATGGTCGGCGCGCAGCAGCAGCAGCCAGTACTGCTTCTTGCCTTCGTTCTCGACGGTCAGGGCGATGCTCTTGACGTGGTGCTGGAGCGGGATGTTCAGCAGCTCGGCAACGGCTTCGCACTTGGTCTTGCCCGGGGTCGAGGTCTTGGTCAGTGCCTGGCTGGCCGCGCCGCGTTCGCCCAGGGCCAGCGCTTCGGCGGCCTCGATATTGGCCGCGAAGTCCGAGCTCGGGCAGTACACCAGCGCGTCTTCGCCGGTGCTGGCGATGACGTGGAATTCATGCGAACCGGTGCCGCCGATGGCGCCGTTGTCGGCCGCCACCGCGCGGAACTTCAGGCCAAAGCGGTTGAAGATGCGCACGTAGGCGTCGAACATGGTCTGGTAGGAGACCTGCATGCCTTCGACATCGCGGTCGAAGGAATAGGCGTCCTTCATGGTGAACTCGCGGCCGCGCATCAGGCCGAAGCGTGGACGGCGCTCGTCGCGGAACTTGGTCTGGATGTGGTAGAAGTTGATCGGCAGCTGGCGGTAGGACTTGAGCTCGCTGCGCACGACGTCGGTGACGACTTCTTCCGAGGTCGGCTGGATGGCGTAGTCGCGGCCGTGACGGTCTTTGACGCGCATCAGTTCCGGGCCCATCTTGTCCCAGCGGCCGGTTTCCTGCCACAGTTCGGCCGGCTGCACGACCGGCATCAGGAGTTCGATCGCGCCCGCACGGTTCATTTCTTCGCGGATGATGTTTTCCACTTTGCGGATGATGCGCAGGCCCATCGGCATATAGGTGTAAATACCGGAGCCCAGGCGCTTGATCATCCCGGCGCGCATCATCAGCTGGTGGCTGACGATCTCCGCGTCGGAAGGCGCTTCTTTAAGAGTTGAAATAAAAAATCGTGAGGCGCGCATATCGGTGAATTCTTTTTAAAAAGAGAGAGTTATAATCGACCTTAATTTTAAAGGATTAGCCGGCTGATGCGTCCAAACTTTCTACAAATGGATCCGAGACAGGCAGCGCCTGCCGCGCAAGCGGGACGGGTCCTCCAAGGACGCTGGTGGGAGGCTTGTAAAACCGTCGCGAGCGGCAGCAATGTTGGCTAAGAAGCGCAGCTGTACGAATGTACAGCGAGCATCGCAGGCCGACAGTGCAACGCGCAGCAGGTTTTTCAAGCTTCCCATTTGTAGGTAAAAATATAAGGAACGCTCCGCCGGCAGAAAGTTTCGAGGTGCACTTATGCTCGATCGTGAAGGGTTTCGCCCCAACGTCGGCATCATCCTGCTTAACGCCAACAACGAGGTGTGGTGGGGCAAGCGGGTGCGCGAGCACTCGTGGCAGTTTCCGCAAGGGGGTATCAAATACGGTGAGACGCCGGAACAGGCGATGTACCGCGAGCTGGAGGAAGAAATCGGCTTACGCCAGGAACATGTGAAGATCATTGGCCGCACCCGCGACTGGCTGCGCTACGAAGTGCCCGACCACTTCATCAAGCGCGAGATCCGCGGGCATTACCGCGGCCAGAAGCAGATCTGGTTCCTGCTGCGCATGGTGGCGCGCGATAACGACGTCAACCTGCGCCTGACCGACCATCCCGAGTTCGACGCCTGGCGCTGGCATGACTACTGGGTGCCGCTGGACGTGGTGATCGAGTTCAAGCGCGACGTCTACCAGCGCGCGCTGCAAGAGCTGTCGCGCTTCATCACCTGGCCGAAGGGTGGACACGGCCCGCAGGGCGAACGCCGCCACACGGCGCGCTACCTGCGCCAGCCGCGCTCGCAGTCGGGCAACAAGCCGGCCCAGGCGGCGGCCACGACCGGCGCGCCGACCTTGGCCACACCGGGCGCCGCGGAAACGCTCGTGCTTGCGCCGAACAAGTAGTCCGGCAGGAGAAGCGCAAGGCTTCTCCTGCACCTTCCTTCCCCTGTGTGCGCTTGCACAGGATTGATTATGCGCAAAACATTGCAATAATTACAATACCCTGCGGTACAGTGCGCCGATGAATCGTCGGCCTCGCATTCCTGCCTTCCTTCGCCATTCTTGCCGCCGCCCCGATGCCTAGCGCTGCCAGCATGTGAATCTCGCAAGCTTGCCTGTACGCTATAGCGGGCCGGGAATGGAAATCATCACCTTGGGAAAGATCGCAGGCAAGGTCGAGGGAGAACAGGAGGCGCGGGCACAGCAGCGCCAGGCCTGCGGGACGGCGAACACGAACGGGTGAGGCGCGCTACAATGCCGGCTCTCCCCTTTTCCGCACTCTCCCAGCCATGTTCACCCCGTCTTCGCACGACGTGCGCCGTTTCTTTTGCGACGCCCTCCGCAAGCACCGCAAGGGCGAGATCCTGACCCCGATGGACGCCATCGCGGCCGACTGGATCGCCCAGCATCCCGAATACCACGCCGAACTGGAGGACGTGGAAGAGGCGATCGCACGCGACTACTCGGTCGAGGGCGGCAAGCCGAATCCCTTCCTGCACCTGTCCATGCACCTGTCGATCGTCGAGCAGGTCTCGATCGACCAGCCGCGCGGCATCAAGGCCGCGCACGACGCCCTGGTGGCCAAGCGCGGCGAGCACGAGGCGCACCACGAGATCATGGAATGCCTGGGCGAGATGATCTGGACCTCGCAGCGCAACGGCCTTCCGCCGGACACCGACAACTACGTCGAGTGCGTGCGGCGGCGCGCCTTCGCTTAAGAAAGTTTATCGTCGGCCACGTGGTAGCGCGGGTCTTCCAGGACGTTCACTTCGACCATATCGCGTGCGTTCTCCAGCAGCTCCCGGCAATCCGGGCTTAGGTGGCGCAGGTGCAGGCGCTTGCCCAGCTGGCGGTAGCGCTCGGCCAGCGCATCGATGGCCTGGATCGCCGAATGGTCGGCCACGCGCGCGCGCCGGAACTCGATCACCACGTCTTGCGGATCGTCCCTGGGCGTAAACAGCTGCTGGAAGTCGGTGACTGAGGCAAAGAACAGCGTGCCTTCCAGCTCGTAGACTTTCCAGCCCTGCGGGTCGAGGTAGGCGCCCGCCCTCACCTGCTTGGCATGCTGCCAGGCGAACACCAGGGCCGAGACAACCACCCCGGCCAGCACCGCGACCGCCAGGTCGTAGGCCAGGGTGATGCCGGCCACCAGCACGATCACCAGCGCATCCGCGCGCGGCACCTTGCCGAACAGGCGGAAGGTGCCCCATTCGAAGGTTTTCTCGCATACCACGAACATCACGCCGATCAAGGCCGCCAGCGGAATCTGCTCGATCCAGCGGGAACCCACCAGGATGAAGGACAGCAGGAACAGCCCAGCCGCGATGCCCGACAGGCGCCCGGTGGCGCCGCTGTTCACGTTGATCATGCTCTGGCCGATCAGGGCGCAGCCGCCCATGCCGCCGAACAGGCCGGTGACGACGTTCGCCGCGCCCAGCGCCAGGCTTTCGCGGTTCGGCTGGCCGCGGGTGTCGGTGATCTCGTCGATCAGGGTCAGGGTCAGCAGCGACTCGATCAGGCCGACGCCGGCCATCACCAGCGCGTAGGGGAAGACGATGCGCAGCGTCTCCCAGGTGAAGGGCACATCCGGCAATGCGAAGGACGGCAGGCCGCCGGCGATCGAGCCGAGGTCGCCCACGGTCTTGGTCTCGATGCCCAGCAGCGCGCAGCCGGCGGTGGCGGCCAGGATACCGACCAGGGTGGACGGCACGGCCTTGGTAAGGCGCGGTGTGAGGTAGATCACGGCCATGGTCGCGGCGGCCACGCCCAGCATCGTGGCCAGGGCGGCGCCCCCCATCCACTGCGGCGCGCCATCGGGGCCCGGCGTCTTGAAGTGGCCGAACTGGGCGATGAAGATCACTAGCGCCAGGCCGTTGACGAAGCCGAGCATCACCGGATGCGGCACCATGCGGATGAACTTGCCCAGCCGGGCCGCGGCGAACAGCAGCTGCAGCACGCCCATCAGGACCACCGCCGCGAACAGGTACTGGGCGCCATGCTGGACCACCAGCGCGACCATCACCACCGCCAGCGAACCGGCGGCGGCCGAGATCATGCCGGGGCGGCCGCCGAAGGCGGAGGTGATCAGGGCAACCAGCACCGCGGCGTACAGGCCGGTGAGCGGCGAGACGTGGGCGACCAGGGCGAAGGCGATGGCTTCGGGGACCAGGGCAAGGGCGACGGTCAGGCCGCTGAGCAGGTTGGTTTTGAGGTGGGTGGGGGATAACACGGGGACTCCAGGGGTTCGGTGCGTGCGGGGGCTGGTGGTGTGCTGGCGAACTTGGGTCCTCGCCTTCGCGGGGACCCAAGTTTGCATGCAGCTCCGCAGCCCCCGCAGCAAAGGGCCCGTATCTTACCAGCTCCTAGCCCCGCTCCAGCGCCCCCAGGAACGCCAGGTAATCCCGCGCCACCCCTTCCTCGCGCTCCAAGGTCGGCAGGTGCCCCACCCCAGGCATGACGATCACCCGCGCCCGCGGCAGCAAGCGTCCCAGCGCCGCCGCGCCGGACACGTCCAGCACACGGTCCTGTTCTCCCCACACCACCAGCGCCGGCGCCTTCACCGCGCGCAGCGCGTCGCCCAGCGACCGGTCGCGATGGACATCCGCATAGATCCGCTCGTGCAGCGACTGGCGCCGCAGCGATTCCTGGGCCAGCACATCCCGGACGAAGCGCGGCATGAAGGGCGGATCGGCCATCACCAGCTGGAACAGCCGGTCGAACTCGTCCTCGTCGCTGGCCATCAGCAGATTGGGGCCGCCGGCCGCCACGGCCGCGGCCAGTTCGCTGGCTTGGGCGCCCGGCACGCCGTTCGGCGCCAGCAGCCACAGGCTGCGCACCGCGCCGGGATACAGCGCGGCGTAGTGCAGCGCGATCTGCCCGCCCATCGAACTGCCGCCCAGGTGCGCACGATCGGCGCCGAGCCGCTGCGCGAAGGCGTGCAGCGTACGCGCCTGGGCCGCAGGCGTGTAGGCGGCATCGCGCGCATCCACCGACTCGCCGAAGCCGGGCAGGTCCGGCACGATGACGCGGTAGCGGCCGGTGAGGAAGCGCCCCACGCGCGTGAAATGGTCCTTGTTGCCGCGGAAGCCGTGCAGCAGCAGCAGGGGCTCGCCCTGCCCGCCCTCCAGGTAGACCATGCGCTGCCCGCCGGGCAGGACGAGTTCCTTGCGTTCCAGGCCGGAGCGCGCGCGGTCGAGGCTGAAGATCGCCGCCGTCACCTGTGCCGGCGCGACAAGGACAAGGGCGGCGACGGCGGCCAGCATCGCCAGGAAGATGAACAGGAGGGGACGCAGGCGCTTCATGGATTCATGCCTGGTGAATGGACCGTGGAAATGAAAAACCCCTCCAGTGGAGGGGTTCGCAGTGCGGCCGGCGGCGGCGGCTTATTTGCTGGTCACCAGCTGCGTCGGCAGGCTGGCCAGGTAGGCGCCGATGTCGGCCATGTCCTGGTTCGACAGCGGCTGCACCTGGCCCGCCATGATCGGGTTGACGCGGCCGTTGGCGCCGGCGCCGCGCTTGTAGGCGCGCAGGGCGTGGGCCAGGTAGTCCGCGTGCTGGCCGGCCAGCTTCGGATAGGTCGGGTCGATCGGCTTGTTGTAGTCGGCGCCATGGCAGGCGGCGCAGTTGTACTTCTTGACCAGGGCCTCGCCCTTGGCCACGTCGGCCGCGGAGGCGGTCACGCAAAATGCGCCGGCGACCAGCGCGAAAATCAGTTTTTTCATGGCTGTCCTTAGCGCTTGGCGGTATCCGGGGTCTGCTGGGCGTAATAGGACGCCACGTCGGCGATGTCCTGGTCGCTCATGGACGAGGCGATGCCGACCATCGAAGGATGCTTGCGGTCGCCCTTGCGGTAGGCCTTCAGGGCGGACTCGATGTACTTGGCGGACTGGCCGCCGATCTTGGGAACATGGTAGACCTCGGGGAACGCGGTCTTGTAGCCGCCGGCGATGCCGTGGCAGCCAATGCACATCTCGATCTTGCTGCGTGCGGACTTCGGGTCTCCGACGACGTCCGCTGCCGCGGCGGTGCTGGCGCACGCGGCCAGTACCAATACTGCTACAGTGTTTTTCATGGTGTGGCTCGTTAGTTGTAATTCGAATACCGCAGACGCACAAAAAGTTAGCAAATGGTCCACCAACCTGTCGATTCTATCTGAAGAGTTGGCACCAGTCTACAAAGCGTGTGTACCGTCACCGCCCCGGTTCTGGCATATACTCGGCTTCATTTCATTCTTATTTGCCATCCGCGATGCAAGCTTCCCAACGCTTCGAAGGCAGCGACAACTATGTCGCCACCGCCGACCTGAAACTGGCCGTCAACGCCGCCCTCACCCTCGGCCGCCCGCTCCTGATCAAGGGCGAACCCGGCACCGGCAAGACCATGCTGGCCGAAGAGGTCGCGGCCGCGCTCGACATGCCGCTCATGCAGTGGCACGTGAAATCGACCACCAAGGCGCAGCAGGGCCTGTACGAATACGATGCCGTCTCGCGCCTGCGCGACTCGCAGCTGGGCGACGAGCGCGTGCGCGACATCCACAACTACATCGTCAAGGGCGTGCTGTGGCAGGCCTTCACCGCGCCGGAACCGGTGGTGCTCCTGATCGACGAGATCGACAAGGCCGACATCGAGTTCCCGAACGACCTGCTGCGCGAACTGGACCGCATGGAGTTCTACGTCTACGAGACGCGCGAGATGGTCGTGGCCAAGCACCGCCCGCTGGTGATCATCACCTCGAACAACGAGAAGGAGCTGCCGGACGCCTTCCTGCGCCGCTGCTTCTTCCATTACATCAAATTCCCCGACCGCGAGACGATGGCCGACATCGTCAAGGTCCACTTCCCGGCCCTGAAGCAGGACCTGCTGGCCGCCGCGCTGCAGTCCTTCTACCAGCTGCGCGACGTGGCGGGCATCAAGAAGAAGCCCTCGACCTCGGAATTCCTCGACTGGCTCAAGTTGCTGCTGGCCGAGGACATCCCGGCCGAAGCCCTGCGCAGCCAGGACGCCAAGGCCGTGGTGCCGCCGCTGGCGGGCGCCCTGCTGAAGAACGAGCAGGACGTGCACCTGTTCGAGCGCCTGGTATATATGTCGAGGACCAACCGATGATCCGGGTCGCGCCCGTCACCCTGGAATTCAACGGCGTGCGCCTGGAACCGCTGGCCATGCACCACGCCGAGGCGCTACGCGCGGCCGCCAGCGACGGCGAACTGTGGACCCTGCGCGTCACCAGCGTGCCCGAGCCCCACGACACCGAGCAGTACATCGCCACCGCGCTGGACACCCGCAACCGCCTGGCCTTCGCCGTCATCGACGCCGCCTCCGGCGCCGTGCTCGGCACCACCAGCTACCACGACATCATGGCCGACATCGGCCGGGTCGAGATCGGCTACACCTGGTACGCCAAGCGGGTGCAGCGCACCCACGTGAACACCAGCTGCAAGCTGCTGCTGATGTCGCATGCCTTCGATACCCTGGGCTGCGGCGTGGTGGGCTGGCGCACCGATTGCGAGAACTTCGCCTCGCAGGCCGCCATCGAGCGCCTCGGTGCAAAGAAGGACGGCGTGCTGCGCCACCACCACATGCGGCGCGACGGCACGGTGCGCGACACCGTCATGTACAGCGTGCTGCGCGCCGAATGGCCGGCGATCAAGTCGCAGCTGCACGACAGGCTGGCCCGCCACGCCAGGTAAGCCCCATGCTGATCGATTTCTTCTACACCCTGCGCGACGCCAAGGTCCCGGTCACGATCAAGGAATTCCTGACCCTGCTCGAGGCCATGCAGGAGCAGGTCATCGCTCCCTCGCTCGACGAGTTCTATTACCTGGCGCGCCTGACCCTGGTGAAGGACGAGGCCCATTTCGACAAGTTCGACCGCGCATTCGGCGCCTACTTCAAGGGCGTGAACGCGGTGTTCGACGAGAAGGCCGAGATTCCGCTCGACTGGCTGATCAAGCGCTTCGAGCGCGAGCTGACGCCCGAACAGAAGGCGCAGCTGGAAAAGCTCGGCTACGACAAGCTGCAGCAGCGCCTGGAAGAACTGCTGAAGGAGCAGAAGGAGCGCCACGAAGGGGGCAACAAGTGGATCGGCACCGGCGGCACCTCGCCCTTCGGCCACGGCGGCACCAATCCCGAGGGCATCCGCATCGGCGGCCAGGGCCGCAACCGCTCGGCCGTCAAGGTGTGGGAGCAGCGCAGCTACCGCGACTACGACGACGAGCGCGAGCTCGGCACGCGCAACATCAAGGTGGCCCTGCGCCGCCTGCGCCGCTTCGCGCGCAGCGGGGCGGCGGACGAGCTGGCGCTGGACGACACCATCCGCGCCACCGCCAGCAACGCCGGCTACCTCGACATCCGCATGCAGCCCGAGCGCAAGAACCGCATCAAGGTGGTGATGCTGCTCGACGTCGGCGGCTCGATGGACGACCACATCGAGCGCGTCGAGGATCTGTTCTCGGCCTCGAAGAGCGAATTCAAGAACATGGAGTTCTATTACTTCCACAACTGCGTCTACGACTACCTGTGGAAGAACAACCGGCGCCGCCACAGCGAGCGTTTCCCGACCTGGGACGTGCTGCGCAAGTACCCGCCTGATACCCGCGTGATCTTCGTCGGCGACGCCACCATGAGCCCCTACGAGGTCTTGGCCCCGGGCGGCTCGGTCGAGTACAACAACGAGGAAGCCGGGGCCGCCTGGCTGGCGCGCTTCACCAGCGCGTTTCCCAAGTTCGCCTGGCTCAACCCCGAGCCGGAGAACCTTTGGCAGTACCGGCAGTCGATCGCCGTGATTCGCCAGATCATGAACAACCGGATGTTCCCGATCACCCTCGAAGGCTTGGAGCGGGCGATGCGCCTGCTCAGCAAATAAGACGCGTCCTACACGCAATCGTGCGCGCGGCTCTCCTTGTAAAATTGGCAAAACCGTAGGGTGCGGCGGGTTGAAACCGACCCGGGTGTAGGTGTGGGGGCG
>NZ_JAGPWC010000097.1 GCF_018119405.1 Massilia sp. ST3 | reverse complement strand
GCGCCCCCCAACCGGGGGTGGGGGGGGGGGGGGGCGGGGGGGGGGGGGGGGGCCCCCCCCCCCCCCCGCCGCCACCTGTACGTGGCCGACCAGGTCGGGCAGGTGTGGCGCATCCATGTCGCCAGCCGCGAGGACGAGGTCCCGGGCGACGGCGACGGCGACGGTGACGACGGGCGCCGCGAGCCGGCACTGTTCCTCGACGTGAGCCAGCTCTTGGTCCCGCTGGGACTGGGCCCGATTTCAGCACCCTGCCGTCCGGCGTGGCGCCGAACAGCCAGAGCGTGCTGACCGAATGGCGGGTCCAGCGTCCGGGCCGGCGCAACAGCGCGGTCGACCTGGGCAGCGCGCGCGAGCTGGTGCGCATCGACAAGCCCCAGTTCAACCATAACGGCGGGGCGCTCGCCTTCGGTGCCGACCAGATGCTCTACGTGTCGGTGGGCGACGGCGGCGGCGCCGACGACGAGGGCGTTGGCCATGCACCCGAGGGCAATGCCCAGAGCCTGGCGCCGGGCAACGTGCTGGGCAAGATCCTGCGCATCGATCCGCTGGGGCGCAACGCCGCCAACGGCAAGTACGGCGTCCCGCCCGACAATCCCTTCGTGAACAAGCCCGGCGCGGACGAGATCTTCGCCTATGGTTTCCGCAACCCGTTCCGGATGTCCTTCGACCCGTCGGGACGCCTGGTCGTGGGCGACGTCGGCCAGAACGCGGTCGAGGAAGTCGATGTGGTGACGGCCGGCGGCAACTACGGCTGGCGCATCAAGGAGGGCAGCTTCCTGTTCGACCCGGCCGGCCCGGCCGCGCCGGGATTCGTGCATGCCGACAGTCCCGGCCTGCCGGCGGGCCTGGTCGATCCGATCGCCCAGTACGACCACGCGGATGCGGGCCAGCCGGCGTCGCGCGTGGCCGTCATTGGCGGCTACCTCTACCGCAGCCACAAGCTGCGCGGCCTAGAGGGGCGCCACGTGTTCGGCGACTATGCCGGCACGGCGGGGCCGGCGCCGAACGGCCACCTGTTCGTGCTGGGACGCAACAACCGCGTCGAGAAGCTGGTCCCGGTCAACCGCGTTCCCTTCGGGCTGGCGGTGCTCGGCTTCGCCCAGGACCAGCGGGGCGAGCTTTACGTGCTGGCCAACGGCACCGGCACCCTGCTCGGCAAGACCGGGGTGGTCATGAAACTGGTGCGCGCCCGGCGCGGGGACTGACGCCGCGCATGGCCGCATGGCCGCGCATGTGCGCACGCCCGGGTGGCGGCCACCGCCGCCATCCGGGCGCATCGTACAGGCCGTGTACCGAGGCGGCTCAGCGCTGCGCCATGGTGGCCTTGATCACGATGACCTGGGCCAGGCGCGGGTCGCGCGATTCCGGTATGTAGCTCATCAGCATATCGGTGCCGTGCGTGCCGCGGTTGAACTCCATTTCCACGTTGCCGTCATGCGAAACGAACCGGTCCGCCGACACGGCGACCAGGCGGATCGGCCGGCGCTTGTCGATGCGCGCTTCGATGCCGTCGCGGTAGGGTTCCACGGCCAGGCGCCAGCCGTTCGACAGGGCATAGGCGCCGGTCACGCGCTCCTGCTCGTGCGGCCAGATGTCGTAGCCGGGGGCCGGCGCCGTCACCTGCACGGTCGAGCTTGGCGTAGCGGAGGGATAGGGGGTGGTCTGTGCGCCGGCATGGACTGCCAGCAGCAGGGACACGGGGATGGCGAGGTAGGGGATACGCATGATTCGCTCCTTCAGGACACTGGACGGGCCTTCGAGGTGCGTAGCGCATTGAAACCGGTGCGGAGCGCGCCGTCGGGCATGGGATGCACCCTGGCCCTGCCAGTGGCGCTCCCTTCAGTCTAGAGCGGTGTCCGCCGGGCACAAGCCGATTCGCGCGGGTATCACGAAACGGTCTCGAAGCCGCGCGCCTCAGATCGGCGCGATATGACACAGGAAAGGTGCACCTGCGCCGGATTCCGAATCACGAAGCCCGGGCTAGGCCGCGCTCTCGCCATCGGCCGCGGGTTGGGAAAGGGCGCTGATGCGCACACGCTTGGACAGCGCGTGGATGGAGCGTACCGAGGCCACGCTCGGGCCGCCCGCCAGCGGATCGGCGCCGCGGGCATACTCGCGCGCGATCTGGGTCGCGATGTCGGCCTTGCCGGGCACGTGGTCGCGGTACAGCTTGACCAGGCTGACCACCGCGTCGTGCACGCTGCTGTGGCAGGCGCGCGGAATCGCGGGGTTGTCGAGCGACTCGCGCATCGAGGCCGCCATCGCCTGCTCGAGCTGGCGCTCGGCGCGGCTCGCCAGCATCCGGATCTGGTCGGGGGTGAGGGCGATGCGCATGTCAGCCGCCCCTGCGCGTCTTGCGAGGATGGGTATGGTAGCTCATGCAAAAATCATACATGCGACCTATATGCATGCACGATTCAAAATTGTTCCAAATCGTAACCGATGGGCTGGCCCAGCCTTGGCGGGGGCCGGGATGCGGTCAGGCCACGGCGGCCACCGCCCGCAGCACCAGCTCGCCGATGGTGCGCTCGGCATCCTCGAAATCGGAGGCCTGCAGTTCCTCGCGCCCCAGCACCAGCGTCATCTGGGCGGAGAAGTCGGCATACGACTGGGTCATGGCCCACAGCGCGAACAGCAGGTGGGTGGCGTTCACCGGCGCGATGCGGCCGTCGCGGATCCAGCGCTCGAACACCTCGATGTCGCGCCGCAGCAGCGGCACCACGCGCGCGCGGATCTGGTCGCCGTAGAACTTGGCGCCGCCGATCACTTCCATCGCATACACGCGCGAGGCGTAGGGCTGCTCGCGCGAGAAGCGCAGCTTGGCCGCCACATAGGCGCGCAAGACCTCGCCGGGCGCGCCCTCGGCCTCGGCCAGGTGCGCCATGCGCGCCAGCCAGTCGTCCAGCACGTCGTCGAGCACGCGCCGGTACAGGTCCTGCTTGGTGGGGAAGTAGTAGAGCAGGTTCTGCTTCGAGATGCCGGCCTGCTCGGCGACCGTCGCGATGCTGGCGCCCTCGAAGCCGCGCTCGGCGAACAGGCGGGTGGCGGCGGCCAGGATCGCGGCTTCGGCGCGGCCGCGGCGCTTGAGGGAACTGTCGTTCACGGGAAGGTCCATGGGGTCCTCAATGCTGGGCGCGCAGGAAGTCGAGCAGGCGCGGCTCGCTTGCATAGGCTGCATTGAAGCGGAACCAGGTGCTGGCGGGCCGGCGCTGGGTGAAGAAGTCGCCGGGCGCGAGCAGGATGCCGGCCTTGAGGGCGGCGTCGGCGATGGCGCGGCCGTCGCGCCCGGGGCTTGGTGCATCGGGCCAGCCGGCGCTGACGAACATGCCGCCGCGCGGCTGGGCCAGCGGCGCCATGCCGATGCCGCGCAGGCTGGCGATGGCGCTCTCGCGGGCGTCGTCGAGCTGGCGCGCCAGGCGTTCGACCATGCGCCGGTAGCCGCGCGTGCCGATGGCGTCCAGCACCGCGCGCTCGTTGATCTCGGAAGTCGTCAGGCCGCCCACCATCTTCACGCGCAGCAGTTCCGGCATCAGCGAACGCGAGGCGCACAGCGAACCGACCCGCAGCGCAGGCGACAGGGTCTTGGAAAAGCTGCCGACCCGGATCACCCGGCGCAAGCCGTCCATGGCGGCCAGCGAGGCTTCTCCCGGCTGCGCCAGCTCGCGGTAGATGTCGTCCTCCACCAGCCAGAAGTCGAAGCGTTCGGCCAGGCCGAGCAGGCGGTGGGCATCCTGCTGGCTGAGGGAGGTGCCGAGGGGATTCTGCAGCACCGTGTTGACGAACATGAGCTTGGGATGCCGGGCGGCGGCCTGGCGCGCCAGTTCTTCCATGTCGAGGCCTTGCGCGCCGCGCGCGATGCCGACCGGGATGCAGCCGTGGTGACGCACCAGGGCCAGCAGGTTGCCGTAGCCGGGATCCTCCACGAAGACCACGTCGCCCGGCTTGGTCAAGGTGCGCAGCACCAGGTCGAAGGCGTGGGTGGCGCCATGGGTCAGCAGGACCTGGTCGGGGTCGACCGGGAACAGTTCGGCCGACAGGTTGCCGGCCAGGTGCTGGCGCAGGGCCGGGAAGCCGAGCGGGTGGCCGTAGCCGCGCAGGCGGCCGGCCGGGATCTTCATCGCATGGCGCACGGCGTCGAGGATGGTGGTCTCGCCATACCATTCGGGCGGCAGCCAGCCTGCGCCGACCGGCAGCGCCTCGGCCTGGCCGGTGTACAGGTCCGGGGCCAGGACGTCGATCTCCGAGGCGGGGCCGGGCTGGGTTGGGGCGGAGGAAGGCGCCGGCGCGGGCAGGCTGCGCGCGACGAAGAAACCGGAGCCGCGGCGCGCGGACAACAGTCCGAGCTGGTGCAGGCGCTCGTAGGCCTCGACCACCGTGAACGTGCTGACCGCATTGCACTTTGCGAATTGTCTAACCGAGGGCATCTTGGCGCCGGCCCCCAACTGGCCATCGCTTACCATCGCCGAGATGGCCGCCACGATCTGGTCGACCAGGCTGCCGCGGCGGCCGCGGTCGATCCGCAGGGCCGGCCACGCAGCCGGCGCTGCCGGGGCGCACGAAACATCCTCTGTCAACACCGCTTCTTCCATCATCGCCGCTCCCTTGGACGGTTGGAAACTGTACAGGTATCGCTACCGATACGGTTGGTCGCTTCTGCCGGTGGTGTATCTGTTGCCTGTGTTGCCTTGCTGTCTATTATTCACCAGTATTTTGCCAATTGGTAAAAAATTTGCCGCTACGGCGAGGAGATCCCATGAACGAGTCCAGGCCCCAGTCGATGTCGTCGTTTTGGATGCCTTTCACGAATAACCGCGACTTCAAGTCGAATCCCCGGCTGCTGGTATCGGCCGAAGGGATGTACTACAAGGACGTCGACGGCAACCCCATCCTCGACGGCACCGCCGGGCTGTGGTGCGTGCCCTGCGGCCACGCCCAGCCGCGCATCACGGCGGCGGTCGCCCAGATGGCCGGCCAGCTCGATTTCGCGCCCACCTTCCAGATGGGCCACCCGGCCGCCTTCGACCTGGCCGAGCAGCTGATGGAGTACACCGGCCACAAGTTCGGCCACGTGTTCTACACGAATTCCGGCTCGGAGGCGGTCGACACCGCCCTCAAGATGGCCCTGGCCTACCACAAGGCGCGCGGCGAGGGCGGACGCACCCGCCTGATCGGACGCGAGCGCGGCTACCACGGCGTCGGCTTCGGCGGCCTGTCGGTGGGCGGCATCGGCCCCAACCGCAAGCAGTTCGGACCGCTGCTGCCCGGGGTCGACCACCTGCCGCATACCCACAACCTGCTCAAGAACGCCTTCTCGCGCGGCGAACCGGATTTCGGGGCCGAGCTGGCCGACGAGCTGGAACGCCTGGTGGCCCTGCACGACGCCTCCACCATCGCCGCCGTGATCGTCGAACCTGTATCGGGTTCGACCGGGGTGCTGGTGCCGCCGAAAGGCTACCTGAAGCGCCTGCGCGAGATCTGCGACAAGCACGGCATCCTCTTGATCTTCGACGAGGTGATCACGGGCTTCGGCCGCCTGACCACGCCCTTCGCCGGCGACTATTTCGGCGTCGAGCCCGACCTGATGACGGTGGCGAAGGGCATCACCAATGCTGTGGTGCCGATGGGCGCGGTGTTCTCGAAGCGCCACATCCACGACACCATCATGGATGCGCCGGCCGGCATCGAACTGTTCCACGGCTATACCTATTCCGGCCACCCGCTGGCCTGCGCGGCGGCGCTGGCGACCCTGGAAACCTTCCGCGAGGAGCGCGTCCTCGACAACGCGCGCGAGATGCAGCCTTACTTCGAGGACGCCCTGCACGCGCTGCGCGGCCTGCCGCACGTGATCGACCTGCGTTCGATCGGCATCGTGGCCGGCATCGAGCTCGAACCCATCGCCGGCAAGCCGGGCGCGCGCGCCTACTCCGCCCTGAAGAAGGCCTTCGCGGACGGCATCCTGATCCGCACGACGGGCGACATCATCGCGCTGTCGCCGCCGCTCATCCTCGGCAAGCAGCATATCGACGAGCTGTTCGGCAAGCTGGCCAACGTCCTGAAAAACCTGGATTGAGAAACCGATGACCCTGATCCCGCATTTCATCAACGGCCAGCTGGCCGACTGTACTGGCGCCCGCTGCGCGGACGTCTACAACCCCGCACGCGGCGAAGCTTGCGCACGCGTGGCCTTGGCCGACGCCGCCGACGTCGACGCCGCAGTGGCTGCGGCGAGCGCTGCCTTCCCCGAGTGGGCCGCCACGCCGCCGCTGGCGCGGGCGCGGGTGCTGTTCAAGTATTTGCAGCTGTGCCGCGAGCACACCGACGAATTCGCCGCGATGGTCACGCGCGAGCACGGCAAGACCTTCCAGGATGCGCAAGGCGAGGTCGCGCGCGGCATCGAAGTGATCGAGTTCGCGGTCGGCGTCCCGCAGCTGCTCAAGGGCGAGTTCACCGACCAGATCGCACGCGGCATCGATGCATGGGCCATGCGCCAGCCGCTCGGGGTGGTGGCGGGGATCACGCCCTTTAATTTCCCGGTGATGGTGCCGATGTGGATGTTCCCGGTGGCCATCGCCTGCGGCAATACCTTCGTGCTGAAGCCCTCCGAACGCGATCCTTCCCCCTCACTCCTGCATGCGCGCCTGCTCAAGGAAGCTGGCCTGCCGGACGGCGTGTTCAACGTGGTGCAAGGCGACAAGGCGGCGGTCGACGCGCTGCTAGACCATCCGGATATCCAGGCTATCAGCTTCGTCGGATCGACCCCGATCGCGGAATATATCTACGCCCGTGGTTCCGCGAACGGCAAGCGGGTGCAGGCCCTGGGCGGCGCCAAGAACCACATGGTGGTGATGCCGGACGCCGACATGGACATGGCGGTCGACGCCCTGGTCGGCGCCGCCTACGGCTCGGCGGGCGAGCGCTGCATGGCGATCTCGGTCGCCGTGGCGGTGGGCGAGGCGGGCGACCGCCTGGTGGCCGCACTGGCGGAGCGCACGGCGCGCCTCAAGATCGGCGACGGCATGATGGAGGGCGCCGAGATGGGGCCGGTGATCACGCGCGCCGCCAAGGAACGCATCGAGCGCCTGATCGGCCAGGGTGTGGAGGAGGGCGCGACCCTGGTGGTGGACGGGCGCGGGCACACGGTGGCGGGCTGCGAGAACGGCTTCTTCGTGGGCGGCACCCTGTTCGACCATGTCCAGCCGTCGATGACGATCTACAAGGAAGAGATCTTCGGCCCGGTGTTGTGCGTGGTGCGCCTGCCGGACGTGGGCAGCGCAGTGAAACTCATCAACGCCAACGAATACGGCAACGGCGTCGCCATTTTCACCCGCGACGGCGGGGTGGCGCGCGAATTCGTGCGCAAGATCGAGGTGGGCATGGTGGGCGTGAACGTTCCGCTGCCGGTGCCGATGGCCTTCAACAGCTTCGGCGGCTGGAAGCGCAGCCTGTTCGGCGACCACCACGCCTATGGCCCCGAAGGCGTGCGCTTCTACACCCGCCACAAGGCGGTGATGCAGCGCTGGCCCGACAGCGCCAGCGCCGGCCCGGAGTTCGCTTTCCCGCAAATGAAGTAGGTCAATCGAGAAAAGGGATGCCCATGATCGAATCGCTCCAGCATTTACCGCCCGCCGCGGGATCGAACGGTGAACTGGCCGCCCAGTTCACCGACCTGGCGCCGCCGCTCAGCGCGCGCCAGGCCGCCGTCGAAGCGGCCCGCTGCCTGTACTGCTACGACGCGCCCTGCATGCGCGCCTGCCCGACCGGCATCGACGTGGCCAGCTTCATCCGCAACATCCACGACCAGAACGTCGACGGCGCCGCCCACGGCATCCTGAAGGCGAACATCTTCGGCGGCAGCTGCGCCCGCGTCTGCCCGACCGAGATCCTGTGCGAGGACGCCTGCGTGCGCAACCACCCGGCCGAGCGCGAACCTGTGCGCATCGGCCTGCTGCAGCGCTACGCCATCGACAACGCCAATCTCGCCAGCCATCCCTTCCAGCGCGCGCCGGCCACCGGCAAGGTGGTGGCCGTGGTCGGCGCCGGCCCGGCGGGCCTGTCCTGCGCCCACCGCCTGGCCATGCTGGGCCACGACGTGGTGGTCTACGAGGCGCGCGAGAAGGCCGGGGGACTGAACGAGTACGGCATCGCCAAGTACAAGCTGACCGGCGACTTCGCCCAACGCGAGGTCGACTTCCTGCTGTCCATCGGCGGCATCGAGATCGTCCATGGACGCAAGCTGGGCGGGAACCTGAGCCTGGCGGAACTGCACGCGCGCTACGACGCGGTCTTCCTCGGCATCGGCCTGGGCGCCAGCCGCGCCCTCGGCCTGACGGGCGAGGAGGCGCCCGGCCTGATGGCGGCGGTCGACTATATCGCCGCCCTGCGCCAGGCCAGCGACCTGGCAAGCCTGCCGGTGCCGCGCCATGCCGTCGTCATCGGCGCAGGCAATACGGCGATCGACATGGCGGTGCAGATCAAGCGCCTCGGCGCGGCGGAAGTGACCCTGGTCTACCGGCGCGGCCTGGAAGCCATGAGCGCCACCGGCCACGAGATCGAGATCGCCAAGGCCAACGGCGTGCAGATCCGCACCTGGGCCGCGCCGCTGGAGGTGCTGCTCGACGAGGCCGGCAAGGTGGCCGGCATGCGCTTCGAGCAGACCCGCATGGAGGATGGCCGCCTGGTGCGCACCGGCGGCATGCTGGAGATCGCCGCGGACGCCGTGTTCAAGGCCATCGGCCAGGGCATGGACGAAACGGGCTTCAGCGAGCCGCTCGCCCGCGAGCTGTCCCGGGAAGGAGAGCGCATCTGGATCGACGAGCGCTTCCGCACCGCACTGCCGGGCATCTACGCGGGCGGCGACTGCGTGGCCCCGGGCCAGGACCTGACGGTGCAGGCGGTCCAGCACGGCAAGCTGGCCGCGCTGGCGATCCACCACGACATCCAATCGAAGACGGAGGCAGCATGGCCGACCTGAGCATCGACTTCTGCGGCATCAAGTCGCCCAATCCCTTCTGGCTGGCCTCGGCGCCGCCGACCGACAAGGCCTATAACGTCGTCCGCGCCTTCGAGGCGGGATGGGGCGGCGTGGTGTGGAAGACCCTGGGCGAGGATCCGCCCGCGGTCAACGTGTCCTCGCGCTACTCGGCCCACTACGGCAAGAACCGCGAGGTCATCGGCTTCAACAACATCGAGCTGATCACCGACCGCAGCCTGGAAATCAATCTTCGAGAGATCACCCAGGTCAAGAAGGACTGGCCGGACCGCGCGATGATCGTGTCCCTGATGCTGCCCTGCGAGGAAGCGCCCTGGGCCGCGATCCTGCCCCTGATCGAGGCCACCGGCGCCGACGGCATCGAGCTGAACTTCGGCTGCCCGCACGGCATGCCCGAGCGCGGCATGGGCGCGGCCGTGGGCCAGGTGCCGGACTACGTGCAAATGGTGACCGCCTGGTGCAAGAAGCACACCCGGCTGCCGGTCATCGTCAAGCTCACGCCCAACATCACCGACGTGCGTGCTCCGGCCAGGGCGGCGCTGGCGGGCGGCGCCGACGCGGTGTCCCTGATCAATACGGTGAACTCGATCACCCACCTGGACCTGGACCGCATGGTGGCCTATCCGGTGGTGGGCGGCGCCAGCACCCACGGCGGCTATTGCGGCCCGGCGGTCAAACCGATCGCCCTCAACATGGTGGCCGAGATCGCACGCGACCCGGCCACGCGCGGCCTGCCGATCTCCGGCATCGGCGGCATCGGCAACTGGCGCGACGCGGCCGAGTTCATCGCCCTGGGCGCGGGCTGCGTGCAGGTGTGCACGGCGGCCATGCTGCACGGCTTCCGGATCGTCGAGGAGATGCAGGACGGCCTGTCGCGCTGGATGGACAGCAAGGGCTACGCCAACCTGGCGGCCTTCTCGGGCAAGGCGGTGCAGAACACCACCGACTGGAAATACCTGGACATGAACTACCAGGTGATCGCCCACATCGACCAGGACAAGTGCATCCAGTGCGGCAAGTGCTACCTGGCCTGCGAGGACACCTCGCACCAGGCCATCGCGCGCGCCGTCGACGGCAAGCAGCGGCGCTACGAGGTCATCGAGCAGGAGTGCGTGGGCTGCAACCTGTGCGAGATCACCTGTCCGGTCGAGTCCTGCATCACGATGGTGCCGCAGCAGACCGGCAAACCGTACATGAACTGGACCCAGGACCCGCGTAATCCACGGGCCGAAGCGCCTACCGCTGCCGCCGCCGACGCGGCCTAGCGAGAACGAGGAGAGGCCAGCATGGACTCGACACCCAGCTCCGAACTGTGGAACGCCGACCTGGCGCCGACCACCGCCTTTCAACGCACCTGGCACTGGTACCACTTCGCGGCGCTGTGGGTGGGCATGGTGATGTGCATCCCGGCCTATACCTTGGCGGCCAGCCTGATCGAGTCCGGCATGTCGGGCTGGCAGGCCGTGTACACGGTCTTCCTGGCCAACGCCATCGTGCTCGTTCCCATGCTCCTGATCGGCCACGCCGGCACCAAGTACGGCATCCCGTACGCGGTGCTGGCGCGTTCCTCCTTTGGCACCCGCGGCGCCAGGCTGCCGGCCCTGATGCGCGCCATCGTCGCCTGCGGCTGGTACGGCATCCAGACCTGGTTCGGCGGCAGCATGATCTACACGCTGATCGGCGTGATGAACGGCGCGCCCATCGGCGGCGAACCAATCGCCGGCCTGGGCATCAACCTGGCCCAGCTGGGCTGCTTCCTGGCCTTCTGGGCGATCCAGGTCTATTTCATCGTGCACGGCATCGAGTCGATCCGCAAGCTCGAGACCTATACCGCGCCGCTCAAGATCGCGATCTGCTTCGTGCTGCTGTGGTGGGTGTACGACAAGGCAGGCGGCTTCGGTCCGCTGCTCGACCGTCCGTCGGAATTCGCCGCAGGCGGCAAGAAGGCGGGGCAGTTCTGGACCGTGTTCTGGCCTTCGCTGACGGCCATGATCGGTTTCTGGGCCACCCTGGCGCTGAACATCCCCGACTTCACCCGCTTCGCCCGCAGCCAGCGCGACCAGGTGATCGGCCAGACGGTGGGGCTGCCGCTGCCCATGGGACTGCTGGCGGCGCTGGCGGTGATCGTCACCTCGGCTACCGTGGTCCTGTACGGCAAGGCCTTGTGGGACCCGGTCGACCTGGCCAGCCGCATGACCGGCATCGCGGTGCTGGTGGCGCTCATCGTGCTGCTGGTGGACACCGTCAGCGTCAACCTGGCGGCCAACCTGGTTGGCCCGGCCTACGACTTCTCGGCACTGGCGCCGAAGCGCATCAGCTACCGGACCGGCGGCTATATCACGGCCGGGCTGGCGCTGGCCATGATGCCCTGGAAGATCCTGGAATCGACCCAGAACTACATCTTCACCTGGCTGGTCGGCTATTCGGCCCTGCTCGGGCCGATCGCGGGCATCCTGATCGTCGACTACTACCTGGTGCGCAGGACCGAGCTGGACGTGGCGCAGCTGTACCGCGACGACGGCATCTACGCCTACCGGGGAGGCTGGAACCTGGCCGCCGTCGCCGCCTTCGTGCTGGGCGTGCTGCCCAATCTTCCCGGCTTCCTGCATGCCGCCTTCCCGGCGGCCTTCCCGGACGTCGGCGACAGCTTCAAAACCATCTATACCTACGCCTGGTTCGTGGGCCTCGCCATCGCGGCCCTGGTCTACGGCGCCATGATGAAGGTCCGCCGCACCTCGGCGCCGGCGCTGGCGCCCACCATTCTTACATCGAGGGAGATTCCATGACCGTGATCATCCGTGGCGGTACCGTCGTGAACGCCGACCGCGCCTTCCGCGCCGACGTCCTGTGTGTGGGCGACAAGATCGCCGCGGTGGGGGAGAACCTGGAGGTTCCGCCGGGCGCGACCGAGATCGACGCGCGCGGCCAGTATGTGATGCCGGGCGGGATCGACACCCACACCCACATGCAGCTGCCCTTCATGGGCACGGTGACCGCCGACGATTTCTATACCGGCACCGCGGCCGGGCTGGCGGGCGGCACCACCACCATCATGGATTTCGTGATCCCCGATCCGAAACAGTCGCTCCTCGAGGCCTACCACACCTGGCGCGGCTGGGCGCGCAAGGCGGCCAGCGACTACACCTTCCACGTGGCGGTCACCTGGTGGGATCCTTCGGTGCATGAGGAGATGGGGGTGCTGGTGCGCGAGCATGGCGTCAACAGCTTCAAGCACTTCATGGCCTACAAGAACGCCATCATGGCCGACGACGAAACCCTGGTAAAGAGCTTCCGGCGCGCGCTCGAGCTGGGTGCCATCCCGACCGTGCACGCGGAGAACGGCGAGCTGGTCTACCAGCTGCAGCAGGAATTGCTGGCCAAGGGCATGCGCGGCGCCGAGGCCCACCCGCTGTCGCGTCCACCGGAAGTCGAGGCCGAGGCGGCCAACCGCGCGATCGCCATCGCCAACGTGCTGGGCACGCCGGTCTACATCGTCCACGTGTCCTGCGCCGAGTCGCTGGACGCCATCACGCGCGCCCGCGCCAGGGGCCAGCGCGTCTACGGCGAAGCCCTGGCCGGCCACCTGGTGATCGACGACAGCGTCTACCGCCACCCGGACCCCGAGTTCGCGCGCGGCCACGTGATGAGCCCACCGTTCCGCAGCAGCCACCACCAGCAGGCGCTGTGGCAAGGTCTCCAGGGCGGCAACCTGCACACCACGGCGACCGACCACTGCACCTTCTGCGCGGCCCAGAAGGCGGCCGGCGCGGACGATTTCACCAGGATCCCGAACGGCTGCGGCGGCGTCGAGGAACGCATGGCCGTGGTCTGGGACGCAGGTGTGGGCACCGGGCGCCTGACCCCGTCGGAATTCGTGCGCGTGACCTCCACCAACGCGGCCCAGATCTTCAACATGTACCCGCGCAAGGGGCTGGTCGCGGCGGGGGCCGACGCCGATATCGTGGTCTGGGACCCGGAAGGCACGCGCACGATCTCGGCCCAGACCCAGCATTCCAAGGGCGGCTTCAACGTGTTCGAGGGACGCACGGTGCGCGGCGTCCCGACACATACGGTGGCCGCCGGCAAGCTGGTATTCGAGCGCGGCGAGCTGCGCGCCGAGGAGGGCGCCGGCCGCCACATCGACCGGCCCGCGTTTAGCGCGACGGCCGCCTGAAGCGGACTACGCAAGCACATCGACAGGGGAAAACATGAACGAACTGCGTATCGACGGCAAGCGCCTGTGGGACTCGCTGATGGAACTGGCCCGCATCGGGGCGACCGAGAAGGGCGGCGTCAAGCGCCTGGCGCTGACGGATCTCGACCGCCAGGGACGCGACCTGGTGGTGCGCTGGGGCCGCGAGGCCGGCCTGGCCGTCACGGTCGACCAGATCGGCAACGTGTTCATGCGGCGCGAAGGACGCAATCGCGCGCTGCCTCCAGTGGTCACGGGCAGCCACATCGACACCCAGCCCACCGGCGGCAAGTTCGACGGCAACTACGGTGTGCTGGCCGGGCTCGAAGTGGTGCGCACCCTGAACGACCTCCGGATCCAGACCGAGGCCCCGCTCGAGGTGGCGTTCTGGACCAACGAGGAAGGCTCGCGCTTCGTGCCGGTGATGATGGGCTCGGGCGTGTTCTGCGGCGCCTTCAGCCTGGAAACCGCCTATGCGGCGCGCGATACCGAGGGAAAAACGGTGGGCGAGGAACTGGAGCGGATCGGCTACCGCGGCGAGGAAGTTCCGGGCCGCCACCCCATCGGCGCCTATTTCGAGACCCACATCGAACAGGGACCGGTGCTGGAAGACGCCGGCAGGGTGATCGGTGTGGTGCCGGCCGTGATGGGCCTGTCCTGGTACGACTGCACGGTGAACGGCATGGAAGCGCATGCCGGCCCGACGCCCATGGGCCTGCGGCGCGACGCGCTGCAGGTGGCCACCGTCATCATGCAGGAAGTGGTACGGATCGCGAACCGCTATCCACCCTACGGACGCGGCACGGTGGGCATGGTGCAGGTGTTCCCGAACAGCCGCAACGTGATTCCGGGGCAGGTCAAGTTCAGCATCGATCTGCGCAACGTCAGCGACGCGCTGCTCAACACCATGCACGAGGAAATGCTGGCCTTCGTGGCCAGGACCCGTTCCGAGAGCGGGCTGGCGATCGAGGTCGAGCGGGTGTCGTATTATCCGCCTTGTCCCTTCCACCCTGACTGTGTGAACGCGGTGCGCGCGGCAACGGAGAAACTGGGGTATTCGACCATGGACGTGGTGTCAGGCGCCGGCCATGACGCCATCTACGCCGCCCGGGTGGCGCCGTCCGGCATGATCTTCGTTCCCTGCAAGGACGGGATCAGCCACAACGAGATCGAGGATGCGCGGCCGGATCACCTGGAGGCCGGCTGCAATGTGCTGCTGCACGCGATGCTGGAGCGGGCCGGGATCGCCAGCTGATGCCGTGGGGGGGGGGGGGGGGGGGGGGGGGGGGGGGGGGGGCGGGGGGGGGGCG
>NZ_JAGPWC010000096.1 GCF_018119405.1 Massilia sp. ST3 | reverse complement strand
GGAGCCGGCCGGGGCAGGCGAGGAGCGCGCCTGCGATCCGCTGCTGGCGCCCGAGTGGACGCCGGCGGCATCTCCGGCGGCCGGGAGAGCGATGGCGGTGGCGGAAAGTGCCGCTGGCGCCGCGCCGGCCACGCGCGCGCTGGTGCGCGAGTGCGTGCTGAACGGCTTGCGCGATGCGGGCGTCGACCGGATCGGCGACGACACCTCGTTCGCGGAAGCGGGCCTGGATTCGCTGGCTGCGATGCCGGTGGCGCTGGAACTGGAGCAGCGCACCGGCCTGGCGGTCAACACGGAGCTGCTCTACGAATTTCCGACGGTTGCGCAGCTGGCCGCCTATATCGACGCCAGGCGCAATGCGAGACGCGGCGCAGGACCCGAGAGAGCATGTGAAGCGTCATGCGAACCAGCGGGCGAAGCGGGGATGCGGGCGCGGCAGGCGGATGCCGGGGCGGATGGCGACGGGGTAAAATAGCGACTTTACCCTTTCGCTTTTTTCGCCATGACCGTCCGCACCCGTTTTGCTCCGAGCCCGACCGGCTACCTTCACCTTGGCGGCGCGCGCACCGCGCTGTATTCCTGGGCCTATGCCCGCCACTTCGGCGGCACCTTCATCCTGCGCATCGAGGACACCGACCTCGAACGCTCGACGCCGGAAGCCGTGCAGGCGATCCTGGACGGCATGCAGTGGCTGGGCCTGGAGCACGACGAGGGCCCGTTCTACCAGATGAAGCGCATGGACCGCTACCGCGAAGTGGTCCAGGGCATGCTGGCCGCCGGCACTGCCTACCTGTGCTATTGCTCGCCGGAAGAAGTCGAAGCGATGCGCGAACGCATGCGCGCCGCCGGCGAGAAGCCGCGCTACGACGGCACCTGGCGCCCGGAACCGGGCAAGGTGCTGCCGTCCGTGCCGGAAGGCGTCAAGCCGGTGGTGCGCTTCAAGAATCCGCTGGACGGCGAAGTGACCTGGACCGACGTGGTGAAGGGACCGATCACCATCGCCAACAAGGAGCTCGACGACCTGGTGATCGCGCGTCCGGACGGCACCCCGACCTATAACTTCTGCGTCGCGGTCGACGACTGGGACATGAAGATCACCCACGTGCTGCGCGGCGACGACCACGTCAACAACACCCCGCGCCAGATCAACATCCTGCGCGCGCTGGGCGCCGAGCTGCCGCAGTACGGCCACCTGCCGATGATCCTGGGCGCCGACGGCCAGAAGCTGTCCAAGCGCCATGGCGCCGTGAGCGTGATGGAGTACCCGGAGCAGGGCTACCTGCCGGAAGCCATGCTGAACTACCTGGCGCGCCTGGGCTGGAGCCACGGCGACGACGAGATCTTCTCGATGCAGCAGTTCACCGAGTGGTTCAACCTGGAGCACCTGACCGCCTCGGCGGCGCAGTTCAATCCGGAAAAGCTGGCGTGGCTGAACAACCACTATATCAAGCAGGCGGACAACGAGCGCCTGGCCCAGCTGGCGATGCCGAAGCTGGAGCGCGACGGCGCGGTGTTCGAGGGGGCGCCTCCGGTGCCGGCCGTGCTGGCCCTGATGAAGGAGCGCACCAATACCATCAACGAGCTGGCCGACGCCGCCATGCTGTTCTACCGCGAGCCAAAGCCGGACGCGGCGCTGCTGGCGCAGCACCTGACCGATGCGGTGCGCCCGGCGCTGGCCCAGTTCGCCGAGCGCTGCGCCACGGTGGAGTGGAACAAGGCGGCCCTGGCGGCCATGCTGAAGGAAGTGCTGGCGGCGCACGGCCTCAAGATGCCGCAGATCGCCATGCCGCTGCGCCTGCTCGTCACCGGCCAGCTGCAAACCCCGGCCATCGACGCCGTGCTGGAGTTGTTCGGCCGCGACGTGGTCGTAGCCCGCGTAAATAAATATCTGTGAAGTTGAAAATGGATATTTGCGTAATGCAAGGGCGTCCGCTATAATGCTCGCACTTCAGCAGTGAGGGGGTATAGCTCAGCTGGGAGAGCGCTTGCATGGCATGCAAGAGGTCAGCGGTTCGATCCCGCTTACCTCCACCAACTCTGAAGTGTAGTACGGTTGTTTCCAGGTCCCCATCGTCTAGAGGCCTAGGACATCACCCTTTCACGGTGAGTACCGGGGTTCGAATCCCCGTGGGGACGCCAGGTAACTGGCAGGAGCGACCGAGGCAAAGCAGCGACAACCCAGCCATGTCGCAGCCGCCGGGAGTAGTAAAACGTAGTTGCAGTATGTTAGAATATTGTTTTGCCGTAGGGGGTATAGCTCAGCTGGGAGAGCGCTTGCATGGCATGCAAGAGGTCAGCGGTTCGATCCCGCTTACCTCCACCACGTTGCAAAATAATGCGCTGTAGGTAGTATCTGGCAGTCCAGGGTCCCCATCGTCTAGAGGCCTAGGACATCACCCTTTCACGGTGAGTACCGGGGTTCGAATCCCCGTGGGGACGCCAAGAATTTGGTAAAAGTTGATCAGCGCGGCGCGCGCTTCCCGGCAGGGAAGCTGCGGACGACGCGAGTAGTTCGGTAGCAGAGCAGTTTTAGGTCCCCATCGTCTAGAGGCCTAGGACATCACCCTTTCACGGTGAGTACCGGGGTTCGAATCCCCGTGGGGACGCCAGCTTAAACCGGAGTAGACCAACGCGCATGCGCGGAGAGGTGCTCCGGTTTTCTCATTGTGGCGACAGTTTTTGTAGCAGCATCGTTTTAGGTCCCCATCGTCTAGAGGCCTAGGACATCACCCTTTCACGGTGAGTACCGGGGTTCGAATCCCCGTGGGGACGCCAGACCGGAAAAACCGGAGCAAGCCGCTTGGCTGCTCCGGTTTTTCTTTTCTGGCCGCGGACAAAAAATTGTCATGCCGAAGTCGGTTAGAATGGCGGCCCTTGCCAACCGGCTTTTCCCGATGTCTGTCATGCTCCCACACGCATCCCCCGATCCCACCCTCGCGATCTTCTGCAAGGTGGTCGACAATTACGGCGACATCGGCATTTGCTGGCGTCTCGCGCGCCAGCTGCGCCATGAGCATGGCGTGGCGGTGACCCTGTGGGTGGACGACCTGGCAAGCTTTCGCCGCATCTGCCCCGAGGTCGACACGGCGGCCGCGCTGCAGGACGTGCGCGGCGTCACGGTGCGCCACTGGGCCGGGCAGGACGGCGTCTTCGCGCCGGAGGACGTGGCCGGGATCGTGATCGAGTTCTTCGGCTGCGACATCCCGCCCGGCTATATCGAGGCGATGGCGCGCCGCACGCCGCGTCCGGTGTGGCTGAACTACGAAGGCCTGACGGCGGAAGACTGGGTCGAGGGCTGCCACCGCCTGCCATCGATGCACCCGCGCCTGAAGCTGACCAAGCATTTCTTCTTTCCGGGCTTTACCGCGCAGACCGGCGGCCTGCTGTGCGAACAGGACCTGGAGGCGCGCCGCATCGCCTTCCAGGGCGACCAGGCCGCGCAGCGCGCGTTCCTGGGCCGCTTCCAGCTGTCGGAGCGCGAACTCGCGGCGCGCAAGGTTTCGCTGTTCTGCTATCCGGACGCCCCGGTTTCCGAGCTGTTCCAGATCTGGGTGCAGGGCGAGGGGGCGGTGGCCTGCCTGGTGCCCGAGGGCGTGGCGGCGCAGGCGGTGGGCGAATTCATCGGCGCCGAACCGGTCGCGGGCGCGGCCGCCACGCGCGGCGCGCTGAGCGTGCGGGTATTGCCCTTCGTGGCCCAGCCCGACTACGACCTCCTGCTCTGGGCTTGCGACCTGAATTTCGTGCGCGGCGAGGATTCCTGGGTGCGCGCACAATGGGCGGGGCGTCCGTTCGTCTGGCACATTTACCCCCAGGATGAAAACCTGCACCACAAGAAATTGCGTGCTTTCCTGGCGCGTTATGCAACCGGACTGCCGGCCCTGCAGGCGTTTTCACTGGGCTGGAACGGCGCCGCCGAGCCGGACAGCTGGCCGCAGGCCTGGGCCGCACTGCGCGATGAAATGCCGGCAATTGCCGAACGCGCCACGACGTGGCGCCAGGAAGTGCTGGCGCATGGCGATTTGGCGACGAAGCTGCTCGATTTCGCGCGCGAGCTGGGGCGCGCCCAGGAAAATCAGATATAATGCGCGGTTAGTCTGTTACGGATTCTCAGTGAATCCCCGAGGATCAAACGTAGGCTTCACGGCACTTGCTCACCAGCCACCGATGATTTAATGCAACTACTTTTTTACGTATATATACTATGAAATTCGCTAAAGAAATTCGCGTTGGTAACATCATCATGGTTGATGAAAAGCCGTTCATCGTCCTGCGCTCCGACGTCAACGGTTCGAGCCGCACCGGTTTCACCTACAAGTGGAAGATGAAGAACCTGCTGACCAACGCGCCGCTGGAAAACGTGTTCCGCGGCGATGACAAGTTCGACGTCGTGGTCCTGGACAAGAAGCCGGTCACCTACTCGTACTTCGCCGATCCGCTGTTCGTCTTCATGGACGAAGAGTACAACCAGTACGAGATCGAAGAAGAGAACATGGGCGACGCCATCAACTACCTGAAAGACGGTATGGAATGCGAAGCCGTGTTCTACGACGGCAAGGCGATCTCGGTCGAACTGCCGACCACCATCGCACGCCAGATCGTGTACTCGGAGCCGGCCGTCAAGGGCAACACCTCGGGCAACGTCCTGAAGGAAGCCAAGATCGAAAACGCCATCGAAGGCCGCCAGCACGTCGTGATGGTGCCGCTGTTCGTGAGCCAGGACGACGTCATCGAGATCGACACCCGTACCAACGAGTACAAGAAAGTCGTGCGTAACTAAGCACTGGCTTTTCAATGAAAGCGCTGCCTGCGGGCAGCGTTTTTTTTTGCCGTGCTTGCCCGACGTGCATTGCCACGGTCGCTTGAACGCGTCGGCGGCGGAGCCGCCAACCCTACGAAGCGCCAACTTTTTTTGCGCTGTAGTGACAGCACACCCCAATCCCGCGCTGCTATCCTATTGCTTTAAATAAAACAACAGGAGACCGCATGGACCGCAGGGATTTCGTACGAATGGGTGTGGTGGCCGGCGCCGTGGCCGGTGCGGCGAACACGGCTGCGGCGGCCGCGCCGGATGCCGGCGGCATCCTCGACGCCGGGGTCCGGGAGCAGCAGGAGGCGATGGCCGCCGGCAAGCTGAGCTCGCACGCCCTGGTGTCGCGCTACCTGGCGCGGATCAAGGCCATCGACCGCGCCGGTCCGCGCATCAATTCTGTCATTGAAACGAATCCCGACGCTCTCAAGATCGCCGCCGAGCTCGACCGTGAACGGGCGGCCGGCAAGCTGCGCGGTCCGCTGCACGGCATTCCGGTCCTGCTGAAGGACAACATCGCCACCGGCGACCGCATGAGCACCAGCGCCGGCTCGCTGGCGCTGGACGGCGTGCGCGCTAGCAAGGATGCCCACGTGGCGGCCCAGCTGCGCGCGGCCGGCGCCGTCATCCTCGGCAAGACCAACCTGTCCGAGTGGGCAAACATGCGCTCGACGCGCTCGACCAGCGGCTGGAGCGGACGCGGCGGCCAGACCAGGAATCCGTATGCGCTCGACCGCAACACCAGCGGCTCCAGCTCGGGCTCGGGCGCGGCGATCGCGGCCAGCCTGGCCACGCTGGCGGTCGGCACCGAGACCGACGGCTCGATCGTGTCGCCGTCCTCGAGCTGCGGCATCGTCGGCATCAAGCCCACGCTCGGCCTGGTCAGCCGCAGCGGCATCATTCCCATCGCCCATTCGCAGGACACGGCCGGCCCCATGACGCGCAGCGTAGCCGACGCGGCCCTGCTGCTGGAAGCGCTGGCCGGCGAGGACCCGCTGGATGCGGCGACCCGCGGCAGCGCGGCGCGCAAGCCCGGCTATGCGGCGGCGCTGCGCAAGGATGGGCTGCAGGGCAGGCGTATCGGCGTGGCGCGCAATTTCTTCGGTGCGCACGACGCGGTCGACGCGCTGATCGAGAAGGAGCTGGCCCTGCTCAAGGCCCAGGGCGCGGTGCTGGTCGACGTCAAGCTGCCGAATACCGACAAGTACAACGAGAGCGAGCTGGCGGTGCTGCTCCACGAGTTCCGCCCGGACCTGGAAGCCTACCTGGCGGCCTACGCGCCGCATGCGCCGGTCAAGACCATGGCCGACATCATCGCCTTCAACGCCAGGCTGGCGGGCAAGGAAATGCCTTACTTCGGCCAGGAACACCTGATCGCTGCGCAAGCCAAGCCGGGACTGGAAGCGAAGGAATACAAGGAGGCGCTGGCGAACAACCTGCGTTACTCGCGCGAGGAGGGCATCGACCAGGTGCTGCGCGAGCACAAGCTGGACGCGCTGGTCGCGCCCACCGGGGGGCCGGCCTGGCTGACCGACTACATCAACGGCGACCACTATGGCGGCAGTTTCTCGTCGCCGGCCGCAGTGGCGGGCTATCCGCACATCACGGTGCCTGCCGGCTACACGCGCGGCCTGCCGGTCGGATTGTCCTTCGTGGGCACGGCCTGGAGCGAAGCTTCCTTGATTGGCATGGCCTATGCCTACGAGCAGGCCAGCCGCCGGCGCCGCGCGCCGACCTATCCCGCCAGTATCAAGGTCTGAGCGGTATCAGCGGCCGGACTTGGCTTTGGCGAACACCGGCCCCCACAGCGGGTGGCCGTGCTCGCCGGGGCCGAGGTCGAAGGCCGGATCGAGCTTGAGGGCGCGCTCGAAGCTCTGGCGGCACTGGGCCTGGCGGCCGGTGACGCAGTAGCTGAACGCGGTGTATTTGAGCGCAGCCAGGCGGTTGCGCTGGGACGCGCCGTTCATGTCGGCGGAATTCAGGCGCTTGATGGCCGCGTTGTATTCACCCTCGTTGTACAGGTGGATGCCCTCGCGCAGGGCGACGTCGTCGCGGTCCGAGGCTTGCCGTTCCACGCGCACCGGACGCTCCACTTTCTCGGTGCGATCGGCCCGCTCCGCGCGCGGACGCGGCTTCTCTTCCACGCGTACCGGCTGGCGCCGCGGCTCTGGCTTGTCGAGCAACTGTTCGAGCTGGGCACAGCCCGACAGGATCAGGGCCGTCAGCCCCGCAAGGGCCAGGCGCCCCGGATGGTCATGCTTCACTGCGCGCTTCAATCGTTGCCTCCCTGGGTGAAATCGAGCTCGATGATTGCCGTCTCGCCCTTGACCGAGTTCACTGTGACCGCGTGTTCGGGGAAACTCGGATTGATGATGCGGATCGTGTGCTGGCCGGCGGGCAGGGTCAGGCGCTTGAGCGGCGGGCTGACGCCCCGGTTGACGCCATTGACCAGGATCGTGCCCCAGGGCTTGATGAGCAGCTTGTAGGTGGCGCCCGGCTGGGCCGCGGCCGGCAGCACCGTGACCGCGGTCGGCGGTGCGGCCGGGGAACGCGCGGCCGCCGCGGGCGGGGGCACGCTGGTGACGGCGACACCGCCGGCATGGGCGGGCAGCGGCGCCGGGTAAACAGGCTGCGCAGGGACGCCTTGCGGCGCGGCGCCGTCCAGCGCCGCCGTGTCCGCACGGGCCGGCGCCGCGGCCTGCTGCTGGGCTTGTTCCTCGGGCAGGGTCAGGCTGAGCGCATCGCGCGAATCCGCTTCGTGCAGCAGCGCGAGCAGGGCCGCCAGGCCGCCCAGCAGGACGGTCGCGGCGCCGGTCATCAGCAGCCAGCGCTGCAGGCGGCCGGGCTGCGCATCGCGCGCCGCTCGGAGCGGCTCCGCTTCGGCGGCGAACTGGGCCACCGGGGGCGCGGAGGCGGCCATCGCGGGCGCGCCGCCGGACGAGGCCATGGCCGGCCCCAGCACGACGATGCCCAGCAGGTTGCGCAGCTGTTCGATGGTCTGGGGGCGCTCCTGCGGGTCCGGCGACAGGCAACGGTCGATGGCGCCGACGAAGGAGTCGCTGTAGTCGCTCCCCACGCGGCCGCGCAGCGGGCCCTGGGGCGCCGCTTCCTGGGTGATGGCGTAATGCACCACGGCGGCCAGGTCGTGGATGTCCTGGGCCTCGGTATCGCCGGGCAGGGTGGCATGGGCGGGCAGCAGCATGGGGTCGCCCGAATCGAGCACCAGCAGGGTATCCGGGGTGATCGGCCGGTAGGGCATCTGCATCGCGTACTGCAGTTCCAGCGATTGAAGCACCTGGCGGATGATGCGCCGGCACCAGGATTCGTTGACCATCTCCTGGTTGTGCTCGACGATCTCGCGGACCGTGCGGCCGTCGGTCTGCTGTGGGGGCGTGCTGAGGGTGTCCGTCATCATGGCATTCTGCCGGGCGATGACAAGCAAGGATGCCGGCCTGACCCGGTGTATCTGGTTTGTTGCAAATAATGCCAGAATTGCCGGAAAGGCGGCGCGGTCGAGTCAAACGTGCGCGACAGTTACATTTGCCGCTGGAACATCCGTGGGCGGCAGCGCAGGCGCCGCCGCGCGGATTACATCTCCAGGAAGCGCATCTTGAAGTAGCGGCCCTTGATGGCGCCGAACTCGGGGCCCATCGGATTGCCGGCGCTCAGGCGCTCGACGGCCTGGCGCGCCACGCGGCGGTCGAGCGCCACGTAGCTGTTGAATTCAAAGATGTTGATCTTGCCGACCTGTTCCTTGGTGAGGCCGGCGTCGCCGGTCAGGGCGCCCAGCAGGTCGCCGGGACGCAGCTTGGCCTTCTTGCCGCCGGCGATCACCAGGGTCATCATGGGCGCCGGCTGGCCGGCTTCGGGGTGTTCGCCGAGGGCGTCCAGGTCTTCCCACACCGCGTCCTGCTGCTGGTATTCCTCGACCAGGCGCACCCATTTCTTTTCGTTCGGGGCGGCCAGGGTGTGGGCCATGCCGGTGCCCGCGCCGCGTCCGGTGCGGCCGATGCGGTGCACGTGCACTTCCGGATCCTTCGAGACGTCGACGTTGATCACGGTGTCGAGGTCGGCGATGTCGAGGCCGCGGGCGGCGACGTCGGTGGCCACCAGCACGGAGCAGCTGCGGTTGGCGAACAGCACCAGGATCTCGTCGCGTTCCTGCTGTTCCAGTTCGCCATACAGGGCGAGGGCGGAGAAGCCCTGCGCCTGCAGGTACCCGGCCAGCTCGCGGCAGCGCGCCTTGGTATTGCAGAAGGCGAGGGCGGAAACCGGGCTGTAGTGCTTGAGCAGGCGCGCCACCGCCTCGTCGCGGCCTTCGAAGCCGATCTCGTAGAAGCGCTGGTTGATCTTGTCGGCGTCGTGGCGGCTCTCGACCGCGATCTCCAGCGGGTCGCGCAGGAAGCCGGCGGTCGCGTGGCGGATGTCGTCCGGATAGGTGGCCGAGAACAGCAGGGTCTGGCGGCGCTGGGGTGTGGCGCGCACGATGTTCTCGATCTCGTCGTAGAAGCCCATGTCGGTCATGCGGTCGGCCTCGTCCAGCACCAGGGTCTGGACATTCGACAGGTCCAGGGTGCCGCGGCCCAGGTGGTCGCGGATGCGGCCCGGGGTGCCGACCACGATGTGGGCGCCATGTTCGAGCGAGGCCATCTGCGGACGCATCGACACGCCGCCGGTCAGGGTCAGGATCTTGACGTTGCCGACGCCGCGCGCCAGGCGCCGCAGCTCGTTGGCGACCTGGTCGGCCAGCTCGCGCGTCGGGCACAGCACCAGGCCCTGCACCGCGAACCAGGCCGGGTTGAGCTTGTGCAGGATGCCGATGCCGAAGGCCGCGGTCTTGCCGCTGCCGGTCTTGGCCTGGGCGATCAGGTCGCGGCCTTCAAGGACGGCAGGCAGACTTTCGGCCTGGATCGCGGTCATCTGGTGGTAGCCGAGCGTCGCCAGGTTGGCGAGGAAAGGCGGCGTGAGGGGCAGGGTGGTGAAAGCTTGCATCAATGGCTCCAGCGTTCAGCCGGGCCACTCAGGCTTCCGGCGTGGCCGGCGCCCAGACGGGCAGGCCGGTCAGGTCGAGGTTGTCGTCGCGGCGCCAGACTGGCAGGCCGGTGGTGTCGGTTTCTTCGAGCAGGTGCAGCTGCTCTTGCTTGAGGGTAGCACGGCGAGGACGAGGACCGGTGCGCTTCGGTTCGGTGACTGGAACAAGCGCCGGAACAACGGTTGCGAGCGGCGCGGCCGGCTCGAAGCCCGGCAGATCGAACGTTGCGTTGTCTTTCTTGTCTCTCATCTGCCTTTGCTACCGCACAAAACAAAAGCCCGGCTCCATGAGTCGGGCTTTTGTATTGGTATTCTGGTTGCGGGGACAGGATTTGAACCTGTGACCTTCGGGTTATGAGCCCGACGAGCTGCCAGACTGCTCCACCCCGCGTCTGAGAACGATAGTATAGCGGGTTATAGGGTATTGCGCAATGTGGCAAATTCGCCGCCTCCGCGGCGATCGGTGGCTGCCTCGTTTTCGCGTACGGGACGGGTAACGTGGTTCGAACGCGTCGGCGGCGGCGCCGCCGCCCCTACGCCGCGCGGAGGCGCCAGAGCGAAGTCACTTCCTTCGATCTTGCCGCATGCAAAGGATCATCCGCATCGCTCGCCTTGCCGTGCACCGGCCGCGTATCGTGCCGCGCCGCCACTTCCAGCCCGGCCGCGGCGATCCAGCCCAGCAGCTGCTCGCGGGTGCGCAGGCCCAGGTGCTCGGCCAGGTCCGACAGGATCAGCCAGCCTTCACCGCCCGGTTCCAGGTGGGTCGCCAGGCCGTCCAGGAAACCCCTGAGCATGCGGCTGTCCGGATCGTAGATCGCGTACTCGATGGCGGAACTCGGCTTGCCGGGCAGCCAGGGCGGATTGCACACCACCAGCGGCGCGCGGCCTTCCGGGAACAGGTCGGCCTCGATGATGTCGACCTGTGGGACCAGGCCCAGCCGCGAGATGTTCTCGCGCGCGCAGCCGAGCGCGCGCGCATCCATGTCGGTGGCCAGCACCCGCAGGCCACGCCGCGCCAGCACGGCCGACAGCACGCCGGTGCCGGCGCCGATGTCGAAGGCGAGTCTGGGGCCCACCTTGGCGCCGTCGGGCAGCGGCGCCTGGGCCACCAGCTCGACGTATTCGCCGCGCACCGGCGAGAACACGCCGTACCAGGGGTGGATGCGCTCGTCCAGGGCGGGGATGTGCACGCCCTTGCGGCGCCATTCGTGGGCGCCGATCACGCCCAGCAGCTCGCGCAGCGAGGCGACATAAGGCTCGCCTGCCACGCCGTAGGCTTCCAGGCAGGCCAGGCGCGCGTCCGGCGCGCGGCGCAGCGGAATCGCATGGTCGGCCCCGAAGGGAATCAGGAGCATGGCCAGGGTGCGGGCGCGCTGCAGCTGCTGCAGGCGATGGCGGTGGAAGGCCTCGGTGGGCGAGGCGGGGGCAGCTTTCACCTTCGACGCCTTGGCCCGCCTGGCGCGCTCGCCCTTGTGCTCGACGCGGCGCACCAGCGCCTGCAGCAGTTGGCGCGCGTTCTGGAAGTCGCCGCGCCACAGCAGGGCGGTGCCGTCCAGGGCCAGGCGGTAGGCGGTGTCGGCGTTCATGGTGTCGTCCGCGACCACCACCTTCTTCGGGGCCGGCCAGCCGCTTTCGGAACGCCAGCGCGCCACATGGGCCACGCCGCCTTCATGCCATTCGAGAATAGCCATCAGTGGTGGTGGTGCCAGTTGCCGTCGGTGGATTCGAGGTAGGACTTGACCGCGTCCGGGCTGCCGGTCGCGTGGCGCTTGACCTCGCCGCAGTCGCAGATGCCCTGGTAGGGCTGGATGTGCGAGCAGGCCGAGACCTTCTGCAGGAAGACCTTGACCGGCTTGGCGCACTTGGCGCATTTGAAGGTGAGGATGCGTGCGGGCTTCATGGCGTTTCTCTATAAACCTGTTGGAAAAAGCGGCATTCTACACCGCTGCGGCGAGCGCTATTCGACGATCACCAGGCTGCTGCCGCCCCCGGCCGGGCGCACCAGCACCTTGGTGGCGATGCGGTCGGTCATCTCCTGCACGTGGGAGATCACGCCCACCTTGCGGCCCATCGATTGCAGGGCGTCCAGGGCGTCCATCGCCACGCCCAGGGTGTCGGTATCGAGGCTGCCGAAGCCTTCGTCGATGAACAGCGACTCGACCCGCACCCGGTTCGAGGACAGCGAGGCCAGGCCCAGCGCCAGCGCCAGCGAGACCAGGAAGGATTCGCCGCCCGAGAGCGAGTTCACGGAGCGTACCTCGCCGCCCATGTCCTGGTCGCGCACCATCAGCGCCAGCGAAGGACCGCTGGCGTAGGCGACCCTCTCCAGGCGGTAGCGGCGCGCCAGGTGGCCGAGGTGGGCGTTGGCGTAGCCGAGCAGCACATCCAGGGTGAACTGCTGGGCGTAGTTGCGGAACTTCTTGCCGTCGCTGGAACCGATCAGCTCGGACAGCTTGCCCCAGCGCTGCTCCACTTCCTGCTGGCGCTCGATCTCGGCCAGCACGGCCTTGGCCTGCTGGCGGCGCCCGTCGTCCTGGTCGACCTGCAGGCGCAGGCTGGTGGCCTGGTCGTGGGCGGCGCGGCGTTCGGCGTTCAGGGCCTCGAAGGCCTGGGCGACGGCTTCATAGGCCTGGCCGCCGGGCGGGGCGCTCGCCAGGTGGGTTTCGCGCTGGGCGCGGCGTTCGGCCAGCACCGCCGTGGCGCTGGCGACCTGGGCGTCGAGCGCGGCCAGCGCCGCCCGCTCCTGGGCCAGCCAGGCGGCGCCCACGGCCAGCAGCTGGGACAGCTCGTTGCTGTCGGCCACCGGATCGAGTTCGTCCTGTTGCTGGATGCGCCGGTAGTCTTCCAGCCAGTCCGACAGCGCGGCGGCGGCTTTCGCGCCTGCGCTGTCGAGTTCCGCGATGCGTTCGGCCAGCTGGGCCAGCGCGGCGCGGGCATGTGCTTCGCGCTGCGCCGCTTCGTTCGCGGCCGCCTGGCGCGCCGCCAGGCGTTCGCGGGCGGCGGCCAGCGCCGCACCCAGCTCGCGTTCGATGTCGCGCGCGGCGCGGCCCTCCCACAGGGCGGCGCGTTCGGCGCGCATGCGCGCCAGTTCCGTCTCGATGCGGGTGAACTCGGCGGCGGTATGCGTGCCGCTGCGGTCGATCTGGGCGATGCGCTCCAGCGCGCCCGCGACTTCCGCTTCCAGGGTGGCGATGGCGGCGACGGCGCGCGCCTGCAGCTCGGTCTGTTCGCGCCATTGCGAGGCTTCCGAGGAACGGGCCTGGCGCCAGGCGGCCGGCGCGCGGCGCCACGCGTCCTGCCAGCCGTCGCCGCCGGCGTTCGTCAGTACCGGATCGAGTTCGGCCAGCAGCGTGTCCAGCTGGGCGACCGCCGCTTCCTGGCGCGCCGACTGGGCCTGCAGCTCGGCCGCCAGGCGCGCGCTGGCCTCGCGTTCGGTGTCGAGCGCCTGCTGCAGGCGCTGGCGCCCGCCCTGGGCCTGGTCCAGCTCGCGCTGGGCGGCGTCGCGTGCACTCGCCGCCTGGCGGTAGGCCTGCTCGCGCTGTGCGAGCCCCTCGCCCGCGCGCCGCAGCGCCTCGCGCCGCTGATCGAACCAGTCCGCGCGCGCATCGATGGCGGGCGCCTCCAGGGCGGCGGGGAGCTGTTCCCAGCGTACAGCAAGGGCGTCGCCCCGTTCGGACAGCTCCGCGCGCTGGCGCTCGAGCGCGGCCAGGCGTTCGCGCGCCGTGTCCAAGGCCGCCTGCTGCGCGGCCTGCAGGGCGGCGTTGGCGCGCACCGCCGTCCGCGCCTGCTCCACTTCGCCGCGCAGGCCGGCCAGCATGGCGTGCAGGCGGCCGTCCTGCTGGTGGTAGGGATGATCGAGGCCGCCGCAGACCGGGCAGGGCGCGTCCTCGCTCAGGGAGGCGCGCAGCTGCTCGACGCTGGCCGCGCAGGCCAGTTCGGCGGCGCCCAGAGAGCGCTCGGCCTGGGCCATGGCGGCTTCCAGCGCCGGCGCGGCGGCGCGCGCCTCGAGCAGGCTGCGCTCGGCGGCGGCGCGCGTGGTGTCGCTGTGGTCGAGGTCGCGCGCCAGCTGGGCCAGGGAGCGGCGCGCGGTGTCCAGGTCGGACCAGACGGCTTGCGCCGCCGCCAGTCCTTCGCGCTGCCGGTCCAGGTTGGCACGCTCGGCCGACATCGCATCAACGTCGAAGCCTTCGAGTGCGGCCAGCGCGCCGGCGCGCGCCGCTTCCAGGGCGCCCACCCGTTCGGCGGCCTGGCCGAGCGCGCCCAGCGCCGCCGCTTCGCGTTCACGGGCCTGGGCGGCGTTGCGGCGCGTGGTCTCGATGGCGCCCTCGGCGGCCGCGACGCCGGCCGCGGCCTGCTCGGCCTGGACCAGCAGCCTGTCCCAGCGCGGCCACTGGCTTGCCATCGCATCCAGGCGCGCTTGCGCCGCCAGCCAGCTGGCCGACGCGTCGCGCGCCTGGCGCTGGCGTTCCAGTTCCGCCGCCTTGTTCTGGTGCTCGGCGCGCGCATTGCGGGCCTCCAGGCGCGCCGCCTCGAGCGCGGCCTGGGTCTGCTTGTGGGCCGGCGCCAGGGTGTCGATGGCCGCGTCGAGCGCCTTGGCCTGGTCCAGCTTGGGCGTGGCGCTGCGCAGGGCTTCCTCGGCGATATCGACCTGGGCCAGCGCGGCGTCGACTTCGCCGCCGGCCTGGCGGCGCGTCTCCAGCGCGGCGGCCAGCTCGGCCTCGGATTTCGCGCTCGACGCCAGGGCCTGGCGCCGCTCG
>NZ_JAGPWC010000095.1 GCF_018119405.1 Massilia sp. ST3 | reverse complement strand
GCGATGAGCTGCACGACCACAACCTGGCCAAGGGCGTGGGTGCGGCAGGCGGCGCGGTGGCCGGCGGCGCAACCATCGGCGCGGCGATCGGCGGCCCGGTCGGCATGGTGGCCGGCGCCGGCATCGGCGCGGCAGTGGGCGGCATGGCCGGCAAGGGCGTCGGCGGCATGGTCAACCCGCAGGCGGAAAACGAGCACTGGCGCAATTCGTACCAGACCCAGCCGTACTACACCCCGGGCTACACCTATGACGACTACGAGCCGGCCTATGCGCTGGGCTACAACAGCTACGGCAAGTATCCGGGCGACTACGACGCCAACGAGACCCACCTGGCCGGCGAATGGGACCGCGTGAAAGGCAATTCGCGCCTGAGCTGGGACCAGGCCAAGTCGGCCTCGCGCGCCGCCTGGCACAAGGTCGAACGCGCCATCCCGGGCGACGCCGACCGCGACGGCCGCTGATTCCGGCGGTGTTGCGCGCGTCGGCGGGTCTTCCCGCCGACGCGTTCAAGCGGCTGTCGTACGGCCGAAAAACAAAAGCCCCGCTGCTCACGCCGCGGGGCTTTTTCTTTGAAACCGAAAACTTACTGCTTCATCGCTTCCACCTGGATCGCCAGCTTCACTTCCGGCGAGAAACGCGGCAAGCCGAAGCTCAGGCCGAAATCGCTGCGCTGGAACTGGCCGCTCACGTCCGCGCCGCAAACTTCGCGCTTGGTGGTCTGGTTCGTGATGCACTTGAAGCGGTTGATCGTCAGGGTCAGCGGCTTGGTGACGCCGCGCAGGGTCAGCTCGCCGTCGACCGAGGCCGGTACGTCGCCATTGAACTTGACTGCCGTCGACTTGAAGGTCGCGGTCGGGAATTTGGCGGCGTCGAAAATGTCTTCCTTCTTCGCGTGCTCGTTCAGCTTGTCATGGCCGAAGTCGATGCTGTCGATGTACACGGTGATGTCGAGCGAGCCGACCTTCGCCGCGCGGTCCAGTACCACGGTGCCTTCGCTCTTGTTGAACTTGCCGCGCCAGAGCGACAGGCCGGCGTGGTCGGCCTCGAAGCTCGGATAGGTGTGGTTCGGATCGATCTTGTAGGTATCGGCCGCGAAGGCGGCGCTGGCGCCGAGGGCGGCCAGGGCCGCGATCATGCACTTCATCTTCATCTGCAACATCCCTTGGTGGTGTGATTACGGAGCCGCGGTGACGCGGAACTTGATGACAACTTCATCGGCGACCATGCTCGTGTCCTTCCACTCGCCTTCGCCGATATTGAAGGCCAGGCGCCGGATCGGCAGCTGCCCCTCGAACACGTGCTTGCCGCCTTCAAGCTTCACCGTCAGCGGAAAGCTGACGTTGGCGGCCTTGCCCTTGATGCTCAGCTTGCCCGCAACAGTGAGCTTGCCCGCGCCGGCCGGGGTAATGCTCGAGGACACGAAGCTCGCTTTCGGGAACTGGGCCGAGTTGAACCATTCCTTCTTGGCGACTTCCTTGTTCATGTCCGGATCGCCGATATCGAGGCTGGCGGTCGCGATGTCGACGCTGGCCCTGGCGGCGGCCGGCTTGGACGCGTCATAGTCGATCTGCGCGCTGAACTGCTTGAACGGCGCTTCGACCGGTACGTCCATCTGCTTGAACACGGCCGACACGCTGCTCTTGGCGGGGTCGGTCTTGAGCGGCGCGGCGCCGGCGACGGTGCTGGCGAACAGGCTGGCCAGCAGCAGGCCCTTGATCGGTTTCATTTTGACTCCTGGGGAAAACGGGAAGTGGGAACAATACGGGGAAGCATGCGCGCCATCACGCCGTCGCGGTCGACGAACTGGTGCTTGAGCGCGGCGAGCACATGCAGGCCGACGAGGCCGGCGAGCAGCATGTTGAGCCAGTAATGCAGGCTCTTGAGGATGGTTTTCAGTTCGGGATCGGGACCGATCAGCACCGGCAGCTCGACGATGCCGAAATACACGACCGGAATATTCGACGCCAGGCTGTAGAAATAGCCCGACAGCGGCACCGCGAACATCAGGACGTAGAGCAGCCAGTGCAGGCCATGGGCGGCGCCGCGCTGCCAGGCCGGCATGCTGTCGGCATAGGCGGGCGGGCGGTTCGCCAGGCGCCACAGCAGGCGCAGCGCGGCCAGGCCGAGCACGGTCACGCCGGCCCATTTGTGCCAGGAATAGTACTTGAGCTTGGTCGGCGTCAGTCCCGGGATGTCGGTCATCACCAGGCCCATGACGAAGGCGCCGATGATGAGAACGGCGAGCAGCCAGTGCAGGACGATGGCAATGGTGGTATAACGTTGCATATATTTCTTATGAGAAACTTGTTCGCGTTAGAACCAACTATACCAAAAAAGGTCTGGTGCTGCCGGCAGGCTGCTTTTTTTGCCCGGTCACACTAGCACGGTATGGCAGCGAACGCACGGCGCCGCCGGGCAGAATGTAAAATCGGGCAATGGATAATGAATTAAACATTATTGGCGAACATCTTTGTTGGCCAGGGGTAAAACGATGAGCGAGATGAGCAGGCCGTTTTACAACCACCCGCGTGCGCTGGCGATCGGGCTGGCGTGCCTGCTGGCGCTGCCGGGCCAGGCCACCGAGCGGGTCGTGGTGCAGCCCGAGGATCTGGCCGACCTGTCGATCGAGGAGCTGGCCAACATCCAGGTGACCTCGGTGTCCAAGCGCCCCGAGCGGCTGCAGGACGCCGCCGCGTCCGTGTACCTGATCACCGCCGACGATATCCGCCGTTCCGGCGCCGACACCTTGCCGGAAGTACTGCGCCTGGCGCCCAATCTCTACGTCGCGCGCACCAGCAGCTACGGCTATTCCATCAGCGCGCGCGGCATGAACACCAGCGGCAACAGCGTCTCGAACAAGCTGCTGGTCCTGATCGACGGGCGCAGCGTGTATTCGCCGCTGTTCGCCGGCGTGTTCTGGGATGCCCAGGACATCGTGTTGAGCGACATCGAGCGCATCGAGGTGGTCAGCGGGCCCGGCGGCGTGCTGTGGGGGCTGAACGCCGTCAACGCCGTCATCAACATCACCACGCGTTCCGCGCGCGACACCGGCGGCACCCTGGCGGGCGTGCGCGCCGCCACCGACGGCGCCGCCGCCACCGTACGCCACGGCCGGGCCGATGGCCAGGTGGCCTGGCGCGCCTTCGCCCAGGTCAGCGGGCGCAAGGACAGCGAGCTGGAAAGCGGCGCCCCGGTCAATGACAGCTACCGCCGCTGGCTGGCGGGTTTCCGCGCCGACTGGGAGGGCGGGAGCGACCGCATCAGCGTGCTGGGCAACCTGCTGCGCGCCCGCCTCGACCAGCCCGAACCGGGTGCGCTCACCGTCTCCGGCTTCGATCCGGACCTGGGGCGGGTGCGTTCGGACGGCGCCAACCTGAGCGTGCGCTGGAACCGCGCGCTCGCCGACGGCGGCGGCATCGGCGTCCAGGCCTATTTCGACCACACCCTGCGCGACGTGAAGCCCCTGTACGGCGAACGCCTGTACACCACCGACCTGCAGTTCCAGCACACCCTGGCGCCCAGCGGCGCGCACAGCATCGTGTGGGGGGCCAACTACCGCAACAGCCGCGACCGCATCACCAACGGCGAGATCGTCGCCTTCCTGCCCGAGCGCACCACCCAGCAATGGGCGAGCCTGTTCGTGCAGGACGAGATCGCGCTGCGCGAGAACTGGCGCCTGACCCTGGGCAACCGCTTCGAGTACAACGAATACACCGGCGTCGAGTGGCTGCCGAGCGCCCGCCTGTCGTGGCGCCTGTCGCCGCGCCACGCGTTCTGGACCGCCGCCTCGCGCACGGTGCGCGCGCCTTCGCGCCTGGACGTGGACACCTTCATCCCCGGCCGTCCGCCCTACCTCCTGCGCGGCGGCCCGCAAGTGCGCGGCGAAGTGTCCAAGGTGTTCGAACTGGGCTACCGCGGCCAGCCGGCGCCGGCCCTGTCGTATTCGGTCACGCTGTTCCACCACGACTACGACGACCTGCGCACCCAGGAGGTCGATCCGAGCGGCACCTTCCTGACCTTCGCCAGCATGATGGAAGGGCGCTCGAGCGGCATCGAGGCCTGGGGCAACTGGCAGGTGGCGCGCAACTGGCGCCTGTCGGCGGGCTGGACCGCGATGCACCAGGACCTGCGCCTCAAGCCGGGCAGCAACGACGTCAACGGGCCGCGGATGGCCGAGCGCGATCCGCGCAATACCTGGCACCTGCGTTCGGCCTATGCGATCGACGACCGGCGCGAGCTCGACCTCGCGCTGCGCCATGTCGGCGCGACCTGGGACGTGCCGGCCTATACGGCCTTCGACGCCCGTTTCGGCTGGCGCGTGCGGCCGGGGCTGGAGGTGTCGGTGTTCGGCGAGAACCTGGACGGCGGACATGCCGAATACGGTTCGGTGCTGTACCGCGCCGAGGTGGAGCGAAGGGTGGGGATGAAGGTGATGTGGCAGTATTGAGCGGTGCGTCGTGGACCGTAGGGTGGACGGCTTCGCCGTCCACGCGGTGATCGTTAACGGCTCCGTTTCCGCGGACGGGCCGGCGGACGTCGTTTGAACGCGTGGGCGGCAAAGCCGCCCACCCTACGGTGGCGTCAGCGGCAAATCAGACGATGATTTAGATCGCCGCAGCCAGCTGCGCCGCGAGACCCGTGTAATTGGCCGGCGTCATCGAGAGCAGCAAATCCTTGGCTTCCTGCGGCACCGCCAGCTTGCCGATGAACTCCTGCAGCGCTTCGCGGGTGATGCCCTTGCCGCGGGTGAGTTCCTTCAGCTGCTCGTACGGATTCTCGATGCCGTAGCGGCGCATCACGGTCTGCACCGGCTCGGCCAGCACTTCCCAGCTCGCGTCCAGGTCCGCCTCGAGGCGGGCGGCGTTCACTTCCAGCTTGTTCAGGCCGCGCAGGCAGCTGTCGTAGGCCAGCAGCGCGTAGCCGAAGCCGACGCCGATATTGCGCAGCACGGTCGAATCGGTCAGGTCGCGCTGCATGCGCGAGACCGGCAGCTTGTCGGCCATGTGGCGCAGCACCGCGTTCGCCAGGCCCAGGTTGCCTTCCGAGTTCTCGAAGTCGATCGGGTTGACCTTGTGCGGCATGGTCGACGAACCGATCTCGCCGGCCTTCAGCTTTTGCTTGAAGTAGCCCAGCGAGACGTAGGTCCAGATGTCGCGGTTCAGATCGAGCAGGATGGTGTTGGTGCGTGCGATCGCGTCGAACAGCTCGGCCATGTAGTCGTGCGGTTCGATCTGGATGGTGTAGGGATTGAAGGAGAGGCCGAGGCGGTTCTCGATCACGTCCTTCGAGAAGGCCGGCCAGTCGAAGCCGGGATAGGCCGACAGGTGGGCATTGTAGTTGCCGACCGCGCCGTTCATCTTGCCCAGGATTTCCACGTCCGCGATGCGCTTGACGGCGCGCTGCAGGCGCGCGACCACGTTGGCGAATTCCTTGCCCAGGGTGGTCGGGCTGGCGGTCTGGCCGTGGGTGCGCGACAGCATCGGCAAGGCCGCGTTGGTGTGCGCGATCTCGGTCAGCTTGGCGATGATGGTGTTCAGGGACGGCAGCAGCACGCCGTCGCGCGCGGCCTTCAGCATCATGCCGTGCGAGGTGTTGTTGATGTCTTCCGAGGTGCAGCCGAAGTGGATGAATTCGCTGGCCGCGACCAGTTCCGGCACGTCCTTGACCTGTTCCTTGAGCCAGTACTCGACCGCCTTGACGTCGTGGTTGGTGACCGCCTCGATTTCCTTGATGCGAGCGGCGTCAGCCTCGCCGAACTGCGCGGCCATCTTGTCGAGGTGAGCGTTCGCTTCCGCGGAGAAGGGCTTGATCTCGGCGAAGCCGGCTTGCGACAGGGCCTGCAACCACGCGATCTCGACCTTCACGCGGTGGTGCATGAAGCCCGCTTCCGACAGGATCGGGCGCAGCTTGTCGGTTTTGGAAGCATAGCGCCCGTCCAGGGGGGACAGGGCCGACAGGGTAGGAGAAGGAGCGGTAGAGGTCATGGCGGCGGGGAGTGTGCAAAAACGCGGATTTTACCACCGGCCGCCTGCCGCCAGCTTGCGCGCCGCGCATCCGCCATGCGGCGGGGCACAGACTTTTCGCCGGAGGGCGATGTTATACTGCTACCACTTCCATTCCCTGAACGTGTATGAAACTCATCGGTTCTGTCACCAGCCCCTTTGTCCGCAAGGTCCGTGTCGTGATGGCGGAGAAGAAGCTCGACTTCACCTTTGTCCAGGAAAACGTCTGGGCGCCCGAGACCACCATCCAGCAGACCAATCCGCTGGGCAAGGTGCCGTGCCTGGTGATGGAGGACGGCAGCACCATCTACGATTCGCGCGTGATCGCCGAATACCTCGACACCCTGACTCCCGTGTGCAAGCTGCTGCCGCCGAACGGCCGCGAGCGCGCCGAGGTCAAGGTCTGGGAAGCGCTGGCCGACGGCGTGCTCGATGCCGGCGTGCTGGTGCGCCTGGAAAAGACCCTGCGCCCCGAGCACCAGCAGAGCCAGGAATGGATCGACCGCCAGTGGACCAAGGTGCACGCCGGCCTGCGCGCGATGTCCGAGGGCCTGGGCGAGGCGCCTTTCTGCATGGGCAAGCAATACACCCTGGCCGACGTCGCCGTCGGCTGCGCGCTGGGCTGGTTCGCCTTCCGCTTCCCTGAGGTGGCCTGGCGCGACGACTACCCGAACCTGGCGCGCCTGTTCGACAAGCTGTCCGAACGTTCGTCCTTCAAGGACACCGTTCCCTTCCTCGCATAATGGGCGCCGCCGCTACCGCGTCGCCGCTCACCGCCGTCTTCGGCGAGGCCCTGGTTGACGACTTCAGCACCGAGCAGGTGGTCGGCGGTGCGCCGTTCAACGTGGCGCGCCACCTGGCCGCCTTCATGGCGCCGCAGCTGATGATCACCCGGATCGGCAACGACCGCCTGGGCCAGCTGGTGCGCGCCGAATTCGAACGCTTCGCCATGAGCGAAGCCGGCCTGCAGGTCGACGCCATGGAAGAGACCGGCCGTGTGCTGGTCGAACGCGGCGCGCGCGGCGGCCACCGTTTCACCATCCTGCCGAACCAGGCCTACGACTTCATCGAGCGCGAGCAGGCCGTGGCGGCCGTGGAGCAGGCCCAGCCCGGCATGATCTATTTCGGCACCCTGGCCCAGCGCAACGAGCATTCGCGCGCCACCCTGGCGGCCGTGCTGGACGCCAGCCGCGCGCTGCGCTTCCTCGACCTCAACCTGCGCGACGGCCAGGTCGAGGAGCGCTGCGTGACGCGCTCGCTGCAGGCGGCCCACATCGCCAAGGTCAACGAAGAGGAATTGCAGTCCCTGTTCCAGTGGTATTTCCAGATCCGTCCCGAAGATCCGCCGCTGTCGGCCGAAGAGGTGCACGCCTCCTGCCAGGCGCTGCTGCAGATGTTCTCGCTCGACGCGTTGATCGTCACCCTGGGGCACCGCGGTTCGGTCTACTTCGGCTCGGATGGGCAGGTGATCAACCACCGCGACAACCCGGCGCCGCCTTTCGTCATCGACACGGTGGGGGCGGGGGATGCGTTCTCGGCGATCTTCCTGCTGGGGCGCATCCGCGGCTGGGAGATCGGGCAGACCCTGTCGCGCGCGAACGAGTTCGCCGGGGCGATCTGCGCGATTCCGGGGGCGGTGCCGAGGGATTTGGGGTTTTACGACAAGTGGATGACGCGCTGGAGGTAGGGCGTCGTGGCCGCGGTTGGCGCTAGCGGCTGTTCATGCAAACTTGGGTTCCGGCCTTCGCCGGAACGACGGTTTTAAAGGTGGCGCATAGAACAGCGTCACCGTTCGATGACACCAGCGTCTTATGCACGTCATCCCGGCGAAGGCCGGGATCCAAGTTCGTGGCGCAGCCAATAACATCCCGTTGGCCACGCAATGAACCCTTACTCAGGATTCATCTGACTCTGCAGATAATTCTGAATCCCGATCTTGACGATCAGATCCAGCTGCGTCTCCAGCCACTCGATATGCTCCTCGGTATCCTCCAGGATCACCAGCAGCAGGTCGCGCGACACGTAATCCTGCGCCGCCTCGGCCGCGGCGATGCCTTCCTTGACCGTCACCTGGGCGCCACGCTCGAGCTTGAGGTCGCATTCGAGCATTTCCTGGGTCGACTCGCCGATCAGGATCTTGTGCAGGGCCTGCAGGTTCGGCAGGCCGTCGAGCATCAGGATGCGGTCGATCAGCTTGTCCGCATGCTTCATCTCGCCGATCGACTCGTCGTATTCCTTCTTCGCCAGGCGCTCGAAGCCCCAGTGGCGGTACATGCGCGCATGCAGGAAATACTGGTTGATCGCGGTCAGTTCGTTGGTCAGCTGTGCGTTCAGCAGACGGATGATGTTGGGATCGCCCTTCATGGAATGCCTTTGGTGATGTGATTGACCATCATCATAGCAAACCGACAGGACGGGGCGGCGAAAAAAAGCCCCGTGGGAGCGGGGCTGAGGAGAGAGATCAGGCGGCTTGCGCCACGCGGCGCAGCTCGGTCACGACCGTCTTGCTTTCCAGGTGCTCGGTCAGCACCTCGCGTGCGTAGCTCACACATTTGCCGCACATCGTGCCCACACCGAGTTCGCGGTGCAATTCGGCCACGGAAGAGATGCCGAGGTCGACCGCCTGGCGGATTTCGCGGTCGGAGATGTTGTTGCAGACGCAGACGATCATGTGAATCGGTTCCTGGCGAAGTGGTAAAAATGCTTCTTGAAAATTCGTCTATAAAATACGAATCATTCTCATTTGCGTTGCCATTTTCCGTAAACTCGACCGTCAAGGCAAGCGAAATTTTGGGGTGTCGCGCCAAAACATCTGCCTTTCTTTCATGCAATATCAACCTGCAAATAGAAATAATTCGCATTTAGGTTTATGATGCTAGTATCTGTCTCATCAGCGCATCACTATTTACTCCGTACACCGCATACCGCACCGGACGCGACCATGACTCTTGCTCCCAGCCTCACCACCCTCGACTCGCTGAAAGCGGGCCAGAGCGCCACCGTCATCCACCTGGCGCCGCACGCCCAGCAGGGTGGCGTCGACGTCCAGCGCCGCCTGATGGAACTCGGTTTCGTGCCGGGAGAGCGCATCCGTGTGCTGAAACGCGTGCTGGGCGGCCCGCTGGCCGTCAAGGTCGGCCAGTCCACCTTCGCGCTGCGCCGCTTCGAAGCGGCCCTGGTGTCGATCCAGCCGGAATAAGCAATGGGTGTCATGGAACAACAGGTGGCGTCGCGCACGCCCCTGGTCGCATTGCTCGGCAATCCCAACTGCGGCAAGACCGCCCTGTTCAACCGCCTCACCGGCGCCCGCCAGAAGGTCGCCAACTACGCGGGCGTCACCATCGAACGCAAGGAAGGCAGCTTCACCTCGCCCGCCGGCCGCGCCTTCCGTGTGCTCGACCTGCCCGGCGCCTACAGCCTGAACGCCCAGACCCCGGATGAAGTCATCACCCGCGACGTGGTGGGCGGCCTGCGTGCCGGCGAACAGACCCCCGACGCCATCCTCTGCGTCGTCAATGCGACGAACCTGCGCCTGAACCTGCGCCTGGTGCTGGAACTGCGCCGCCTCGGCCTGCCGATGGTGCTGGCGCTGAACATGGTCGACGTCGCCAAGAAGCGCGGCATCGCCATCGACACCGCGAAACTCTCGCAGGAACTGGGCATGCCCGTGGTCGAGACCGTGGCCGTGCAGGCCGGCGGCGAGCAGGCCCTGCTCGGCGCCCTCGACGCCATGCCCTTCGACGGTCCGGTCACGCCGAACCCGCTGTCCGCCATCGACGAAGTGCCGGTCGAGCAGACCCAGCGCGAAGTGCGCCGCATCCTGGGCTTGACCGTCTCTGAAGCCAACGACAAGGGCAACCTCACCGAACAGATCGACCACGTGGTGCTGCACCCGGTGGCCGGCCCGGCGATCCTGGCGGTGCTGATGTTCCTGGTGTTCCAGGCCGTGTTCACCTGGGCCGCCGCGCCCATGGACATGATCGACGCCAGCGTCGCGGCCCTCGGCCAGACGGTGGGCGGCTGGATGAGCGAAGGTCCGCTGCGCAGCCTGCTCGTGGACGGCGTCATCGCCGGCGCCGGCAGCGTGCTGGTGTTCCTGCCCCAGATTCTGATCCTGTTCTTTTTCATCCTGATCCTGGAAGACTGCGGCTACCTGCCGCGCGCCGCCTTCCTGCTCGACCGCCTGATGGGCAGCGTCGGCCTGTCGGGGCGCGCCTTCATTCCGCTGCTGTCCTCCTTCGCCTGCGCGATTCCGGGCGTGATGGCGGCGCGCACCATCCAGAACCCGCGCGACCGCCTGACCACCATCATGATCGCGCCGCTGATGACCTGCTCGGCGCGCCTGCCTGTGTATGCGCTCTTGATCGCCGCCTTCATCCCGGACCGCGAAGTGGCCGGCTTCCTGAACCTGCAGGGCCTGGTGCTGTTCGTGCTGTATTTCGCCGGCATCGTCAGTGCGATGGCCGTGGCCTGGTTCCTCAAGCGCCGCAGCAGCTACACCCAGCAGCCGCTGATGATGGAATTGCCGTCCTACCACTGGCCGCACCTGGGTACCCTGGCGATCGGCCTGTGGGAACGCGCCAAGATCTTCCTGATGCGCGTCGGCACCGTGATCCTGACCATGATGGTCCTGCTCTGGTTCCTGTCGAGCTTCCCGGGCGCGCCCGACAACGCCACCCATCCGCCGATCTACTACAGCGTGGCCGGCATGCTGGGCCGCGCCCTGGCCGTGATCCTGGAGCCGATCGGCTTCGGTTGGGAAATCGCGATCGCCCTGATCCCGGGCATGGCCGCGCGCGAAGTCGCGGTGGCCGCGCTGGGCACCGTGTACGCCCTGGCGGGCGGCGACGAAGTGGGCGACACCCTGGCGCCGATGATCGCGCAAAGCTGGTCGCTGGCCACCGGCCTGTCGCTGCTGGCCTGGTATGTGTACGCGCCGCAATGCATCGCCACCCTGGCCACGGTGCGCCGCGAAACCGGCAGCCGCCGCTACGCCTTCATCATGGCCGGCTACATGTTCGCGCTGGCCTACGCGGCCTCCTTCATCACCTACCGCGTGGCGCTCGCGCTCGGGGGCTGAGCATGCAGGAATTGGCCGCCGGCATCATCGTCGCAGTCGCCGCACTCTACCTGGGCGCGCGCTACCTGCCCGCGGCCTGGCGCCGCTGGCTGGTCCAGCGCCTGACGAAAGGCGGCATGCAGCGCTCCAGGCTGGCGCGCTGGCTCGACACCTCGGGCAGCTGCGGCGGCTGCAATACCTGCGACACCTCCACCCCCCAGCCGCCCGCCGGCAACAAGCACCGCGTCATCAAGCTGCACGAGCGCCGCTGAGCGGCGCGCCCGTTCTACTTCTTCTTGGCGTCGGTGACGACGTGCCACACGCCGCCGACGCCATCGCCGGTGCGGTCGCCTTCCTTCTTGTCCTTGATAAACGTATACAGCGGCTTGCCCTCGTGGGCGAGCTGCTTGCTGCCGTCGTCGCGCGTGATCGTGGAGTAAGGCGCTTCCATGCGCATGTCGCCCGCCGGGACCGGCGGCCAGTTCCTGGCGCACATCTCGACGCAGGCGCTCTTGCCGGCGGCGGAAGCATCCTTGTCATAGGTGTAGACAGTCATGCCCTTGGCGTCGACCAGCACGCCGTTCGCCATGCGCAAGGGAGATCCATCGGATGCCAGCGCGGGGCCGGCCAGCAGCAGGGCCATCAAGGTGGTGCCGATATGCATAGTCTTCATCGCAAGCTCCAAGAGTTGGGAAGGACAGCCGAGCCATTCTAGCGCGCTACGCGCCGCTTGAGGTATCGCTTGACGATTCCGCAACAGCCTCGATCAGGCGCCGTGCGTCGTAGGGCGCGTGCACCTTGATGTCGTTGTCGAAGTAGCAGTAGACGTCGCGCGCGGCCAGCGCCGGCGGCGGCTCGGGCGAGATCAGCCGCGCCCCGGCCGGCTGGCCGCCGTCGCGCCAGGCGCGGATGCGCGCCGCCCAGCGCTCGGTGGCCTCGTCGCCGTAGCCGCTGGCGTAGAGTTCCTTGTCGCCGTGCAGGCGCACATAGACGAAATCGGCGGTCACGTCCTCGTATTGCGGCCAGCGGCCGGCGGTATCGGCCACCACCAAGGCCACCTTATGCCGGCGCAGCATGGCGATGAAGTCCGGATCGATGAAGCTCGCGTGGCGGATCTCGACCGCATGGCGCATCGGCCGCCTGGGTCCGGCCTCCAGCCAGACCCGGCCTTCCATGCGCGGCTCGTGGCGAAGCGCCAGCGCCAGGGCGGCGTCGGTATCGCGCGGCAGCAGCGAGAGGAAGCGCTCGAAGCGTTCCGGCTCGAAGGCGAAATTGGGCGGGAACTGCCACAGGAAGGGGCCGAGCTTCTCGCGCAGCTCGAACACGCCGGAGGCCAGCACGTTCGCCAGGGGCCCCTCGATGTCGCGCAGGCGCAGCATGTGGGTCAGGAAGCGGTTGCCCTTGACCGCGAACACGAAGCCGGGCGGCGTGGCGGCGTACCAGGCGGCGTAGCTGGCCGGGCGCTGCAGCGAATAGAAGGAGCCGTTGATCTCGATGGTGGGCAGCTGGCGCGCAGCGTACTCCAGTTCGCGATGCTGGGCCAGCCCAGGAGGATAGAACTTGCCGCGCCAGGGGACGTAGCGCCAGCCGGAAATGCCGATGTAGGTTGCGCCGCTCATCGGGGAAAGATACACCGGGGAAGAGTGGGGGATCGTGCGTTGTCGCACCCAAGACCAGGAAGACCGGTAACCGTCATATCGACCTGCGGCCTCGAAACGTCATCCCGGCGAAGGCCGGGATCCAAGTTTGCTTGCATACCTGCTGCCGATGGATTCCCCGTTACGCGACGAACTTGGGTCCCGGCCTTCGCCGGGATGACGGGCGAGCGGTGCGGACTGATGCTTGGCTGTAGAGTCCACCCTCACTTTTTACAAGCACACAACAGTGTTAAGCTGTCGCCCGTCCCCACCCACGTCCACCGCCATGATCATCGTCCACCACCTGAACAACTCGCGCTCGCAGCGCATCCTGTGGCTGCTCGAAGAACTCGGCCTGGACTACGAGATCAGGAAGTACCAGCGCGACCCGAAGACCATGCTGGCCCCGCCCGAGCTCAAGGCCGTGCACCCGCTGGGGAAATCCCCCGTGATCAGCGACGGCGACACCGTGGTGGCCGAATCCGGCGCCATCGTCGAGTACCTGGTCAAGCGCTACGGCAAGGGGCGCCTGGCGCCGGCGGAGGACACGCCCGAGCGCCTGCGCTGGACCTATTTCCTGCACTTCGCCGAAGGCTCGGCCATGCCGCCGCTGCTGCTCAAGCTCATCTTCGACCGCATCGAGCACGGTCCCATGCCCTTCTTCGTGCGTCCGATCGCGGGCGCGATCGCGCGCAAGGTCAAGCAGGACTTCATCCTGCCCAACATCCGCAGCCAGCTCGACTTCCTCGAGGGCGAGTTGAACAAGTCGACCTGGTTCGCCGGCGAGGAATTCAGCGCCGCCGACATCCAGATGAGCTTTGCGCTGGAAGCATCGAGCTCGCGCGGCGGGCTGGACGGCAAGTACCCGAAGCTGGCCGCCTTCCTGGAACGCATCCACGCCCGCCCCGCCTACCAGAGCGCGCTCGAACGCGGCGGAAAGTACGAGCTAGTAAAGTAAGACCATGGCAAAGCTGCTCGCCATCGACGGCCTGAACATCGTCCGCCGCGTGTATGAAGCCAGTCCCGAACCGGATTCGGACCTGAAGGCCGGCATCGCGCTGCGCCACGCTTTCTCGTCCTTCCGCAACCTGCTGGAGGCGCACGCGCCCACCCACGTGCTGGCCGCCTTCGACTACGGCGGCGAGACCTGGCGCCACGCGCTCTACCCGCGCTACCGCGAAGGCCGCGCCGCCATGCCCGCCGAGCTGCGCGCGGCGCTGCCCGAATTCCACGAGCGCCTGCGCGCCGCCGGCCTGCACGTGCTGACGATCCCCGGGGTCGAGGCCGACGACGTGATCGGTACCGGCGTGATGCGCTGGCTGTCGGAAGGGCGGGGCGAGGCCATCGTCGCCACCACCGACAAGGACCTGCACGAGCTGATCGCGCACGGCGCACTGGTGTGGGACCACTTCAAGGGCGAGTGGCATGACGACGCCTGGGTGCGCCAGCGCTTCGGCGTCGCGCCCGAACTGCTGCACGACCTGCTGGCGCTGATGGGCGACCCGACCGACGGCGTGCCGGGCGTGTCGAAGATCGGCATGAAGACCGCCGCGCGCCTGCTCAACGCCTACGGCAGCCTGGACGCCGTGGTGGCCGGCGCCGGCATCCTCAAGACCCCGCTCGGCGAAAGGCTGCGCGCCGAGCGTGAGATACTCCAGGTCTCGCGCGAGCTGGTGCGGCTCAAGCTCGACGTCAAGCTGGGCGTCACCTGGAACATGCTGGCCTATGAATCGTTTTAGAAGGGACTGGACGCGATGCTCAAGGCATTGATCGTGGATTCGAGCGCGGTATCGCGCGGACTGCTGAACACCGTGCTGACCGACGGCGGCTACAACGTGGTCGGCCAGACCCACACCAGCGCGCAGGCTTATTTGCTCGCGCTCAGGCACCATCCCCATTTCATCTGCATCGCGCGCGAGCAGGTCGAGGACGGCAGCAACGTGGTCGAACAGCTGCGCGCCGAACTGCCCAAGACCCTGGTCTTCATCGTCTCGGGCACGCTCGACGCCCAGGCGGTGCAGGAAGCGCTGGCGCGCGGGGTGCACGGTTTCATCGTCAAGCCTTTCAAGGCCGACACCGTGCTCAAGACGATCCGCAATACGGTGGTGGCGTGGGTGAAGAAGCAGCAGGGGTCGCCTGGCGTGTAGGGTGGGGGGGGGGGGGCCCCCCCCCCGGCCCCCCCCCCCCCCCCGGGGGGGGGG
>NZ_JAGPWC010000094.1 GCF_018119405.1 Massilia sp. ST3 | reverse complement strand
ACCCCCTTTAGCCCCCCTCAACACCCCTCCCCGCGTCCCGACGTAACCTGAAAGCCCACCCACGCCCCGGGCTTCGAATGGCACCACCCCGCATCATCTCCATGCGCAGCTATCGCCGCCGCGGCAAGCGCCCGTCGCTGCTGACGGCCGGCTTCCTTGGCGGCTACTGTGCCGGCCACCTGGCCGCCGCGTTGCGCCGCGCCCGCCTCAGTGGCCGTGACATGCGCAAGACCGTGCGCGACCTGGACGGCCGCCGCATCGTCCACAGCGCGAGCGACGCCATCCTCTCGATCGACCAGCACAACCTGATCCTGATGGCCAACCCGGCCGCCGCCGCCATGTTCGCCACCAGCGTCGCCGCCATGCAGGGAGGCCCGCTGGCGCGCTACATCCAGGCGCCCCACGCGGCCGCGCACTCGCCGCTCGATTACTTCCCGGCCGGAAGCGGCCGCGCCGGCCGGCGCGCCACCGACTACGCCGTCACCGGCATCCGCGCCAACGGCCACCTGTTCCCGATCGAGGGCTCGATTTCCAGCGTCCAGCACGACGGCCGCGAGATCTACACCGTGATCCTGCGCGACGTCTCCGAACGCCACCTGGTGCAGCAGACCCTGGCGCGCTCGCACGACCAGCTGCGCCAGCTGTCGTCGGCCCTGCAGACCATCCGCGAAGAAGAACGCACCCACATCGCGCGCGAACTGCACGACGACCTGGGCCAGCTGCTGGCCTCGCTGCGCATGGACCTGACCCTGCTCGGACGCACCGCTTCCCTGCCCGACACCGGCGTGCGCCTGATCCAGGGCATGGAAACCAACCTGCTCACGGCCATCACCTCGCTGCGCCGCATCGCCACCAACCTGCGCCCACGCGCACTCGACGACGGCGGCCTGTATTTCGCCCTGCAGGGCTTGCGCGACGATTTCATCGAGCGCCACGGCATCGCCTGCACCCTGCTGGCCGACGAATCCGAACTGCGCCTCGACGATGCCGCCAGCACCGCCATCTTCCGCATCGTGCAGGAAGCGCTGACCAACGTGGCCCGCCACGCCGGGGCCGGCAGCGTGCTGCTCAAGCTGTTCCGCACCAACCACGACCTGATGGTGAGCATCCGCGACGACGGCCGCGGCATCCGCGCCGAAGACATGGACAAGGCCCAGTCGCTCGGCCTGGTAGGCATGCGCGAGCGGGTCTGGAACATGGGCGGCGAGATTGCCATCGGCAGCGACGAGCCGCCCGGCACGCGCATCGACATCGTCCTTCCGGTCGCCAAGCACCTCGTGTGAAGCCGGCCCCGTGCGGCGCGATGCGGCGCGATGCTGCTTGATACGGCTGCAACATGGCGTGAATGTCATCAGGCAGACATATTGCCTCGTTAAGATCCCGGTCGATCCGAGTGACACCGCTCACTCGACATCTTGTCGAAACCACACTGGAGATCTTCATGAAGTATCAATGCCTCGCCGCTGCACTGCTGTCCTCCCTGCCGCTGTTCGCCCAAGCCCAGACCAATGTCCAAGTCTACGGCGTGATGGACGCTGCCATCGCCATCGAGGACACCGATGCACCGGGCGAAGACCGCCGCACCGTGATCAACTCGGGCAACCAGTCGAGCAGCCGCCTCGGCTTCCGCGGCACTGAAGATCTGGGTAACGGTCTGAAGGCAATGTTCAACATCGAAGCGGGCGTAGCCCTGGACACCGGCGCCGCCGACTCCTCGCTGTTCGGCCGCCGCGCCGTGGTCGGCCTGCAGGGCGACTTCGGCACCCTGACCGTGGGCCGGGAGTACAGCCCGATCGCCGCCGTCGCCGCCGCCTCCGACATCCTGGGCCAGGGCATGTTCGGCAGCAACCTGTCGGCCTTCGGCACCAACCGCCTGACCCGCCGCCTGGCGAACTCGGTCAACTACAAGAGCAACGCCCTGTCCGGCTTCGTCGTGAACGCCGCCTACTCGGCCGGCGAGAAGAGCGTCGATCCGTCGGGCGACCTGATGGGCGTGTCGCTGGAATACAAGAACGGCGGCCTGTACCTGGGCGGCGGCTACCACGTGTTCGAGCGGCTGGCGACCGGCGACGACAAGGAATGGGCGTTCGGCGCGGGCTACAGCTTCGGCGCCTTCGAGATCAAGGGGAACTACATGGTCGCCGACCTGACCGGCGCCAACAACGAATACAAGAACGCCAACCTGGGCGCGGCCTACACCGCCGGTTCGAACAAGTTCTTCCTCAACTTCCAGCAGCAGAAACTGGAAACCGGCGCCAAGGGCAACACCGTGTCGCTGGCCTACACCTACGCGCTGTCGAAGCGCACCAACATCTACACGACCTACGCCCAGCTGCGCAACAACGGCCGCGGCAACTTCGGCATCAATTCCTCGTCGACCAGCGTGACCCCGCCGGCCACCGCCCTGGGCGCCGACCCGTCGGTGCTGAGCCTGGGCCTGCGTCACACGTTCTAAGAACGGTGGGCCGGGCGCGCGGCATGGCGCCGCGCGTCGCGCACACCGCCAGCTCGCCGCGTCCGCGGCGGGCGCCTCAAGCCGGCTGCGCCGGCTTTTTTTTATCAGGTAGGGTTGGCGGCTACGCCGCCGACGCGTTCACGCGGCATCCATTGAACGCGTCGGCGGCGAAGCCGCCAACCCTACGGATGTGGATGCCATGCGGTGTCCTTCAGCCTGTGCGCCGCACCAGCGCGAGATAGGGTTCCGGCGCACGCGCCGCGACGCGGTTGCGCCCTGCCGTCTTGGCCTCGTACATGGTCTCGTCGGCGCGCGCCAGCGCCTGCTCGAGCTGCTCGCCGCGCGCGATCACGGTGACGCCGATGCTCAGGGTAAGCATCGCCATGCCCTTGCACTCCGGCCGTCCGGCGGCGGCCTGCACCGCCTTGCGCAGCTTCTCGCCGACGGCGCTTGCCGCCTCCAGGTCGGCATCGGGCAGCAGCAGCACGAATTCGTCGCCGCCCATGCGCGCCAGCACGTCGCCGCCGCGCAGCACCTTGCGCACGCTGTCGGCCACCAGGCGCAGGGCCGCGTCGCCGGCGGCGTGTCCGCTGGCGTCGTTGATGGCCTTGAAGTTGTCCAGGTCGATCAGCACCAGGCCCAGCGGCTTGCCGCTGCGGACGGCGCGCGAGCGTTCGCGCGCGGCCACTTCGTGGAAGGCCTTGCGCGACCAGGCGCCGGTCAGGTCGTCGTGGCGGGCCGCGTACTCGGCGCGCGAGACGATCTGGCGGTGCGCGACCAGCAGGCCGCCCAGGGCCAGCGCGGGCAGCGCCAGCGAGGCCGCGACCAGGAACAGCGTGCCGACGGCGCTCGGCTGCAGCAGCGAGCCCGGAGGCTGCTGGGCCAGCGCGAGCCAGGCCACGCGTCCGGCGTGCCCGAGCGCCACCAGCGCGCACATCGCCAGCACGAAGCGCTGGGGATAGAACGGTCCCTGCCAGGCCGCGCGCGCGGCCAGCACGGTGCGCGCGATCGCCACGCACACGCCTGCCTGGAACAGCGATACCAGGACGCTGCGCGCGGCGAAGGAATCGATCTGATAATGAAAGAATGCCGCCAGCACGCCGAATGCGGCGACCAGGACGGCCAGCAGCGGCTTGCCGGCTTCGTGTCCGGTCAGCTGGCGGTAGCCCGCCACCAGGGCCGCGCCGGCGGCGGCGTAGGCCAGGTTCGCGCCCTCGTAGGCCAGCACCGGCGGCAGCTCGCGGCCGAAGGCGTACAGCACGTTGCCGGCCATGCCCAGCACCGACGCCAGCAGCATGGCGCGCATGCCGCGCACGCCGTCCGCATTCACGGACAGCAGCGCGAGGAAGGTCAGGAAGCAAAGCAGCGAGGCGATGAGGAAGATCTGCTGGGTGGCGAGCATCGTGAAGCGAAAGGAAGCGGCAGGCGAACGCCCTCGTGCCGCTATTATGGGCGCGCACGCCCGCTTGCGCTGAAGATTCGCTTCAACAGTGGCCATTCGGCCACAGGAAATTGCCGATCAAACCACGCCGGCCGTCGCGCGCGCGACCGCACGCTGGCTTGTTGCCGCATCGGCTTGCAAAGTAAGCACGACTTCGGCGCCGCGCGCGGGACGGTTGCGGATCACGAGCCGGGCGCCGATCCTGGCCGCGCGCTCGCGCATGCCGGTCAGGCCCCAGTGGCCGGGGCGGCCGTGCATCTGGACCATGGGATCGAGCCCGACGCCGTCGTCGCGCACGGCCAGCACCATCCGGCCGCCATGGCAGGCCAGGTCGATCTCGATCAGCTCCGCGCGCGCGTGGCGCACGGCGTTGGCGATGGCCTCGCGCGCGATGTGAACCACCTCCTCATGCAGCGCGCAGGGCAGCTGCACGCAGCTCCCCTCGGTGCGCAGCGCCACCCGCACCGCGCTCCCCTCCTTCAGCCGGGCGGCGGTATCGGCCAGGGCCTGGGCCAGGGGCGGCGCATCGGCGGCGATACGCAGGTCCATCACCTGGTCGCGGCCCTCCAGCACCACCTTGTCGGCGAGGTCGAGCGCGCTGTCGAGCTGCTCGCGCGCCTCGCTGCCGGGCTCCAGGCGCAGCGCCAGCGCCTGCAGGCGCAGGATCAGGCCCTGCAGGCTTTGCAGGAAGGTGTCGTGCAGGGTGCGGGCGATGCGCTCGCGCTCGTTGAAGCGTTCTTCCATGCGCGCCTGCAGCTGGCGCCGCACCTGCGCCAGCCGCAGCCGGACCAGCAAGTAGACGGCCAGCGCCGCGAGCGCCACGCACAAGGCGGCGAACGCGCGCGTCTGTACGAAGCGCGGGCGGATCTCGAAGGCCGGCGTGGCCACCACGCCGCTGGCCACGCCGTCCTCGTTCACGGCCTCGACCTCGAAATGATAGCTGCCCGGTCCCAGGTTGGTGTAATAGGCAACCCGGCGTGCGCCGACCTCCTGCCAGCCCTGGTCCAGCCCTACCAGCCGGTAGCGGAAGGACACGCGCTCGGGCATGGTGTAGCTCAGGGCCGTGTAGTCGATCTGCAGCCGCTCGGTGCCGGGCGCGAAGGCGGCTATCTCGCCCGGGCGATAGCGCTGGCCGCCGGCGTGGATGGCCTGGATCTCCACCGGCGGAGCGAGCGCGTTGGCGCGCAGGCGCGCCGGGTCGAACCAGGCGGCGCCATCGGTACCGGCGAGCCAGACCTTGCCGTCGGACGCGGTGAAGGCTGACGGCATGCGCACCACGGTTTCCGCGCTGCCCGGATAGCCCTCGACATCGTTCCACAAACTCGCGCGCAGCGGCACGGCGGCGTCCCGCATGGAGGCGCTCCAGTCCGCGGCGCGCACCCGCAGCAGGCCGCGGCTGGTGTTGAGCCAGCGGTCGCCATTGGCCGTCAGCGCGATGCCGGAGACGTTCGACAGCATGTCGGCTTGTTCCGGGACGACAGGCCGGAAACGCCCGTCCCGCAGAACCGCCATGCCGTTGTCGCCGCTGATCAGTACCTCGCCGCGCGCATCGATGAAGCGCACGCCGTCCAGGGCGATGCCATCGCGCTCCCCGTATTCGCGCCAAGCTTCTCCTTCGCGCACGACGACGCGGTTGTTGCGTAGGCCAAACCAGGTCCGCCCGCGGGCGTCCGCGGTCGCGAACAGCAGGCCTTTCAGCTGCGGGTGGGCCTCCGGTGGCAGCCAATTGCCCCCGTGCCAGCGGTACAGGCCGCGCCCGCCGATGCCGACCCACACACTGTCGCGGTCTTGCGCGACCAGGATGACGTAGTTGCGCTTGTTCTGGCCCGGCAAGACCGGGGGCAGCGGAATGCTCTCCAGTACCTGGTCGCCGCGCCGGCGCTCGATCCGGCGATTGCCGCCGACCAGCACGGTACCGTCCCCGGCCGCGGTCACCACGTAGGCCTTCTGGTCGGTCGACACCAGGCGCATGGCGCCGTCATCCACGCGCCAGAGCCGGGCGATGTCGCCGGGCGACTGGGTGGCGGCCCAGATCGTGCCGCCGCCGTCGTGCGCCAGGCCGAGGCGTTCGGCATCGGCGGGAAAGGGCAAGCGGATCAGCTTGTTGTGCCGGAAGCGCTCGAGCCCGGCGACCGTACCGACCCAGATGTTACCCTCCCGATCTTCCATCATCGAATGCACGTTCAGGCTGCTCATCTGCCAGGCCTGGTCCAGGCGTTCGTCGCCGACGCGGTCCGGAAAATGCCCTTCGTGCGCCTGCCAGCTCGCGGGATAAGCACGACACAAGCCCACTGGGCAATTGCCCTTCCAAAAGTTGCCGTCGCGGTCGAACAGGGTCTGGAAGCTGCTGCCGGCCAGCGCCTTGGCGGGCGCCGGACGCCAGCCACCCGGCGGTTCGGGCAGGAGCCGTACCCGGCCAGCGTCGACGATCCAGACCCGCCCGTCCGGCGAGCCCAAAATCAAGGGACTGTGCTGCACCGGGAACAAGGGCGTGAAACGCCCGCTGTGGCGGTCCAGCAGGTACAAGACCGCGCCGTCGGAGGCCCACAGGCGGTCGTAATGGTCGCGGTAGACATATTCGGCGCGCGCCGTGGGGTAGTTCTGCGCCGCGCCCATGCGGGTCAGGACACCGTCGCGGACGTGGAACAGGCCGGAGGTCGCGGCGACCCAGGCGCTGCCGTCACGCTCGAACGCGATACTGAAGGTGGCGCCGACCGGATTGCCCGCGACGGGCGACAGATGGTGCAGGCGCCCCTCGCGCAACACGCTCAATCCGCCGAAGGTGTAGCCGATCCACAGGTCGCCGTTCGGATGAGGCGCCAGCGCCGTGATGCCCTTGCCCAGCAGGCGGTGGCCGTCCGCCGGCTGGAAGGCCTCGAAGCGCACGCCGTCGAAGCGGACCAGGCCGGAAGTCGTGCCGAGCCAGATCCAGCCGTCCAGGGTCTGGGCCATGGCGTCGATCTCGCGCGGGGCGCCCTGCTCGCCGGTCCAGCTGTCGTGGTGGTAGGCGCCCAGGCGGACGGCGGGGTCGAGCGCACGCACGGGGGCAGTCCAGCCCAGCCAGAGAGTGAGCGCTACCAGGATAAAGCGGAGACAGATCGGGAAATGCACGAAATAGCGAAGTTCAAATGGATCGATCGGCAATAGTGCCCTGTATTGACAGGCGGCCGCAATGCCTGCGGCCTCTGCCATTTTCCAGAGCCCGCAGGATCACTTGAGCCTGCAGGTCAGCACCCAGTAGAACTCCCAGCGCGCGATCTTGATTTCCTTGCCGACGTTGCCGAGGCGCTTGCGCAGCGCGCTGTCGGTCGGATAGCTTTTGGCCAGCTCGTGGCGGCTGCCGTCCTCGTCCTCGAAGATCTGCCAGGTCGTGCCCTGGGCGTCGGTACGCGCGATGGTGCCGCTCTCGCCCTCGATGTACTCGTCGTCGACCAGCACCAGCAGCACGTCCTTGCCGAGGCGCTTCTTGAGCTGGGCCAGGAAAGCTTCCTGCTCGTCGCGGTCGAGATGCGACCAGAGGCCGGCCATGAAGACGGCGCTAAATTTCCCGCCCTCGCCTTCCAGGTCGGGAGGCAGGTCGAATGCATCCGCCTGGCGCCAGGTGACGTTGTCCAGGCCCTCGCCCAGCTCGCTCGCCACGGCCAGCATTTCCTCGTTGACATCAGTGGCGACGACCGAGGCCGCGCCCTGCGCGATCATCTCGGTCCAGACGCCCGTGCCGCAGGCCAGCTCCAGCACCCGGTGGCCGGACAGCAGGATGGCGAGCTGCTCGCCCGCCTCCATCAAGTCCTCCGAGCGCTCTTCCGAGTGTTCGACCAGCGAGTGATAACGCTCCGCATTGCGGGCGTAGTAGGCGGCAACCGCATCCTTGTTCATGGTGTTTCCTTGTATCTCAGTTCTAGTATTACAGTTCGTAGTTTTCGCCGCCGCGCATCGCCGACTCGACCATCTTGCGGTTGAGCGTGGGCGCCAGCAGTTCGATGAAAGTATAGATATAGCTGCGCAGATAGGCGCCCTGCTTGACCGCCACGCGCGAAGTGTTCATGCCGAACAGGTGGCCCACCGGCAGCGCGCGCAGGTTGCGGTCGCGCTCGGGGTCGAAGGCGATGCTGGCGATGATGCCGATGCCCATGCCCAGCTCGACATAGGTCTTGATGACGTCCGCGTCGATCGCTTCCAGCAGCACGTCCGGCTTGAGGTTGCGCAGGGTGAAGGCGTGGTCGATCTTGCTGCGGCCGGCAAAGGCGGCGTCGTAGGTGATCACCGGATAGCTGGCGATTTCCTCCAGCGACACCGCGCGCGACTTGAACAGCGGGTGCTCGGGCGGGGCCACCACCACGTGCTCCCACTGGTAGGCCGGCAGGGTGATCAGGCCGTCGACCGCCGTGATCGACTCGGTGGCGATGGCCAGGTCGGCCTGGTCGTTCTTGATCATGTCGGCGATCTGGCGCGGATTGCCCTGCAGCAGCGACAGCCGCACCTTGGGATATTTCTGCATGAAGGCCTGCACTACCTTGGGCAGCATGTAGCGCGCCTGGGTGTGGGTGGTGGCGATGGTGAAGCTGCCGCTGTCGTGGGCCGCGTATTCCTTGCCGATGCGCTTGAGGCTGTCGATCTCCTGCATGATCAGCTCGACCGACTGCAGCACCAGCCGCCCCGGCTCGGTGAGCCCGCGGATGCGCTTGCCGTGGCGGGTGAAAATGTCGACCCCCAGCTCTTCTTCCAGCTCGATGATGGCCTTCGACACCCCCGGCTGGGAGGTAAACAGGGCCTTGGCCGCGTCGGTCAGGTTGTAGTTCTGGCGTACGGCCTCGCGGACGAAGCGCAATTGATGAAGATTCATGCAGGCTGGGTTGTTGGTTTGGCAGTAGACGACATTTTAAGATGCTTATTCAAGTTACGCATATAAGCAAATAAATTCTCCGTAGTTTGGAATATAGGCCGCGGTCCTTATTATTGGAAATACTTTAACGGGTGGGCAGTCCAGCCACCCTCTTGGACGAGACCATGTACCGCTACGACCACTACGACCACCTCATCGTGCGCGAACGGATTGCGCAATACCGCGACCAGGTTGCGCGCCGCCTGAACAATGAGCTGACGGAAGAAGAATTCCTGCCGCTGCGCCTGCAGAATGGCCTGTACATGCAGCGCCATGCCTACATGCTGCGTATCGCCGTGCCCTACGGCCTGCTGGCGTCCAAGCAGGTGCGCATGTTCGCGCACATCGCGCGCAAGTACGACCGCGGCTACGGCCATTTCACCACCCGCCAGAACATCCAGTTCAACTGGATCGAGCTGGAAAACACCCCAGACATCCTGACCGACCTGGCTTCGGTGGAAATGCACGCCATCCAGACCTCGGGCAACTGCATCCGCAACATCACGACCGACGAATTCGCCGGCGTGGCGGCCGATGAACTCATCGATCCACGCCCCTTCGCCGAGATCCTGCGCCAGTGGAGCACCTTCCACCCCGAATTCCTGGCCCTGCCGCGCAAGTTCAAGATCGCCATCAACGGCGCCGTCGAAGACCGCGCCGCGATCGCCGTGCACGACATCGGCCTGACCATGGTGCGCAACGAGGCCGGCGAAGTGGGCTTCAAGTACATGGCCGGAGGCGGCCTGGGCCGCACCCCCATCCTGGGCAGCGTGATCCGCGACTTCCTGCCGTGGCAGCACATCCTGACCTACACCGAAGCCGTGATGCGCGTGTATAACCAGTTCGGCCGCCGCGACAACAAGTACAAGGCCCGCATCAAGATCCTGCTGAAGGCCCTGGGCGTCGAGGAATTCACCCGCCTGGTCGAAGCCGAGTGGGCGGATTTGAAGGACGGCCCGGAAACCCTGACCCAGGAAGAATTCGACCGCGTCGCCAAGTGGTTCCAGCCGCACGCCTATGCGCAGCTGGAAGACACGGACGTGCTGGCGCTTCATTCCGACAACCGCGCCTTCGCCAACTGGGTCAACCGCAACGTCAAGCCGCACAAGGTGCCGGGCTATGCCAGCGTGCTGCTGTCGCTCAAGAAGACCGGCGTGCCGCCGGGCGACGCGACCGCCGAGCAGATGGACTTCGTGGCCGATCTGGCCGACCGCTACAGCTTCGGCCAGGTGCGCGTGACCCACGAGCAGAACCTGGTGCTGGCCGACGTCGAGCAGAGCAAGCTGTTCGAACTGTGGCAGCAGGTCAAGGCCAAGGGCCTGGCGACGCCGAACATCGGCCTGCTGACCGACATCATCGCCTGCCCGGGCGGCGACTACTGCTCGCTGGCGAACGCCAAGTCGATCCCGATCGCGGCCGCCATCGCGGAGCGCTTCGACAACCTCGACTTCCAGCACGACATCGGCGACATCGAACTGAACATCTCGGGCTGCATCAACGCCTGCGGCCACCACCACGTCGGCAACATCGGCGTGCTGGGCGTGGACAAGGACGGCAGCGAGTGGTACCAGGTCTCGATCGGCGGCGCCCAGGGCAACGAGTCCTCGATCGGCAAGATCATCGGGCCTTCGTTCACCGCCACCCAGATGCCGGAAGTGGTCGGCCGCCTGCTCGAAGTCTATGTTCGCGACCGCATCGAAGGCGAGCGCTTCATCGACACGGTGAACCGCATCGGCGTCGCGCCGTTCAAGGAATATGTATACGCAAGCCCCATCAAGGGCGGTCAACTGGTTGGGGAAGACGAATATGCTTGATACGCATGCACAGATCATCAAGGGCCGCGAAGTCGTCGCCGACGACTGGGCGGTGCTGCGTCTCGACGAGGGACAAACGGCGGAATCCGTCGAGGTTCCGGCTGGCAAAGTCATCGTGCCGCTCGCCGTCTGGCAGGCCCAGCGCAACGTGCTGAGCGACCGCCAGGACATCGGCGTCTGGTTCGCCCCGGACCAGTTGGCCGCCGAGATCAAGGACGACCTGCACCGCTTCAAGGTGATCGCGGTCGACTTCCCGAAGTTCTCGGATGGCCGCGGCTACTCGATCGCCTTCAACCTGCGCAAGCGCCTGGGCTATACCGGCGAGCTGCGCGCGATCGGCGACGTGCTGCGCGACCAGTTGTTCCAGATGTACCGCTGCGGCTTCGACGCCTACGCGACCCGCCAGGACCGCAGCATCCACGATGCGCTCAAGGGCCTGTCGGTATTCTCGGAAACCTACCAGGCTTCGGTCGACCAGCCGGTCCCGCTGTTCCGCCGCGCCGAGCGCGGCCTGCAGCCCGAGCACAGCGACCTCGGCGCCGGTATCTAGGAGCATTCCATGAGCGACCTGCACCATCGCGTGGAAGAGACCCGCGCGATCCTGGAACGTATTGCGCGCGATTTCTCGCCCGCCGTGTTCGCCTCCAGCCTGGCGGCCGAGGACATGGTCCTGACCGACCTGATCCTGAAGGCCAGGCTGCCGATCGGGATCTTCTCGCTCGAGACCGGCCGCCTGCACGCGGAAACCCTGGCGATGGTGGACAAGGTGCGCGACACCTATGGTGTCGAGATCGCCCTGTTCCGCCCGCAGCCGGAAGCGGTCGAAGCCTATGTGGCGCAGAACGGCCTGAACGCCTTCTACGACAGCGTCGAGATGCGCAAGGAATGCTGCAAGCTGCGCAAGGTCGAGCCGCTCGGCCGCGCCCTGTCGGGCAAGCAGGCCTGGATCACCGGCCAGCGCCGCGCCCAGTCCAGCACCCGCGCCGAACTGGCGGTGCAGGAAGACGATGCCGCACACGGCATGCAGAAGTTCAATCCGCTGGCCGACTGGTCGGAGGAAGACGTCTGGGAATACATCCGCGCCAACGAGGTGCCGTATAACGCCCTGCACGACCGCGGCTACCCGTCGATCGGCTGCGAACCCTGCACCCGCGCGATCCAGCCGGGCGAGGACGTGCGCGCCGGCCGCTGGTGGTGGGAGAACCCCGAATCGAAGGAATGCGGCCTGCACGTGGTCGACGGCAAACTCATTCGTATCAAATCCGTGGCAGCTTGAGCCACACGACAAGAACAGGCAGAACATGACGACCGTGATTGAACAACCCGCCCTGCTGAGCGACGTGAACGCGCGCCACCTGGACGCCCTGGAATCGGAAGCGATCCACATCCTGCGCGAAGTCGCGGCCGAATGCAGCAACCCCGCCCTGCTCTTCTCGGGCGGCAAGGACTCGGTGGTGCTGCTGCGCCTGGCCGAGAAGGCCTTCCGTCCGGGTAAATTTCCCTTCCCGCTGGTGCACATCGACACCGGCCACAACTTCGACGAAGTGATCGCCTTCCGCGACGCCCGCGTCGCGGAACTGGGCGAGCGCCTGATCGTCGGCTCGGTCGAGGATTCGATCAAGCGCGGCACCGTGCGCCTGCGCAATCCGGCCACGGATTCGCGCAACGCGGCCCAGGCCGTGACCCTGCTCGAGACCATTTCCGAGCACGGCTTCGACGCCTGCATCGGCGGCGCCCGCCGCGACGAGGAAAAGGCGCGCGCCAAGGAACGCATCTTCTCCTTCCGCGACGAATTCGGCCAGTGGGACCCGAAGGCCCAGCGTCCGGAACTCTGGGACCTGTATAACACCCGCGTGCACCCGGGCGAGAACATGCGCGTGTTCCCGATCTCGAACTGGACCGAGCTGGACGTGTGGCAGTACATCGCCCGCGAACAGCTGGCCCTGCCGCCGATCTATTTTGCCCACCAGCGTGAAGTCATTCCGCGCAACGGCCTGCTGGTGCCGCTCACCCCGCTGACCCCGGCGCGCGAAGGCGAAACGGTCGAGACCCGCACCGTGCGCTTCCGCACCGTGGGCGACATCTCCTGCACCTGCCCGGTGGCCTCGACCGCCGACACGGTGGAAGGCATCATCGCCGAGACCGCAGTCACCGAAGTGACCGAGCGCGGCGCCACCCGCATGGACGACCAGACCTCCGAAGCTTCGATGGAAAAACGCAAGAAAGCGGGCTACTTCTGATGAATGCAATGACCGATAACCTGAACCAGCGCGGCCTGCTGCGCTTCATCACCGCCGGCTCCGTCGACGACGGCAAGAGCACCCTGATCGGCCGCCTGCTGTTCGACAGCAAGGGCATCTTCGCCGACCAGCTGGCCGCCGTATCGCGCGCCAAGCACAAGCGCACCGTGGGCGACACCATCGACCTGTCGCTGCTGACCGACGGCCTGGAAGCCGAGCGCGAACAAGGCATCACCATCGACGTGGCCTACCGCTACTTCGCCACCCCGAAGCGCAAGTTCATCATCGCCGACACCCCCGGCCACGAGCAGTACACCCGCAACATGGTGACCGGCGCCTCGACCGCCGACGCGGTCATCATCCTGGTGGACGTCTCGAAGGTGAAGCTGGGTAGCGACGGCAGCGTCGAGCTGCTGACCCAGACCAAGCGCCACTCGACCATCGCCAAGCTGCTGCAGATCGAGCACGTGATCGTGGCCGTCAACAAGATGGACCTGGTGAACTACGACCGCGGCGTGTATGACCGCATCGTGGCCGCCTACGGCGAGTTCGCCCGGTCGCTGGGCCTGAAGGACGTGACCGCGATCCCGCTGTCGGCACTCAGCGGCGACAACGTGGTCGACCGCTCCGAGAAGATGCCCTGGTACGCAGGCCCGACCCTGATCGAGCTGCTGGAATCGCTCTCGGTCTACGACGAATCGCATGCCGCCCCCTTCCGCTTCCCGGTGCAGCTGGTGGCGCGCCACAACGGCCACGAAGCCAACGACTTCCGCGGCTACATGGGCCGCATCGAGTCGGGCAAGGTCTCGGTGGGCGACAAGCTGGTGGTGCAGCCATCCGGCCATGCCGCCACGGTCAAGGACATCGTCACCTTCGACGGTTCGCTCTCGTGCGCGGAAGCCGGCCAGTCGATCACCCTGGTGCTGAACGAATACGTGGACGTCTCGCGCGGCGACGTGCTGTCCAGCGCCGAGCAGCCTGCGACCCTGCTCAAGCAGGTGACGGCCGACGTATGCTGGATGTCCGACGAGCCGCTCGACCTGCGCCGCAAGTACTGGCTCAAGCACGGTACCCGCCAGACCGCGGCCAAGGTGACCGGCGTGGACAGCATCCTGGATGTGAACACCCAGCAGCGCGAAGTTCAGCCCAACCCCGCTGACGGGCTGAAGCTGAACGACATCGCACGCATCAAGCTGAACGTGCAACAGCCGCTGGCGGCCGACGCCTACGCCGACATCCGCGCCACCGGCGCCTTCATCCTGATCGATGAAGTCACCCACCAGACCGTCGCAGCGGGTATGATCCGCCTGGATCAATAAGCGAAAGGGCATGCATGGGGGCGCTGGGCAAAGTCTATCTGGTGGGAGCAGGCCCTGGCGCGGCTGACCTGATCACCGTGCGCGGCGCGCGCCTGCTGGGGCAGGCCGACGTAGTCTTGTACGACGCCCTCGTGACGCCCGAGATGCTGGAACTGTGCGCGCGCGCCGAGAAGATCTCGGTCGGCAAGCGTTCCGGCCAGCGCTCCACCGCCCAGGCCCTGATCAACCAGCAGCTGGTGGAGTGCGCAAAGAAATATTCCCTGGTGGTGCGCCTGAAAGGCGGCGACCCGATGCTGTTCGGGCGCGCCGACGAGGAGCTGCGCGCGCTGGAAGCGGAAGGCATCGCCGTCGAGGTGGTCCCCGGCATCACCACCGCCGTGGCGGCGGCGGCAGCCACCCGCCAGCCGCTGACCAAGCGCGGCGTGGCGCGCAGCGTGGCCTTCTTCACCTCTTCCACCGCCCCCGATCAGCCGGACCATCCGGCGCTGCCCGAGACCGACACCCTGGTCCAGTACATGGGCGGGCGCGAAGCCGCGGCGACGGCCGAGCGCCTGCTGGCCGAAGGCCGCCGGCCAAGCCTGCCGGTGGTGGTGGTGGAGAATTGCAGCCGCAGCGACGAGCGCATCCTGCGCCTGACCCTGAGCGACCTGGCGCGCGGGCTGGAGCCGGGCCACGGGCCGGTGCTGGTGATGTTGGGTGAAGCCCTCGCCTTGCGCGAGCACCAGCAGGCCGATTGATCGTTACACCTGAATCGGCGTAGGGGTTGGGGGGGCCCCCCCCCCCCCCCGCCCCCCCCCCCCGCGGGGCCCCCC
>NZ_JAGPWC010000093.1 GCF_018119405.1 Massilia sp. ST3 | reverse complement strand
TCGGTCGATGCCATCGTCAAATCCCTGTACGAGGTGATTTCCGGCGCCGCCGGCGCGCCGCGCGACTGGGACCGCATGCGCTCCCTGTTCGCGCCCGATGGCCGCATGATGGCTGTCGGCATGCGGCCCGACGGCAGTGTCGCCACGCGCCAGATGACGCCGGACGACTACATCGCCCGCAACACCAAGAACTTCGCGACCATGGGTTTCTACGAGACCGAACTGGCGCGCACCACCGACAGTTTTGGCCAGGTCGCCCACGTGTTCAGCACCTACGAGGCACGCCACGCGCCGGGCGACGCCAAGCCTTTCATGCGCGGGATCAACAGCATCCAGCTGGTCAACGATGGCAAGCGCTGGTATGTGCTGAGCCTGGTCTGGCGTGCCGAAGACCCGAAACTTCCCTTGCCGGAACGCTACTTGCAAAGCCGCTGACGGCCCGGTTTCCGGGATGTCCAATCGGACTGATGCATGTTGCAAACGGCGCTAGAATAGTTTTTTGACTGAGCCATGAGTGCCATGATTACCAACGATTCCAGCTTCCAGGTCAGCACCGACCAGAGCAAGCTCGACATCCCGATGATCTACCGCTTCCTGAGCGAGCAGAGCACCTGGGCGGTCGGGATTTCGCGCCCGGTGGTCGAGCGTTCGATCGAAAACTCGCTGTGCTTCGGCGGCTACCTGGATGGCCGCCAGATCGCCTTCGCACGGGTGATCACCGACTATGCCACCTTCGCCAACCTGGTGGATGTGTTCGTCGTGCCCGAATACCGCGGGCACGGCTACGGCAAGCAGCTGATCGGGGTGGTGCTGCGCCATCCCAGCCTGCAGAAGCTGCGCCGTTTCATGCTTGCCACGAGCGATGCGCATGGCCTGTACGAGCGCTTCGGCTTCACGCCGCCGCAGCATCCGGAAACCCTGATGGAGCGATACTTTCCCAACATTTATTTGTCCTGAGCATACTCAACACGGCGACACCGAACTGGAATCAGGCTTACGCTGGTGCTAACCAGAGGGAAGCCGTATGGTTCAGTTCGTTGTCCGTGCCTTGCTTGCCTTGGCATTGTTGGCGAGTAACTGGTGCTTTGCCGCAGAACGCCTCGCTGCCGAACACTCGGCTGCTGAGCTGCAACCCAAAGGTTCGCTCGTCATCATCGGCGGGGCGCTGCGCGCGGACAACGCGGCGGTTTGGGAGCGCATCGTCCAGCTGGCGGGTGGCAAGGGCGCGCGCATCGCCGTGTTCGCCTCGGCATCGGCCAATCCCGAACGGGCCGGCAAATTCCTGGTCGACCGCTTCAACCACTACGGCGCCAAGGCTTTCTTCGTGCCGGTTGCGGTGCGCCTGAGCGGCACCGACTACGCGGCGGCGGCCGAAGACCCGGCGCTGGCCAGCGCGGTGCGCGCCGCCGGCGGCGCCTATTTCGCGGGTGGCGACCAGGGGCGCATCACGCGCGCGCTGCGCCGTCCGGACGGCAGCAATACCCGCATCCTCGACGCCCTGTGGGAGCTGTACCGGCGCGGCGGCGTGATCGCCGGCTCCAGCGCCGGCGCCGCCATCATGAGCAGCACCATGTTCGGCTATCCCAAGCCGGTGCTGGCCACGCTCAAGCTCGGCCTTGACGACGCTACCGAGATCGCGCCGGGCCTGGGCTTCATCGGCGAGGACGTCTTCGTCGACCAGCACCTGCTGGTGCGCGGACGCTTTGCGCGCATGCTGCCCGCCATGCTCAAGAAAGGCTACAAGATCGGCCTCGGGATCGACGAGAACACCGCGATGGTGGTCGGCCCCACGCGCGAAGTGGAAGTGGTGGGCTACCGCGGGGCGCTGCTGGTCGACCTGAGCCAGGCCCAGTTCAAGGACGGGCTGTTCAACGTCAGCAATGCACGCCTGAGCTACCTGGACAACGGCGACCGCTTCAACCTGGTCACGCGCGCCTTCACCCCAAGCAAGGACAAGGTCGACGGCCGCGTCGATCCCGGCCATCCCTATTACCGCGAACCGCTGTTCTCGGCCGACATCCTGGGCAACAGCACCGTGGTCGACCTGATGGCCAAGCTGATCGACAGCGACCAGCCGGAAGCCATCGGCCTGTCGCTCGACAGTCCCAACGGCGTGCAACCCGACCTGGGCTTCGAATTCAAGCTCTCGCGCACGGCGGACAGCGTGGGCTACCTGTCCGCGCTCAGCGAAGCCTATTCCGTCTACAACGTGCGGCTCGACATCCGGCCGATCGTGGTGCAGCGGCCGCTGTACCAGTACAAATGAAACGACCGCGTCCCCGTCATCACATGCACTTCGGCCGCACCCGCTCCGCCAGCACGCGCGCCTGCGCGTCGATCAGCGGCCCGTTCGGATCGTGCCCCGCGCGCGGCACCTCGACATAGGCCTTGTCCGGCGCCGAGATCGCCTCGAAATAGCGGCGCGTGACCTTCGCTTCCGTCAGCAGATCCTCCGCGCCCTGCACCAGGTAGACCGGCAGTTCGAAGCGCGAGCCCAGCTGGTACAAATCGACCTTCGACATCATGCCGTCGCCCTTCCAGCCGACGAACTTCAGGAAGGAGTAATCCTCGCCCGCGTCGTAGTCGGCCCGGGCCTGGGGCGTGGCGTAGGCGGGCAACACCTTCCACCATGCCGCCACGGTCGGCTCGGTCGCCAGCAGCTCGTACTTGCGGATGGCGCGGCGCAGGATGCCGAAGCTGCGCGGATTGGTCCAGGGTGGCGGCCCGAGCGCTTCCAGCTGGGCGACGGTCGCCTGGTCGTCCGCCTTGCGGGCGCGTTCCAGCACCGTGCCCCAGTTGCTCCTGTTCTCGCGCTCGCCCACCACCTGGGCCACGCCGACCCAGGCGCAGAACTGCTTGGGATCCTGCTTGGCCATGTAGGCGCCGACGATCGAGCCCCAGGAGCTGCCCATCAGGATCAGCTTGTCCTTGCCGAAGCGCCGGCGCAGGTGGCGCGCCAGTTCGAGCCCGTCGTCGCGGATCTGTTCCACCGTCAGCGGGGTGTCTTCGGACGGACGGTTGCGGCCATAGGTCATGCCGGCGCCGCGCTGGTCCCAATGCACCACCGTGTAGTCCTTGCGCCAGGCCGCATAGGGGCCGCCGCCGAACACCGTATAGGTGTTCGCCGGGCCGCCATGCACGACCATCAGCACCGGGTTGGCGCAGTCGTCGCCCTGGATCGTCACCCATTGCTCGATGCCGCCGATCTTCATGAAACCGCTCTCGTCGACCGGCCGGCCGGGCTGGCAGGCCGGCGCGGCGAAAGCGAAGGAGGGGAGCAGGGACAGCATGGCCAAACGACGGCGGAGACGGAGCACGGAAGACCTCTGCGAATGATGAGACTGTCGATTCTGGTGGCGAAACCGGAGGGCGTCAATCCCAGAGGCGCGGGGCCTGATAGTTCTGTCAGGAACAACATTGTTGGCTGCGCGTATCGGTTAGCTAGTGCACGGTGCACGCGGGACATGGCCATTAAGGTGAAGCCATGACGAACGGTTTTTCACCAAGGAAGCTGTATGCCATGCAGCGCATGTCAGTCGCACTCAAGCGGGCTTCGGCCGCCCGGCCGTTCGGTCCGGAGACCGACCGCGCGCTGCGCTGGGCTGCCGCCTGGGGCATGTCGGCCGGCATCCGCACGCCTTACACCCGCCTGCGCCTGCGGCGCGACACGCTGATCGGCGTCAGCGCCTGACGGGGATCGCCCGAAATTTCTCTCCCAGCCAGCCTGGCGCTGGTGTCATGTGGCAAGATGGCAAACCACGAATTGCCGCGCCCGGCTTTGCGCCGGCGCCTTCTGGAGCGCCCATGTCCAAACGTGATCTCAAGGCCGAACTGAAGCACCTGTACCGTCCCTCGGCCAAGGAAGTGGTCGAGGTCGAGGTGCCGCCCATGCGTTTCCTGATGATCGACGGCCAGGGCGACCCGAACACTTCGCCGTGGTATGCCGAGGCCGTCGAGGCCCTGTTCTCGGTGTCCTACAAGACCAAGTTCAGCGTCAAGCGCGGGCCGCAGGGCATCGACTATACGGTGATGCCGCTCGAGGGCCTGTGGTGGGCGGACGATTTGTCCGTCTTCGGCGGCGAGGACAGGACGCAGTGGAAATGGACCATGATGATCATGCAGCCCGATGTCGTCGACGACGCGGTGGTCCACGCGGCGATCGCTGAAGTCAGGCGCGCCAAGGGACTGCCGGCGCTCGAGGCTCTCAGGCTGGAAGCCTTCAGCGAAGGACGCTGCGCGCAGACCCTGCACGTCGGGCCTTTCAGCGAGGAGGGGCCGACCATCGGGCGGGTGCACGATTTCATTGCGGCGCGCGGCGCGCTGGCCGGCAAGCACCACGAGATCTACCTGAGCGACATCCGCCGCGGCGATCCGTCCCGGTGGAAGACCGTCATCCGCCAGCCGATGTGCTGAGCCCGGCAGGCGCCGGGTTGCAGGCTTACAATGGCGCGATCACATTACCGAGGACACGCGATGCGCCACCTTCCGTTCCGGCTGTTCGCCGCCATGCTGCTGCTCGCCGCAGCCACCGCCCACGCCGCCCAGCCCGCCACCGTCCGCGTCGACTACACCCATAGCGGCAACGCCCAGTCGGACCATTACGCCCTCGAGCGCGTCGTGATCGAGCCCCTGCCGTGGCCGGGCAGCCTGGCGAAGAATGTCGACGACACCAACCGCGGCCAGAACCGGGTCGAGGTGGTCGATGCGAAAACCGGCGCCCTGCTGTATTCGCGCGGCTTCTCCACCATCTTCGGCGAGTGGCGCACGACCGAGGAGGCGGGCAAGATCAGCCGCAGCTTCCAGGAATCGGTGCGCTTCCCCAAGCCGGCGCAACCGGTACGCGTGCGCATCCTCAAGCGCGACGAGCGCAACGGGTTCGTGGCCGTGTGGAGCGTGGAGGTCGACACCGACGCCCAGGACGTGGTCAAGCGCCAGCCCGCCGCGCCGGCCAGGCCGATCCCGATCCAGGTCAGCGGCCCCTCGCCCGACAAGGTCGACCTGCTGATCCTGGGCGACGGCTACACCCGGGCTGACATGAAGAAGTTCGAGGCCGACGCGCGCCGCCTGTCCAGGCACCTGTTCTCGGTCTCGCCCTTCCGCGAGCGCGCCAGGGATTTCAATGTGTGGGCGCTGGCGGTGCCGACCGAGAAGTCCGGCATCACGCGTCCGTCCACCGGCGTGCACCATCCGTCCGCGCTGGGCACCCGCTACGACATCTTCGGCAGCGAGCGCTACGTGCTCACCCTGGACAACCGTGCACTGCGCGAGATCGCCCAGCACGCGTCCTACGAATTCATCGAGATCCTGGTGAACAACGAGACCTACGGCGGCGGCGGCATCTTCGGCCAGTTCAGCACCGCGGCAGCGGGCAACGCCTGGGCCAACTACCTGTTCGTGCACGAATTCGGCCACCACTTCGCGGGCCTGGCGGACGAGTACTACACCTCCCCGGTGGCCTACCAGAGCGCCAGCGGACGCCCTGAACCCTGGGAGCCGAACGTGACCGCGCTGGGCGATCCGGCGAACCTGAAATGGCGGCGCCACGTGCAGCCCGGCACGCCCCTGCCCACGCCCTGGCCCAAGGCGCAGTACGAGGAAGACTCGCGCGCCTACCAGAAGAAGCGCGCGGCCCTGCGTGCGGCCAACCGTCCCGAGTCCGAGATGGATGCGCTGTTCCGCGACGACCTGGCACGCACCAATGCCCTGTTCGACAAGCACCCGCACCGCCACACGATCGGCGCCTTCGAAGGGGCGAACTACGAGGCCAGCGGCTACTACCGGCCGGCGATGCAGTGCCTCATGTTCGACCGCAGCGAGCGCTTTTGCCCGGTGTGCCAGGACGGCATCAGCGAGATCATCGACCTGTACGCGGGCGCTTCCGGCCGGTAATTTTTGCTTACAACTTGGCTGAGTCTAAGTTGGTTGCCTAACAGACCAGTGTTGGAGGAGTGCCTATTCTGGAGGCGTTGTCTAACAAAAATTATTTCGCAAAGAACATTTTGCGGGACCCCACCGGAAAGGAAATACCATGAACAAACTGATCGCTACCCTCATCGCCGGCCTGTTCGCTACCGGTGCCTATGCCCAGACCACCGTCAACGCCACCGCCAGCGCCGAAGTCGTGAAGGCGGAAGCCAAGGCCGAGAAGGACGTCGCCAAGGCGGAAGCCAAGGAAATGAAGAAGGCCGCGAAGGTTGACGAGAAGGTGAACAAGGCCGTGGCGGACGCCACCGAGAAGAAGGCCAAGGCGCACTCGAAGCTGGTGGAACAGCATTCGGAAGCGGCCGAGAAAGTGGCCAAGGCCGATCCGGAAGACCGCGCCAAGGCGGTGGCCAAGGCCGAGGAGAAGGTGGCGGATGCCAACCTGAAGGCCGAGAAGAAGATGATCAAGGCTGACGAGAAGCTGCTCAAGGCGCAGGTAGATGCGGCGGCCGACAAGGCGCAGGCTGCGGCCAAGACCGAGCAGGTGCGTGCGGAAGCGGCTGCGGATGTGCATAAGGCTGCGGCGAAGCACTAAACATCGCGATGTGATGGGAAACGCCGGCGGATGCCGGCGTTTTTTTGCGCTAACGGTACGCGGGAAAACTTGGGTTCCGGCCTTCGCCGGAAATCGTGGGCGCCAGTGGCGCGCACGACGGTTCAACCGTAGTCAGTACTATCAGCACGTCGTCCCGGCGAAGGCCGGGACCCAAGTTCGCACCGCAGCAGCACAATCAAAAACGCCGGCGCTAAGCCGGCGTTTCCCATCAAGCAGCAGCCTTGCCCGCCTCGGTCTCCCGCATCCCCAAATCCAGCGCCTTGAGCCTTGCCGACAGCGGCTTGCCCTTGCGCGCCCGCTTGCCGAAGTGCGGTTCCAGGCTTGACGCGAACAGCTCCACCACACGCTCCTTCGAGCCGGCCCAGGTGCCCATCACGTTCAGGCCCTTCTGGCTGATCGGTTGCACCGCCAGCAGGGTTTCCTTCGGATCGAGCTCCATCAGGATCACGCCGCGGCCGCCATTGGTCAGCACCTTCATCTCGTCGATGCCGAATACCAGTACGCGGCCCTTCTCGGACAGGCAGGCGATCGCACCCGCATTGTCGCTCACCACGCGCGGCGGCAGCGGTACGGCGCCGTCGTCGAGGGTGATGAAGGACTTGCCGCCCTTCAGGCGGCTGACCATGTCGCCCGCCTTGGCGATGAAGCCGAAGCCGTTCGAGGTGGCCAGCAGCAGGCGCGTGTCCGGATTGCCGGCGAAGTAGTGCAAGATGCGCACGCCGCCCGACAAATCGACCAGGGTAGTGATCGGCACGCCGTCGCCGCGCGCGCCCGGCAGGGCGGCCACCGGCACCGAGTAGAGCTTGCCGTTGTCGCCGATGCCCAGCAGGTGGTCCACCGTGCGGCATTCGAAGGCCTTGTACAGCGAGTCGCCGGCCTTGAAGGTGAACTGCGCCGGGTCGTGGCCGATGCCGGTGCGCGCGCGCACCCAGCCTTTTTCCGACACGATCACCGTCACCGGTTCGTCGATGACCTTCTGCTCGGCCACGGCCTTCTGCGCTTCCTCGATCAGGGTGCGGCGCTCGTCGCCGAACTGCTTGGCGTCCTGCTCGATTTCCTTGATGATCACGCGCTTCATGGTGGACGGGTTGTCCAGGATGTCCTGCAGCTTTTCCTTCTCCGAACGCAGCTCGGCCAGCTCCTGCTGGATTTTGATCGCTTCCAGGCGCGCCAGCTGGCGCAGACGGATCTCGAGGATGTCCTCGGCCTGGCGCTCGCTCAGGCGGAATTCCTCGATCAGCGCGGCCTTCGGCTCGTCCGAATTACGGATGATCGCGATCACCTTGTCGATGTTCAGCAGGACGGTCTCGCGGCCCTCCAGGATGTGGATGCGGTCGTTGACCTTGCCCAGCCTGAACTCGGTGCGGCGGCGCACGGTGACGAAGCGGTAGTCGATCCACTCCTGCAGGATGGCCGACAGGCCCTTCTGGCGCGGACGGCCGTCGCCGCCGATCATTACCAGGTTGATCGGGCTGGAGTTCTCGAGCGAGGTATGCGCGAGCAGCATCAGCATGAATTCGGTCTGGTCCTGGTTCTTCGACTTCGGCTCGAACACCAGGCGCACCGGCGCCTCGCGGCCGGATTCGTCGCGCACGGTGTCGAGCGCGCCCAGGATGGTCTGCTTGAGGGCCAACTGCTCCGGCAGCAGGGCCTTCTTGCCCAGCTTGACCTTCGGGTTGGTGAGTTCCTCGATCTCTTCCAGCACGCGCTGCGCCGAGGCGCCCGGCGGCAGTTCGTAGACCACGGCCTGCCACTGGCCGCGCGCCAGTTCCTCGATCTTCCAGCGCGCACGCACCTTCATCGAGCCGCGGCCGGTGGAATACATGTCGGCGATCTGGGAGGCAGGGGTAATGATCTGGCCGCCGCCCGGGAAGTCCGGACCGCGCACGATGCTCAACAGCTCGGCGTGGGTGATCTTCGGATTCCTGATCATCGCCACCGCTGCCTGCGCCACTTCGCGCAGATTGTGCGAGGGGATCTCGGTGGCCAGGCCGACCGCGATGCCCGAGGCGCCGTTGAGCAGCACCATCGGCAGGCGCGCCGGCAGGGTGCGCGGCTCGTTGGTGGAACCGTCGTAGTTGGGCTGGAAATCCACGGTGCCCATGTCGATCTCGTCCAGCAGCAGGCGCGAGATCGGGGTCAGGCGGGCTTCGGTATAGCGCATCGCCGCGGCGCCGTCGCCGTCGCGCGAGCCGAAGTTGCCCTGGCCGTCGATCAGCGGATAGCGCAGCGAGAAGTCCTGGGCCATGCGCACCAGCGCGTCGTAGACCGACTGGTCGCCGTGCGGGTGCAGCTTACCGAGCACGTCGCCGACCACGGCCGCCGACTTGCGCGGCTTGGCGGTCGGGCCCAGGCCCAGTTCGTTCATCGCGTACAGGATGCGGCGCTGCACCGGCTTCTGGCCGTCGGACACGTCCGGCAGCGCGCGGCCTTTCACGACCGAGACCGCGTAGTCCAGGTAGGCGCGTTCGGCGAAGGTGGACAGGGTGAGCGTCTCGAGGTCCGAGGGCTCGTGTTGTTGTTCGAAGAGGCTTGCTTGTTGCGTCATGTTGTTTGTTCGTTTCTGGCGGACGTGTTCGTGGCGGTGCGACGAACTTGGGTTCCGGCCTTCGCCGGAACGACGTTGTTTGAGTTCACCTCTAACCTAAAGACCGTCATCCCGGCGAAGGCCGGGATCCAAGTTTCTTGCGGACCGTTATCGCATCAAATATCCGCCTCGGTTTCGTTCCCGTGTTCCTCGATCCACGCCCGCCGCGCGGCCGCTTCGCCCTTGCCCATCAGCATATTGAAACGGGATGCCGACTCGGCCAGGTTGTACTCGCCGAAGGACACCGGCAGCAAACGCCGGGTATCCGGGTTCATGGTCGTTTCCCACAGCTGCTCGGCATTCATCTCACCCAGGCCCTTGAAGCGGGAAATGCTCCAGGTGCCTTCGCGCAGGCCTTCCTTCTTGAGCTTGTCCTCGATCGCCAGCAGTTCGCCGTCGTCCAGCGCGTACAGCTTCTGGATCGGCTTCTTGCCGCGCGCCGGCACGTCCACGCGGTACAGCGGCGGACGGGCCACGCAGATGTTGCCGTTCCTGAACAGGGCAGGGAAGTGCTTGAAGAACAGGGTCAGCAGCAGGACCTGGATGTGCGAGCCGTCCACGTCCGCATCCGACAGGATGCAGATCTTGCCGTAGCGCAGGCTCGACAGGTCCGGATTGTCGTCCGGGCCGTGCGGGTCGACGCCGATCGCCACGGCGATGTCGTGAATCTCGTTGTTCGCGAACAGGCGGTCGCGGTCGGTTTCCCAGGAGTTCAGCACCTTGCCGCGCAGCGGCAGGATGGCCTGGAATTCCTTGTCGCGGCCCATCTTGGCCGAACCGCCCGCCGAGTCGCCCTCGACCAGGAACAGTTCGTTGCGGGTGATGTCGCTCGACTCGCAATCGGTCAGCTTGCCCGGCAACACCGCCACGCCCGAGGATTTCTTCTTCTCGACCTTCTGCAGCGAACGCAGGCGCGACTGGGCCTGCTTGATGACGAGTTCGGCCAGCTTCTTGCCGTATTCGACGTGCTGGTTCAGCCACAGCTCGAGCGGCGGCCGGGTGAAGGTCGACACCAGCTTGACGGCGTCGCGCGAGTTCAGGCGTTCCTTGGTCTGGCCCTGGAACTGCGGGTCCAGCACCTTGGCCGACAGCACGAAGGAAACGCGGGCGAACACGTCTTCCGGCAGCAGCTTGACGCCCTTGGGCAGCAGCGAGTGCATCTCGACGAAGCTCTTGACCGCGCCGAACAGGCCGTCGCGCAGGCCGGATTCGTGGGTGCCGCCGCTGACCGTCGGGATCAGGTTGACGTAGGATTCGCGCACCACGCCGCCTTCCTCGGTCCAGGCCACCACCCAGGCCGCGCCTTCGCCCTCGGCGAAGCCTTCGTCGCCGGCCGCGGCATATTGCGCGCCTTCGAACAGCGGGATCACGGTCTGGCCGCCGGAGGTCTGGTTCAGGGCTTCCAGCAGGTAGCCGCGCAGGCCTTCGTCATAGCGCCAGGTCTGGACGTCGCCGGTCTTCTCGATCGTCAGGGTGACGGTCACGCCCGGCAGCAGTACGGCCTTCGAGCGCAGCAGGCGCTGCAGCTCGGCCATCGGGATGTTCGGGGAATCGAAGTACTTGCCGTCCGGCCAGGCGGTAACGCGGGTGCCGTTCTTCTTGCCGCCGCGTTCAAGAGGGCTGGACGTGAGCGGCTCCACCACGTCGCCGGCCTCGAAGGCCAGCTGGTGGACGCCGTTGCCTTGCTCGTCCTTGCGCCAGACGGTGATTTCCAGGCGCTTGGACAGCGCGTTGGTCACCGACACGCCGACGCCGTGCAGGCCGCCCGAGAAGGCATAGGCGCCGCCCGAGCCCTTGTCGAACTTGCCGCCCGCGTGCAGGCGCGTAAACACGATCTCGACCGTGGAGACGCCTTCTTCCGGGTGCAGGCCCACGGGAATGCCGCGGCCGTCGTCCTCGACCGTGATCGAGCCGTCGGTGTTGAGCGTCACCCCGATGTTCTTGCAGTGGCCGCCCAATGCCTCGTCCGAGGCGTTGTCGATCACTTCCTGGATGATGTGAAGCGGATTTTCGGTCCGGGTATACATGCCCGGACGCTGTTTCACAGGTTCGAGCCCTTTGAGGACGCGGATGGATGATTCGCTGTAGTCGGATGCGGGTTTCTTAGAGGCCATGCTGTTGTTCATTTATCGAATGCTTGCGCATTCTATCTTGTCGGGCAGAAAAAAATTCGAACTTTTCATGCCGTCCGGATTCGTGCTTGTGACTTTGCACACTTGTGCTAGATTAAACAGAATTGGCAGATGCAAATGGAAGGGGCGTTCCAATGCACGTGTCCAGGTATCCATTCACCGTCCGCCTGGTCGGATTCGCGCCGGCTGAAAGCGCGCAGCTGGAGACCCTGCTCGCGCAAGCGCCGGAGCTGGGGCCATCCTATTTTTGCCTGCACGACGACAGTTTGCAAGAACCCGACCTGTATATCGCCGACGGCGGCAATCCCGCCGCCCTGGCCCGCCTGTCCTGCCTGCCGCCCGGTGCACTGCAACCCATCCTCCTGATCGGCGGCGACGGCGCCAGCAGCCGGCGCACCCTGCCGCGTCCCGTCGACCCCGCCCGCCTGTGCGATACGCTGGCCGAACTGCTCGATGCCCGCGTACAGGCACAGGCCGCGCTGGCCGCGCGCGGCGAATGCAGCCTGCCCGAGCGCCGCCGAAGACCCAGGCTGGAACCGGATACCGAAGCCCCGGAGACCTACCAGCGCATGCGCCAGGGGCCGCCCGACGGCGCCGTCCTGATCATCGACAAGGGCGGGGCCTTCCGCGACCATGTCGCCTACGTCGTTGGCGCCCGGCTCGGCGCCGCCGCCAGCCAGAACGGCCTGCCCGGCGCCGGCCTGTGCGGCTGCGGCCGGCCGGTCGAGTGGACCGACAGCAGCCGCGCCGCCGTGCGCCTGTGCGACGAAACGCCGGTTTCGCTGGTCATGATCAACACCTGTGCGCCCGGTATCGAACCCTATAGCCTGAGTAGCGCCATCAAGTCCCAGCAGGGAGCCGGACGGACCGCCGTGCTCTTCCTGGTGGGGCAATCGTTCAAGTACGACAGCCTGCGCGCCCGTGATGCGGGCGTGCGCGGCCTGCTCGACAAACCGGTGGCGGACCGCCATCTGCTCGCTACCTTCCAGAAGCTGCTGGCGCTGCCGGCGCCAAAACCACTGTAATTGCATACAGTATTAACCGAAATTGGAAATCCCGCAAGCTGCGATTTCGCTACGTGGCTTGGCATGGACGATGAAATTTTTGCAACAATAAATCGTGCGCGGCCGTTGCGACGTTATATTGATGGCTATGGCGGAACACATGCACAAGCAGGATGAAGACGAAGCCGGGCCCCCGATCCAGAAGGACCCGGACACGCCGGTGCGCATCCCCGACCGGCGCGCCACCGAAACGCCCGGGCGCGGCGGACGGGCCCGCTACCAGCGCGACGGCGACACGCCGCTGGCGCTGGCTGGGCGGGTGCTGAGCTCGCGCTTCCGCGCCCTGCGCGAGCGCTTCAACCGCGACTTCATGCAGCGCACGCTGCACATCGGCGTCTCGGCCCGCATTTTTCATCCGGAACCGGGCGCGCGCGGCCTGCTCAGCAAGAACCTGCAATACCTCGAGGAGTCGATCGCCCAGTGGGTGATGTCGCGCGACGTGCTTGTGTTCATGATCCCCACGGTCAATACCAACGGGCTGCTCCACCCGAGCAACATCACCCTGCGCCATTACGCGCGCCACCTGGACGGCCTGGTGCTGCAGGGCGGGGCGGACGTGGCGCCGCAAACCTATTCCGAGACGCCCACCCGCCCCGAGTGGTCGGGCGACCGCGCGCGCGACGTCTACGAGCTCGAGCTGCTGCACGAATTCGTCGACGCCGGCAAGCCGGTGCTGGGCGTGTGCCGCGGCTGCCAGCTGATCAACGTGGCCTTCGGCGGCACGCTCTACCAGGACGTGGCCACCAATGTGCCCGAGGCGCTGGCCCACGTGCACGACCTGTACGACGCCCACCGCCACGACATCGTCTTTCCCCAGGGTTCCTCGCTGTCGCGCATGTTCCCGCACGTGAAGAAGGCGGTGGTGAACTCGATCCACCACCAGGCCGTCAAGGAACTGGGGCGCGACATCGTGGTCGAGGCCTATTCCGAACCGGACGGCATCGTCGAAGCGATCCGCTACCGCCGCGCCGACTTCGTGATGGGCCTGCAGTGGCACCCGGAATTCCACCGCGCCGGCGGCACCGAACTGCTGGACTGCACGCCCGTGCTGGACGAATTCCTGCGCGCCGCCCGCGAAACCCGGCTGTAAACCTCTCTCCCTGTTCAAAAACGCTTGCTTTCGTGATTTATTTGAATGAGAATCATTCTCATCATTGATCGGCAATGTTTTCCACGGAGAGGCTTGCATGAATCCATCCTTTGCAGACGACGTACTGCCCCAGGCGCAGTCGGGGCGCAGCCAGGACGCGCTGTTGGTCGCATCCTTGCTGCACCTGATGTCGCATTACACGGCGCGCGAGACGGGCGAGCCGCCCTGCGTCAAGCTGGCTTCGGTGATCGAGCGCCACCTGTGCGCGCTGGCGCGCCTGCCGGAAATCGATCCGGTGCTGCGCGCCACTTGCGAGCAGCTGACCGAGAAATGGGCCGCCGTGGTCGACGCCAAGCTGCCCCCGCCGGTCAAGACGCCGCTGCTGGCGCGCTTCATGAAAGGGGCGTGGCCGGGCAAGGCCGCTGCCGTCGCCGGATAAGCATCCTTAGCCCAGCCAGGACCGCAGCGCCGCTTCGCCCTCGAGGCTGAAAGCCATGACGCGGGTCTGCGGCAGGCGCCGCGCCCAACCCAGTTGTTCACAACGCTCCAGGATGGCGCCGCCGAGCAGGCCGGCCAGGTGGTGGCGCCGTTCGCTCCAGTCGAGGCAGGTGCGGCAGACCGGCCGTTTTCCCTTCGCCAGGGAGGCGGGTTCGATGCCGAGGGCCTTGGCCAGCTCCTGGCCCGTGTCGGTCAGCACGATGCCGTCCGCCCCGATGCCGAAGGCGCCGCGCGCGGCCAGCCGCTCGTAGACCAGCACGCCCAGCTCGCCCGCCAGGTGGTCGTAGCAGACGCGCGCCTTGCGCAGGGCCGGTTCGCGCGGGCCGGGCCGGAGCGGCAGCGAGCCGACGCCGAAGGCCACGCCCATCAGCGACTCCAGCATCTGCGCCACCTCGGCGTCCGCGATGCGGAAATAGCGGTGGCGGCCCTGGGCCTCGACCGCCAGCAGGCCGGCGTCGACCAGCTTGGCCAGGTGGGTGCTGATGGTCTGGCGCGTGACGCCGGCGGCGTCGGCCAGTTCGGTGGCCGTGAGCGCCTTGCCCGCCATGAGCAGGTTCAATACCTGCGCGCGGGCATGGTCGCCGATCAAGGCGGCAATGGCGGTGATGTTGGGTCCGTCCCTCATGCTTCGATCTTAGCCGAAGCATCGCGCCGGGGCAAAGGACTAGAGTAGTGCTTTCCACACGAGGAGGCGCCATGCGCATCACCTGTTTCATCCGCTACCAGATCGATCCCTTCCAGCGCGAGGCCTTCCGCCGCTACGCCGAGAACTGGGGCCGCATCATTCCCCGCTGCGGCGGCGACCTGCTCGGCTACTTCCTGCCCCACGAAGGCACGAACGACGAGGCCTGGGGGCTGATCGCCTTCGACAGCCTGGCCGCCTACGAGGCCTACCGCGCGCGCCTGAAGACGGACGAGGAGGCGCGCGCCAACTTCGCGCTGGCGCAGCAGCAGCGCTTCATCCTGCGCGAGCAGCGCACCTTTACCGAAGGCGTCGAAGGGACTTTGCGACCGGGAGGCTGGCATGATCGCGGTCATCTTTGAGGTCGAGCCGGAACCGGCCCAGCGCCAGGCCTATCTCGACATCGCGGCGCGCCTGCGCGAACAGCTGGAAAGCATCGACGGCTTCGTGTCGATCGAACGATTCGAGTCGCTGACGCGCCCCGGGCGGATCCTGTCGCTGTCGTTCTGGCGCGACGAGGAAGCCGTCAAGCGCTGGCGCACGCTGGAGGCGCACCGCGCGGCGCAGGCGGCGGGCAGGGGCGGGATGTTTCGTGACTACCGCCTGCGCGTCGCGGCGGTCATGCGTGATTACGGCCTGCATGAAAGGGAGGAGGCGCCCCAGGATTCACGGTTGGCGCATCCGTAGGGTCGGGGGGGCCCCCCCCCCCCCCCGGCGGGGGGGGGGGGGGG
>NZ_JAGPWC010000092.1 GCF_018119405.1 Massilia sp. ST3 | reverse complement strand
GCGCTCGTGTCGGCACAACAGGGAGCGCTTCAATGAAGAGCTATCGGATTATCCCGGACAGCAGTGCGCGCAGGCGGGGACCCAAGTTCGATGAGCAGCCACCAGCCTACGACTAGGCCAACTCCACCCGCGGATCCCGCGCCAGCAACCGCGCCGCCATCTCGGTCGCCGCGACGCCGTCGAACAGCACCCCCGCCACCGCCTCGGTAATCGGCATTTCCACCCCCATCCTGTGCGCCAGCTCGCGCACCGACTTCGCACACGGCACGCCTTCGGCCACGTGCCCCAGCTCGGCCACGATGGTATCGAGCGCCTTGCCCTGGGCCAGCGCCAGCCCCACGCGCCGGTTGCGCGACAGGTCGCCGGTGCAGGTCAGGATCAGGTCGCCCATCCCGGTCAGCCCCATGAAGGTGCCCGGCTGCGCGCCCAGCGCCACGCCCAGGCGGGTGATCTCGGCCAGGCCGCGGGTGATGAGGGCGGCGCGCGCGTTCAGTCCCATGCCCAGCCCGTCGGCCGTGCCGGTGGCGATCGCCATCACGTTCTTGACCGCGCCGCCGACCTCGACGCCCACCAGGTCGTCGCAGGCGTAGACGCGCAGGTTGCCGCCGTGGACCGCCGCCACCACGCGCTCGCGCAGTTCGGCCGACTCGGAGGCCACCGACAGCGCGCAGGGCAGGCCGCGCGCCACTTCCTGGGCAAAGGAGGGGCCGGACAGGGCCGCGCCCGGCACAGGATGCTCCCCCTGAGCTCCTAGCACCTCGGCCATCACCTGGTGCGGCAGCAGGCCGGTGCCGGCCTCGAAGCCCTTGCACAGCCAGACCACGTTCGGCACCGTGCGGCCGCGCAGCTGTTCCAGCAGCGGGCGCAGGCCGGCCACCGGGCAGGCCGCGATCAGGAGCGGCGCCTCGTCCGGGCGGGCGTCGATCACGTGCGCCAGGGCGGCCTCGAAGTCGCTGCCCACGCGCAGGGAGGGCGGCAGCGGGTGGCCCGGCAGGTAGGCGTTCTCGCGGGCGGCCTCGGTGTCGCGCATCTGCTGCCGGTTGCGGCCCCATAGCAGCACGTCGTGGCGCGCGGCGAGCGCGATCGCGACCGCGGTGCCCCAGGCGCCGGCGCCGAGGATGGTGATCTTGGAAGGATGTTTGTCGTGTTGCATGGAATCCTAGGAAGGAATCACAGGCCCCAGATGTCGGAAGCCTTGATGTAGCCAACGATGCCGTCCCGGTGGCGCACGCGCGCCCAGGTGACGGCGTTCGGATCGACCAGTTCGAGCAGCACACCCTTGTCCGCGGTCATCAGGACCTGGGAGGTGTCGCTGGGCTCGGTGAAGACGCGCGCCCCCGGCACGCGCACCAGCACGTTGCGGCGGGCGGACAGGCCCTTGGCCTGGGTCCAGGCCACGTCGCCGTTCATGTCGCGCACCTTGACCCATTCGCCATAGCTGAGCATGACCTGGACCGGCATGCCGGCGGGCGCCACGTACAGCTTGTTGCCCTTGGCGGAAGGGGTGTCGTACAGGATGGCCATGGGCGCGCCGACCGTCTTGAAATCGAAGGCGAACGCGCTCGAGGCTGCCATCAAGAGCATGCCTGCAAGAAGTCGGGAAAAGGTCATGGCGGGCCTGGGTGAAACGTGAACCGCGTCGTGAGGCAGGAACGGGCGCCGCACGGCGCGGCGCCCGCGGGAGAACAGCTTATTGTGCCGGTGCGGCGGCAGCCTGGGCCATGGCGGCCTGGCGCTGCTGGTAGAAGGCTTCGAAGTTGATCTCGGCCAGGTGAACCGGCGGGAAGCCGGCGCGGCTGATCACGTCGGCGATGTTGGCGCGCAGGTACGGATAGATGATGTTCGGGCAGCCGATGCCCAGCAGCGGGTCCATCTGCTCGGCCGGGATGTTGCGGGCTTCGAAGATGCCAGCCTGCTTGCCTTCGACCAGGAAGGCGACCTTGTCCTTGAGCTTGGCGGTGACGGTGATGGTCACGGTCGACTCGTAGATGCCTTCGGCGATGCTTTCAGCGCCGACGTCCAGCGAGACTTCGATGCTCGGGGCTTCCTGTTCCAGGAAGATGCCCGGCGAGTTCGGTTGCTCCAGCGACATGTCTTTCAGGTAGACGCGTTGGATTTGGAATACTGGTTGCAGATTTTCGTCAGACATGGAACGCTTTCGTTGAAATTGTGAAGAACGGTCGTCCGTTCAGGGTGCATTGGTCAAACGCGATCACAATTGTATCAAAATCAATTTGGATGCAATAGCGGTTTGCCGACCCGTTGTAAACCCGTGTCCATACCGTTGGGTTGGTGGCGGCGAAGCCGCCAACCCTACCTCATTCGCCTTTGAGCAGCGGATCCAGCCGCCCCGCCTGGTCAAGCGCATACAGGTCGTCGAAACCGCCCACATGGGTCTCGCCCACGTAGATCTGCGGCACGGTGCGGCGCCCCGTGCGCTGCATCATGATCTGGCGCTGCTCGGGATCGAGGTCGACGCGGATGCGTTCGATGTCCTTCACGCCCTTGGCCTCGAGCAGGCGCTCGGCGCGGACGCAGTAGGGGCAGGCGGCGGTATGGTAGAGAACGACGTGTGCGGTCATGATGCTTCCTTCCTGAAAAGGTTTACTTGGTCAGCGGCAGGCCGGCCGCGCTCCATGCCGCCAGGCCGCCCTCGAGCGCGTGCGCGTCCTCGAAGCCGGCGGCGGCAAGCTGGCGCGCCGCCTTGTCGGCACGGGATCCGTTCTGGTCCACGATGACGACGGGACGGCCCTTGGACTTCTCCAGTTCGCCGAGTCGATTGGCCAAGTCTGCCAGTGGAACGTGTTTGGCGTCGCGCACGTGGCCGGCCGCGAACTCGTCGGCGCTGCGGACGTCCAGCACGAGGGTCTTGCCGCGGTTGATCATCTGCGTGGCCTGCAGCGGCGACACGCGTTTACCACGCGGCGCCAGGGCCGGCCAGAGCAGGGCGCCGCCCGAAATCACGGCGATCGCTACGACGAAGATATTATCGAGAATGAAATTCACAAGGCTTCCAATGGTTGAACTGAATCGGCGCATTATAAAATAGAAGCCGGACCGGATATCTAACCACTCTTTTTTCGAAGATCAGCTTATGTACAAAATCGTATTCATGCGCCATGGCGAATCCACCTGGAACCTGGAAAACCGCTTCACCGGCTGGACCGACGTCGACCTGACCGAAAAAGGTATTGCCGAAGCGAAAGCCGCCGGCCGCGTCCTCAAGGAGGCCGGCTTCACCTTCGACGTCGCCTACACCTCGGTGCTCAAGCGCGCGATCCGCACCCTGTGGCTGGCGCTGGACGAGATGGACATGATGTACCTGCCGATCAAGAACGACTGGCGCCTGAACGAGCGCCACTACGGCGCCCTGCAGGGCCTCGACAAGGCGGAAACCGCCGCCAAGTTCGGCGACGAGCAGGTGCTGGTCTGGCGCCGCAGCTACGACACCCCGCCGCCGGCGCTGGAGGCGGGCGACGACCGCACCTCCTTCGGCGACCCGCGCTACGCCGGCCTGGACCAGTCCCAGATCCCGCTGACCGAATGCCTGAAGGACACCGTGGCGCGCGTGATGCCGGCCTGGGACGAGGAGATCGCCCCGGCCATCCGCGCCGGCAAGAACATCCTGATCTCGGCCCACGGCAACAGCCTGCGCGCTATCATCAAGATGCTGGACAACATCAGCGACACCGACATCGTCGGCCTGAACATCCCGAACGGCCAGCCGCTGGTCTATGAACTGGATGCCGACCTGAAGCCGATCAAGCATTACTACCTGGGCGACCAGGAAGCGATCGCCGCCGCCATGGCGGCCGTGGCCAACCAAGGGAAGGCGAAGTAAGGTCTTGCGTTTGCCAACCACGAAGTTCCTCGGGAGCGCGCTCCTTTGCGCGCTCCTGGGCCTTGCCCTGTCCCCCGATGCCCTGGCCCAGCGCCAGACCGAGCGCAGCCGCCAGAAGGTGAGCGCGGAGAAGCAGCGCGCCGGTATCCAGCAGAAACTGGCCGCGATCAAGCGCGAGATCAGCCGCACCGAGGACCAGAAGGAAGACGCCGCCGATACCCTGGCGGAGTCCGAGGCCGCCATTTCGGACGCCAACCGCGCGCTGCGCGACCTGGCGGGCGAGCAGGCCGAGACCAACACGCGCCTGCAGGACATCGCGGCCGAGCAGGAAAGGCTGGCCCAGACAATTGTTAATCAAAAGAAACAATTGTCCAGGATGCTGCGCGAGCACTACGTGGCCGGCAACGAAGACCGGATCAAGCTGCTGCTGAGCGGCGACAACCCGAACCGCATCGCGCGCGACATGCAGCTGATGGGCTATGTCTCGCAGGCCCAGGCACGCCTGCTGGGTTCGCTGCGCGACAACCTGGCCCAGGTCGACGCCAACCGCGACAAGGTCGAGAACGCCCAGCAGGAGCTGGAAGAGATCGCCCAGGAGCAGCGCGACCAGAAGGCGCTGCTGGAAAAGGAGAAGGCGCGCCGCGCCGCGCTGCTGCAGACCCTGTCGAGCCGCCTGGCCGACCAGCGCAAGCAGGCCGACCGCCTGCAGCGCGACGAGCAGCGCATGAGCGGCCTGGTCGACCGCCTGACCCGCCTGATCCGCGAGCAGGCCGAGGCCGAGCAGCGTCGCCAGGCCGCGCTCGCGGCCGCCAAGGCCAAGGCGGAAGCCGAAGCGAAGGAGCGGGCCCTGGCGCGCGCCAAGGCCGCGGCCGAGAAGGCCGAGCGCGAACGCATCGCGCGCGAGGAGGCCAGGAAGAACGGCACCAAGCCCGTCACCAAGCCGGAGCCGCTGCCTGAACCGGAACCGCCCAAAGTGGCCGAGCAGCCGAAGCCGGCGGACACCAAGCCCACGGCCCCGCCGCCGCCCGAAGTCACCCTGGCGCCCGCGGCCCCGGCCGGCGCCTTCGCCTCGCTGCGCGGACGCCTGGGCGCGCCGGTCAGCGGCGCCGTGGCGGCCCGCTTCGGCTCGCGCCGCGGCGACGGCCCCACCTGGAAGGGCATGTTCATCAAGGCCGCCGAAGGGGCCGAGGTGCGCGCCGTGGCCCAGGGCCGGGTCGTGTATTCCGACTGGATGCGCGGCTTCGGCAACCTGATCATCATCGACCACGGCGGCGAGTACCTGTCGATCTACGGAAACAACCAATCCCTCCTGAAACGCGCCGGCGACATGGTGCGTCCGGGCGAGGCCATCGCGAGCGCGGGCAATACCGGCGGTAACGAGGAATCGGGGCTATACTTTGAGCTCAGGCATCGCGGCAAGGCCTTCGACCCGGCAAGCTGGGTCAAATTCTAGGGGCAAACATGGGCAAGAAAGCGAAGAACTTCGGGCTGATCGGACTGGGCATGGTGGCCGGCGTGGCCGCTTCCTTCCAGTTCTCGGCCTATGCACAGAAGACCGGCGCGCCGCTGCCGCTCGACGAGCTGCGCCAGCTGGCCGACGTCTACGGCCTGATCAAGACCGACTACGTCGAGCCGGTCGAGGACAAGAAGCTGCTGTCCGAAGCCATCGGCGGCATGGTCGCCTCGCTCGACCCGCACTCGGTCTACCTCGACCAGAAGGCCTTCCGCGAGATGCGCGAAAGCGTGCAGGGCAAGTTCGTCGGCGTGGGCGTGGAGATCGCCAGCGAAGACGGCTACATCAAGATCGTGTCCCCGATCGAGGATACCCCGGCGCACAAGGCCGGCATCAAGGCGGGCGACCTGATCACCCGCATCGACAACGTCCCGGTGCGCAACATGTCGGTCGACGAAGCGATCAAGCGCATGCGCGGCAAGGTCGGCAGCAAGGTCACCCTGACCATCGCCCGCCCCGGCGAGGACCAGCCCTGGGTGGTGCCGGTCGCGCGCGAGCAGATCAATGTCCAGAGCGTCAAGGCCAAGCTGGTCGAGCCCGGCTATGCCTGGCTGCGCGTGAGCCAGTTCCAGGAGAATACCCTGGAAGAGCTGGCCAAGAAGTCCAAGTCCCTGTTCGCCGAGAACCCCGACATCAAGGGCCTGGTGCTGGACCTGCGCAACGACCCGGGCGGCCTGCTGCCGGGCGCGATCGGCGTATCGGCGGCCTTCCTGCCCAAGCCGGACCAGGTGATCGTCTCGACCAAGGGGCAGTTGTCCGACTCGAACACGGCGTATTACGGCCGCCGCGAATTCTATGCCCAGCGCGGCGACCCGCTGGCCGGCCTGCCGGCGGCATTGAAGACGGTGCCGATGGTGGTGCTGGTCAACGGCGGCTCGGCCTCGGCCTCCGAGATCGTGGCCGGCGCCCTGCAGGACTACAAGCGCGCCATCGTGATGGGCAGCCAGACCTTCGGCAAGGGCTCGGTGCAGACCCTGCGCCAGCTCTCGGCCGATACGGCGATCAAGCTGACCACGGCGCGCTACTACACGCCGAAGGGCCGCCCGATCCAGGCCACCGGCATCGTACCCGACCTGCGCGTGCACGAGACCGCGGAAGGCGACATGCTGAACGCCTTGCGCGTGCGCGAGGCCGACCTGCAGCGCCACCTGGCGGGCGAGAACGAAAAGAAGGGCGCGTCCGCCACCGCCGCCAAGAACGAGAGCCTGGAACAGCAGAAGCGCGCCCTGGCCCTGCTGAAGGACCGCAAGCCGCTCGAGTTCGGCGGCAAGGACGACTTCCAGCTGGCGCAGGCGATCAACCACTTCAAGGGCTTGCCGGTGCAGCTGGCCAAGACCGAGGACAACCGCGACAAGCCGGCGCCGCAGCCTCTGCCGGGGGCGGAGCAGAAGCCGCCGGAGATCAAGGCGCCGCCTAAAAAATAATTGGCGCTGCGCGAAGGTAAGGCAAATGGGTCCCCGCCTGCGCGGGGATGACGTGCATGAGAACGTGGCCAGGCTTGAGCTTGCCACTGCCTTTGAACCGTCATCCCCGCGAAGGCGGGGATCCAAGTTTTCATGCGCCGCCGATAACCCAACAGCACCCATGAACGACACCCAACTCCTGCGCTACTCCCGCCACATCCTGCTCGACGACATCGGCATCGAAGGCCAGGAAAAGCTGCTGCAGGCCCATGCGCTCATCATCGGCGCCGGCGGCCTGGGCTCGCCCGCGGCGCTGTACCTGGCCTCCGGCGGCGTCGGCCGCATCACCCTGGTCGACGACGACGCGGTCGACCTCACCAACCTGCAGCGCCAGGTGATGCACACCACCGCCCGCATCGGCCAGTCCAAGGCCGAGTCCGGCCGCGAAGCCCTGCTGGCCATCAACCCCGAGATCGAAGTGACCGCCCTGCGCGAACGCGCCGGCCCAGGACGCCTGCTGGAACTTGCCCGCTCCGCCACGGTCGTACTGGACTGCAGCGACAACTTCGCCACCCGCCACGCCGTCAACCGCGCCTGCGTGGCGGCGGGCGTGCCGCTGGTGTCGGGCGCCGTGATCCGCTTCGACGGCCAGCTGTCCGTGTTCGACCCGCGCCGCCCGGGCGCGCCCTGCTATGCCTGCCTGTTCCCCGAGGACAGCCGCTACGAGGACGTGGCCTGCAGCACCATGGGCGTGTTCGCGCCCCTGGTCGGGGTGGTCGGCGCCATGCAGGCGGCCGAGGCCATGAAGCTGGTGGCGGGCATCGGCCAGCCGCTGGCCGGGCGCCTGCTGCTGCTCGAAGGCCGGGCCATGGAGTGGACCAGCATCGGGGTCGCGCATGATCCGAATTGCCCAGTCTGTTCGACTCATGCCTGAGCGCACGATTTAACGATACAGTGCCCGGCCGGCTGCCTTACAATTGCAGCCTTGTTTGCTATTCTGGGAACAGTAAGTCCGTCCTAAGCGAATTTGTCATGTTTCGGGCTTATACTGGTCTGCTTCTAACGATTCACTGCCAAGCTCATTTACCTACACGTTATGCACATTGACATGCAACGCAAGCAGCGCCGCGGCCTCCAGCGTGGCTTCACCCTGGTCGAGATCATGGTCGTCGTGGTCATCATCGGCATCCTCGGCGCCCTGGTCGTGCCCAAGCTGCTGGGCCGTACCGGCGAATCGCGCGTGACCGCCGCCAAGGTCGACATCGCCACCATGATGCAGGCGCTCAAGCTCTACAAGCTGGACAACCAGCGCTACCCGACCACCGAGCAGGGCCTGAACGCCCTGATCACCAAGCCGACCTCGGGTCCGGCCGCCAACGGCTGGAAGTCCGGCGGCTACATCGAGAAGCTGCCGAAAGATCCGTGGGGCAATGCCTACCAATACCTGTCGCCGGGTATCCACGGCGAAATCGACGTGTTCTCGCTGGGCGCGGACGGCCAGCCGGGCGGCACCGGCGAGGATGCCGACGTCGGATCCTGGGAATAAATTCTTCCCATGCCGGCCCAGCGACCGCGCCAGGATCACGGCGCTCCGTCCCGGACCCCGGCGCGCGGCTTCACCCTGGTGGAGCTGCTGGTGGTGCTGGTCATCATCGGCATCACCCTGGGCCTGGCCTCGCTGAAAGCCATGCCGAGTCCGCGCCAGGACCTGCAGGAGGAGGCCCAGCGCCTCGCCCTGCTGCTCCAGCTGGCGCGTGACGAAGCCATCGTGCGCAACCGCCTGGTGGCCTTCGAGGCCAACGGCGAACGCTACCGCTTCATGGTGCGCAACGACACCGGCTGGGAACCCGTTACCAAGGACGACCTGCTGCGCGAACGCAGCTTCAAGAACGCTCCCCTGCAGCTGGTGCTCGAACCGGCCGGCGCCAGCGGCGCCAACGACGTGCTGCGCATCACCTTCGGGCGCGAGCCGGTCGACAAGCCCTTCCTGCTGACCATGGCGACCGGCGAGAACCGGGTCGCGATCCGCGCCGACGGCGTCGGCCACTTCACCGTCGAATGAGCATGCGGCCACGACTTTCCCGGGGGTTCACCCTGCTCGAAGTGCTGGTGGCGCTGGTCATCGTCGGCACCGCGCTGACGGCCGGCCTGCGCGCCGTCGGCAGCCTGACCGCCAACAGCTCGGACCTGCGCGCCTCGATGATGGCGACCTGGTCGGCCGAGAACCGCCTGGTGCAGATCCGCATCGGCCGCGAATTCCCCGAGATCGGCCGGCGCAGCTTTCCCTGCCCGCAAGGCGACCTGAACTTCATCTGCGAAGAAGAAGTGTTCACCAGTCCCAACCCGCTCTTGCGCCGCATCGAAGTCTCGGTCTTCGACGCCGACAACCCGGGCCGACGCATTGTCAAACTGGTCCAACTGGTCCTGAGGCCGTCTCCGATATGAGCTATTCCAAGCGCGCGGGCTTCACCCTGGTCGAACTGCTGGTGGCCATCTCGATCCTGGCCATCGTGGCCGTGCTCGGCTGGCGCGGCCTGGACGGCATCGTGCGCGGACGCATCATCCTGACCGAGCAGATGGAAACCACGCGCGGCATGCAGCTGGCGTTCGCCCAGATGCAGAGCGATTGCGAGCACCTGGCCGGCAGCGACGTGCTGGGCCGCCGCCCCTACATCCAGTGGGACGCCGACCGCCTGACCCTGGTGCGCAAGGTCTTCGTCGAAAACGAAGCCTCGCGCCTGCAGGTCGTGTCCTACCGCATCGCCGGCGGCCAGCTGCTGCGCCGTGAATCGCCCGGCACCCGCGACCTGGTCCAGCTCGAACAGCTGTGGGAGTCGATCTCCTCGGATGCCCCGGCCCAGAACTCGCCGCCGGTGGCGCTGCAGAACGGTGTGCTTGGCATGCAGATCCAGGCCTGGCAGAACAATGCCTGGCGCACCGAGCCGGCCCGGATCGTCGGCAATCCGCTGCAGCAGCAAGGGCAGCCACCCCTCGTCCAGCCGAACGCCGGAGGCACCAGCGAGCCCACCGGCATCCTGGTCGCGCTCACCGTGCGCAACCTGGCCGCGCCGATGCTCAAGTCCTTCCTGCTGGGAGGCACCTGATGCGCCTTTCCCATCCAGGACGCCAGCGCGGCGTGGCGGTGGTCACCGCGCTCCTGCTGACCACCTTGGCCGTGTCGATCGTCGCCAGCCTGTTCTGGCAGCAGCAGGTCCAGGTGCGCTCGATGGAAAACCAGCGCCTGCAACTGCAGACCAAGTGGATCCTGCGCGGCGCGCTCGACTGGTCGAGCGTCGTGCTGCGCCAGAGTAACTACACTGGCCCCTACACCTCGCTCGACCAGGTCTGGGCCACGCCCCTGGCCGAGACCCGTCTCGACCAGTACATCGAGCGCGAGCGCATCGAGGGCGAAAATTTCGACGCCTCCCTCTCGGGTAACATTATCGACGCCACGTCGCGTTACAATCTTACCAATCTGGCCAAGGACAAGATCGTCAGCAAGGAGCAGCAGTTCATCTTCAACCGCCTGCTGACCAACCTGCGCATCGACGGCCGGCTGGCCGAACGCGCGGCGCAGCTGGTCGCGGCAGGGCAGTCGGTGCCGGTGCTGCCGGAGGATCCGAACCAGCCGCCGCCGACGCCGCCGACACCGCCGGTGACGGGCGCGAACCCTATCCCCGGCACGCCGATGCCGCTGCTGCGGGTCGACGACCTGATGGTCCTGCCCGGCTTCACGCCCGAGGTGATGCAGAAGCTGCGTCCCTTCCTGACGGTGTTGCCGCAACAGACGCCGGTGAACGTGAACACGGCGCCGGCCGAGGTGCTGGCGGCGGTGCTGCCGGGCTATTCGCTGTCGGAGGCGAACGTGCTGGTCGAAAAGCGCAAGCGCGCGCCCTGGCGCGACATCGAGTACTTCAAGGGCGAGCTGAAGCCCGCGAGCCAGCCGGAAGACGGCTCGATCGGTGTGCAGAGTAATTATTTCCTGGTACAGAGCCGGATCCGGCTCGACCGGGCGGCATTGAACGCCGAGTCCTTGATCAGCCGCGAGGGGATCATCGGCGGAGGCACCAAGGTGGTCTGGACCCGCCAAAACTAGAAGAAAGCGAGACAGTTTGACTACTCTTTATATACGGCACCCGGCCCGGGCGGAAGGCGAGGGTGCGCTGTGCCGGTTCGCACTGGTGGCCGACAGCGGCGCCATCGAACAGCAAGGCGAAGGCCCGCTGCGCAACCTGGGCGACGTGGTCGCGGCCAGCCGCCGCGTGGTGCTGGTGCTGGCCGGCGCCGACGTCACCGTGCTGCCGGTCGAGGCCCCGCCGCTGACCGGCGCCCGCCTGCGCGCCGCGCTCCCCGGCCTGGTCGAAGAACACATCCTGGGCGATCCGCTCGATTGCGTGCTGGTCGCCGGTCCGCCGCTGGCCGACGGCCGTCGCCCGGTGGCGGTGGTCCAGCGCGACTGGTTCGAACCGCTGGTCAAGACCCTGCTGGCGCAGGGCGCGCGCGCCGTGTCCGCGCTGCCCGCGCCGCTCTGCCTGCCCCTGCAGCCGGGCAGCGTCAGCGCCGCCATCGGCAACGGCGAACTGATCCTGCGCCAGAGCCAGTACGAAGGCCTGGGCCTGGCCATGGACGGCAATCCCGCGGCCACCCTGCAGACGGCGCGCGCGCTGTCGGGCGACGCCCCGCTGGTGCTCTACGTGCCCCACGATCAACTGGGCGAGTACCAGGCGCTGCTGGCCGAGGCCGGCCCCGGCATCAGCCTCGAGAGCGAGGAATGGGCGCACTGGATCGCGGGATCGAAGAGCAGCACGATGGACCTGGTGCCCGGCCTGGGCGCGGCCGGCGTGGCCCAGCGCGACTGGAGCCGCTGGCGCTGGCCGATCCGCCTGGCCCTGCTGGCGGTGCTGGTCAACATCATCGGCCTGAACGTCGAATGGCTGCGCCTGAAGGGCGAGGCCGACGCCGTGCGCGCCCAGATCAACCAGACCTTCCGCTCGGTCTATCCGAATACCCCGGCGATCGACCCGGTGGCCCAGATGCGCCAGAACATCGCGCGCGCCAAGGCCGGCAGCGGCCAGATCGCCCCGGACGAATTCCACTGGCTGGCCGGCGCCGTGGGCGAAGCGACCCGCACGCTCGCGCGCCAGCCCGGCATTGCGTCGATCGAGTTCCGCGAACGCGCGCTCACCGTGCGCGTCAAGCCCGAGACCATCGACCCGTCCGTCACCGCGCAAATGAAGACCGCGCTGTCGGCGCGCAACCTGAGCCTGGAGGAATCGGCCCCGGCCACCTGGATCATCCGCAGCACGGGAGTCACGCCATGAGTATCGCCGCCCAGATCGTCGCATTGCGCGAGCGCGCGCTGGCCTACTGGCTCGCCCGCACCGACCAGGAGCGCAAGTTCCTCGCCGCCGGCATCGGCGTGGCCGTGCTGGCCCTGGTCTACCTGCTGTTCATCGACCCGGCCCTGACCGGGCGCGAGCAGCTGCGCCGTTCGCTGCCCGAGCTGCGCCAGCAGGCGGCCCAGATGCAGGCCCTGGCCGCCGAGGCCCAGGCCCTGAACGCCCAGCCGGCGGCGCCGGTCACCCCGATGACGCGCGAAGGCCTGACGGCCAGCCTGGCCACGCGCGGCCTCACCGCGGCCTCGCTCACGCTCACCGGCGAATACGCCAAGGCCCAGTTCGATGGCGTGTCCTACGCCAACCTGATGGCCTGGCTCGACGCCCAGCGGCGCGAGAACCGGGTGCTGGTGCAGGACGGCGTGTTCACCGCCAAGGAAGCCCTGGGACAGGTCGACGCCACCCTGACGCTGCGCCAGGGCAGCGCGCCCGCTCCATGAAGCGCACGCTCGCCTGGGGCGCGCTGGTGCTGCTGGCGGTGCTGGCCACGATCCTCGTGTTCCTGCCCGCCGCCTGGCTCGGCCCCATGGTCGAAAAACAGACGGGCGGTCGTTTGACTCTGGGGGATGCGCAAGGTACGCTGTGGCGCGGCTCGGCCTTCGTGGGCGGGGCGCCGGGCGAGGGCGGGGCGGTGACGCCGCTGCTGCCGGGACGCTTTGCCTGGAAGCTGTCGCCCCTGGTGCTGTTCGGTCACGTCAGCATGGAACTGGAGAACCCGCAAGCCCTGAACCAGCCGGTGCGGCTCGAAGGCAGCTGGTCGCAGTGGCAGGTCAGCCCCGGCGAGCTGCTGCTGCCGGCCGATGGCCTGGCCGGCCTCGGCGCGCCGCTGAACACGCTGGCCCTGAGCGGCGCGATCAAGCTCACCTGGAACAAGCTCGACCTGGTGCGCCAGGAAAACATGATGGCGGTCCAGGGCCGCACGGTACTGTCCCTGGCCGACATGGGCTCGCGCATGTCGCCCGTCAAGCCGCTCGGCAGCTACGAAATGGCGATGGACTGGCGCGGCCCGCAAGCCGATTTGAACCTGCGCACCGTACGCGGCGCTTTGCTGCTGACGGGTTCGGGAATGTTGCAAAATGGACGTCTGCGCTTTTCCGGGCAGGCCTCGGCCGCCGACGGCTACGAAGAGACGCTGGGGAACATGTTGAACCTGCTGGGCCAGCGCCGCATGGTGAACGGCAAAAATGTAATCGCACTCGAGTTCAGATAATGAAAACAACTACCCGTACCACCTTCGAGATCCCGGCCCTGCGCCGTCTTGCCGCCGGCGCCATGCTGTGCTGCTTCGCCGCGACCACGGCCGTGCCGCTGCCGGTCCTGGCCCAGGAGAGCGCAAATGCCGCCGCCTTGAGCTTCGTCAATGCCGACATCGAGTCGGTGATCAAGGCGATCGGCCACTACACCGGCATGACCTTCATCGTCGACCCCCGGGTCAAGGGCACGATCACCCTGCAATCCGAGAAGTCGCTCAGCAAGACCCAGGCCTTCGGCCTGCTCACCTCGGCCTTGCGCCTGCAGGGCTTCGCGGTGGTCACCAGCGGCGACGGCTACGCCAAGGTGGTGCCGGAAGCGGAAGCCAAGCTGCAGTCCTCGCCGACCCAGGTGGGCGGCGTGCGCGCCAGCCGCGCCACCGGCGACCAGATCGCGACCCAGGTGTTCTACCTGAACTACGAATCGGCCGCCAACCTCACGGCCGTGCTGCGTCCCCTGATTTCGCCGAACAACTCGATCATGGCGAACCCGGGCAACAACACCCTGGTCGTCACCGACTACGCCGACAACCTGCGCCGCCTGGCCAAGATCATCGCCGCGCTCGACGCGCCGGTGGCGGCCGACCTCGACGTGATCCCGATCCGCAACGCCATCGCCAGCGACGTCGCCACGCTCGTGACGCGCCTGATGGAACCGGCCGCCGGCGGCGACTCCGGCCGCGTGACCGTGCTGGCCGACCCGCGCACCAACTCGGTGGTGATCCGGGCACCCTCGCAGGCGCGCGCCAACCTGGCCAAGAGCCTGATCGCGCGTCTCGACCAGGCCACCACCAGCCAGGGCAACATCCACGTCGTCTATCTCAAGAACGCCGACGCCAGCCGTGTGGCCCAAACCCTGCGCGCCGTGGTGTCGCAGGACGCCTCGGCGGTGCCGCAACAGCAGCAGGGCACCTCGGGCGGCTCGATCCAGGCCGGGAGCCAGGGCGGCGCGGGGGGCCTGGGCGGCCAGCAGGGCGCGCAAAGCCAGCAGACCGTGAGCGCGGTCGGCGGCGGCGGCAGCTACGGCCAGCAGGGGCAGCTTGGCGGCGGTGGCGGCGCGGGCGGAGGCGCCGGCTCCGGCTTCATCCAGGCCGATATCTCGACCAACAGCCTGATCATCACCGCGCCGGATGCGGTCTACCGCAACCTGCGCTCGGTCATCGACCAGCTCGACGTGCGCCGCGCCCAGGTGTACATCGAGGCCCTGGTGGTCGAGGTAAACTCGAACAAGGCCTCCGAATTCGGCGTGCAGTGGGTGGGCGCTTCCGGCGACAACGACAGCAAGTACCGCGTCGGCGGCCTGCAGTCCTTCACCGGCGGCAACCAGACCAACAACATCGTCAACCTGGCCGCGGCGGCCAGCCAGGGCTTCTCCGGCACCTCGATCCCAACCCTGCCGGGCGGCCTGTCGGTCGGCCTGTTCCGCCAGGTGGGCGGCCAGCTCGGCCTCGGCGCCGTGGCGCGCGCCCTTGAAAGCGACGGCAACGCCAACATCTTGTCCACACCGAACATGATCACGCTGGATAACGAACTGGCGTCGATCAAGGTCGGCCAGAACGTGCCGATCATCACCGGTTCGTACGCGACCAACACCACCACCGGCGGCGGCAATCCGTTCCAGACCGTCGACCGCAAGGACGTGGGCCTGCTGCTCAAGGTCCGTCCGCAGATTTCGGAAGGCGGCACGATCAAGATGGCCATCTACCACGAGAACTCGAGCGTGGACAATTCGACCCGCAACCTGGCGTCGGGCCTGACCACCAACGTGCGCGCGATCGAAAGCAATGTGCTGGCCGACGACGGCCAGATCATCGTGCTCGGCGGCCTGATCGAGGACACCGAGGGCGACGGCGAGGAGAAAGTGCGTGGCCTGGGCGACATCCCGGTGCTGGGCAACCTGTTCAAGTACCGCACCCGCACCCGCGTGAAGACCAACCTGATGGTCTTCCTGCGCCCGGTCGTGGTGCGCAGCAAGGAATCCTCGAACTCGCTGGCGATGGACCGCTACGAATACATGCGCGCCGCCGGCGCGATCGGCCAGCCGGAAAGCTCGCCGCTGCTGCGCGAACTGGGCGCGCCGGTGCTGCCGCCCC
>NZ_JAGPWC010000091.1 GCF_018119405.1 Massilia sp. ST3 | reverse complement strand
GGCGGTTCTTGCGCGGGTTGAAGTGGATGCCGCTTTCGTCGATCAGGATGCTGGCGTCGCTGCGGCGCGCGGCGTCGCGCTCGGCGCGGGCGATTTCTTCCTCGGCGGGGCCGTTGAACAATTCTTCCTGCAGGATGGCGCCAGCGGTCAGGGTCAGGATCGCGAACAGGAAGAATTTCCACCACGACAGCTGCGTCACCCAGGTCGCCACGGCGTCGAAGGCGCGGTACAGCCACGACAGGATGCTCGAAAAATAATGCTGGGTTGTGCTGCGTGCTTGCATGTCGATATCGTTTTCTGTCAGTAGACCACGAGCCAAAGCGGCGAGTGTAACGCCTGCCGTGCCCGCGGCGCCGGGAAACATCCTTTCCCGCGCAATCCGACTGTTGGGATGATGCAACTTTAACCCTTGGCTGCCGCGCTTGCCAGCCCCCTGCGACAGTCTGCAGGAATCGGGGAATAGTCTGCGCTTACCCGGCGCTGTTTGATTTGGCGCAACAGCTGTCGATTGGAAACATAGCAAGGTAGGAGATTGTCAGCCTGGCCGCCAGCGTGCCGCCGGGTTCTCACTCCGAAGATGAAAGGGTGTACCGATGTCCGCAGTTCCTGGAAAATTCCGCCTTGTCACCCGCAGCGACTTCGACGGCCTGGTGTGCGCGGTGCTGCTCAAGCACCTCGACCTGATCGACGACATCCTGTTTGTCCATCCCAAGGACATGCAGGACGGCAAGATCGCCATCACCGGCCACGACATCACGACCAACCTGCCCTACGTGCCGGCGGCCCACCTGGCCTTCGACCACCACTTGTCGGAAACCCTGCGCAACACGGGCCGTCGCGAGAACCACATCATCCATCCGGAAGCGCCCTCAGCGGCGCGCGTGGTCTACGACCACTACGGCGGCGCCGCCACCTTCCCGGCGGCGTGGCAGGACATGATGGCCGCGGTCGACAAGGGCGACTCGGCGCGTTTCTCGCGCGAAGAGGTGCTCGATCCGCAGGGCTGGAACCTGCTTAACTTCCTGATGGATGCGCGCACCAGCCTGGGGCGCTTCCATGAATTCCGCATTTCCAACTACCAGCTGATGATGGCGCTGATCGACCACTGCGCCACCCACGGCATCGACGAGATCATGGCGCTGCCGGACGTGCGCGAGCGCACCGCGCTGTACTTCGCGCATAGCGAGCTGTGCAAGGAACAGATCCGCCGCTGCGCGCGCGTGCACCGCAACCTGGTGGTGCTCGACCTGCGCGAGGAGAAGGTGATCTATGCGGGCAACCGCTTCATCATCTATGCGTTGTTCCCGGAGACGAACATCTCGATCCACGTGCTGTGGGGCCTGAAGCAGCAGAACACCGTGTTCGCGACGGGCAAGTCGATCTTGAACCGCAGTTCGAGGACCAATATCGGGGCGCTGACGCTGGAGTATGGCGGCGGCGGGCATGAGAATGCGGGGACGTGCCAGGTGTCGAACGAAATGGCGGAGGAGGTGCTGGGGGCGCTGGTGAAGCGGATTACTGACGAGGGTTGAGCAGTAGGGAGCATCGCACTGAGTCAGCCCCAAAACCGTCGTAGGCGCCGGTGGCGCGTACGACGGTCTTGGGGGTGGTGGAATGAAAGAGCGTACCTATTGCGCCCGCTGCTCCTGCGCCTCCTGCGCACCCTGGGCCAGCATCCTGTGCGCCGCCTCCGCCGCCAGCGGCTCGCTGAACCACTGCCCCTGCAGCTGGTCGCAGCCATGCTGCCGCAGGAACTCCACCTGCGCCTCGGTTTCCACCGCCTCGCCCACCACCGACATCTCCAGGTTGTGCCCGATGTCGATCAGGGTCTTCGCCAGGGACGGCCCCGGTCCCTGGCCGGCGATGCCGTGCACCGCCGCCTTGGACAGCTTCACCTGGCGTATCGACAGCTGCTGCAGGAAGGACAGGTCCGAAATGCCGCGCCCGAATTCGTCCACCGACAGCACCGCGCCGACTTCGCGCAGCTGGGTCGCCAGGTCGCGCCCGATGCCGGGGCTGCGGATCAGGTCGGCCTCGGGGATCTCGATTTCCAGGCTGCCCGGCGGCAGGCCGTATTCCTCCATGCGCGCCGCGATGCCCGGTATGAAGCCGGGACGGCTGTATTCGCGGTGCGAGACATTCACCGCCACCGGCAGGCCGGTGTAGCCGGCGTCGCGCAGCTGGCGCAGGAAATTGCAGGCCTGGTCCAGCACCCAGTTGCCGATCTCGACGATCCGCCCGCTTTCCTCGGCCTCGGCCAGGAAGGCCGCCGGCAGCATCACCCCGTGCTCGGGATGGCGCCAGCGCAGCAGGGCCTCGAAGCCGCGCACCTTGCCGCTCTTGGCGTCCATGCGCGGCTGGAACAGCAGGAACAGCTCGTCGCGCGCCAGCACGTCGCGCATGCTGTCGGCCAGCGCCGCGCGCGCCTGGCTGGCCGAACGCATCTCGGCCGAGAAGAAGTGCACGCCGCCGCCGTTGCTCTTGGCGCGGTACATCGCCATGTCGGCCGCCCGCACCAGTTCGGCCGGCGTGTGGCCGTCGCCCGGGAAGGCCGCCACGCCCAGACTGGCGCCGACCGGGATCTCGTTGCCGGCGAAGGCCACCGGCATCACCATCGCGCGGCGCAGGCGTTCCACCATGCGCAGGGTGAAGCGCAGCGAAGGCTGGTCGACCAGCACCAGCACGAATTCGTCGCCGGACAGGCGCGCCACCGTGTCGCTGTCGCGCACCGCCGACTGCAGGCGCCGCGCCACCACCTTCAGCACCACGTCGCCGGCCGCGTGGCCGAAGGTGTCGTTGATGGTCTTGAAGTTGTCCAGGTCCACCAGCACCGTCGCCACCATGGTCTGGTGGCGCTGCGCCAGGTGCACGGCGTGGGCGAGGCGGTCCCACATCAGGTTGCGGTTGGCCAGGCCGGTCAGGCCGTCATGGTTCACCTCGTGCTCGAGGTTGGCGGTGCGCTGCTTGAGCGCGGTGACGTCGGTGATGACGCCGACGAAATGGGTGACCTCGCCGTGCTCGTCGTGCACCGGGGTGATGCTCAGGTCATTCCAGAACAGCTCGCCGTTCTTGCGCTGGTTGCGCAGCACCACCTTGATCGGCCGCAGCTCGCGCAGGGCGAGGCGCACCTGGGCGCGCTCGTCCGGGTCCATGCCGGGCGCGGCCATGAAGCGCGAATCGCGCCCGATCACTTCGTCGCTGCAGTAGCCGGTGATGCGCTCGAAGGCGGGATTCACGTACTCGATCGGGTGTTCGTCGCCGACGCAGCCGGTGATCACGATGCCGTTGCTGGCCGCGTGCAGGGCCCGCTCGTACAGGCGCATGCGGCGCTCCCGGTCGCGGCGCGCCGAGATGTCCAGGCCCATGCCGAACAGGTAGGTGTCGCCGTTGCAGGCGATGGGGGCCCCGCCCAGCAGCATCGGCGTCTCGCGCCCGCTGCGCGACACGTAGTCGGCCTCCATCGAGACCTCGGCGCCTTCCTTGAACACGCGCCGGATGTTCGCCAGGGCCGCCGGACGGTCGCGGAAGTCGAACAGGTCGAGGGCGTGCGTGGCGGCGACCTCGTCCGGCATCATCTCGCTCAGGCGCTCGAGGTTATGGTTCCACAGGACGAAGCGGCCAGCGCGGTTGATGACGTAGAAGGTGCCGGGCAGTAACTCGACAATCTGGGACAGGGGCGTGCGGCCGACGCGTGCGCTTTCGGACTCGTCGGGGCGAGGATGGACGACGGTGACGATCCAGGCGCGCCGTTCGCCTTCCTTCCCATGCAGCGCTGAGAGCGACAGCGTGGCTTCGTGCCGCTGGCCACCCGCGGCCTGGACCTGGACGTGGACGTGCGCGGAATCCGCCGCGCTGAGTTCGGGCCAGGCGGGACCGTCCGCCAGCAGGGCGTCGAGCGGCTGTCCCACGGCCTGGGCCGTACCGATGCCGAACAAGGCTTCGCATGCGGGGTTCCAGGCGGTGATCCGGCCCGTATCGTCCGTTAGAAAGCTGACCTGTTCTGGTTCGTCGGTCGTCGGCATTGCTTGCCTCGCACAGAGGGTTCGCTGAGAACCAGCTTACACCCGTTTCGGTACGCGTGGCGCGAACAACCCTGATGGGCGTGCGCTGACGAAAAAGCGATTGGCGCCGGGCGCCGTGGGGAGGCTTAGTGGAAGATGCCGACGGCGAGCTCTGCCCAGGTCACGAGCAGGGCGCCCAGCAACACCAGGCCCAGCAGTTTGCGCTCGCGCGGCGCACGCACCAGGCGCGACAGTAGCACCCAGGCGCACCCGGTGCCGCCCAGCAAGATGCCGGCGACCACGAAATCGGAGCCGGTCCAGTTGACTTCGCGGGTGAACTGCATGGCGACCAGGGGCACGAGCAGCAGGCAGGCGGTCGCGAGGACGACCCGCAGCAGACCGGCCGTGACGGGGCGCAGCGGGGCGTTGCCGATGGTGGGGGACATGGTCATCTCCGTTAAAGGGGGTGAGGGACGATGTCCAGATAGTATCGCAGGTCTCGGCGTTGCGGTAGGGTGGGCGGCTTTGCCGCCCACGCGGTGATCGTTACCGGCTCCGCTATCGTGCGGGATGATCTTGCTTTCAACTATCACCGCGTGGGCGGGGGACCCGCCCACCCTACCTTGTGAACGGCAATAAAAAAGCCACGGCGAACCGTGGCTTCACAGGCGATGGACAAGGCTTACGCCGCCACGATCTCCTGCTTCTCCGGCAGCGCGATCTCGTTGTTCACGCTGAACTGGTAATCCTTGAACACATGCTCGGCCGACAGGATCTGGTAGTTGCCATCCGCCAGCAGGTGGGTGGTGTCCTTCAGGCGGTAAGTATAGTGCCCGCAGGTCCAGCAGTTGAAGTTGCGCATGTGGGTGCACAGGCAGGTCTTGTCCATGACCACGATGTTCTTCGTGTCCGGGCTGGCCTGCACCTCGCGGTTGTACGAGTTGATGTAGGCGCAGTTGCCGGTGGCGTCCAGCAGGTAGCCGTAGGACTCGCAGCCAGGGCGGATGCCGGAGCCGATTGCCGGGGTGTTCTTCAGCATGCGCATCGGATAGCCGGTCGGCGACAGGCCGTTGACCTCGATGTCGTCCTCGCCGGCGCGGAAGTATTCCTGCTTGACGCTGTCCGGCAGGCCGCACTCGTGGGTGACCGTGAAGCGGGTCGCCACCTGCACGCCGCCCGCGCCTTTTTCGAGGAAACCGGCCGCATCGGTGCCGGTGAATACGCCGCCGGCGGCGATCAGCGGGATGTCCAGCTGCTCGGCGCGCATGAAGGCATGGATCTCGTCCATGATGGTGTGCAGGTCGTACTGCTTCCAGTCATCGATGCCGAAGCCCAGGTGGCCGCCGGCCAGCGGGCCTTCGACGATGACGTAGTCGGGCAGGCGGTCCAGGCGCGACACCTTGCGCAGGAACAGCTGCAGCGCGCGCACCGAGGACACGATGATGCCCAGTTTGGCGTCGCGGAAGCGCGGATGGTCCTTGATCAGCTCGAAGGAGCCCAGGTGCAGGCCGGCCGACATGGTGATGCCGTCGATGCCGGCGTCCAGGGCCGAGGCCAGGCGCGTGCGCAGGGTTTCCTTGGGCGCGTTCATGGTCAGCTTTTCCATGCAGTTCACGAAGACCAGGCCATCGCCTTTCTTCGCTTCCATGGTGGCGCCGACGTGCAGGCGGGTCGCTTCGGCCAGGCGGTCGAGGTCGAACTGGACCACCGCCTTGTTCATGTTGTTGATGTTGAACTTGTAGAGCTTGGTCTTGTCCTTGACGAAGGTGGTGTCGAACTTGCGGTCCGAGACGTCTTGCACCATGGCATCGGAAATATGGCCGATACCGCCCAGGCGCGCGGCTTCCAGCGCCAGTTCGGACGTCGAGATGTCCACGCCCATTCCGCCGATCATGATGGGCACGTATTCCTTGTTGCCCAGCTTTAAGCGGAAATCATCAACACGTTTCATTGCTATCCTTAGACTACTGGTCTCTTCGGGTACGGCCGGGCGCGACAAAAATGGCGTGTGCGCACGGCCCTCATTCTACCCCAAGCGGGTTCCGGTCCCCGGGACGCTTCGTCCCAGGCAGGCTGTGGCGGGCCGGCGCGCCGGCCCTCAGGCGCGCTTAATCGCGGAAGTTGTTGAACGCCAGCGGCAGTTCCTGGACATCCTTGCGCAGCAGGGCCATGGCGGCCTGCAGGTCGTCGCGCTTGGCGCCGGTGATGCGCACCGATTCGCCCTGGATGCTGGCCTGGACCTTCATCTTGCTTTCCTTGATCACCTTGGTAATTTTCTTGGCGTCCTCGGTCTCGATGCCGTTGCGTACCTTGATGACCTGCTTGACCTTGTCGCCGCCGATCTTCTCGACCTTGCCTTCGTCCAGGAAGCGCACGTCGACCTTGCGTTTCGACATCTTGTTGATGAGGACGTCCTTGACCTGGCCCAGCTGGAAATCGGCGTCGGCGAACAGGGTCAGTTCGCGTTCCTTCTGTTCGACCTTGGCCGAGCTGCCCTTGAAGTCGAAGCGGGTGGTGATTTCCTTGTTCGACTGTTCGACGGCGTTCTTCACTTCGACCATGTCTGCTTCGCAGACGACATCAAACGATGGCATGGTTCTTCCTTTTCTGATGTTGCATTTAGATGAATCCCTCTATTTTAACGGACAACCGTGCGGACCGGCGACCTGTTTTGCCAGACCGGCAAGGCGCGAGGGGGCCTTCCCACTATAATGGAACGAAAAACCCAGACCACGCCATGCATCCAGACCTGTCCCTCGTCCACGACCAGCCGCTTGCCTCCCTCAACACCTTCCGCATCCCGGCCCGCGCCCGCCATTACCTGCGGGTCACCGGCGCCGCGGAGCTGGCGGCGCTGCGCGAGGACCCGGAACTGGTAGCGTTGCCGCGCCTGGTGCTGGGCGGCGGCAGCAACCTGCTGTTCACGCGCGACTTCGACGGCATCGTGCTGCACATGACGGGCCAGGGCCGCGAGATCCTCGGCGAACAGGACGGCCGGGTGCTGGTGCGGGCCCAGGCCGGCGAAAACTGGCATGCCTTCGTGCGCTACACGCTGGAGCAGGGCCTGGGCGGGCTGGAAAACCTGTCGCTCATTCCCGGCACGGTGGGCGCCGCGCCGATCCAGAATGTGGGGGCGTATGGCACGGAAACCAAGGATGTGTTCCACAGCCTGACCGTGTTCGACATGGCCAGCGGGGCGGTGCGCACCCTGGACGCCCGGGACTGCCGCTTCGGCTACCGCGACAGCCTCTTCAAGCATGCCGAGGGACGCGAGCTGGTGGTGCTGGACGTAACCTTCGCGCTGCCTAAGGACTGGGCCCCGAACCTGCGCTACGCCGAGCTGGCCCAGGCGGCGCAGGACGCCGGCCTGGCCTCGCCGACGCCGGCCCAGGTGGGCGCCCTGGTCGAGGCGATCCGGCGCCGCAAGCTGCCCGATCCGGCCGAGATCGGCAATGCGGGCAGTTTCTTCAAGAACCCGGTGGTGTCCGGCGAACACTGCGCGCGGCTGCTGGCGCGCTTCCCGAAGCTGGTGCACCACCTGCAGCCGGACGGGACCGAGAAGCTGGCCGCCGGCTGGCTGATCGACCAGTGCGGCTGGAAAGGCCGCAGCATGGGCGCGGCAGGCGTGTATCCGAAGCAGGCGCTGGTGCTGGTGAACCTGGGCGGCGCGAGCGGCGAGGAGGTGGTGCGCCTGGCGCGCGCCATCCAGGCCGACGTCGAGGCGCGCTACGGGGTGGCGCTCGAACCGGAGCCGGTATTCATCTAGGGAGATGGGCATGATCAAGGCAATCGTGACCGGCCACACCCGTGGCCTGGGCGCCGCGGTGGCGGCGGAGCTGGTGGTGCGCGGCATCCCGGTGCTGGGCGTGGCGCGCGGGCGTGCCGAGATCGGCGAGGGCATGGAACAGGCCGTGGTCGACCTGTCCGACGCCGCGGCCCTGGCGGCCTGGGTCGGCGGCCATGCGCTGCGCAGTTTCCTGGCCGGCTGTGACCAGGCGCTGCTGGTGAACAATGCCGGCATGGTGACGCCGGTGGGCCCGCTGGCCGACCAGGACCCCCTGGCCGCCCTGCGCGCCGTGACCCTGAACGTGGCCGCGCCCCTGGCGCTGGCCGGCGCCTTCGTGCAGGCCGCGCCCCAGGCCGAGCGGCGCATCCTGCACATCTCGAGCGGGGCCGGGCGCAGCGCCTATCCCGGCTGGAGCGTGTACTGCGCCACCAAGGCGGCGCTCGACCAGCATGCGCGCGCGGTGGCCCTCGACGGCGACCCGCGGGTACGCGCCTGCAGCCTGGCGCCGGGGGTGATCGATACCGACATGCAGGCCGAGATCCGGGCCACGCCCGACGACAAATTCCCGCTGCGCCAGCGCTTCGTGGACATGAAGGACAGCGGGGTGCTCCTGGCGCCGGCGGCGTGCGCGGTGCATGTGGTGGATTACCTGCTGGCGGGGGGATTCGGGGGCAGGCCGGTGGATGATTTGCGGGGTTAGAGCGAGCTAGCTTAGGGTAGGGTAGAGGTCGCGCCAGGTGGCGTTGGTGGACTGGATGAGGTTGATTTTCCAGTCGCGGTTCCAGTGCTGGAGTTGCTTTTCGCGGGTGATGGCGGACATGATATCCGTGTGGGACTCGAACCAAACCAGGCGTTTGACCTCGTATTCCTTGGTAAAACCTTTCACTACGCCGTTTTGATGCTCCCAGATGCGTCGCACGAGATCGGACGTCACGCCGATGTATAGCGTGCCGTATGGGCGGCTGGCGAGGATGTAGACGTACGAGGATTTGTCCATGGCGGACAGTGTTGCGTTGCCCGCTTCGGTTTGCGTTGCGGGCTCGCAAACGAGCTTGGGTTCCCGCCTTCGCGGGAATGACGGTTTGGAGGTTGCGGGATGGCGGATACGAACGGAGTCGCCAGCTTAAATTCCGTCATTCCCGCGAAGGCGGGAACCTAAGTTTGTTCGCACACCCCAATACCAGCAATCGCCGCCAGCCCGTGCTTGGCCCGCGCCCGACAACACTTATCATCCCCCACCTGCACCTCCCTGCACACCCCCGGCCTGTGCGCATACACCCCACACGCCATCGCCCCCGCATCCCCTTTACCGAGCGCCGCGCAATACGGCGCCGCCGCATTGGTCCCCTTCATGCACGACAAATGCGGCGTCACCTGCTCCGTCCACCCTTCGGGCAGCCCGCGCTCGAGCGCCTCGGCCCAATAAAAGGAAACACGAAACGACTTGCAGCAGGCGCCGCAATCGAGGCAGATGTTGTCTTCGCGATCACTCATGGTCGCCGATTCTACCGCGCCCGCGGGACGAAAAAAAGCCGCCTTGAAGGCGGCTTCTCTCAATCCCGGAAAACCGGATTACTGCCCGCGCTTGGCGCGCGCCTTGGCGGCGATGCGCATGCGCAGGGCGTTCAGCTTGATGAAGCCGCCCGCGTCCGCCTGGTTGTAGGCGCCGCCGTCCTCGTCGAAGGTCGCGATGTTCATGTCGAACAGCGAATCGGTCTTCGAGTCGCGCGACACCACGATCACGTTGCCCTTGTACAGCTTCAGGCGCACCCAGCCGTTCACGGTCTTCTGGGTGTGGTCGATCAGGGTCTGCAGCGCGACGCGCTCCGGGGCCCACCAGTAGCCGTTATAGATCAGGGACGCGTAGCGCGGCATCAGGTCGTCCTTCAGGTGTGCCACTTCGCGGTCCAGGGTGATCGACTCGATCGCGCGGTGGGCGCGCAGCATGATGGTGCCGCCCGGGGTTTCGTAGCACCCGCGCGACTTCATGCCGACGTAGCGGTTTTCCACCAGGTCCAGGCGGCCGATGCCGTGCTTGCCGCCCAGGCGGTTCAGCTCGGTCAGGACGGCGGCCGGCGACAGGCGCTTGCCGTTCAGCGCGACGATGTCGCCCTGTTCGTATTCGATGTCCAGGTACTCGGCTTCGTTCGGCGCCTGTTCCGGCGACACGGTCCAGCGCCACATCGATTCCTCGGCTTCCGCGCTCGGGTTTTCCAGGTGGCGGCCTTCGAAGGAGATGTGCAGCAGGTTGGCGTCCATCGAGTAGGGCGCGCCGCCGTTCTTGTGCTTCATGTCGATCTCGATGCCGGCGTCTTCCGCGTACTTCAGCAGCTTTTCGCGCGACAGCAGGTCCCACTCGCGCCACGGGGCGATGATCTTGACGTCCGGCTTGAGCGCGTAGGCGCCCAGCTCGAAGCGCACCTGGTCGTTGCCCTTGCCGGTCGCGCCGTGCGAGACGGCGTCGGCGCCGGTCTCGTTGGCGATCTCGATCAGGCGCTTGGCGATCAGCGGACGGGCGATCGAGGTGCCCAGCAGGTATTCGCCTTCATACACGGTGTTGGCGCGGAACATCGGGAACACGAAGTCGCGCACGAATTCCTCGCGCACATCGTCGATGTAGATGTTTTCCGGCTTGATGCCGAACTTGATCGCCTTGGCGCGCGCCGGCTCCAGTTCTTCGCCCTGGCCGAGGTCGGCCGTGAAGGTGACGATTTCGCAGTTGTAATGGTCTTGCAGCCACTTCAGGATGACCGAAGTGTCGAGGCCGCCGGAGTAGGCGAGTACTACTTTTTTGATGTCGCTCATGGAATGTCCAGTGATGGAAGGATGGAGGGGACTAAATGGTCAGCCGGCCCATGGGAGTGCCGCCGGGCGGGGGAGCAAGGCGACGGGCCAACGATCAAACATAGGCTTGTGGTGGGTAAAAGGGTTAATCGTACAGCTTAAACAGCTTCGTGGCAGCAGGCCTCGATGTTGTGGCCGTCCGGATCCAGCACGAAGGCGCCGTAATAGTTCGCATGATAATGCGGACGCGGTCCCGGCGCACCATTGTCGCGGCCGCCGGCGGCCAGGGCCGCCTGGTGGAAGGCGTCGACCAGTGCACGGTTCGTCACGCGGAAGGCCACGTGGATGGGCGGGTGGTTGACCGGCTTGTCGGCCGTCGCGCCGGTGATCCAGAAGTCGGGCTTGGGCGGCTCGCCGAAGCCGGCGACGTCCACGCTGCCCGTGACCGCGGCCGGGATCTCGGCCAGCAGGGCATAGCCGATCGGCGCCAGCGCCTGCGTGTAGAAGGCGCGGCTGCGGGCGTAGTCGCCTACGATGACGCCGGTGTGGTCGATCATGCGCCGTCCTCGATGCGTCCCAGCAGCAGGTATTCGATCAGGGCCTTCTGCACGTGCAGGCGGTTCTCGGCCTCGTCCCAGACCACCGACTGCGGGCCGTCGATGACTTCGGCCGCGACTTCCTCGCCGCGGTGGGCCGGCAGGCAGTGCATGAACAGGGCGTCCGGGGCGGCGCGCGCCATCTTGGCGCCGTCCACGATGAAGCCGTCGAAGGCCTTCAGGCGCTCGGCGTTTTCCTTCTCGTAGCCCATGCTGGTCCAGACGTCGGTATTCACCAGGTGGGCGCCTTCGCAGGCGTCCGAGGGGTTGTCGAACAGGGTGTAGCGCTGGGTCGAGACCAGGGCCGGGTCCAGCTCGTAGCCCTTGGGCGTGGCCACGTTCAGGTGGAAGCCGAAGACTTCGGCCGCCTGCAGCCAGGAATACAGCATGTTGTTGGCGTCGCCGATCCAGGCCACGGTCTTGCCGGCGATCGAACCGCGGTGTTCGTAGTAGGTGAACACGTCGGCCAGCACCTGGCAGGGGTGGTGTTCGTTGGTCAGGCCGTTAATCACCGGCACGCGCGAGTTGGCGGCGAAACGCTCGATGATGTCCTGGCCAAAGGTGCGCACCATGATGATGTCGCACATGCGGGACATGACCTGGCCGGCGTCTTCGACCGGCTCGCCGCGGCCCAGCTGGCTGTCGCGGGTGTTCAGGTAGATCGCGGCGCCGCCCAGCTGGTGCATGCCGGCTTCGAACGAGAGGCGGGTGCGGGTCGAGCTCTTCTCGAACACCATCACCAGGGTGCGGTCGACCAGCGGGTGGTACACCTCGTAGGCCTTGAACTTGCGCTTGATGACGGCCGCGCGCTGGATCACGTATTCGAATTCGTCGCGCGTGAAATCGGAGAACTGCAGGAAGTGCTTGATCGGAGTGGTGCCTGGCATAGTGGGGTCTGCTATCTGGTATCCCTTCGATTATAAGGGTTTTGCTTGCCGTTAGGGAAAGCACCCCGAAAACCGGAAAGGGCAGGTCATTATTTTCCGCGCAAATATCACTTGCGCGGCCATTCAATTCATCAATACAGGGTTTGCGCGGACTCGTGCAGCAGCTGGGCGTAGAGCTCGTGGCGCATCTTGGCGATCTTGCCGTCCGCCACCGCGTCGAGCACGGCACACTGGGGCTCGGCCAGGTGGCGGCAGTTGTAGTACTTGCAGCCGCCCAGGTAGGGCGTGAATTCGACGAAGGCGCGTTCCAGCATGCCCTCGGTCAGGTGATAAAGACCGAATTCCTGGAAGCCGGGCGAATCGATGATCGAGGATCCCGCGCTCGACCCTTCCAGCCAGTACAGGCGGGTGAAGGTCGTGGTGTGCTTGCCGGTGTCCAGCGCTTCCGAGATCTCGCGCACCGCGATATCGGCGTCCGGCACCAAGAGGTTGATCAGCGAGGACTTGCCCATGCCCGACTGGCCGATGAAGATCGAGGAGTGGCCATCGAGCAGCGGCATCAAGGTGGCCACCGCTTCCTCGGGACGGGCCCTGGCGGACAGCTCGTGCACCGGATAGCCGAGGGCCGCATAGACGGCGACGCGTTCGCGCGCGCGCGGCAGGTTGTCCTCGACGTCGATCTTGTTGAGGATCAGGTGGGCCTCGATGCCGGCCGCCTCGCAGGCCACCAGGGCGCGCGAGACCAGGTCGTCGGCGAAGCTCGGTTCGGTGGCGACCACGATGAACAGGCGCGAGATGTTCGCCGCCAGCAGCTTCGACTTGTACTGGTCCGAGCGGTAGAGCAGGGTGGTCCGGTCGGCGATGCGCTCGATCACGGCCTGGTCTTCCGAGGTCTTCTTCAAATGGACGACGTCGCCCACCGCCACATTGGTCTTCTTGCCGCGCGTGACGCACTGCAGCTTCACGCCGCCGGCATCGGCCAGGTAGTGGCGGCCATGGGCCGCGATGATGGTGCCTCTCAGTTCGCTCATGCCGCCGCCCCTTGCGCGAACAGCGCGTCGGTCTTGGCCGCGCATAGCACATCGTTCATGCTCAGCGCGTTGCCGGCCGAATGCGTGGTCCAGCCGACGGCGCAGCGGCCCCAGCGCACCAGCAGCTCGGGGTGGTGGTTTTCCTGTTCGGCCATGACGGCGACCGCGTTGACGAAAGCAATCGTGGCGGGGTAATCGGCGAACCGGAATTCGCGGCGCAGCATCCCGCCGTCGATCTGCCAGTCCGGCACCTTGCTGCGCAGGGCGGCGATGGAGGCTTCGTCGAGCGCCGGGGCGCCGTGGGTGCAGTGGCGGTGCAGGAGGCTCATGCGGCCGCCATGGTCAGCTGCTTCACCCGGATCGAGGCCGGCGGATGCGAATCGTAGAAGGCCGAGTGCAGCGGATCCGGGGTCAGGGTCGAGGCATTGTCCTCGTACATCTTGACCAGGGCCGAGACCAGGTGGCGGTAGTCGGTGTGCCTGGCGGCGAAGGCGTCGGCCTCGAATTCGTGCTTGCGCGAGGTGAGGGAGCTCAGCGGCGCCAGCACGAAGGTGAAGATCGGCAGCACCAGCGTGAACAGGATCAGGGCCATGCCGTCGTTCGAGGCGTTCATGAAGGGCAGCACGCCCAGGCCCGTGTAGAACCAGGCTTGCGTCTTGAGGTAGCCGAGCAGGGCCAGGAAGCCCAGCGACAGCGCGAACATCACCACGATGCGCTTGACGATGTGGCGCAGCTTGAAGTGGCCCAGTTCGTGGGCCAGCACAGCTTCGATCTCGTGCGGGTCGAGGCGCGCCAGCAGGGTGTCGAAGAAGACGATGCGCTTGTTGGCGCCGAAGCCGGAGAAGTAGGCATTGCCGTGGGCGCTGCGCTTGCTGCCGTCCATGACGAACAGGCCCTTCGAGGCGAAGCCGGTGCGCGCCATCAGGGCTTCGATGCGTTCCTTGAGGCTGGCGTCGGTGAGCGGGGTGAACTTGTTGAACAGGGGCGCGATGACGGTCGGATAGAGCACCATCATGAGCAGCTGGAAGCCGCTCCATACCAGCCAGGTGTAGAACCACCACAGCTCGCCGCTCTTTTGCATCAGGGTCAGCACCACCCACAGCAGCGGCAGGCCGATCGCGGCGCCGACCACCACGCTCTTGAGCATGTCGGACCACCACAAGGCCTTGCTCATCTTGTTGAAGCCGAAGCGTTCTTCCAGCACGAACTGGCGGTACCAGTCGAAGGGCAGGTCGAGCAGGCCGGACACGATCGCGAAGGCGGCCACCAGGGCCATTTGATGGACCAGCCCGGGGCCCGTCAGCGGCAGCAGGGAGAGCGACAGCCACTGCAGGCCGCCCAGCAGGGTGAATCCCACCAGGGTGACGGCGCCAAAGAGCAGGCCCACGATGCCGAAACTGGTCTTCGCCACGGTGTAGTCGGCTGCCTTCTGGTGCGCATGCAGGGGCACTTTGGCGGCAAACTCGCTGGGCACGCTGGCGCGGTGGCGCAGCACATGGCGGAGTTGCCTGGTGGCTAGCCAAAAGCGCAGGCCGAGCGTGAGCAGCAGAAAAACGACGAACAAGACCGAAAACCCGAGTGAAGACATGTGTGCCTGTGAGAAAATGCAGGATTGATTGATCAGACAATCCTTAGGAATAAGCGAGAATTATGTCACAAGCCACTGAAACGCAATTGCCGGGCATTGCCCAGGAACGTCCGAACGAATTCAACCTCGTCTGGGTGGATATGGAAATGACCGGCCTGGATCCGGACACCGACCGCATCATCGAGATCGCCGTGATCGTCACCGACGCCCAGCTGAACGTGGTCGCCGAAGGCCCGGTGTTCGCCATCCACCAGAGCGACGAGACCCTGGACAAGATGGACGCCTGGAACAAGGGCACCCACGGCAAGTCGGGCCTGATCGACCGCGTCAAGGCCTCGACCGTGGACGAGGCGCAGGCGGAAGAGGCCCTGATCGCCTTCCTCAAGCAGTACGTCCCGGCGAATAAATCGCCGATGTGCGGCAACTCGATCTGCCAGGACCGCCGCTTCATGGCGCGCGGCATGCCGAAGCTGGAAGCCTTCTTCCACTACCGTAACCTGGACGTCTCCACCCTCAAGGAACTGTGCCGCCGCTGGAAGCCTGAGCTGGCCACCGGGTTCAAGAAGCACCAGAAGCATACGGCGCTGGCGGACATTACGGAGTCGATCGAGGAGCTGAAGTATTACCGCGAGCATTTCATCAAGCTCTAAGTCCTGGGCTGTTCGGGCAAGCTTGGGTCCCCGCCTGCGCGGGGATGACGTTAATAGGCGATGCAAGTAGGCAGCAACAGCCACTTCGGTTACGCACATATGCACGTCATCCCCGCGAAGGCGGGGACCCAAGTTCGCGGGGGGGGGGGCCGGGGGGGGGGGGGGGGGGGCTGGGGG
>NZ_JAGPWC010000090.1 GCF_018119405.1 Massilia sp. ST3 | reverse complement strand
TTTTTTTTGTTTGGGGGGGGGGGGGGGCCCCCCCCCCCCCCCCGCGTCCAATCACCGTATAAATGGCCAAGGAGCTCTCCATGCCCACTGCCCTGATCCTCGGCGCCTCGCGCGGCATCGGCCACGAGATGGTGCGCCAGTACAAGCAGGACGGCTGGCGCGTCATCGCCACCGCCCGCAAGCAGGAAGACTGCGACGCCCTGGCTGCGCTGGGCGCCGCAGCCCACCCGCTCGACGTCGCCAGCGCCGACTCGATCGCCGCGCTGGGCTGGCGGCTCGACGATGAAAAAATCGACAGCGCCTGGCTGGTGGCCGGCGTCTACGGCCCTGTCCATTCCAGCTTCCCCACCCAGCAGGAATTCGACAGCGTCATGCACACCAACGTGCTGGGAGCGATGCGCCTGATCCCGATCGTGGCGCCGCTGCTGGCCCCTAGCGGGGGCAAGCTGGCCGTGCTGTCCTCGAAGATGGGATCGATCGGGGCCCGCCACAGCACCGAAGGCACGCTCTACCGCGCCAGCAAGGCCGCGCTCAACTCGGTGCTGGCCGATGCGGCGCTCACCTACGGCCCGCAAGGCGTGACCTGTGTGGCCTTCCATCCGGGCTGGGTGCAGACCGACATGGGCGGCGAAGGCGCCCCGCTCACCCCAGAGGAAAGCGTGCGCGACCTGCGCGCCACGCTGGCCAGGGTGGATGCGTCGTCCAACGGCGCCTTCCTGGACCATGACGGCAGCCCGATTCCCTGGTAACCACCTCACAACGCACATAAGAACGAACGAGACACAATGATTCTGAACGAAGAACACCAGATGATCCGCGACGCCCTGCGCAGCTACGCGCAGGAGCGCCTGGCCCCGAACGCCGCCCGCTGGGACCGCGAACACTACTTCCCCAAGGACGAGCTGAAGGAACTGGCCCAGCTGGGCGCCTTCGGCGTGGCGGTGCCGGAACAGTACGGCGGCGCCGGCCTGGATTACGTGGCCCTGGCCCTGGTGCTGGAGGAAATCGCGGCCGGCGACGGCGGCACCTCGACCATCATCTCGGTGAACAACTGCCCGGTGTGCAGCATCGCCATGATGTATGCGAACGAAGAGCAGAAGGCACGCTTCCTGCGCCCGCTGGCGCAAGGCGAGATGCTGGGCGCCTTCGCGCTCACCGAGCCGCACACCGGCAGCGACGCCGCCGCGCTGCGTACCACCGCGGTCCGTGACGGCAATGAATACGTCATCAACGGCACCAAGCAGTTCATCACCAGCGGCAAGCATGGCGATGTCGCCATCGTCATGGCCGTCACCGACAAGGCGGCCGGCAAGAAGGGCATCAGCGCCTTCTGGGTGCCGACCAATACGCCGGGCTACACCGTGGCCGGCATCGAGCACAAGATGGGCCAGCATTCCTCGGACACGGCGCAGATCGTGTTCGAGAACTGCCGCGTCCCGGCCGAGAACCTGATCGGCGAGGAAGGCATGGGCTACAAGATCGCCCTGTCCGGCCTGGAAGGCGGCCGCATCGGCATCGCGTCGCAGTCGGTCGGCATGGCGCGCGCAGCCTATGAAGCGGCGCTGGCCTACGCCAAGGAGCGCGAGAGCTTTGGCAAGCCGATCTTCGAGCACCAGTCGGTGCAGTTCCGCCTGGCCGAGATGGCCATGAAGATCGAGGCCGCGCGCCAGCTGATCCTGCACGCCGCCTCGATGAAGGATGCCGGCCTGCCCTGCCTGAAGGAAGCCGCGATGGCCAAGCTGTTCGCTTCCGAGATGGCCGAGCGCGTGGTGTCCGACGCGATGCAGGTCTTCGGCGGCTACGGCTACGTGGCCGACTTCCCGGTCGAGCGCATCTACCGCGACGTGCGCGTGTGCCAGATCTACGAAGGCACCAGCGACATCCAGAAGATCCTGATCGCACGCGCGCTGTGATCGCGATCCGCGCCGCGGTGGAGGAGGACCTGCCGGCGCTGTTCGCCTACCTGGGCGAGCAGCTGCTGGAGAACGGCAGGATTGGTGCGCCCCTGTTCCAGCCGATGGCGCGCACGGACGATCCGCTGGTGCCGGAACCCATGCGGGCGCGTTTCACGACGGGTATCGCCACGCCTGTCGGTGAACCAGGATGGCGCAGGGCCTGGATCGCGGTCGACGAGGAGGGCGCGATCGCCGGACACATCGACCTGCGCGCCCACCCGGAAACCGCAGCACCGCACCGCGCCGTGCTCGGCATGGGGGTGCACCATCGCTACCGCCGTCACGGACTGGGCGTGCGCCTGATCGACACGGCCCTGGCATGGGCGCGCGCTACCGCATCCTTCGAATGGATCGATCTCGACGTGTTGTCCGCCAACGTCCCGGCGCGCCGCCTGTATGAACGAACCGGCTTCCAGGTCATCGGCGAGATCCCCGATCTGTACCGTATCGAGGGAGAGTCGCACGGCTCGGTGATGATGAGCCGGCGTATTTCGTAGGCCTGGCTTACTTGCGCTGCAGCGCCACCGAATAGGGGTGCAAGGTCGCCTTCATGACGCCGGCCTTCACGGCCGGGTCCTCGTTCATGAACTTGCGCGCCGCGGCTTCGTTCTCGGCCTCGAAGATCACCAGCCCGAAGGTCTTGTCCAGGGCTTCCGAGGTGCGCCCGGCCAGGATCACCTGGCCCTTTTCGGTGGCCTGCTTGAGGCGCTCGAAGTGCTGCGTGGTCGCGGCCTTGTCCTTCTCGCTCCACTTCGCTTCGTCCTGCAGCTGCGGCGCCACGCGCAGCACATACAGGTACTGCTGGCGCTTGCCCGCCTGGGCGTGATCGTGCCCCTGCGCCTGGGCATGCGCGAGGGGCGTGGCCAGCAGCGCGCCCAGCATGGCGTGCAGGATGGCGGTCTTCAGCTTGCTCATGATGGCCTCTCCGGTGTGAACAGCCCAGTATGCCACGGTCTCAAGGCGCGTCGGCGATGCGCGAGGAATGCGAGGACACCAGCACCCAGTCGCCGCCCTGCTTCAGCCACACGCGCGTGAAGCGGAAACGCCCGCTCCACGGCTTGCCGTTCGAGACCGCCGACTGCACGCTGACCCCGTTCACCACCGCCACCGCGCCGTATTCGCGGATCGTCACGTCCTGGTTGACGATCGGCCCGTTGACCCGCTGCCGCGAGCGCAGCTCGGCCAGGTAGTCGGCCTTGCGCTGCACCCGTCCGTCGGAATGCACCAGCACGAAGTCGGGCGCGATCAGGCGCTCGAGGGCGTCGACGTCGGCCTGCTGGCGCAGCGTGTTCCAGGAGGCGTCGCGCGCGGCCAGGGCGGCGTCGAGGGCCTGGGCGGCCATCGGGGCGCCGGCCAGCGCCAGCGCAAGGAAGAAGGGGACGGTTTTCATGGTCAGGCGACGGCGCTCTCGAGCAGGGTCACGGTCTGCCGGTGGGTGTCGAGCGTGGCGCGCACGCCCATCGGCAGGGTGAACTGGTTGCGGATATGGCCGATGGAATAACCGCTCACGGCCGGGATGGTCAGGGGCTGCAGGTGCAGGTCGAGCGTCTGGTCGAGGGTCAGCGAGATCTCCTCGTGTTCCGGTCCGCAGTTGTCGCAGATGCCGATCATGAGCGCGGCGGCCTTGTCGAAGCCTCCGGCCAGGTCGAGCTGGGTCATCCAGCGGTCGATGCGGTAGGGCGCCTCGTTGACCTCTTCCAGGAACAGGATGCAGCCGCGGTAGTCGCAGGCGTAGGGCGTGCCGGCCAGCGCGGCCACCAGCGACAGGTTGCCGCCCATGAGCGGCCCGGTGGCCACGCCCTCCGTCACCGTGCGGATGGCGTAGTGCGGCTCGCTGAGCGCGCGCTGGGCGTTCTCCGCCGCCATCGGGATGGTGTAGCTGGGGCGCGGATCGGTCAGCACCGCCATCATGTGCTCGCGCGAATAGTCCGACATGGTCGACGAGGCCACCGGGCCGTGGAAGGTTACCAGGCCGACGCGTTGATGGATGGCCAGGTGCAGGGCGGTGATGTCGGAGTAGCCCAGCAGGACCTTCGGGTGCCTGCGTATCAGTGCGTAGTCGAGGCCGGACAGCAGCGAGATGCAGCCGGAGCCGCCGCGGATCGGCCAGATCGCCTTGACCTCGGGGTCGGCGAACATGGCGTGCAGGTCGGCCAGGCGCTGCTGGACGGAGCCGGCGTAGTTGCCGAACACCGAGCGCAGGTAGGCGCCGGTCTTGACCCGGAAGCCGAGCGACTCGATGTTGCGCACCGCCTTTTCGATGGCGCGGTCGCTGGTGTAGCCGCCCGGGGCGATCAGGCCGACGGTGTCGCCCTGGCGCAGGCGGGGGGGTTTGATGAGCTGTTTCATGGGGCGATGGGGCGAGCGACGGCGAGCGGCGTAAGCCGCGCCTGGGAGCGTAGCGGACAAGGTGGCTGCGACAAGGGCGCCGAAGCCGCGGCGGTCAATCTTCATACGCGACGTCTGATACCGTCGTCCCGCCGAAGGCCGGGATGACGTGCGAAAGCTGCGGGGCGTCGTGACTGTGCTGACAGGCCACGGCTCCCCTTACACAATAAAAAACGGCCCGCGCCGAAGGCGCTGGGCGCCTTGCGGACGACGGGCCGCCAACGGGACCAAACCGGGACCGGTCAGAAGAACTTGTAGGTCGCCATCAGGGTGAACGAGCGGCCACGCGGGTCTGCCACGCGCGGTTCCCACGAGCTGCCGGCGCCGGTATTGCTGTCGTAGGTGATCGCGAACGGCGGATCTTCGTCCAGCAGGTTCTTCACGCCGGCGGTCAGGGTCAGGTTCTTGAAGCCGGTGTAGTTCACGGTCAGGTGGAAGATCGAGTAGTCGTCCACTTTCGCGTTGTAGTTCGACGGCGTCACCTTGCCGCTGGCCACGCCCGGCAGCACCTGGTCGTCATAGCCCGAACGGTAGATGTTCTGCAGCATGCCGCTCCAGTTGCCGTACTTGTAGGTCGCGTAGGCGCTGTGCTTCCACTTCAGGCCCAGGTCGCCGGTGAAGACGAAGCGGCCCACTTCGCTCTCGCCGAACGGCGCGTTGGTGGTGGCGCGGGACTTCTTCTCCAGCAGGCGCGAACCGTCGATGCCCAGGCTCCACTGGGAACCGGTGCTGAACTTGCCGTTCAGGCGCGCGCCCACTTCGACGCCGCGGGTGATGCGCTCGCCGGTGTTCATCCAGCGCTGGTCGATCACCACCAGGTTGCCGGCCGCGTCGCGGATGAATGCGTCCTTGAAGAAATCGTAGTTCGCGACCATGTTCGTCAAGGTGAACGAATCGATCGTGTTTTCCTTGCGGATTTCCCACAGGTCGGCGTTGGCCGAGAAGTAGCTGGTCGGTTCGAACACGAAGCCGATGCTGCCCTGCTTGGCGGTCTCCGGACCGAGCTCGCGGCGGCCGCCGGTCACGGTGTCCGGGTTCACCGAGGCGCAGCCCGGCTTGGCGGTGTCGACCTTGCCGCCTGGGCAGGTGGCCGGATCGGCCAGGTCCTTGCCGACGTACGGCGAGATGGTCAGGCCGTTGAACAGCTGGTTGAAGGCCGGCGCGCGGAAGCTCTCGTTGTACGAGCCGCGAAACATCAGCGACGCCAGCGGCTGGTAGCGGAACGAGACCTTCGGGTTGGTGGTGACGCCGAAGCCGGTGTAGTCGTCGCGGCGCAGGGCGAAGGTCAGTTCCAGCGCCTTGGTCACCGGCACCAGCACTTCGGTGTAGACCGCCTTGATGTCGCGCTTGACGTCGTCGAGCGCGTTGACGTCGTCGAACGGGGCGTTCAGGATCGCGCGGCGCTCGGCGATGTTACGCTCGTCCCCATTGAACTTGTACTCTTCGCGGCGCAGGTCGGTGCCCACGGCGGCCATCACCGCACCCGCCGGCAGCTTGAAGATCTCGCCCGAGATCGCCGCATCGAACTGGGTCATGGTCGAGGTGCCGCCGTACAGCACCACGCCGGCGGCGGAGGTGCTCCGGATCAGGTCGATCGCTTCCTGGGACTGGGACTGGCCCGGCATCAGGAAGGGGTTGATCTTGCCCGAACCCAGCGCGGCGGCCAGCGGCGCGGTGTAGTTGTAGCCGGTGCCAAGGGTCGATTTCGATTCGCTGCTGGCGTGCGACAGGCCGACGCGGTAGTCGAAGGTACGGCCGAACAGGGCCAGCGGCCCCTCGGCGCCGACCAGCACGCGGCCGGCCTTGGTTTCGGTCTCGATCTCGCGGTTGCCGCAGTCCATGCAGCGCCAGCGGTAGGCGATCGGCAGGCCGTAGTTGGCCGCCACGCTCGGGAACACCTTGACCAGGGCATTGTAAACGTCGTTATAGGCCGCGCCGGTGCTCGGGTAGAACGAGGTCGCGGGGAAGGTCGAGGCCGAAGGCGAGACCTGGTTCGGCGAGAAGCGCTTGGCCACTTCGACGCGCGAGCCGACCGCTTCGGCGAACAGCTGGTGCTGGCCGACATTGAAGGTGGCGCGCGCCAGGGCGTTGGTGTTCTTGACCGGCTGCTGCAGTACGGCCGCGCGGCCGGTGTCCCAGGCGCAGCCATAGGCCGCGCCCGGCGTGTCCCACAGCTTTTCGTCGTAGGCGCCCATGCCGTCGATGCTGTTGCAGCCCGGGCCGCCCGGCAGGTCCAGCAGGCTGATGCCGCTGTAGGTGGTGGTGCCGCCACTCGGCAGGGTCGGGCCGGTGCCGGTGCGCGACAGCAGGCTCGGCGCCAGGGTGGTGGCGAAGATGTTGGCGTGCGGCGCGCCGCGGGTGTCGACCGACAGGCCGCGGTCCGGCTGGAAGGTGTTCACGAAGTCGCGCTGGTCGCCGCGCAGGGCCTTGTTCTCGCTGTGCGCGAAGGTCGCCAGCACGTTCCAGCCGTCGTTGTCGAGGTCGCCCCAGCCGCCGGTGAGCGAGGCGCGGCCGATTTCGCCGCCGCTCTCTTCGGCCACGTCGACGAAGCCTTGCGCTTCCAGGCCCTTGTAGTTCTTGCGCAGGATGAAGTTGATCACACCGCCGATCGCATCGGTGCCGTAGGTCGCCGAGGCGCCGTCCTTCAGCACTTCGACGCGCTCGACCGCCGCCATCGGGATCGAATTCAGGTCGACCGCCGAACCCTTCATGCCGTGGGTCGCGATGCGGCGGCCGTTGAGCAGCACCAGGGTCGAGTCGGCGCCCTGGCCGCGCAGGTTGGCCGAGGAAGCCCCGTTGTTGCCGCGCTGGGCGCCCGAGGTCACGTCGGCGTTCGAGGCCAGGTTGTCCGAGCCGTTGCCGTTCACGTTGAGGGTGGCGATCAGCTGTTCGGCGGTGACGATGCCCTGGTCTTCCAGCTGCTTGCGCGAGATGATTTCCACCGGCAGCGCGCCTTCCTTGGCGATGCGCTTGATGCTACTGCCGGTGATTTCCACCCGCTGCATCCCCTGCACGGGCGGCTGCTGCTGCGCCACCGCCGGGCTCATCACCCCGATCAGGGCGATCATGTGTGCCAGCTTCTTTACCTTCACGCGTTTCTCCTAACGTTTTTCCTTGGTCGTCGACCCGTGAACCGGGCCTGCTCTGTGCGCAACATCTTGGCATTACGCTATTTTGTTGACTTCAGAGTAAGCGCAACAAATTAACGCTATCCAATGAATAATCCAGAGGCCAGTATAACTAAGGGGAATGTTTTCTTTAGGAAAAACTCACCGATTCCCTCCTCCCCCTCTGGCCAAACGTGCTCTTTCTGCAACATCGACATCCAGATAACGCCAGGTTGTGAATTCCACTGGATGGCGTTTGTAGTTTTTCAACCACGGATGGCGCAGGTCGCCCGAGAGCACATGGGTCAGCGGGACCCAGGGGTTGTAGGCGTGGATCAGCTGGTTCATCTCGAAGTACAGCTTCTGGCGCTCCGGCCCGTCGCTCAGGCGGCGCGCCTGTTCGTAGCGCTGGTTATAGGCCGGCAGGTTGAAGCGCGCGTAGTTGGCGCGGCCCGCGTTGGGGCCGTAGAGCAGCTGGTAGAAGTTGTCGCCGTCGGGGAAGTCGGCGATCCAGTTACTCTCGAACATCTGGACCGTGCCCAGGCGCGAGGCCTTGATGATCTCGGTCTTCTTGTCCGACTTGAACACCACGCGCAGGCCGATCGCGTTCAGGCACTTGCGCCACAATTCGTCGCGCAGGCGGCCGCCGACGGTGGCTTCGCTGTGCATGGTCAGGGTCAGCGCCTTGCCGTCGGGCGCCCGGCGAAACCCATCCGGATCGCGCCGGGTGTAGCCGTGGCGGTCCAGCAGCGCGTTGGCCAGCACGGGGTCGTAGGGCACCGGGCTGCGGTAGTTCGGGTCGTAGCCCAGCACATTGGGCGGCAGCGGCGACTCGGCCTTGATCGCGAAGCCTTTTTTCAGCAGGGCGATGTCCTCGGCATTGTTGTAGGCCATCGAGATCGCGCGCCGCAGCGCCACCTTGTCCTTGCCGTAGCCGCCGACCACCGGGTCGTTCATGTTCATCCACATGTAGTAGGTCTGCAGCACCGGGAAGCGCGACAGCACGATGCCGCGCGCCGCCAGTTCCGGCTTGAGCCGGCCGTCGCTCACCACCATGTCGGTCATGGATTCCGGGATCTGCTCCAGGTAGTCGTATTCGGCGTTCAGGAAACCCAGCATGCGGCCCTGGAACTCCTCGGCGATCTTCACTTCCACCCGGTCCACGCGCGGCAGGCGCTTGCCTTCCAGCGCCGCGGCGATGGCCCGGTCTTCCGCGCTGTTGCCGGGGGTGGCGTGGAATACCGCCGTCGAATCCGGATTGGCCAGCAGGACGATGCGGTCGCTGCGCTTCCAGTCGCCGATCATGAAGGGGCCGGTGCCGACCGGATGGTTGCCGGCCTGGCCGGGATAGGCCTCGATCACCTCGCGCGCCACCACGCCGGTGGCCGCCGTGGCCAGGTAGAACAGGAAGTTGTTGTCCGGCGCGTTCAGGCGGATGCGCAGCGTGTACCGCTCGGGCGCCTGCAGGCCGGCCACCGGCACGTCGGGGCCGTAGCGCTTGCGCAGGGCCTCGTCGCCGGCGATCTTCCCTTCGAATATATAGGCCCAGGGCGACTTGAGCGTGGGGTCGTACAGGCGCTTGATGCTGTAGACGTAGTCCTGGGCCGTCACCTCGCGCCGGGCGCCCTTGAAGGCCGGGTCGGGCGTGAACAGGATGCCGGGTCGGATACGGAAGGTGTAGCTCAGGCCATCCGCGCTCACCTCGGGCATGGCGACGGCCGTGTTGGGACGCAGCTTCGCCGGCCGCGCCAGGTAGTCGTAGCGCAGCAGGGGATCGAACAGGTTTTCCAGCAGCGACAGGGTGGCGTTGTCCGAGGCGACGGCCGGGTCGAGCCCGGTTTCGCTGGTGGACAGGAACATGCGCAGCACCTTTTCCGGCCGCGCGCTCTCCCCCGGCGCGGCGGCGCCACAAAGCAGGGGGAACAGCAAGGCGGCGGCGGCGAGGCGATATGTCATGGCGGCGGGTCCTGTAGGGCGTTGCGTATCATATGCGCGCCCCTCGGCGCAGGCAAATGGCGACAGCGCGGCAGTGCATAACTTTTTCGCATGGCGCGGCTGCATTCTTTCATCGTGGCAGCGCTTTCCCGGCCTATACTCTCCGCTGCACAATCTGCAGACCTTTGCGGCGATTCCTTCATGGCACTCAATTACATCTGGACCGGCTTCTTCCTCGTGGGCTTCATTGCGGCGCTGGCGCAGTGGATCTTCCTTGGCGATACCGAAATCTTCAAGCGCGTCATCGACGGCACCTTCTCCTCGGCCAAGATGGCGGTGATGGACATCGCCCTGCCGCTGGCCGGCGTCATGACGCTCTGGCTCGGCATCATGAACGTCGGCGAGCGCGCCGGCGCTATCAACCTGTTCGCGCGCGTGATTGCCCCCTTCTTCTCGCGCATCTTTCCCGGGGTGCCGAAGGACCACCCGGCCAACGGCCACATGGTGATGAACTTCTCGGCCAACATGCTGGGCCTGGACAACGCCGCCACGCCCTTCGGCCTGAAGGCCATGGAAAGCCTGCAGACCCTGAACCCGAACAAGGACGAGGCGAGCAACGCCCAGATCATGTTCCTGGTGATCCAGACCTCGGGCCTGACCATCATCCCGCTGGCGATCATGGCCCAGCGTGCGATCCTGGGCGCGGCCAACCCGGCCGACATCTTCATCCCGACCCTGATCGCGACCTACTGCTCCACCATCACCGGCATCATCGCCGTCAGCCTGCGCCAGCGCATCAACCTGCTCGACCCGGTGGTGTTCGGCTGGATCGGCGGCCTGACCGCCCTGATCGCGGCCATGGTCTGGTACTTCACCGTGTTCCTGGACAAGGCCCAGATCGAGCTGGTCTCGGTGGTCGCGGCCAACCTGATCCTGTTCTCGATCATCGCCGCCTTCATGATCGGCGCGCTGGTGAAGAAAGTGAACGTGTACGAAGCCTTCATCGAAGGCGCCAAGGGCGGGGTCGAGACCTCGATCAAGATCATTCCTTACCTGGTCGGCATGCTGGTGGCGATCAGCGTGGTGCGCAACTCGGGGATCCTGGGCCTGATCGTCAACGGCTTCTCCTGGATCTTCACCGCGCTGGGAATGCCGACCGATTTCGTGGGCGCCCTCCCGACCGCCCTGATGAAACCGCTGTCGGGCAGCGGCTCGCGCGCCATGATGATCGACGCCATGAACACCTACGGGGTCGACTCCTTCGTCGGCCGCCTGGCCAGTATCCTGCAGGGCGCCGCCGACACCACCTTCTACATCGTGGCCCTGTATTTCGGCTCGGTCGGCATCCGCAAGACCCGCTACGCGATCGGCTACGGCCTGCTGGCCGACCTGGCCGGCGTCATCGGCGCCATCTTCGTCGCCTACCTCTTCTTCGGTTAAGGAGTCCCATGTTCCGCCGCCTTGCCCTCCTTGCGCTGTTCGCCGCCCCGGCCCTCGTCCACGCCCAGCTGCCGGAACCGGTGGCCCAGGTCCTGGCCAGCAACGGCCTGCCCGAGGATGCGCTGGGGGTGCTGGTGCTCAAGGGCGACACGGTGGTGCTGTCGCACCAGGCGAACCTGCCGATGCAGCCCGCCTCCACCATGAAGCTGGTGACCACCCTGGTCGGCCTGGAGCGCCTGGGCCCCGTGTTCCGCGGCCGCACCGAGCTGCGCACCACGGGGACGATCGAGGGCGAGGTCTTGCGCGGGAACCTGATCCTGAAGGGCGGCGCCGATGCCGACCTCTCGGGCGAAGCCATCGAAAGCATGCTGCGCGCCCTGCGCTACCAGGGGGTGAAGCGCATCGAGGGCGACCTGGTGCTGGACCGCGAACTGTTCCAGCCGGCGCGCCAGGACGTCGGGCTGCCGCCCTTCGACGAGTCGCCGGAAGCGTATTACAACGTGATCCCCGACGCCCTGCTGGTCAACAAGAACATGGTGCAGGTCGACATGCGCGCAAGCGGCAAGCGCCTTGCGCTGCGCATGCAGCCGGAACTGGACGGGGTGACCATTGGCTCCGACATGACCCTGGTCGAAGCCGACTGCGCCAAGTGGGAAGACGGCTGGAAGCTGCCGGAGGCGGTGCGCGGCAAGGACGGGAAGCTCCGCATCGTCCTGCACGGAACCTTCCCGAAGAACTGCAACCAGACCACCAGCATCAACGTGCTGGACCGCGACGACTACGTCGGTCGCCTGGTGCGGCAGACCTGGAAGACCCTGGGCGGGCGCATGAACGGCAAGACGGTGGCGGGCGCCACGCCGCTTGACGCGACCCTGCTGGCCGAACACAGCGCGCGCATGCTGCCGGAACTGGTCCGCGACATCAACAAGCCTTCGGACAACGCGCTGGCGCGCACCCTGTTCCTGAGCATGGGCAGCCTGCAGGCCGACCCGGCCAAGGGCAGCGTGGCGCTGCCCGCACCTGGCGACGGCGAAACGACTTTCACCCGCGCCGACGCCGCCGTGCGCGAGTGGATGCGCAGCCAGCGCATCGACGACACCGGCTTCGTGGTCGAAAACGGCTCCGGCCTGTCGCGCATCGAGCGCATCAGCCCCCAGCAGATGGGCTATCTGCTGCTGGCCGGCCTGCGCAGCCCCTGGGCGCCGGAATTCCAGGCCAGCATGCCGATCGTCGCCATGGACGGCACCATGCGCCGCCGCCTGCACGGCAGCGCCGCGGCGGGACGTGCGCGCCTCAAGACCGGCACCCTGCGCAACGTGACGGCGCTGGCGGGCTACGTGCCGGATGCGAACGGGACGATGTGCGTGTTCGTGGCGATGGTGAACAGCGAGCAGGCGGGCAATGGCAAGGGGCGGGCGGTGCTGGACGCACTGGTGGAGTGGGTGGCGCGGTCGGGGGGGCAGCAGGCTGGGGCTGTGCAGGCGGCGCCTTGATCGAGCGTAGGTAGTGGTGTGCTGAGAAACCTGGGTTCCGGCCTGCGCCGGAACGACGTTCTTAGGGACGTGGCCGAAGTTGTAATCCAGACCTGCTCGCACATCTTTTAACGTCATTCCGGCGCAGGCCGGAATCCAAGTTTGCCCGCATGCCACCACAATAAAAAACACCGGCTCAGCCGGCGTTGCGTTTAAGCGCTCAAGCCTTGCGGCGACGCATCATCCCCAGCCCCGCCAGCCCCAGTCCCAGCAGCGCGACCGCCCCCGGCTCCGGCACCTCATTGGCCTGCTCCAGCGCCGTGATCCTGGTAGTGAAGTAGGCACTGGTGTAAAGATTCCTGATAGTAAAATCGCCGAATGCAGATGTTGCACAAATGTTAGCATTGGTTAGATTTGGGCAATCGCAAAGCTGTCAGAATGGACGGACTTGCCTCCTCGCTCGTCCAGATCGCTCTATTTTTCATAGCGTTATAGCCACTGCGGCCTGTCGCCTCACCACTGCCTGCCATGCACATCCATTCGCTCACTGGTGAATTCGTCCGCCCTACCGCCGAAACCGCCTTCCTCGACCACCAGCTGGCGCGCACCCGCTCCCTGCTCGGCTTTACTCTGCTGTTCTGCACCTTTTTCTACCTGTGCTTTTTCGTGACCGACGTGGCAGCGCTCGGCCTGGAGACGGCATTGGCGGCGACCTTTCCGGCGCGTCTGCTGGTAGCGGTAACCGCGGGCAGCTGCGCCTGGCTGGCCTACCGCCGGCCGCTCTCGGTGCGGGCGACCTGGCTGGCCGCCACGCTTGCCGAGGTCGTGGCGCTGGCCAGCTTCATGCACATCGCCATGCAGCGCCCGCACGAGTTCCACTGGCACGCCATGTCCCTGGCCATCATGCTGGTGGTGATCTATCTCTACATCCCCAACCGCCTCGTGCACGCGATCGTGCTGGCGGCCTGCTCCACCGGCGTGTTCCTGGCGCTGGTCCAGGGTGTCGCGCCGATGCCCTTCGCCGACCTGCTGACCATGGGCCTGCTGCTGGTGCTGGTGAACACCTTCGGCGCGCTGGCGGCGCGGCGCTACAACCACGTGTCGCGCGAAGAATTCCGGCTCCAGGCCGACCTCAAGACGGCGGCCGAGCGCGACCATCTGACCGGCTGCTACAACCGGCGCTACCTGCACGACCATTTGCTGGGCCTGGAACTGTCGCGGGCGCGGCGCTTCGGCCGTCCGCTGACGGTGGTGCTGTGCGATATCGACCACTTCAAGCTGATCAACGATAACTTCGGCCACACCAAGGGGGACGAGGTCATCGCCGCGTTCGCCGCGCTGCTGGTGCGCATGACCCGCGAGGGTGTCGATACGGTGGTGCGCTACGGCGGCGAGGAGTTCCTCCTGATCCTGCCTGAAACCAGCCTGGACGGCGGCGAGCACCTGGCCGAACGGCTCCGCCTGGCCTTCGCCGGGGATAGCGCCCTGCTGGGCGATAATCCCTTCGGCCTGCACACCAGCGCCAGCTTCGGCGTGGCCAGCTTCGACTTCGCCAATACGCAGGTGCGCTATACGCTGCCGGACCTGATCTCGGCGGCCGACAAGCTGATGTACGAAGCCAAGCGCAACGGCCGCAACCGGGTCGAGTCGATGGAGCTCAAGTAGTCTCGGTAGCTTCCCATGTTCCTGCTGGAGCAAGGACTCATCCCGCTGCCTATCGCTGTCACTGTCGGGATTTCTTACACTGCCCAGGTCTTGATTGACGACCTTTGCATAAGCTATTGATTAAAAAATAGTTTCTTTTTAGGCATAAAAATTGCTTGTTTTCATGTTTTAGTCTTGCGTGCAGATACAGTCTTTCCGCGCTTCCCAATAAATCCATGAAAATCGTACATTTCCTACGTCTACTCCTCGCGACCTGCACTTTCACCATTGCTCAGGCCAACGCCGCTCCTGTTCTCCTCCTCGACAACCAAGGTGTCTTGACGGGCGCGAAGAATGTTGAGATTGCCGGTAGCTTGTATGACGTTAATTTTGCAACAGGTTCATGCAATTCCTTGTTCAATAATTGCGATCCTTCGGCGTTTACCTTCCGTACAGAAGCCACTGCACGGCAAGCGGCGCAGGCATTGCTTGATCAAGTATTTATCGATGGGCAGGCTGGACAGTTCGATAGTGTCACAAGCAGTATCCTGGGTTGCACACATGAGGTCGCTTGTATTCCGTACATTCCTTTTGCCATTTGGTCCATGGACGCATCGCACTTCGTGTCCATCGATGTCTTCAATTTCTCCGCCGGTCGGGGAGCCGACTTTGTTGATCTGGAACCACTTCCAAAATGGCTGGACACTGCAAAATTTGACTATCTGAATTTTGCGCTGTTCACCCGTGCTGCTCCCGTCAGCTCCGAAGTGCCGGAGCCTGGCTCGATGGCACTGTTCAGTCTTGCGATGGCTGGCCTGGCGTTCTCGCGGCTTCGCAAAGCATAAGCGCTTATTGCTCACGGCTCGTGCCGGGACGAGCCATGTCCCGGGCGTCCTGCGGCGTCAGAGCACGCGCCGGAAAGTGCTGCGCACCAGCTCGCGGTCGCCGCAGTCGAAATGCCACCATTCGGTGTTAATGCCCAGGAAGCCCGCCTGCAGCATGGCTTCGCGCAGCAGGCGGCGGTTGGCCACCTGGCTTTCCGTCAGCTGGCCGGCGTGCAGGAAGCCTTCTTCCAGCGCCGGGTGCGACAGGTTGGTCATGTCGTCGAAGCCGGTGCCCATGTCCAGCTCGCGCCCCTGCGCATCGAGCAGGGTGATGTCGAGCGCCATGCCATAAGAGTGGATCGAGCCGCGCTCCGGATTGGCCAGGTACATCTGCAGGCCGGTGCCCTCGAGCGCGTCCCACAGCTGCTGCTGCACCCGCTGCGGGCGCAGGGCGTCCAGCACCAGCGGGGTCAGGTCGGGACGGCGTTCTCGCAGCCAGGCCACCACCTTCTCGAGCGCCGCGGCGGCCTCGGCGTGCAGCCAGGCGCAGTCGAAAGGCGAGTACAGGTCGCGTCCGACGAAGTTGTTGTCCGTGGCGTAGCGCAGGTCGACCTGGATGCCGGCGATGCTGCTCAGGTGGCGGAATTCGGGGCTGCCGGCGATGTCCTCGCTGGCCACGGACAAGTTCATGTACAACCTTTTTCGAGACAGGCGCGCGCGGTCGCGCCGATGCAGTTGGCCAGCTCGCGCGCCCCGTGCGAGAGCGGGGAATGGCTGGCGGTGAGCAGGTAGAGGCTGACCGGGATGCTCGGCTCCCACGGCCGCGAGATGACCTTGTCGCGCGCGGCCGAGGCGGCGGTGAACGGATCGAGCACCGCCGAGCCGGCGCCCGCCTCGACCAGCGAGCGGGCGATCTGGTAGGTCTGGACCACGGTATTGAACACCGGGTGCACGCCAGCCGCCTCGCATGAGGCGGTCATCAGTTCGCCCAGCGGATCGCCATCGTTCAGGCCGATCAGTTCGCCCTTCAGGGCGTCGGCCGCGATCGGCTTGCCGCGCTCCTCCTCGGGCCAGGTGCCGGCGGGCGCCATCACCGTCAATACGCCGTGCGCGATCGGCTCGGCCACGATGCCGGGGTGGCGCGGATCCTGCAGCGACAGCGCCAGGTCGGCTTCGCCCAGGCGCAGCACGTTGACGATCTCGCTGGTGTGGTGGGTGGCCAATTCGCAGCGGGTCTGCGGGAAGTCGCGCCGCCACTGCGTCATGGCGCCGGGCAGTACGCTCATGGCGATGGTCGGGGTCGACACCAGGCGCACGGTCTCCACCGCGCGCCCCTTGAGGCTGGCGGCCAGGCGGCGGATGCCCTGCAGGTCGCGGTTGAGCTTTTCGGTCTCGGCGAACAGGCGGTGCGCTTCCGGCTTCGGATACAGCTTGCCGCGCACCCGCTCGAACAGCGGCATGCCCAGCTGCAGTTCGGCGTGCTGGAGCACCTTGGTCACCGCCGGCTGGGAAATGTGGAGAACCTGGGCGGCACCGCTGATGGTGCCGACCTGCATGATGGCGTGGAAAACTTCGATATGACGCAGGCGCATCGCTAATCCTTCAGTGAGAGCTGCCGCGCAAGGCGCGGATTTTCCGAAGGATACAGCGAAAACGCGCGAACGGCGATGATCACGGCGTCGTTACCGGAGCGGAACCGGCCGGCACGGG
>NZ_JAGPWC010000009.1 GCF_018119405.1 Massilia sp. ST3 | reverse complement strand
TGGGCCAGGGAAGTGGCCGAGCCGTGGTCGCTGCGCCATGCCGAGATCCAGGGAGAGCGCACGCGCCTGCGCGAACTGCGCGCCCTGGCGCAGCCCGACCCCGCCCAGCAGCTGGAAATGCTGCGCCTGACCATGCGCCACGAGCCCGCCACCGACGTGTGCGCGCCGCTGGCCGCCTTCAACGCGCGCAACGCCGGCCATGCGCTCGGCCTCTACATCGAGGGCGTGGCGCGCCTGGAGCGCGGCGAGCGCGAAGGACTGGCCCTGCTGGAGCGGGCGATGCAGGCCGATCCCGAGGCCACCGAGGCGGCCTGCGAGCGCGCCTATGCCTGGCTGAGGGAACAGGGCGAAGCGGAGCTGGCGGAGAGCTACGTACGGCGCTGGCGCGAAGGCCAGTCCGCCTGAGGCTTTCCGCCCGGGACACGCATGCCGGATAAGCGTGTTTCAGGTGCTCGGCTTGCCGGCCAGTTCGGGACGAACATGATACGCTTGCGTCACCACCACATTGTCAAAGGACGAGCATGGCGAACATCGATCTGTCGAGCTATAACCTGGGCGAACTGAAGGGCCTCCAATTCGAGGTCGAGAAGCAGATCAAGGCGCGCCAGCAGGACGAGGTGAAGAAGGCGCGCGAACAGATCCTGGCGCTGACCAAGAACCTGGGTGTCAGCGTCGACGAGTTGCTCTCGACCAAATCGGCCAAGGCAGGCAAGTCCGGCAAGTCCGGCAAGGGCAAGGCCAAGGCCGCGGGAGAGGGGGGGCAATACCGTAATCCGGCCGATGCATCCCAGACCTGGACCGGCCGCGGACGGCGGCCCGCGTGGGTGGCCGAGGCCCTGGCGGGCGGCAAGACGCTGGACCAGCTGAAGGCCTAGCCGGACGCGCCACGCCCGCATCCTCTCACCCGGCCGCAGGTGCCGCAGCCGGGTGCTTGAGCTTGCACAAATATCCGCCGTCCTCCTTCGGGTAAATTCGTTGAATGCACTTGGGAAACTTTGTGCGCTCAACCGGAGGACGCCATGACCCCATCGCCTTTCTCCCCGCCTTCCAGCCTCGTGCGCGCGGGCTGACCCATGCTGGCCCGCCTCCGCATCGGTCCCAAGCTGCTGCTGGCACCCGGCGCGGTGCTGTTCCTGCTGGTACTGCTGTCCTGTTCCGCCTATGTCGCGATGGTGCGCCAGAACGACTCGCTCGAATCCATCGTCGGCCAGCGCGCCGCCAACATGCGCGCCGCCGGCGAGCTGGCGGCGCAGTCGCAGAAGGCCCATGCGGACATCTACCGGCTGCTGAGCTGGGTGGGCGGCAGCTTTCCCGTCGCCCGCACCGAGCCGCTGCGGCGCGACATCCTGATCCAGCATGAGCGGATCGGCGCCGGCCTGGCCCGGCTGGCGCGCATGACCGGCCCGCACGCGGCCGAACGCCGCCACGTGGAGCAGGCCGTCGGCGCCCACCACGCCTATGCCGCGGCGGTGCGCGACGTGATCGAGCTGGCCCCGATGGACGGGTCGATCTCGGCCAACGCCATGCTCAAGGCGGAAAGCGCCTTCGCCGTGGTCGCCCAGCGCCTGGCCGACCTGAGCCTGATCGAGGAAACACTCACGCGCCAGGCATCGGATAGCGCCAGCGCGGACTTCCGCCTGGTGTCGACCCTGATGCCCATCGTGATCGCGCTCGCGGTCGGGATCTCGCTGGCGATCACCTTCGCGGTGCGGCGCCTGCTGCTGGACGAGATCCGCGGCATCGGCGCCGCCGCCAGCGGGCTGGCCAGCGGCGACCTGACGGTGCGCGAGCGGGCCTACGGCGGCGACGAGATCGCCGACACCTCGCGCGCGCTGGACGCCAGCATCCGCCACCTGAACGGCACCCTGCGCGGCATCCTGGAATCGGCGCGCCTGATCGGGATCGCCTCGCGCGACATCAAGCTGGGCAGCCTGAGCCTGGGGAGCCGCGCCGTGTTCCGGGCCGGTTCGATGCTGGACACGGCGAGCTCGATGAAGGAACTGGAGGCCAGCGTCAGCCTGGCCGCCGACGGCGCGCACGCCGCCAACCAGCTGGCGGCCTCGGTCGGCGAAGCGGCCCACGAGGGCGGGGGCGTGGTCGAGCGCCTGGTGGCGGCGCTGGCCTCGGGCAAGCGCAGCGCGCTGCGGGTGGTGGAGATCGTGGACGCGCTGGATGCCCTGGCGGCGCAGGCGAACACGCTGGCGCTCAACGCCGGGCTGGACGCGGCGCGCAAGGAACTGGACGCCGCCGGCATGGCGGCGGTGACCTCGGAGATGCGCCAGCTGGCGCGGCGCGTGACGATGTCGGCCGGCGAGATCCGGGTGCTGGCCACGCAGTCGATGAACGAGATCGACGGCGGCACCGCCTGGGCGGCGCAGGCCGGCAGCAGCATGCAGCAGATCGCCAGCTCGGTGCGCCAGGTGGAGGACATCGTCAGCCGCATCGGCTCGGCCAGCATGGGCCAGGAGTCGAACCTGCAGGACGTGAACCAGGCCATCGTGCGCATGGACCAGGTGACGCGCCAGAACACCACCCTGGTGGAAGAAGCGGCGCTGGCCGCGCGCACCCTGCAGATGCAGGCGCTGGCGCTGTCGCGCACCATGGCCGGCTTCCGGCTCGAAGAGCCCGCGGAGCCGCCTGCGGAACCGGCGGCGGAAAAGGAAAACGGCGACGCTCCACGCGAACTCGCGCGGGAACGCCGCCGTTATCCGGCCTCGCACCTGCGGCTGGCCTCCAGCCGCAAGTGAGGCGGTCTACAGGGGCTTACTCGTAGTCGCTGATCGGCGCGCAGCCGCAGAACAGGTTGCGGTCGCCGTACACGTTGTCGGCGCGGCCGACCGGCGGCCAGTACTTCTTCTTGCGCAGCGATGCGACCGGGAAGGCCGCCACTTCACGGGTGTAGCCGTGCTGCCAGTCGTCGGCGGTGACCACCTCCGCGGTGTGCGGCGCGCCCTTGAGCGGGTTGTCCATCTTGTCGTACTCGCCGCGCTCGACCTTCACGATCTCGGCGTGGATGGTGATCATCGCTTCGATGAAGCGGTCCAGCTCCGCCTTCGATTCCGACTCGGTCGGCTCGATCATCAGGGTGCCCGGCACCGGGAAGCTCATGGTCGGGGCGTGGAAGCCGAAGTCCATCAGGCGCTTGGCCACGTCTTCGTTGCTGATGCCGGTCTTGTCCTGCAGCGGGCGCAGGTCGATGATGCACTCGTGCGCGACCAGGCCGTCGTGGCCGGTGTACAGCACCGGATAGTGCGGGGCCAGGCGGCGCGCGATGTAGTTGGCGTTCAGGATCGCCACCTCGGTCGCCGCGGTCAGGCCTTCCGCGCCCATCATCGCGATGTACATCCACGAGATCGGCAGGATCGAGGCCGAGCCGTAGGCCGCCGCGCTGACCGCGCCGATGCCTGCTTCGTCGCGGACGTAGCCGGTCGACAGCTGGTTCGGCAGGAACTTGGCCAGGTGCGCGCCGACGCCGATCGGGCCCACGCCCGGGCCGCCGCCGCCGTGCGGGATGCAGAAGGTCTTGTGCAGGTTCAGGTGGCTGACGTCGCCGCCGAAGGCGCCAGGGGCGGCCACGCCGACCATCGCGTTCATGTTGGCGCCGTCGACATAGACCTGGCCGCCGTGGGCGTGCACGATCTCGCACAGTTCCTTGATGCCTTCCTCGAACACGCCGTGGGTCGACGGGTAGGTGACCATGACGCAGGCCAGGTCTTTGCTGTACTGCTCGGCCTTGGCCTTGAGGTCTTCCAGGTCGACGTTGCCGTTCTCGTCGCAGGCGGTGACGACCACCTTCATGCCGACCATGCTGGCCGAAGCCGGGTTGGTGCCGTGGGCCGAGGAGGGGATCAGGCAGATGTTGCGGTGGCCCTCGCCGCGCGATTCATGATATTTCTGGATGACGAGCAGGCCGGCATACTCGCCCTGGGAGCCGGCGTTCGGCTGCAGCGAGATGGCGGCGTAGCCGGTGGCGGCGCACAGCATGGCTTCCAGCTGGTCGATCATCTCGCGGTAGCCCACGGTCTGGTCGTTCGGCGCGAACGGGTGGATGTTCGAGAACTCGGGCCACGTAACCGGGATCATTTCCGAGGTCGCGTTCAGCTTCATGGTGCACGAGCCCAGCGGGATCATGGTGCGGTCCAGCGCCAGGTCCTTGTCGGCCAGCGAGCGCAGGTAGCGCAGCATCTCGTGCTCCGCGTGGTAGCGGTGGAAGGTCGGGTGGGTCAGGTAGGCGCTTTCGCGGGTGAGCGAGGCCGGGAAGGCGTCCGCCACGTCCTCGTCCAGCGCGTCGATGTCGATCGATTTTCCTTTGCCGAAGATGCCGAACAGCGCGGCCAGGTCTTCGCGGGTGGTGGTCTCGTCGAGCGAGACGCCCACGTGCTGGTCGTCGATGCGGCGCAGGTTGATGCCGGCCTCATTGGCGGCGGCGTGCAGCGCGCCGGCGTCGCCCTTGATGGTCAGGGTGTCGAAGTAGGTGGTGTTGAGCACCTCGGCGCCGAGCTGCTGCAGGCCGCGCGCCAGGATCGCGGTCTGGCGGTGCACGCGCTGGGCGATCTGCTTCAGGCCTTGCGGGCCATGGTAGACCGCGTACATGCCGGCCATCACGGCCAGCAGCACCTGGGCGGTGCAGATGTTCGAGGTCGCCTTCTCGCGGCGGATGTGCTGTTCGCGGGTCTGCAGCGCCAGGCGGTAGGCCTGGTTGCCTTGCGCATCGACGGTGACGCCGACCAGGCGGCCGGCCATGCTGCGCTTGAATTCATCGCGGGTGGCCAGGTAGCCGGCGTGCGGGCCACCGAAACCGAGCGGCACGCCGAAGCGCTGGCTATTGCCGACGACCACGTCGGCGCCCCATTCGCCCGGCGGGGTGAGCATGGTCAGGGCCAGCAGGTCGGCGGCCACCACGACCATGGCGCCCATCGCGTGCAGGTGCTCCACGGCGGCGCGGTAGTCGCGCACTTCGCCGTTCACGCCCGGGTATTGCAGCAGCACGCCGAAGCAGGTCTCTTCCAGCTTTTCGACCTCGCCTGCCGCGATCACACGCACTTCGACGCCGATCGGCTGGGCGCGGGTCTGGATCACTTCCAGGGTTTGCGGCAGCACGTCGTCGGCGACGTAGAACACCTTCGAGGCCGACTTGCCGACGCGCTGGATCAGGGTCATGGCTTCGGCGGCGGCGGTGCCTTCGTCCAGCATCGAGGAGTTGGCGATGCCCATGCCGGTCAGGTCGGTGATGGTCTGCTGGAAGTTCAGGATCGCTTCCAGGCGGCCCTGCGAGATCTCGGGCTGGTAAGGCGTGTAGGCGGTGTACCAGGCCGGGTTCTCGAAGATGTTGCGCAGGATGACCTTCGGGGTGTGGGTGCCGTAGTAGCCCTGGCCGATCATCGACTTCATGACCTTGTTCTTCGACGCCAGCGCCTTCAGGACGGCGAGCGCGTCTTCCTCGGTGCGCGGCTCGGCGAACTGGCCCAGGTCCAGCGTGTCCTTGCGGCGGATGTTGGCGGGGACCACGGCGTCGATCAGGGCGGCGCGCGAGGCGTAGCCGAGAGTCGACAGCATGGCTGCCTGTTCGGATTCGGATGGGCCGATATGGCGCGGGATGAACGAATCGCGGGCTTCGAGTTGGGTGAGGCTGGAGCGGGTCATGATGGTGGCCAGATGAATTGCCGGCGCCTTGTGGGCGGGCGGAGATGGAGAAATTCGGGAGTTCTGGAATACAAAAAGGCGCGCCGTGCTGGAGGGCGCGCCTTCGGGGGCGATCAGTTGTCGGTGGTCTTGCCGTAGGCGTCGGCGTCCATCAGCGCGTCGAAGCTTGCCGCGTCGGCCGGCTGCAGCTTGAACAGCCAGGCGCCGTAGGCGTCCTGGTTGATCGAGTCCGGCGCGTCGGCGACCGGCTGGTTCACGGCGGTGACGGTGCCCGACACCGGAGCATAGATGTCGCTCGCCGCCTTGACCGATTCCACCACGGCGGCGTCGTCGCCGGCGGTGAATGCCTTGCCGACCTGCGGCAGTTCGACGAACACGATGTCGCCCAGTGCGTCCTGCGCGTATTCGGTGATGCCGACGGTCAGGGTGCCGTCAGCCTCGCGGCGGACCCACTCGTGGGACTCGGTGTATTTCAGGTCGGTAGGGATGTTCATATTGTTGCTCCTGGTGTGGTGACGCGGTGATTATATGGTTTGTTGTATCAGGCGGCGAGAACCTTGCCGTTACGCACGAACGGCAGCTTGACGACGGAGGCGGCCAACCGCTTGTCGCGGATCACGACCTGCACGGTGTCGCCGATCGCCACGTCCAGCGGCACGCGCGCCAGGGCGATCGCCTGCTGCATGCTCGGGCTGAAGGTGCCGCTGGTGATCTCGCCTTCGTTGCCGGCAGCGCTGATCACTTTCTGGTGGGCGCGCAGGATGCCGCCTTTTTCGCGAAGGATCAGGCCGACGAAGCTGGCCTGCTGGCCCTTGGCCTGCAGGGCGGCCTTGCCGATGAAGTCGCGCTCGGAGACCAGGTCGATGGTCCAGCCCAGGCCGGCGTCGAGCGGGTTCACGGTCTCGTCCATGTCCTGGCCGTAGAGGTTCATGCCGGCTTCCAGGCGCAGGGTGTCGCGCGCGCCCAGGCCGGCCGGCTTGATGCCGGCCGCCGCGAAGGCGTTCCACAGGGCTTCGGCCTTGTCGGCGGCGACGCCGATCTCGAAGCCGTCTTCGCCGGTATAGCCGGTGCGTGCGACCATGACTTCGCCGAAGGCGGTGTCGGGGACGATCACGACATTGAAAGGTTTCAGGGGCTCGGAAGCGGCCCTGGTTTCGGGCAGCACGTCCCAGGCCTTGGCGCGGGCGTTCGGGCCCTGGACGGCGATCAGGGCGATCGGATCGAGGTTGTCGGCGCTGCGGTCGCGGCGCTGGGTGATCGTCAGGCCGCTGCTGGTGGCGGCGTTCTGCTGGTTCATCCAGGCCACGTCCTTGTCGGCGGTGCCGGCGTTGACCACGATGCGGAACCAGTCTTCGCTGAAGAAGTAGACGATCAGGTCGTCGATCACGCCGCCTTCGGGATTGAGCATGCAGGAGTAGAGGGCCTTGCCCGGGACCTGCAGCTTGTCGACGTTGTTGGCCAGCAGGCCGCGCAGGAAAGCGCGCACGTTGGCGCCCTTGAGGTCGACCACGCACATGTGGGACACGTCGAACATGCCTGCGTCGGTGCGCACCGCGTTGTGCTCCTCGATCTGGGAACCGTAGTTGACCGGCATGTCCCAGCCGCCGAAGTCGACCATCTTGGCGCCAGCGGCACGGTGAGCGGAGTTGAGCGGAGTCGCTTTGAGCGTCATGGAATCCTCAGGGCAGGTGAATAGGGGGGCGGGCACGTCGCCGTGCGCTTCAATCCCCTCTGTCCTTGGTACCTGAGAGATAGCGGCGAAGCCGCCTGCCCCTTCGGTGGGCCGCTCGCTCATGCCGAGCCGCGGCCGCTCTCCAGAGTTGAGCCGGCTGCGCCATGCGCCGCCGCTCCTTGACCGGTCCTTTTGCCTGAGAGTTTGTGGGTAGTGCCCCTTCGGCGGCAGCGTGCTGCGCTCTCCCGGTCAAGACTGTGGAGGATATGTCAGGAGGGGCTTGGTGTCAACCAGCCAAGAGGGGAGAAGAGGAGGCGGAAGCGGCGGCCTGCACCCTATGAACGTCATCCCCGCGCAGGCGGGGACCCAAGTCTGCATGCGGATCGCCTGCGATTGATTGCACTGGCGATGCGACGAACTTGGGTCCCCGCCTGCGCGGGGATGACGTTGGTAAGCGGTAGGGCTGTGTTCACCGTGCGACTCCGGTTCGATTCCTGAAAGCATTGCCGCGCACTATAGAAGCACCGTGGCAGGCGTCCTGCGGCGGTTTTGCTACACTTATCCCACACACTTTGCAGGCGGATAAAAACATGAGCGAAGACAAAGCACAACAGGAAAAAACAGGCTGGTTCACGCTGTCCGGCGACGTCAATAGTGACATGGTCCACCGGGTATTCGACGCGGTCGCCGCCATGACCGAGGACGGCATCGAGACGGCCCACGTCCTGGTGCAGTCCAATGGCGGCTACGTGAGCGACGGCCTGTGCCTGTACAACTTCATGGCCAGCTCGCCGATCAAGTTTGTGATGTACAACGGCGGCGCGGTGGCCTCGATCGCGGTCATCCTCTACCTGTGCGGCAGCGAGCGCTATTGCAGCGACACGGCGCGCTTCATGGTCCACAAGTCGCATGCGACCGCCTCGCCGGGCTCGCGTCCGGATGCGCTCAACATCATCGTCGAGGGCTTGCGCGCCGACGACGCGCGCACCGAGTCGATCCTGCGCAAGACGGTCGAGCTGACCCCGGAGCAGTGGAGCATCCACCAGTATTCGGACCTGCACCTGAATGCGCGCGACGCCAAGACCGCCGGGCTGGTCAACGACATCCGCGATTTCGCGCCGCCCAAGGGCGCCATCCTGCGCAATATCTGAGCAGCGGCGCGCTGCACGCGCATCGGATTATCCGATGCGCGGAGGCCGCTTATTTGCATCGCCTCTCAATGTTGCGCCGTCTCCATGGCGCTTTGTCCGACATACACTGATACATTGATACACAAAAAGCCCGCCGGCAAGCTGCACGGCGGGCTGGCGGCTCCGGACCGGCCGGAGCGAGGCGCTCAGCGCTTGTCGTTCTTGTGGCTTTGACGGCCGGCTTCGGCATGCTGTTCCGGGGTGCCGCCGCGGGTGCCGCCGCTCGAGCCCGAACCCGATCCCGAGGAGCCTGACTGCTTGCTGCCCGAGCTCTTGCCGCCCTGGCGGCCGGCTTCGGCTTGCTGCTTCGACGAGCCGCCCTGGCTCTTGCTACCTTGCTTCGAGGCCATGATGTGTTTCCTTTCAAAGTGGGGAAGATGTCCTACTCGGCGATGTCCGAATGATTCGTGGCACGTCCGGTAAATTCATCATGCTTATCGTATTGATGAATCGCTATCGGAACACCGCCTGATGCGGTGTAGGACGAGCTCCTACAATCTCAATGCAATAACCGGCGGGTCGGGCGGCCCATCCTTGCGGACGGCTCGCAACCGCTTTGCAGCAATCTGAAGCGCACCCATTGCTTTGTGGAAATAATGTGGCAGAATGGCGGAATCTCCCCTGCTCGACGCCATGGCCATTCCATCCGCACAGACGCCCGCCGCCCGCAAGGCCGCCGCCGACCGGCAGGCGACCCTGGATGCGCTCGCCGGTATCGCCTGCCGCCACGTCAACGGCCAGGTGATGGAGATGGTTCACCGCATGGTGGCGGCCATGCTCGACATGACGAGCGCCGGCCCCGATCCCAGGCTGGCCGCGCGCCGCGTCAAGTCCGGCAACCTGCTCAGGGAAAACGCCTACGCCTACTTCCACCTGGCCTGCAGCGGGATCGAACTGGCCCTGAGCAAGGAACTCGCGGCGCTGAACCCGCAGCCGGGGGCAGGCGCGCCGGTCGCGCTGAGCCTGGTGCCCCTGGAAGAGATCGACCAGAAGCTGGCCTTCGGCGCCGTCAGCCGCCCCTTCGACATCCAGTATTCCGAGCAGCTTGCCTGCCTGGGCGTGCGCCTTGGCGTGCTGCTCGGGCGCGACCTGGTGCGCGCCGCCGGCAATCCCTTCCGTCCGGAGGTGTTTCTGGTGGCGCTGGAGGAAGCCTGGCGCGAATTCGAGCCCGAGCCCGAGGCCCATGGCCTGGTGGCGCCGCTGCTGCGCCCCGGCCTGGTGTTCGACCTGGGCCCGATGTACGAGGCCCTCAACGAGCAGCTCAAGCCGGCCCGTGCCCGCGGCGCCGACCGCTTCGCCAAGACCGACGACAGCGCCGCCCGCAAGGCCGAGCGCGCGCGGCGCGAGGCGTCGATGTCGCAGCAGCTGCGCCGCCTGTTCGGCGCCGAGGCCGCGGCGCCGGAGCCGGGCGACCTCGAGATTCCCCTGATTCCCGACTTGCCGCCGGGCGCGGGCGGCTGGCGCCCGAGCGCGGCCGGCTTCGCGCCGGCAGGGCAGGCGTCCGGAGCGGCGCCCCCATCCGGCCATGCCGCGGACGCGCACGCCGTGGCCGGGGTAGCGGCGGCCGGAGCGCCGGCGCCGCTGCTCGACGTCCTGGCGCGCATGCTTCCCGCAGGCGCCATGGTTCCCGCCTCGGCCGCGTCCGCGGCGGCCGCCGGCGGCGCGCACAAGGTCTTCTATTTGCCGCGCCTGCGCGCCGACCTGCCCAGGGGCAGCCTGTCGCGCGGCGACGAAACCACGCTCGACCTGCTGTCGCGCATCTTCGAGACCGTCCTGCTGGACGAGAGCATTCCGCCCGAGACGCGCGGCCTGATCGAATTCCTGCAGGTGCCGGTGCTCAAGGCGGCCCTGCGTGACCGCAGCTTCTTCTTCGAGGAAGCCCACCCGGCGCGGCGCATGCTGGACCTGCTGTCGAAAGCCGGCTGGGAACAGCCGCAGGGCGCCGACGACCCGCTGCTGCACGCCATGCGCAGCAGCGTCGGCCGCATCGCCACCCAGGACCAGCCCGAATTCGCGGCCGCCGTGGCCGAGCTGGAAGCAGGGCTGGCGGCGCGCGAACAGGCGGAGCAGGCCGCGATCGCCGGTCCCATCGCCCAGGCCACCCGGATCGAGAAGCAGGCCGCGGCCCGGCGCAGCGCCCAGCGCGCCATCGCGGTGCGCCTCGCGGGCGAAGAGGTGGCCGCCTTCGTGTCCGGCTTCCTGGAGCAGCGCTGGACCCCGGTGCTGACCTTTGCCTACAGCATCGAGGACAGCAAGCCGGGCGCGGTGGACAACGCCACCCGCGCGATGGACGACCTGGTCTGGAGCGTCAAGCCCAAGGCCACCCAGGAGCAGCGCAAGGCCCTGATCAAGTCGCTGCCCGGGCTGCTCACCACGCTCAACAAGTGGCTGGACGCGGTGCGCTGGCAGGATGCCGAGCGCCTGCAGTTCTTCGCCGAGCTGGCCGAATACCACGCCGCTATCGTCCGCGCCCCGATCGAAGTCTCGCCCGAGCGCCAGCTGGAACTGGCCGTCGAAGCCGCCCAGCGGGACGCGCTGCGCCGCATCGCCCAGGAACAGGCCGAAGCCGCCGGCCTGGAGGCCGAGGACGCCGACCCGGCCACGGCGGCGCTGGCGGCGCTGGAGCGCGGCATGCGCCTCGAGTTCTCGGGCGGCGGCGCGGTGCGCAAGGTCAAGCTGGCCTGGGTCAGCCCGCTGCGCAGCCTGTTCATCTTCTCGGGCGCGGGGCGCCAGGAAGCCTTCTCGCTGCCCGCCGAGCGCCTGGCGGAAGCTTTCCGCAGCGGCAGCATCAAGGTGCTCGCGCCGGAAGGCGTGGTCGGCAGGGTGCTGAGCGAAGCGGTGGCGGTCAACGACGCCACGTCAGCCGCGGCGTAGGGTCGGCGGCTCCGCCGCCGACGCGTTCAAACCACGTCTCCCGGCACGTGCGCGAGAACGGAAGGACTAACTATCACCGCGTGGACGAGGAACCCGTCCACCCTACGTGTTTCCCGGTCAACGATTCTTGCTCATGCAGCAAGCAAGCGGTGATATGATGCGGTTTTATCGCTAGCTACACTGCCGAAGGAACGTGCGCCTCTCCTCCATTAAATTGTCGGGATTCAAGTCTTTCGTCGATCCCACCAATTTCCAGGTACCGGGACAGCTCGTCGGCGTGGTCGGCCCGAACGGCTGCGGCAAGTCCAACATCATCGACGCGGTGCGCTGGGTGCTGGGCGAATCCAAGGCTTCCGAGCTGCGCGGCGAGTCGATGCAGGACGTGATCTTCAACGGCTCGACCCACCGCAAGCCGGCCGGGCGCGCCTCGGTCGAACTGGTGTTCGACAACAGCGCCGGCAAGGCGGCCGGGCAGTGGGGCCAGTACGCCGAGATCGCCGTCAAGCGCACCCTCACGCGCGACGGCACCTCCACCTATTACATCAACAGCCAGCCGGTACGCCGGCGCGACATCCAGGACATCTTCCTCGGCACCGGCCTCGGCCCGCGCGCCTACGCCATCATCGGCCAGGGCATGATCGCCCGCATCATCGAGTCGCGCCCGGAAGAGCTGCGTGTCTTCCTCGAGGAAGCCGCCGGCGTCTCCAAGTACAAGGAACGCCGCCGCGAGACCGAGAACCGCCTGTCCGACACGCGCGAGAACCTGCTGCGCGTGGAAGACATCCTGCGCGAGCTGAACGCCAACCTGGACAAGCTCGAGGCCCAGGCCGCGGTGGCCAACCGCTTCCACCAGCTGCAGGCCGACCAGGAGGAAAAGCAGAAGCTGCTCTGGCTGCTGCGCAAGAACGAGGCCAAGGCGGAACAGGTGCGCTTCTTCAAGGAGATGGAAGAAGCCCAGACCGGCCTGGAGGAACAGACGGCCAAGCTGCGCAGCGTGGAGCTGGACCTGGAACACATGCGCCAGTCCCACTTCGCCACCGGCGACCGCCTGCACCAGGCCCAGGGCGCGCTGTACCAGACCAATTCCGAGATCGGCAGCCTGGAAGCCCAGATCAAGTTCGTGGTCGAGTCGCGCACCCGCCTGCAGAACCAGCTCGGCACCCTGGCGGCCCAGCGCGACCAGTGGCTGGCCCAGGAACAGGAAACCCGCGAGCAGCTCGAGGAAGCCGAGATGAACCTGGAGGAGCTGGCCGCGCGTGCGGAAGGCGCCCAGATCGCGGTCGAGGTCCATAACGAGCGCCTGCCGGAGCTCGAAAGCGCCTGGCGCGCGGCCCAGGAAAAATCGACCGAATCGCGGGCCCGCATCATGCAGGTGCAGCAGCGCATCGAACTGTCCTCGGCCCACCAGCGCAACGCCGCCGGCATCCTGACTAACCTGGCGGCGCGGCGCGAGCGCCTGCAGCAGGAGCGCAGTGGCCTGAACCTGCCGGACAGCGCCACCCTCGACAACCTGCGCATGCAGCTCGAGGAAAAGCAGCTGGCGCTGGAAGAGCAGACCATGCTGCTGGACGACGCCACGGCGCGCCAGGACGCGGTCGAGCAGGAGCGCAAGGACGCCCACGCGCAGGTCCAGGGCGAAAGCGCCGCCAGCGCCCAGCTGGAAGCGCGCCTGCAAGCCCTGCGCCAGATGCAGGACCGGGTGCAAACCCAGGGCAAGGTCCAGCCCTGGCTGGAAAAGCACGAGCTGTCCAGGCTGCCGCGCCTGTGGCAGAAACTCGACATCGAAGAGGGCTGGGAGGCCGCTCTCGAAGCGGTGCTGCGCGAACGCTCGAACGCGCTGGAGATGTCGAACATCGACTGGGCCAAGGCCTTCTTCGGCGATGCGCCGCCGGCGCGCCTGGCGCTGTATGCGCCGCAACCGGGGGCGCCCGCCGCCGACGTCCCTGGGCTGAAACCCCTGGCCAGCCTGCTGCGCCTGAACGACCCCGGCGTGCGCGGGGTCCTGAACGACTGGCTGCACCACGTCTTCGTGGCCGAGCACACGGCCGACGCCTTCGCCGAGCGCGGCCGCCTGCCGCAGGGCGGCAGCTTCGTCACCCGCCAGGGCCACATCGTGACCCAGTCCGCGGTACGCTTTCACGCGCCGGACGCCGAACAGGACGGCATGCTGGCGCGCCAGCACGAGATCGACAACACGGCTAAGCAACTGCGCGCCCAGGCCCTGCTGGCCGACGAGGCGCGCGCCCGCGCCGTCCGCGCCGACGCCGCCGTCGCCGATTTGTCGCGCCGCCTGCAGGATGCGCGCCAGCGCGTCGGCAGCCTGACGCGCGAAGTCCACGCGCTGCAGATCGAGGTGCTCAAGCAGAGCGAGATCGAAGCCCGCTTCAACCAGCGCAGCGGCCAGATCGCGGCCGACCTCTCCGAGATCGCCGCCCAGGAAGCCGAGCAGCGCCAGGCCGCTGCGGAAGCCGAGCAGGAATTCGAGCAGCTCGACATGGAACTGGCCGAGCTGCAGGGCGCCCACGAGGATGGCCAGACCGCCTTCCTCGAGAGGGAACAGATGCTTACCCAGGCGCGCGAGAAACTGCGCGAGCTGGAACGCAGCGCCCAGGAAGCCCAGTTCGCCGAACGCTCGCAGCGCGCCCGCATCGAGGAACTGCGCCGCAACATCGCCACCGCCGCCACCCAGGCCGGGCAGGTGGCCGCCAGCCTGGCCCAGGGCAGGCTGGAGCTCGAAGCGCTGGAAGCCGGCACCGCCCACGAGGGCCTGCAGGAACTGCTGGACCGCCGCAGCGCCCAGGAGCGCGCCCTGGCCGACGCGCGCCATGAACTCGACCAGATCACCCAGCAGCTGCGCCACGCCGAGGAAAGCCGCATGCAGGCCGAGCGCAGCCTGCAGCCGCAGCGCGACCGCATCACCGAAATGCAGCTCAAGGAACAGGCCGCGCGCCTGAACCAGGAGCAGTACGCCGAGGCCCTGGCCGCCACCGGCGCCGACGAAGCCGCCGTGGCGGCGCTGGCGGAGAAGCTCGACCCCGACGTCAAGCCGTCCTGGCTGCAGGGCGAGGTCACGCGCCTGACGAACGCGATCGCCTCGCTCGGCGCGGTCAACCTGGCCGCGGTCGAGGAACTGGCCACGGCCACCGAGCGCAAGCGTTTCCTCGATTCGCAGAACGCCGACCTGCAGGAAGCCATCGCCACCCTGGAAGACGCGATCCACCGCATCGACCGCGAGACGCGCGAGCTGCTGCAGGACACTTTCGATCGCGTCAACGGCCACTTCTCGGAACTGTTCCCGATCCTGTTCGGCGGCGGCAACGCGAGGCTGGTCATGACGGGCGACGAGATCCTCGACGCCGGCGTGCAGGTGATGGCCCAGCCGCCGGGCAAGAAGAACGCCACCATCCACCTGCTGTCCGGCGGCGAGAAGGCCCTGACCGCGACCGCGCTGGTGTTCTCGATGTTCCGCCTGAATCCGGCGCCATTCTGCCTGCTGGACGAGGTCGATGCGCCGCTCGACGACGCCAACACCGAGCGCTTCTGCCGCATGGTCAAGCGCATGTCCGAGCACACCCAGTTCCTGTTCATCTCGCACAACAAGATCGCGATGGAGATGGCCAGCCAGCTGATCGGCGTGACCATGCAGGAGCAGGGCGTATCGCGCATCGTCGCGGTGGACATGGAGTCGGCGGCCGACCTGGCGGCCGCTTGAACATGGCCGGCAGGCGCGGTCCTGCCGTGTTCGGGTCATTGTTGCGCTGTGCTACACTCGCCGCGGCTGCTCAGCCATGGACCCCACACCACGCGCCGCGATGACCGCTGTCTTTCCCCATTCCGAAGCCCTCCGGGCCGTCCACCAGCTGGCCCAGGATTCGCCTGTGCCGATGGGCGTGGCCGCGCGCGCCGGCGTGGCCATCGCGCCGAACGCCGCCCTGCGCGCGCCGCTGGCCAGCCTGCGGGAGGACGCCGCCGGCCGCCTGGACGCGCTGGTGGCCGCGGTCATGGAAGGCCGGGCGGCGCATGGCGCGGATACCGTGGACCTGCCCGGCGGCGGGTGCCTGCGCCTGCAGCTGTCGCCTGTCAGGGAGGCGGACGGCGCCATCGCCGGCGTGCTCTGCGTCGGCCAGCCGGTGCAGCGCGACACGCTCGAGCGCCTGGTCGAATCGAGCCTGGTCGGCGTGGTCCGCTACCGCCATGACGGCGCCGTCAGCGACTGCAACCAGGCCTTCCTGGCGATGCTGGGACTGGAGCGCGCCGACGTAACGCGCGGCCTGTCCTGGCGCGCGCTCACGCCCGACGAATGGGTGGGCGCCGACGAAGCCTCGCTGGTCCAGCTGCGCGCGAGCGGCGCGGTGGCGCCCTTCGAAAAGGAGTTCTACCACCGCGACGGCTCGCGCGTGCCGGTGTTCGTGGGGGCGGCCGCCGACGAGGACGACCGCAGCCGCGGCGTGGCCTTCGTGCTCGACATCTCGGCCATGCGCCATGCCGAGCGCGCCTTCGCCGACATCGAAGCCAAGTTCAAGGCGATCACCAACGCCATGCCGCAGATGGTGTGGTCGACCCTGCCGGACGGCTTCCACGACTACTACAACGACCAGTGGTATGCCTTCACGGGCGTGACGCCCGGCGAGACCGACGGCGAGAAGTGGAACGGCATGTTCCACCCCGAGGACCAGGGCCTGGCCAGGGACAAGTGGCGCCATTCGCTCGCCACCGGCGAGCCCTACGAGGTCGAGTACCGCCTGCGCCACTACAGCGGCGCATGGCGCTGGGTGCTGGGACGCGCGCTGCCGGTGCGCGGCGAGGACGGCGCGATCCGGCGCTGGATGGGCACCTGCACCGACATCCATGAGCAGAAGCTGACCCAGGAAGCGCTGCGCGAGGCCGACCAGCGCAAGGACGAATTCCTCGCCATGCTGGGCCACGAGCTGCGCAACCCGCTGGCGCCGGTGCGCACCGCGGCTTCGCTGCTGCCGCTGGCCAAGGGCGACCCCGCGCGCATCGAACACATCGGCCGCGTGATCGGGCGCCAGACCGCCCACATGACCGGCCTGATCGACGACCTGCTGGACGTGTCGCGCGTCACGCGCGGCATGATCACGCTGGACCGCGAGGACATCGCCCTGCGCCTGCTGGTGGACGAGGCGGCCGAGCAGGCGCGTCCGCTGGTCGAGGCGCGCTCGCACCTGCTGGCGATCGCCGACGCGGCAGGCTATGCGATGGTGCACGGCGACCGCAAGCGCCTGGTGCAGGTGCTGTCGAACCTGCTGTCCAATGCCGCCAAGTACACGCCGGCCGGCGGACGCATCGAACTGGCCATGCGCATCGAGGGCGGTTTCGCCGAGATCGCGGTGCGCGACAACGGCATCGGCATGTCGCCCGAACTGGTGGCCAGCGCCTTCGAGCTGTTCCGCCAGGGCAAGCGCACGCCCGACCGCTCCCAGGGCGGCCTCGGCATCGGCCTGGCGCTGGTGCGCAGCCTGGTGCAGCTGCACGGCGGCGGGGTCGCCGCCCGCAGCGAGGGCGAAGGGAAGGGCAGCGAGGTCGTGGTCCGCTTGCCGCTGCATCGGCCGCCCGCGGTGAAAGACGCGGCAGTGCCGGACGCGCAAGCCGTCCCGGCCGGCGCTTCCCTGCGCGTGATGGTGGTGGACGACAACGCCGACTCGGCCGAACTGGCGGCCATGTTCCTGCGCGCGGTCGGGCACGAGGTGGCGATCGCCTACCGCGCCGAAGCGGCGCTGGACAAGGCGCGCGCCTTCGATCCCCAGGTCTGCTTCCTCGACATCGGCCTGCCGGACATGGACGGCAACGAACTGGCGCGCCGGCTGCGCCGCCTGCCGGGGCTGGAGGGCATCCGGCTGGCGGCCATGACCGGCTACGGCCAGCCGTTCGACCGCCTGTCGAGCGCGGCGGCCGGCATCGACGCCTATTTCGTGAAGCCGGTGGCGATGGACGAACTGGCGCGCTGGCTTGCCGAAGAGCAGGCCGCCTGAGCCCGCGCCATGGCGCGGGGCACGGGGAGTTGGTATGATGGCATGTCCCGCATGACGCAGGACATCTTATTGAATGAATTCGCAGCATTCGCTACTGAGGCATACGCAGCATGACTGATTTCCAAATGAGCCTGATCGCGGCCGGCGGCGTGTTCGTCGTCGGCGTCATCACCTACAACAAATGGCAGGAGTACAAGGCCAGGAAGAGCGTCGAGCGCGCCTTTGCCTCGGACCATGACGACGTCCTGATGCGCAGCGGCGCCGAGCCGAACGCCGCGGGCGAGGGCGCCGAGCGCCAGGAACCGGTGCTCGACCTGTCGGCGGAGCCGCCGCTGGCCCCCCTGACCCCGCTGTCGCCGGACGCCGGTGCCCCGCTCGAGCCCACCGTGCCGGCTCCCGCGCCGCGCGCCGCTCCCGCGGCCTCGGGTTCCGTCTCCACCTCCGCCTCCACCGTCGGCCTCGCCGATGCGCTGCCCGGCGCCAAGCCCGACATGCCGCCGGCCGAACTGGCCGAATGCCTGGTCGATCCGCTGATCGACTGCCTGATCCCGCTGTCGCTCGAAGTGCCGGTGCGCGGCGACAAGATCCTGCCTTCGCTGCACAAGCTGCGCCGCGTGGGCAACAAGCCGATCCACTACATCGGCTACGCCGTCAGCGGCGACTGGGAGCCGATCGTGCACGGCGGCGTCTACACCAAGCTGCAGGCCGGCGTGCAGATGGCCACCCGCACCACCGCACTGAACGAGATCGAGTATTCCGAACTGGTCACCCGCCTCCACGCGGTGGCCGACGAGATCGGCGCCACGCCGGAAGTGCCGGACATGATCGAGGTGATGAGCGAAGCACGCACCCTGCACCGTTTCGTGGCCGGCCACGACGCCCAGCTGGGCGTGAACCTGGCCGCCAACGGCGCTCCCTGGGCGATCTCGACCCTGATCGGCGCGCTGGAAAACCAGGGCTTCGACGTGCGCCCCGACGGCCGCTTCGCCATGCCCGACCGGGAAGCGGGCGGCGCGGGCGCCGTGCTGTTCACGCTCTCGACCAACGTGACCCTGGGCGCCGACAGCACCTCGCGCCTGACCCTGCTGCTCGACGTGCCCTGCGTGCCGCCGGCGCGCGACGGCTTCGGCGCCATGATCGACTGCGCCAAGGCGCTGACGGCGCGCCTGGACGCGACCATCGTCGACGACGGCGACCAGCCCTTGATGGACGAAGCCCTGGCCGAGATCAAGAGCCAGGTCGCCGAGTTCTACGAAGAGATGGAAGCTTCGGACATCCCGGCCGGCTCGACCCGCGCGCTGCGCCTGTTCAGCTGAGGGCCGATCGTGACGGCCCACCAGGATCCGATTGCGCGCATGGCGTGGCTGGTCGAGGAGCTCAACCGCCACATCTACAACTACCACGTGCTCGACGCGCCGACCATTCCGGACGCCGAGTACGACCGCATGTTCGTCGAGCTGCAGGGACTGGAAGCCGCCCATCCGGAAGCGGTGACCAACGACTCGCCCACCTTCCGCGTGGGCGCGGCGCCCATCCCCGAGTTCAAGCAGGTGACGCACGCGCTGCCGATGCTGTCGCTGAACAACGGCTTCTCCGACGAGGACGTCGACAACTTCGACCGCCGCGTGCGCGACGGCCTCGACACCCACCAGGTGGATTATGCGGCGGAGCTGAAATTCGACGGCCTGGCCATCAGCCTGCGCTACGAGAACGGCCTGTTCGTCCAGGCCGCCACTCGCGGCGACGGCTACACGGGCGAGGATGTCACCGCTAACATCCGCACCATCAAGGTCATCCCGCTGCGCCTGCGCGGCGCCGACATCCCGGCGGTGCTGGAGGTGCGCGGCGAGGTATTGATGTTCAAGGGCGACTTCGAACGCCTTAACCAGCGCCAGCGCGACGCCGGCCAGAAGGAGTTCGCCAACCCGCGCAACGCGGCGGCGGGCAGCCTGCGCCAGCTCGACGCCCGCATCACGGCCCAGCGCAAGCTGCGCTTCTTCGCCTACGGCATCGGCCTGCTCGACGGCGCGGCGCTGCCGGAATCCCATTCGGCGGTGCTGGACTGGTTCGACCGCCTCGGCCTGCCGGTCTCGAAGGAACGCGCCGTGGTGCGCGGTTGCCAGGGCCTGCTGGACTACTACCGCGCGATCGGCGCCAAGCGCAAGGAACTGCCCTACGAGATCGACGGCGTGGTCTACAAGGTCGACCGCGTGGCCGACCAGGCCGCGCTGGGCTTCGTCTCGCGCGCCCCGCGCTTCGCCCTGGCCCATAAATTCCCCGCCGAGGAAGCCCTGACCACGGTGCAGGCCATCGACGTGCAGGTGGGCCGCACCGGCGCCATCACCCCGGTGGCGCGCCTGACCCCGGTCTCGGTGGGCGGCGTGACCGTCACCAACGCCACGCTGCACAACGAGGACGAGGTGCGACGCAAGGACGTGCGCATCGGCGACACGGTCGTGGTGCGGCGCGCCGGCGACGTGATTCCCGAGGTGTTGTCGGTGGTGCTGGAGCGCCGCCCGCAGCCATTGGCGCCGGTGTACGAGTTGCCGAAAACCTGCCCGGTATGCGGCTCGCACGTGGTGCGCGAAGAGGGCGAGGCCGTGGCCCGCTGCACGGGCGGCCTGACCTGCGCCGCCCAGCGCAAGGAAGCGATCCGCCACTTCGCCGGGCGCCGCATGATGGACATCGAAGGCCTGGGCGACCGCTACATCGACAGCCTGGTCGAGTGCGGCCTGATCCACGGCGTGGCCGACCTGTACAAGCTCACGCTGGATGACCTGCTGAAAATGAAGCGTTTGGCCGACGAACGCGATGGCACGACGCCCGAGACGGTGAAGAACGGCAAGGTCGCTACCAAGTGGGCCGACAACCTGCTGGACGCGATCAAGGCCAGCAAGCAGCCGCCGCTGGAGCGCCTGCTGTTCGCCCTGGGCATCCGCCACGTGGGCGAGTCGACCGCCAAGACCCTGGCCGACTGGCTGGGCCGCTTCGAGCTGGTCCGGCGCGCGCCGGCCGCGCTGCTGCGCGTGCTGCCCGACATCGGCGGCACCGTGGCCGAGGCCATCGCCGAATTCTTCGCCGAGGAAAAGAACCAGAAAGCCATCGACGCCTTGCTGGCGGCCGGGGTGGCGCCGCAAGGCGAACATCCGCCCAAGGCCCAGCTGCGCGAGAAGCTCGACGAGGTCAATCTGCTGGCCGCCCTCGGGATTCCCAAGCTGACCGAGCCGCGCGCCCGCCAGCTGGTGCAGGAAGGGCAGACCCTGGAATCGCTGGCGCACCTGAAGGTGTTCGGCGTGTTCGGGCTGCCGGCCACGGTGTCCGCCGCGCTCGAGGAATGGATGGCGGTCGCGGACAACCGCGCCATGCTGGCGGCGCTCTCGGCGTTGCGCCAGGAGCTGCTGGCCCAGCTGCCCGAAGCGGCACAGGAAACGGCGGGTCCGCTCACCGGCAAGACCTTCGTGCTGACCGGCACCTTGCCGACCATGAGCCGCGACGCGGCCGGCGCGCTGATCGAGGCGGCCGGCGGCAAGGTCTCGGGTTCGGTGTCGAAGAAAACCTCCTACGTGGTGGCCGGGGCGGAGGCGGGCAGCAAGCTCGCCAAGGCCGAGGAACTGGGCGTCACGATCCTGGACGAAGCGGGCCTGCTGGATTTGCTGGCCCAGCTGAACAAATGAAAGCCAAGGTATGAACCTGATTCGCAAAGCCGTGTTTCCCGTGGCGGGCCTGGGCAGCCGCTTCCTGCCGGCCACCAAGGCGCAGCCGAAGGAAATGCTGCCCATCGTCGACAAGCCGCTGATCCAGTACGCGGTCGAGGAGGCGGTGGCGGCCGGCGTGACCGAGCTGATCTTTATCACGGGCCGCAACAAGCGCGCCATCGAGGACCATTTCGACAAGGCCTACGAGCTCGAGTCGGAGCTCGAGCAGGCCGGCAAGCACGCCCTGCTGGAGGTGGTGCGCAACGTGATCCCGAAGAACGTCAACTGCATCTACATCCGCCAGTCCGAGCCCCTGGGGCTGGGCCACGCGGTGCTGTGCGCGCGTCCCGTGGTCGGCAACGAACCCTTCGCGGTGCTGCTGGCGGACGACTTCATGGACACGGCGGCCGGCCAGAAGCCGGTGCTGGCCCAGATGGCCGACGTCTATGCCTACGAGCGCAGCAGCATCCTGGCGGTGCAGGACGTCCCGCGCGAGCACACGCGCCAGTACGGCATCGTCAGCGCCTCGCCTTACCGCGCCGGCCTGGAACTGGTGGCCGGCATCGTCGAGAAGCCCCAGCCCGAGGTCGCGCCGTCGACCCTGGCCGTGGTCGGCCGCTACGTGCTGTCGGGATCGATCTTCGAGCATCTCGAGAACCTGGGCACGGGCGCCGGCGGCGAAATCCAGCTCACCGACGGCATCGCCTCGCTGATGAAGGAAGAGCGGGTGCTGGCCTACCGCTACGCGGGCCAGCGCTACGACTGCGGTTCCAAGCTGGGCTACCTGAAGGCGACCGCCGCCATCGGCCTCAAGCACCCGGAGACGGCCGAGGGCTTCCGCGCCTGCCTGGCCGGCCTGCTGGAAGGACGGGGCGCGCCATGACCGTACGCGAAATCCTGCGCATGGGCGACCCGCGCCTGCTGCGGGTGGCCGAGCCCGTGCGCGAATTCGACACCCCCGAGCTGCACGCCTTGATTGCCGACATGTTCGAGACCATGCATGCGGCGAACGGCGCAGGGCTGGCGGCGCCGCAGATCGGCGTCAACCTGCAGCTGGTGATCTATGGCTTCGCGAACAACCAGCGCTATCCGGACGCGCCGCCGGTGCCCGAGACGGTCTTGATCAATCCCGTGCTCACGCCGGTGTCGAACGAGATGGAAGAGGGCTTCGAAGGCTGCCTGTCGGTGCCCGGCCTGCGCGGTAGCGTGCCGCGCTACACGCGCCTGCACTACGAAGGCTTCGACCAATACGGCCGGCGCATCGTGCGCGACGCCGAGGGCTTCCACGCGCGCGTGGTGCAGCACGAGGTCGACCACCTGCTGGGCATCCTCTACCCGATGCGCATCAAGGACTTCTCGCGCTTCGGCTTCACCGAAGTGATGTTCCCCCACCTCGATCCCGGAGCCGACGACTGATGCGTGCTTTCCTCCAGCGGGCCGCCCTGTGCGCGGCCTGCCTCGCCGCGGCGCCCAGCCATGCGGACGACTGGTTCACGAAGATCGATGCGGCGCCGAAGAGCGAGTTCTGGGTCGACACCGGTTTCGCCACCGCCCACTTCGACAACAAGACCGAGCGCGGGGACGACCTGAACGGCGCCAACAAGGGGCTGGGCGTCGAGTACCGCTTCAGCGGGACGATGGCGGCGACCGCGGGGCGCTTCTATAACAGCGACCGGGCCTGGTCGAACTACGCGGGCGTGATCTGGCAGCCCTACGCCATCGGGCCCGTGCGCGCGGGGCTGGCGCTGGCGGCCTTCGACGGCTATCCGAACATGCGGCATGGCGGGTGGTTCCCGGCGGCGATTCCGACTCTCACTGTCGAATACCAGCGGGTGGGGGTGAATGTGGGGATCATTCCTTCGTACCGGGACCGGCTGTATGGCGGGGTGTCAGTGCAGTTGAAGTTCAAGCTGTTCGACGGGGCGAAGTGAAGTGAAAAAAGGGGATGCGATGCATCCCCCTTTTTTGGTGAGCTTAACTTGGGTCCCCGCCTTCGCGGGGATGACGGTCTTTAGGTCGCCGGGTGAAACATATCCCCAGTCCGCTCCCTCCGCACGGCGCCCCCGCGATGGCGGGGACCCAAGTTCGTCGAGCAGCCCTCAACTCTCCTTCGGATACGGACTCTTGCCCCCCTCCGCAATAAACGCATCTATCCTCTGCTGCAACACCGGCAGCGGCACCGACCCCAGCTGCAGCACCGTATCGTGGAAGTTGCGGATATCGAACTTCGCCCCCAGCGCCTTCTCGGCCCGCGCGCGCGCTTCCTGGATCGCCATCTGTCCCAGGTAGTAGGACAGCGCCTGCCCCGGCCACGAAATATAGCGGTCGACCTCGGTCTCCACCTCGTGCTTCGACAGCGCCGTGTTCTCCATCAGGTAGGCCTGTCCCTGTTCGCGGGTCCAGCCCTTGGCGTGGATGCCGGTGTCGACCACCAGGCGCGAGGCGCGCCAGGCCTGGTAGCTCAGCATGCCGAACACTTCGTACGGGGTCTCGTAGATGCCCATCTCGGTGCCCAGGCGCTCGGAATACAGCGCCCAGCCCTCGCCGAAGGCGGAGATATAGGCGCGGCGGAAGGACGGCACGCCTTTCTGCTCCTGGGCCACCGGCATCTGGAAGGCGTGCCCGGGCGCGGATTCGTGCAGGGTCAGGGCCGGCAGGCTGTACAGGGCGCGTGCCGGCAGGTTGTAGGTGTTGACCCAGTAGGCGCCGGGGCCGCCGCGGCCGGCCGTGTAGTAGGGCGCCTGGTCGTCGGGCACGGGCAGGATGGCGAAGCGGCGGCGCGGCAGGTAGCCGAAGTACTGGTCGGCCTTGGCGTCGAACTTCTTGGCCACCCAGGCCGCGCGCATCAGGAGCTCCTCCGGGGTCTTGGCGTAGAAGCGCGGGTCGGTGCGCAGGAATTGCAGGAAGCTCGGCAGGTCGCCCTCAAAGCCCGCCTTCTTCATGGTCTCGTGCATCTCGGCGCGGATCTTGGCCATCTCGGCCAGGCCGATCGCATGGATCTGCTCGGCCGTCAGGCTGGTCGTGGTGTACTCGACGATCTTCGACTGGTAGTACGCCTTGCCGCCGGGCATGCTCTCAGCGGCCAGGGTGGTGCGCGCTTTCGGCACGTACTCGCCGACGAAGAAGTCCAGCACCTTCGCGTAGGCCGGCTGCACCTTGGCGCGGATCGCCGCGGCGGCCTGGGCGCGCAGGGCCTCGCGCTCGGCTTCCGGGATACTGGCGGGCATGTCCTTGAAGGGCGTATAGAAAATGGTGTCCTGCGGGGTCTTGGCCTGGGCGATCGAGACGATCATGCTTTCGCGTCCGGCGAGCGTCACCTTGGGCGGCGTGAAGCCGCGCGCCAGGCCGGCGCGCATGTTGGCGAGTTCCTGGTCGAAATAGCCCGGCAGGTTTTCCAGCTGGCGCACGTAGTTGCGGTAATCTTCGGCGCGCTTGAACGGGCGGCGCGCGCCATAGGTCACGTCGGTCCAGAAGGCGCTGTCGGCATTGACCGGCTGCTCGTATTCGCGGAAGCGCTGGGCGTCGAGCAGGGCGGCGATCTGGGCGCGGTAGACCGCGAAATTGATGCGTTGGCCCGGCGACAGCTCGGCTGGCCGGATCGCGTCGAGCTCCTTCAGGATGCCTTGCCAATAGACAAGACGCGCTTCCTGGGCCGGGGCATCGACACGCGCGATGTCCGGGCTGACGCCGCGCTCGTCGTCGGCGCGCGCCAGCTTTTCCGAGACGCGCCATTTCCACTCTTTGGTGTAAATTGTCTTGAACCGTGAGTCTGCCAGGTTGGCGGTTCTTGTTGCCGCCAAGGCGGGACTTATGGCAGGTCCGAACGTCAGGCCCAGCAGCACGCAAGCCGTCGTCACGACGGCGCCCAGTTTGTTTTCCATTGTTCACCTGCTTGAAGAAGAGCACTATTGCCCGGCAGTATGCATCTTAGCCGGGAAAGAGGGGAATGGATACAGCGCACGGCGGTGTGCGGCGGCTTGGCCGCGCGCCGTATTGACAACCCGTAGAGCGACGAATAGAGCAACGATACAGCATGGCGAATTCCGGTGAATCGCGGCCCGGCTCCCAGCAGCGGGCGCAGATGGGCGAGGGCGGCATGCCGGCCGGCCTGGCCGAGCACGCCCTGCGCAAGCAGGTCGCCGCGCTCGAGGCCGAGCTGGCGCACACCCGCATCCTGGCGCGCGAGCGCCACCTGCTGGCCCTCGAGGCCGAGCGGCTGCGGCGCGAGAACGGCGAGCTGGCCCAGTTGCGCGAGCAGGCCGCCGCCAGCGGCCGGCGCCAGAACGAATTCCTCGCCATGCTGGCCCACGAGTTGCGCAACCCGCTGGCGCCGCTCAGCATGTCGGCCAGCCTGCTCGACAGCGTGGCGGGTCCGACCGGCGAACTGGCCCAGGTCTCGCGCGTCATCCGGCGCCAGGTCGACCACATGGCGCACCTGCTCAACGACCTGCTGGACGCCGCCCGCATCAGCAGCGGCAAGATCTCCCTCAGCCTGGCTCCGCTGCTGCTGAGCGACGCCATCGAGCAGGCGCTCGAGACGGTCGGTCCGCGCCTGCGCGAGCGCCGCCAGCAGCTCACGGTGCGCCTGGCGCCCGAGGCACTGGTGGTGGAAGGCGACGCCGTGCGCCTGACCCAGGTCTTCACCAACCTGCTCGCCAACGCCTCCAAGTATACGGGCGACGGCGGCAGCATCGCCCTGACGGCCTGGCGCGAGCGCGCCGGCGACGTGGACCAGGCCGTGGTCGCGGTGCGCGACAGCGGCGCGGGCATCGACCCCGACATGCTGCCCCACCTGTTCGACCTGTTCACCCAGGGGCCGCGCTCGCTGGCGCGTTCCGAAGGCGGCCTTGGGGTGGGCTTGAACGTGGTCCGCAACCTGGTCGAGATGCACGGCGGCGCCGTGGAGGCGGCCAGCGCGGGGCCGGGGCAGGGCAGCACCTTCACGGTGCGCCTGCCCCTGTCGAACGGACGGCCGGCGGGACGCGGCGGGCCGCCCCTGGCGCCGGGCGAGGCCGGCAAGCGGCCCTCGCGCATCCTGGTGGTGGAGGACAACATGGACGCCTGCGACACCCTGCGCACCTTGCTCGAGCTGTCCGGCCACGAGGTCGAGACGGCCTCGGACGGCATCGGCGGGCTGGAGCGGGCCCGCAGCGGGCGCTTCGACGTGCTGGTCTGCGACATCGGCTTGCCCGGCATCGACGGCTACGACCTCATCGAGGCCCTGCGCGCGGTGGAGAACGGACACCGGCCATTCGCGATCGCGCTGTCGGGCTACGGCCAGGCCGAGGACCGCGAGCGGGCACTGGCGGCGGGCTTCGACCGCTACCTGGTCAAGCCGGCCGGGCCCGAGACCCTGCTGTCCCTGGTGGCCGAGGCGCGCCGCGCCTGACTATCCTGCTGCAACACCTGATGAAAATATGTCATGCGCGCGGAGTGCAAAGGCTATAATGTCCCGAGCCCGTTCGCGGAAAACGCCTGGTCGCCCGACATTATCGCCCCTTTTCGCTTGTCCCTTCGGCCAAGGGCGGTCTCGCGCGCCAAGGAAGACCAGCGCGGGCACGACCAACAACGACATTGACGGCAGAATCCGTATCGCGAACCAGACATGATGACGAGTAAGGGCGATCCCGGGCGCTCGGAAGGACACGCCCATCTGATCCAATCCTGGCGGCGCCTGGCCGTCCAGCTGGGGCCTCTCATCGGCGACAACGGTTTCTGCGCGCTGTTCGGGCGCGCCTGCCGGCTGGTGGGCCCGGACCACCGCTGGCTGGCGGGCACGCCGCCCTGCAAGGCTTGCGACGCCCAGGTCGGCGCGCTCGACGCCATGCTCGCCAGTGTCGCCCCCGACCAGGCCGAGGCGGCGCACGCGGCCTTGCTGCGCACCTTCACCGAGCTGCTGGCCGCCCTCATCGGCCAGGCGCTGGCAACCCGCCTTGTCGACGCCGCGTTGCTCGACGCGAAAGAGCAGAATCCACAGGAGCACAAGTAATGACGGATAAAGTAAGCCTCGGAAAATTGAGCACCGGGGTGCCCGGGCTCGATATCCTGCTGGGAGGCGGACTGAGTGAATTCTCGTTCAACCTGATCGCGGGCGCGCCCGGCTGCGGCAAGACCACGCTCGCGCACCAGATCATGTTTTCCCTCGCCACGCAGGAACGGCGCGCGCTGTTCTTCACGGTGCTGGGCGAGCCGCCCCTGAAGATGCTGCGCTACCAGCAGCAGTACGCCTTCTTCGAACTCGGCAAGGTGGGCACGGCGATCCGCTACGTGAACCTGGCCGACGACCTGCGCGCCGGCGACTTCACGGGTGTGCTGGAGCGTATCATGAAGGAAGTCGAGGATTTCTCGCCCAGCATGGTGTTCGTCGACTCCTTCCGTTCGGTAGCCCAGACCGCGCGCAGCGGCAACGAAGGCGTGGCCGACCTCCAGCATTTCATCCAGGAGCTTGGAACGCGCATGACCAGCTGGCAGGCGACCACCTTCCTGATCGGCGAGTACCTGCACAGCGACGTCGAAGCCAACCCCATCATGACGGTGGCCGACGGCATGATCGCCCTCAGCCAGCTGCACGAAGAAGATTCCGTGGTGCGCAAGATCCGCGTGGTCAAGATGCGCGGCCAGGCCCACCTGGCCGGCTCGCACACCTTCCGCATCACAGCCGACGGTGTCCGGGTTTACCCGCGTATGCTGCCGCCGCTGGCCGAGGATCACCATGCGGGCGCGGAAGTCGACCGCGAGCCGCGCCGCATTCCCACCGGCGTGCCGGGACTGGACGAGATGCTGCACGGCGGCCTGCCGCAAGGGCATTCGGTGCTGGTGACGGGCCCCAGCGGCTGCGGCAAGACCATCCTCGGCACCCGCTTCCTTCAGGAGGGCGTGCGCCAAGGCGAGAAGGGCGTGGTGATGTCCTTCGAGAAGGGGGCGGCGCGCCTGCGCAACGCCGAGCTGGCGGACCTGGTGCGGGCGGGCCAGGTGGCGGTGGTGGAAAGCCGCATGATCGACCTGACCATCGACGAACTGCTCGACGAGCTGAACCATGCCATCGACCGCACCGGCGCCCAGCGCGTGGTGGTCGACTCGCTGTCCGAAATGGGGCTCTACCTGGCGCCGGAAAGCCGGGACCGGCTGCGCGCGGTGGTATTCCGCATGCTGGCGGCCCTCGCCAAGCGCGGAGTCAGCGTGCTGGTCACGATGGGCGTGGACGACCAGTTCACCTGCTTGAAGATCAGCCATGCGGACATCGCCTACCTGACCGACGCGATCATCCTGATGCGCTACGGCGAAGCCGACGGCCTGCTGCGCAAGTTCCTGTCCGTGGTGAAGGTGCGCGGCTCCAGCCACAGCCAGGATTTGCGCGAATACGTGATCACCGGCGAGGGCTTGGACATCCATCCGCAGCGCACCGAGTACGAAGGGGTGGTGCACGGATTACCCCAGGCGCCCCGCGCGGGAAACTGAGGAAACCATGACGACGTTTCAGGGAGAAGACCAAGGCTCGCTGCAGCGTTCGTCGCACGAGGAGGCTGCCGGGGCACCGGCGCTGGCCCTCGAACAGCTGCTGCTGCGCCGCATCGAGGCGCTGGAAGCCGACAACGCAGTGCTGCGTGCGCAGGCGGAGCGCGCGCGAGAGCTGGACGTCCTGGTCCAGCAGTTGCGCGAAGCGAACGGCAACCTGGTCATGGCCGCCGTCAACGCCCAGACCTTGCGCGACGACGCCGAGGAAACCAACCGGCACCAGAATGAATTCCTGGCCATGCTGGCCCATGAGCTGCGCAATCCCCTGGTCCCGATCAGCATGTCCGCCAACCTTCTGGACAGGTCGAGCCTGGACGGCAGGCTGGGTGAGCTGACCAAGGTGATCCAGCGCCAGGTCTGCCACATGGCGCACCTGCTGGACGACCTGCTCGACGCCGCGCGCCTGAGCAGCGGCAAGATCACCCTCGCCATCCAGGCGATCGACCTCAAGGATGTCATCGCCCAGGCCGTCGAAACCGTGCAGCAGCGCATGCGCGAACGCGGACAGCACTTCGAGCTGCACTCGCCCCTCGACCCCGTGGTGGTCGACGGCGATCCGGTGCGCCTGGCCCAGGTCTTCACCAATTTGCTGAGCAACGCATCCAAGTACACCCAGGACGGCGGCGCGATCTCGCTTTCGCTGGAGTGCGGCGACGACGTGGCCGTCACGGTCGCCGACAACGGCAGCGGCATGGCGCCGGAAACCATCGCGCACGCCTTCGACCTGTTCGCCCAGGGACCGCGCACCTTGGCGCGCTCGGAAGGCGGCCTGGGGGTGGGCCTGAACGTGGTGCGCAACCTGGTCGGCATGCATGGCGGCAGCGTGGCGGCGTCCAGCGACGGCATCGGCGCGGGCAGCAGCTTCACGGTGCGCCTGCCGCTGTCGCGGCGCGCCCTGCCGGCCGGGCCGGTCGCGGCGGCGCCCGCGCAGGGAGGCGGTGCGCAGCGCATCCTGGTCGTGGAAGACAATACCGACGCCGGCGACGTGCTGCGCATGCTGCTCGAACTCGAAGGGCATGAAGTGGCGCTCGCGGCCGACGGCCACGCCGGCCTGGCGATGGCCCTGGACGGCGGCTATGACGCCATCGTGTGCGACATCGGCCTGCCGGGCATCGACGGCTACGAGCTGATCGCCCGCCTGCGCGCCGACAGCCGCGGCGCCGGGCCGCTGGCGGTGGCCTTGTCCGGCTATGGCCATCCGAGCGACCGCGAACGGGCCATGGCGGCCGGCTTCGACCGCTACCTGGTCAAGCCGGTGGGGCCGGCGGCGCTGCTCGAAGCGCTCGACGCCACGGCCCTGCAACACTAGGCCCGGCCGAGCTGCCTTTCCAGGCGCGCCAGCGCCTCCTCGATCCGCTCGTACTGCGTCGCATACGAGAAGCGCACGTGGCGCGCCGGCGCGGCGAAGCCGAAATCGTCGCCCGGCACGATCGCCACGTGGGCATCGCGCAGCAGCGCCATGCTGAAGGCCGCGCTGTCGGCGCTGTCGCGGTGCGCCACCTGGCCGATGTCCGCATACACATAGAAGGCCCCGTCCGGCATCACCGGCACCTGGAAACCGAGGTCGCGCAGGCTCGGCACCAGGAAGTCGCGGCGGCGCTGGAACTCGCGCCGGCGCTCCTCGAAGATGGCCAGGGCTTCCGGCGTGAAGCAGGCCAGGGCCGCATGCTGGGCCACCGTCGGCGCGCAGATGAACAGGTTCTGGGCCAGTTTCTCGAACACCGCCACCAGATCCTCGGGCACCACCAGCCAGCCCAGGCGCCAGCCGGTCATGTTGAAATACTTGGAGAAGCTGTTGACCGTGATGACCCGGTCGCTGAGCGCCAGCGCGCTGACGGGCGTGTGATCGTAGGTCAAGCCCTGGTAGATCTCGTCGACGATGGCGAAGCCGCCGCGCGCCTCGACGGCTGCCAGCATCTCGCGCAGCTGCTGCGGCGTCATCGAGGTGCCGGTCGGGTTCGAGGGCGAGGCCACCAGCACGCCGCGCGTGCGCGGGTTCCAGCGTTCGGCCACGTGGGCGGCGCTCAGCTGGTAGCGGTCGGCGCTGGAGGCGGGCACCAGCACCGGGCTGCCGCCGAAGCTGGTGACGAAATGGCGGTTGCAGGGATAGCAGGGATCGGGCATCAGCACTTCGTCGCCCTCGGCCACCAGGGCCGCGCAGGCGAGCAGCAGGCCGGCCGAGGCGCCGGCCGTGACCACGATGCGGCGCGGGTCGATGTCCAAGCCGTGGGTGGCGGCGTAGTGGCCGGAAATCGCTTCGCGCAGCTCGCGCAGGCCGAGCGAGTCGGTGTACTGGGTGACGCCGCCGCGGATGGCTTCCATGGCGGCCGCGGCCACGATCTCGGGCGCGGTGAAATCGGGCTCGCCCACGCTCATGCTGATGACGTCGGCGCCGGCGCGTTTCAGTTCGCCGGCGGCTTTCACCATTTCCATGACGCGGAAGGGTTCGATGGCGTGGACGCGCGCGGCGACCTGGAGGGCGCGCGCGGCCTGGGATTCGAGGGGTGTATTGACGGACATGCTGGAGCGCAGAAGAGGAGGAATTGGACGATCTTACAAGAAGACCGGCCGATTCGCTTGGGTGGGTTTTCGGGTTCCCCGCCGACGCGTTCAAACGGCGGATGAATGACCGGATCGGGTCAACTCAGCGTGGCCTGAACGCGTCGGCGGCGGAGCCGCCAACTCTACTGGCCGTGATGCTTTGCCGTCAGCCTGCGCATCAGCGGCAGCGCCGCCAGCGCAATGAGTGTACAAGCAATGGCCGCCACGCCCAGCTTGTTGAACAGCGCCGTGTACACGGGCAGGGTCTGGACCGGGTCGGTCATGTCGCTCGGCACCGCCGCCAGGTTGGCCACCACGCCGCCCAGGTACTGCGAGATGCCCACGCCCACGTAGTAGGCGCCCATCATGAAGCCGCCCATGCGGGCCGGCACGTAGCGCGCGATCATGGCCAGGCCGAGGCCGCTCACCAGCAGCTCGCCCAGCGAATACAGGCCGTAGCCGGCGATCATGATCCACGACGAGGTCAGGCCGTTGACAGCGAACTGGCCCGCCACCCCGTAGGTGAAGAAGCCGGCCGCCACCACCGTGAAGCCGAGCGCGAACTTGGCGGCGATCGACAAGTCCTTGCCGCTCTTGCCGGCGCGGGTGTAGATCCAGGCCAGCACCGGGCTCAGGACCATGATCCAGATCGCGTTCAGCGCCTGGAACTGGGCCGGCGACCAGGTCCACAGGTGCAGGCCGAACAGGGTGAACTCCAGGTCGACGTTACGCAGCGCGAACAGCGACAGCGAGGTCGACATCTGCTGGTAGAAGATGAAGAAGAACACGGTCTGCAAGGTCAATACCAGCGCGGCCACCAGGCCGGCGCGTTCGCTCGGCTGGCTGGAGCGGATCAGGTGCACGAAGATCCCCAGCACCACGATGCCGGCCACGTAGACGAAGGCGCGCGCCAAGGCCTGGTATTCGAGGATCACGGCCGAGGCGCCGACCGCCACCACGGCGCCGGCCAGCACGGCCATCAGCTTGCCCATGTGCAGGGGCTGGGAGTCCGGCGGCGAGCCGATGTGGCTGACGGTATGGCGCAGCGCGGTGATGGTGAGCAGGCCGACGATCATGCCGGCGCTGCACACGCCGAAGGCGACGTGCCAGCCCAGCTCGCCGCCATGGGTGGCGTTGACGTAGTCCTTGATCCAGGGCGTGGCCAGCATCGAGATGGTGGAGCCGACGTTGACCGCCATGTAGTAGATGGTGAAGGCGCTGTCGATCTTGGAATCGTCGCCCTCGTAGATCTTGCGCACCAGGTTGGCGTTGTTGGGCTTGAACAGGCCGTTGCCGACAACGATCACGCCCAGCGCCGAGAAGGTGAACCAGGTGTTCGTGGTGGGCACCGCCATCAGCGCGTAGCCCAGGCCCAGGATGGCGCCGCCCAGCAGCACGCTGCGGCGGGTGCCGAGCACCTTGTCGCCGATCCAGCCGCCGATGGCCGGCGCCACGTAGATCAGCGCGGCGGCCGCGCCCCACACCAGGTTGGCGCGGCTGTCCTCGAAACCGAGGCGCTGCACCATGAAATACACGATCAGCGCCTGCATGCCGTAGTAGCCGAAGCGTTCCCACAGCTCGATCAGCGCGAGCGTGAGGAAAGATCGGGTCTGGCTCGGACCCTGGCCGACCGCCGGCGGAATATGCCTGTCCATACGTCTCCTGAATTGAACGGCCGGGCTGGCCCGGCAATAAGCAGGCGATCCTACGCGCTCCGCATGCAAGAAGCAATCTTGACAGGTGCTGCACTGCGGCAGCGCCTTGCCCTGATGTGCCGCGCGCGCCATCCCGCCGAGGCCGCCAGTTTGCGGGCGCGACCCGAAACCGGGGCCCGCTTGCGTGGACTGGCCCGGCGACGCAAGGCGACGAGGCGGCATGGCACAGGTAGCGGTGGTCGCAGGGGGACGGTGATCCGCCGCCGCGGGGCTAGCGGTAGCCGTCGAAAATGCAGCCCACGTGGGCGTCCACCACGAGGGCCATGCGCCTGGTGTCGCCGAGCTGGCCCGGGAAACGCTGCGCGGTCGCGCTCGCGCAGGCATCGCTGCGCGCACGCACGAGGGCGCGGCAGGCGCTGTCCGTCAGGCCGAACTTGTTGCGGGCGCAACCTTCTTCCAGGCGCGCCGCCAGCTTGTACAGGACGGTGGCGTCCACTTCCGACATCGCGATCACCGCATCGGCCGCGGCCACGCCGGCCGCGGATTCCTGCGGTTCCGCCACGGCGGCCACGTCGTCTTCGGGCAGCGGCGCCTCCTCCCTGCGCTGGAGGAGGACATGCAGGCCCCAGCCGAGCACGACCACCAGCAGGATCTTGAGCAGCGGACCGCAGTCCCAGGGCTGGCTGGCGGCCGTCTCCGTCATGCGTGCGCTGCGCAGGGCCGCGGCCGGTGCGCTAGGGAGGCTGCCGGACTTGGCGTAGCAAATTCCACAGGCGGGGCATTGCCAGTCGGGGTTGGTCGCATCGGGCGGACGGACATGGCTGCACTTGGGACAAATCACGGACATGGCAAGACGGCTTTGCTGGACATTGAGAAAACGGCAAGTGTAGCGGGGAGCAAGGCCGGAAAAGCGCGCGGATTGTCACATCGAAACTTTTAAGCAAACGGCATGGGCGCCCGGGTCGTGTGGGGAACGCGCAGCCGCCTCCTGGCGGACAGGTCCGGGGCCGCGCCCGCGGGTTATACTGGAATTGCCGCGGCCTCAAGTCCGTGCAGGACCCCATGAATCCGCATATCGACAAGGAAATGCCAGCAGGAACCTCGGCTGCCCTCGGGCCGAGCGGCTCGCTACGGCCCTTCCTTGCCTTCCTGCGCGGCCGGCTGGCGCTGCTGCTGGTGTGGCCGGCCCTGGCCCTGGCCGCCGCCGTCGTGTTGTGGGGCTTTGTCCTGCTCGATCTCGACCAGGAGCTGCGGGAGCGGCGAGTCGAGCTCGCGCATCAGGTCGATGCCTATACCCGCAGTTTCGTCATCCGCACCCGCCGCTCGATCGGCGAAACCGACCGCCTGCTGCTGCTCTTGCGCCAGAACTGGGCCACCTCGGGCCGGCGCAGCGACCTGAGCGGCACCATCGAGGCAGGCATCTTCTCGAGGCAGTATATTTCTGCGGTGGCGATCCTCGACCGCGCGGGCGTCGTCGTGACCAGCACCCATCCCGAAGCGGCGGGGCGCTATTTCGGGGACCAGGAGTACTTCAGCGCCCAGCAGCGCGCGGCCGGCGACCGGCTGCTGCTGCACGGGCCGATCCCGGGCCGCGTGTCGAAGCGCGAAGTGATCATCTTCTCGCGCCCCTTGCTGGCGCCGGACGGAGGCTTCGACGGCATCGTGCTGGTCTCGGTCTGGCCCTCCTTCTTCACCCAGCATTATGCGGAACCCATCCTGCGCGAGCACGGCTTCGTGGGCCTGGCCAGGACCGACGGCCGGGTGCTCGCAACCCGATCGGGCAACACGGACCATGCGCCCGGCGCCTTCCTGCTTGGCGCAGTGCCGCGGGACACACCGGCGGGCGTGCGCCGCCTCGACGGCCCGGCCTGGTTCGCGGACGCGCGCGCGCGGGTGGTCGGCTGGCAAACCTTGCGTGACCTGGGACTGGTGGGCATGATCGGGGTGGACGAGGACACCGCCATGGCCGTGTACCAGGACCATCGCCGCGAGGCGCTCGCCGGGGCCTGGCTGAACACCGGCTGGATCCTGCTGGCCACCTTGCTGGCCACGAGTTTCTACGTGCACGCCAAGTGGAAGCAGCACCAGATCGAAGCGATCCGCGCGACCTACCGCCTGGCCACCGAGGATGCGGCGGAAGGCTTCTTCATCGGCCGGCCGCTGCGCGATGCGCACGGCGTGGTGCGCGACTTCGTCCTCATCGACTGCAACCAGTACGGGGCCGACATGTTCGGCAAGCAGCCGGAAGACGCGATCGGCCACCGCCTGTCCGAGTTCTACCAGGGCGAACTGTTCCGCAGCACCTGCGGGCGCATGTGCAAGGCGCTCGAGACCGGCTTCTACGACCGCGAGCTCGAGGTGCACCCGGCCCCCGGACAGCCCCTGAAAGCGCGCTGGATCCGCTACAAGGCGGTGCGCGCCGGCGGCGACCTGGCGGTCACGATCCGCGACATCAGCGAGAGCAAGGCTTATCTGAGCGAACTCGAGCGCCGGAGCAATTCGGACGAGCTCACCGGCCTGCCCAACCGCTACTGGATCCAGCAATACCTGCCCAAGGCGATCGGGGATGCAAGCGCGGGCGGCCATGGCCTGGCGGTGCTGTTCATCGACCTCGACGGCTTCAAGACCGTCAACGACGCCCTCGGCCATGCGGCCGGCGACGAATTGCTGCGCACGGTGGCCAAGCGCCTGGCCACGGCCGTGCGGCCGCGCGACCATGTGGTGCGCCTGGGCGGCGATGAATTCGTGGTGGTGCTGGAGCACGTCGACGGCGCTCCCGACGTCGAGCACGTGGCCGGGCGCGTGCTGGGCGCCTTCCACGACGGCTTTCACTTGCAGCAGAGCACCCACGTGCTGAACGCCTCGATCGGGATCAGCATGTTCCCCGAGCATGGCGAGGACGCCGAGACCCTGCTCAAGCATGCCGACATCGCGATGTACTCGGTCAAGACCGACGGCAAGGGCAGCTACCGCTTCTTCCAGTCGCGCTTCTTCGAGGCGATCCGGACCCGGCTGGAGACCGAGATGGAAATGCGGCGCGCGCTCGACCAGCACCAGTTCGTGGTGCACTACCAGCCGCGCGTGGACCTGCTGGACGGCACCGCCTCGAGCATGGAGGCGCTGGTGCGCTGGGAACGTCCCGGCAAGGAGCTGATCGGGCCCGACCACTTCATTCCGCTGGCCGAGGAAACCGGCCTCATCGTGCCGCTCGGCGAACAGGTGGTCGACAGCGTCTGCCGCCAGCTGGCCCACTGGGCGCGCGACGGCGCGGTGCTGGTGCCAGTGTCGGTCAACGTCTCGCCGCGCCAGTTCAGCCAATGCGACATCCTGGCCATGTTCCGCGACGCGGTCGCCCGCCACGGCATCGACCCCGCGCTGCTCGAGATCGAACTCACCGAGTCCTCGATGATGCAGGAAGGGGTGGGCGAATCGGGCGTCTTCGCCCAGTTGCGCGCGCTGGGCATCAAGCTGTGCATCGACGACTTCGGCACCGGCTATTCCTCGCTGTCCCAGCTCCAGCGCCTGCGCTTCGACGTGCTCAAGATCGACCGCGCCTTCGTGCTGCGTATCGAAAACCCGGACGGCGATACCCTGATCGCCTCAATGATCGCGATGGCCCATGCGCTCGGCATGCGGGTCGTGGCCGAGGGCGTCGAGAACCAGCGCCAGATGCGGCTGCTGCAGACGCTCGGCTGCGACGAGGGGCAGGGCTACTACTTCTCGCGCCCGGTGCCGGCCGGCGACGCCCAGCCGCTCGGCGCTTACAGATTCGCGACACTCTCCGGACAATAAGCCCGAAAACGCGTTCGCGCTCCGCCCTAGAATCCCCGCATCGACAACCGGCCGGCGGCCTGCACACCGTGGCCTTCAAAGGGGATAGGCATGCAACATCACATCACACCAGGCGTGCTCGCGGCCGCGGCCGCCTGCGCGCTGCTGCTGGCCGGCTGCGGCGGCGACAGCGGCGGACAACTCGACGGCGGCGGCGCGCAGATCCCGGACGTCTCGCGCATCGACCTGCTGGCCAGCGATGCGCGCGGCATGGAAAGCGTGGTGCTCAAGGACGGCGCCGCCTTCGTCTCGCTGTCCAACAGCGCCACCCAGGGCACGGCGGTCATCAAGGCCGCGCTGCCCTTGAGCAGCGCGTCGAACTGGACCCCGGTGGCCCTGGGCGGCTGCGCCCTCGGGCCCGTCGGGGACTTCATCGTGCGCGCGCCCAAGCTCAGGATGGCGGGCGACACCCTGTGGCTGATCCAGCCGTGGACGGAAGGGCCGGACCCGGCGGTCCAGGAACATTCGGCCTGCACCATGGCGGCGCAGGCGGCCAGCTTCGCACCGCGCGACGCCGGCCTGCGCGCCTGCAACGAGTACTTCTGCTCGACCCTGGACATGAGCGACATCAAGCTCTCCGGCACGCGCCTGTACAGCAACGCCGGCGCCGGCCTGAACCTGTTCGGGTCCAGCGACGGCGGCGCCACCTGGCGCGTGCTGCGCGGCCAGTTCGATGCGATGATGTGCACCCACACCTCGTTCCAGGTGGTGGGCGAGCGCGTGCTGGTGGGCGGCGAGTGCCCGCTGGACTTCGCCTTCCTCGAAGCCTACCAGCTGTCCGCCGACGGCCTGTCGCTGGCCAGCCAGGACAAGCTGGCGCTTACCGTGCCCGCGCTGCAGAACCGGAACATCCAGTTCATCGAGCAGGTCGGCGGCGCCCAGCGCGTTTTCGTCGGTGTCGAGGGCGGCCTGCTGCGCAGCGAGGACGGCGGCAAGAGCTTCAAGTTCGTGATCCACCATCCGGTCGAGGGCGGCCGCATCTATCCCTACGTGAAATCGATCCTGGCCCTCAAGGGGAGGCCGGATACCCTGGTGGTGAGCGGCTTCGACAAGAAGAACGCGAAACCCTACCTGGCCGTATCGCGCGATGGCGGCACGAGCTGGCAGGAGCTCTCCAGCATGTTGCCGGGTTACAGCCAGCCGCCGGGCGGCGACACCAAGGCGGCGATTCCGACCTCGCTGGCGGAAGATGCGCAGGGACGGGTCCTGATCACGCTCAACGAGCGTGAAGACGGGCAGGGCAGGCTGCTGCAGCTGACGCTCGGCCGCCGCTGACCGGCGCTCCGCGGGCCGGCGGATCATGCACCGTCCGGCTCGCATGAAACAAAACTACATAGGGAATCGCGATTTGTGTCATGCTCTCGTCTGCGGCTGTCCAGCGGCCGCCCGTTCACGACAACCAGAACAACGACAGCGACGACATGACAAGAACTCCGATTGCCCTGGCGCTGGCCCTGATGGCCAGCCAGCCTGCCTTCGCCCAGAACGCCGACCGCCTTTTCGAAGGGGTGACGCGCGCCCAAGACACGCTCGAGATCGCGACCAGCGACGGCCGCTACCTGATCCGCCCCTACGCGGCCAACATCGTCGAGACCAGTTTCGTGCCCAAGGGCGAACGCCCGGATTCGGCCTCGCACGCGGTGGTGCTGGCGCCAGGCAAGGTCGCGGCCAGCTTCAAGGACGAGGGCGGGCGCATCGTGTACGCCACCGAAGGCATCAGCGTGGTCGTCGACAAGCAGCCCTTCCGCATCAGCTACGCCTATAAAGGCAAGCCGCTGGTGGCCGAGAAGCGCGGCTATGCCAAGGGCGCCGGGCTGGAGTCGATCGAGTTCGCGCTGGACGGCGGCGAGGCCCTGTACGGCGCCGGCGCGCGCGCGGTCGGCATGAACCGCCGCGGCAACCGCTTCCGCCTGTACAACCGCGCCGACTACGGCTACGGCGCGCGCTCCGAGCTGCTGAACTTCACGATCCCGGTCGCGCTGTCCTCCAAGCGGTATGCGATCCACTTCGACAATCCGCAAACCGGCTGGCTCGACTTCGACAGCCGCCGCGACGGCACCCTGCGCTATGAAGTGAGCGGCGGACGCAAGACCTACCAGGTGGTCGCCGGCGACAACTGGGAGCAGGTCATGGACGGCTACACCAGCCTGACCGGCCGCCAGCCGCTGCCGCCGCGCTGGGCCTTCGGCAATTTTGCCAGCCGCTTCGGCTACAAGAGCGAGGCCGAGACGCGCGCCGTGGTCGACAAGTTCGCCGCCGAAAAGATCCCGCTCGACGCCGTCGTGCTCGACCTCTACTGGTTCGGCAAGACCGTCAAGGGCACCATGGGCAACCTGGACTGGGACCGCGGCACCTTCCCGACCGCCGAGAAGATGATGGCGGATTTCGCCAAGAAGGGAGTGAAGACCATCGTCATCAGCGAACCCTTCGTCCTGACCACCTCCAAGCGCTGGCAGGAAGCGGTGGACCAGAAGGTGCTGGCGGTCGATGCCGAGGGCAAGCCCTTCGTCTACGACTTCTATTTCGGGAATACCGGCCTGGTCGACCTGTACAAGCCGGAAGGCCGCGACTGGTTCTGGAACATCTACAAGGGCCTGAAAAACGGCGGCGTGGGCGGCTGGTGGGGCGACCTGGGCGAGCCGGAGATGCACCCGAGCGCGCTGCTGCACGCGGCAGGCAGCGCCGACCAGGTGCACAACATCTACGGCCACGACTGGGCGCGCCTGATCGCGGACGGCTACAAGAAGGACTTCCCGAACGAACGCCCCTTCATCCTGATGCGGGCCGGCTATTCGGGCTCGCAGCGCCACGGCATGATCCCGTGGTCGGGCGACGTCAGCCGCAGCTGGGGCGGCCTGCAGTCGCAGATGGAGATCGCGCTGCAGATGGGCATGCAGGGCCTGGCCTACATGCACTCGGACCTGGGCGGCTTCGCGGGACCGGTGCTGGACGACGAGCTGTACGTGCGCTGGCTGCAGTACGGCGTGTTCCAGCCGGTGTTCCGCCCGCATGCGCAAGAGGCGGTGCCGGCCGAGCCGGTGTTCCGCAACGAGCGCACCAAGGTGCTGGCGCGCGAGGCGGTGTGGCTGCGCTACGCGATGCTGCCCTATAACTACACCATCGCCTTCGACAACAGCCGGAACGGCATGCCGCTGATGCGTCCCCTGATGTTCGTCGAGACCGACCCGGACAAGCCCTTCGACCGCTCGACCACCTACCTGTGGGGCCCGGACTTCCTGGTGGCCCCGGTGGTGGAGCCGGGCGCGACCCGCTCCGAGGTCTACTTCCCGACCTCGAGCAAGGTCTGGTTCGACTTCCATACCGGCGACGCCCATACCGGCGGCGTGCTGGAAGTGGTAAAGCCGGAGGACGCCCACATCCCGGTCTACGTGCGCGCCGGCGCCTTCATCCCGATGGCCAAGGTGGCGCAGACCACGCGCGACTACGACAGCCGCCAGATCGACCTGCATTACTACCACGACGCCTCGGTGGCCGCGTCGAACGGCAAGCTGTATGACGACGACGGCGAGACGGCCGACGCCTACGCCAAGGGCATGTACGAGATCGTGCGCTTCGCCAGCAGGTACGCGGCGGGCAAGCTGGAGGTGGGATTCGAGACCGAGACCGGCAAGGCCTATGCGGCGGCAGAGCGGGGCTTTGCGCTGAAGGTGCACAACGTGCATGCCAAGCCGCGCGCGGTGAGTGTCGACGGGCGTGCGGCGCGCTTCAACTGGAACGCGAAGCACAAGCTGCTCGAAGTCGGCGTCCCTGCACGCAAGGGGCAGGCGGGGAAGGTCGTGATCTCGCTGTAAGCGTGATCGGGTAATTCACTTTCACCGCTAACCCTAAGACCGTCGTCCCGGCGCAGGCCGGGACCCAAGTTTGCACGCGTACCACCTGCGCTTGCTGTAAGTGGCTACGCGAAGCAACTTGGGTTCCGCCCTCCGCCGGAACGACGTGCTGACGCTAGCGATGATCGCGCTTACCGCGCCACGATCAGCCGCAACCCCAAGCCAATAAAAATCGCCCCCGCCACCCGATCCAGCCACATCCCCGCCGTCGGCGTCCGGTTCAGCCACTGCCCGATCGCCCCCGAGAAGTAACCCAGCATCCCGAACAGCAGCGCCGCCTGCGCGGTAAAGGTCAGCCCCAGCGCCGCCGTCTGCCAGTTCGCATCCCCGCGCGCCGCCACCACGAACTGCGGCAGGAAGGACAGGAAGAACAGCACCACCTTCGGATTGATCGAATTCGCCACCAGTCCCTTCACGAACAGCTGGCCCGGCGTCTCGTCCGCGCCGCTGCCAGTGGCCCCCACCTTGGCCCCGCCTCGGCTGCGGATCGCCTGCCAGCCCATCCAGATCAGGTACAAGCCGCCCGCCACCTTGAGCGCGGTGAACGCCGTGGGCGAGGCGGCGATCAAGGCGCTGACGCCGATCACAGCCAGGACCGTATGGTTCAGGCAGCCGAGCGCGCAGCCGAGGCCGAAGGCGATGCCGCGCGCGCGGCCCTTGGCGATGCCGAGGCTCAGCACCATCAGGTTGTCGGGGCCGGGGGAAAGGGTGATCAGGACGGCGGCGGCCAGGAACCCGGCAAATTGTTCTGGTGTAAGCATGGATTGAATGACAAATGAAAGCGGAAGAATACCGCATCCCGGAGCGTTCATGCTCGACTGTAGTCAGCGCGCGCGGCGCCGGGCGGGTGAAAAAAGAACGCCACGCGAGGTGGCGTCCCACAGCGGTACCGCGCAGCCGGGATGACTACTTCGGCAGACCGGTCAACACACCGCTCTGGCCTTGTTGGCCGAAGCGTCCCGGGAACAGGACAAACGGACTACCGCCAGGCATCCCTCCAGAGCCGCCCGCAAGTCCGGTACCCAGCGAATCGATGCGCAGGCGGTAGAGTTTCGTCCCGTCGGCCGCGAGCACTTGCCGGGTCTCGCCGATCCTGAATACCGAAGACAAGGGGATATCGGTCGTTCGCGGTACCGGCTGCCCGTTCGGCTGCCCGAAGCCATTGATGCCGGTGAGGGCCGCGGCATGTGCCGGCAGCGGGAACAGCGCGACGCCCTGGACCGATATACTGCCCGCCGCACCGCCCGGACCGCCATCCTTGACCGCCGCGGTGGTCGTTGCTTTGCCTCCGAGCGATCCGCTTGCTGCATAGTAGAAGTGCTGCACGCCGTCCTGCAGGAAGACTCCGCCGCGCACCGTCTCCACATCGGCGCCGGTAATCAGGTCGATGTCGCGCATGGTCAGCATGCCGGTCCCGAGAATGGTGATATGTCCGCCAGCCCCCCCGGCCCCGGCCGGCTCGCCGAACGCTCCCATGCCCCCTGATGTCAGTAGACCCCGGGTGAAGCCTGTCTGGGTTGGCAGGGCCCGCAAGGGCGTGCGCTGCCCGGCGACCGGTGTGGCGCCACCGCTTGTCAGGTTGAAGGGCGGCGGCGGCGGCAACTCGGCGCCGATATAGAACGGTGGAAGACTGGTGACGGTAATGCCGTCCCTGAAGGCGGGGCCGACGCCAAAGGCCGGTCCGTTGCCGCCGCCGACGAACAGATTGGCGGAGCCGCTATGGATGGTGATGCTCCCCCCCGCGCCACCCGTGCCGGTGTAAGGCAGGACCGACGTCGTGGCGTTGCCGCCCCGGGTGATTATCGTGGGTAGCAGTAGATTCTGGAAAGCCTGGCTATGGAACTCGACTTTTCCGCCGTCGCCACCACGGAAGCGAACGCCCGCATCATGTTTTCCGGTGGCGTCAATCAGGCCCTGGATGATGGGCGAGCCCAGGGTGCGGACGGTCAAGCCGCCGCCATCGAATTGATTGGTGGCGCTTACGAGGATGCGGCCGTTCGGCGCGAGGTAGAAGGTGCCGGTTACGCGCAGCTCGGCCGGACCCTCGACCACCAGGGTGCCTGCGATGATGACGTCGGTGAAAAACTCCGTGCCGGCGCCGACGTGGTGCGTCACCCCGGGAGGGATGAACAACAGCTTGTTTGCAGTGGAAGCGGTAAGCTCGCCGGCAGTGAGCAATGTGGCGACGAGCCCGGGATCCGTGGCGAACTTGACCGGACCGCCAATCCCGGCGGCATTGCCGTCTCCTCCTGACGTATTGATCACACCAGTATCCTTGGCGCTCCTCCCGAGCGCCGCAACAGCATCCACGACAAGGTCGACCAGCGCGGGGCCGGCCGGTCCGCCGGCCAGGTTCGGCGTGCGCTGCGAACCCAGTGGAACTGCCGGTTGACACCCTTGCGTCACGTTGGCAGTGATCAGTACCGAGGAGCTACGGAATGTACCGATTGGGTCGCACTTCCCGCTGACGTCGTTGTGCGTCAGGATACTGTCGGTGACGGGGTCACGGGTCAGCAATCCGGTGGCGGCGTCGCGCGACGGGAGCTGGATCGTTTTGTATTTCATCGCAAGAAAATCGATCAGCCGGATCAGGGCGGCTATTTGCCGTCCGTCATAGGGTTCGCCGACGTTGTTGTAGAGCTCGATGCCGAGCGAGGGGGTGTTCTTGGGCGCCGCATGTTGCGCAACCTCGAGGTCGTCGACGATTTGATAGATGTCGCCGGTTCGATTGATGTAATAGTGCGCGAAGCGCCCGTTGCATTTGCTGGTCGCCCAGGCGATTTCCTTGTCGAATGTGTGTGCGGCCACTCCGCTGTTCGTACTATGGATAACGATATTCTCGATCGTTGTCTTGACGCGGTCGGGAAGCGGGTCTTGCGTCGAGTCGGGAATCGCCACATTGTTTTGGATCCTCACGCAGGTCCGGTGGTAGCGTGCGTAACCCAGACGCATGCCGCCAGTCGTCGGCTGGTGAATGGTCACGCTTGCCCCCCCCAGGGTCTGCAGCGCCGGCGTGAACTGGGCCGTGGTGCTGGCGGTGATGGCAGCGTATACCGAGAAGGAACGTGACCTGACCGACACCATGTTTTGCGCTTGGTCGAGCTGATGCGCGGTCGATTCGGCCTCCGGGTCGTCGCTATAGCCGCCGATCATTTCGATACTGCCGTCCGGAAGTTGGAATCCGACCGCGACGTCGCCTTCCGTGAGCGAGGGTGCGATGAGCGCGGGATCGTATGGCAGGTTCAGGGTCACGGGAACCTGGAAAACCAATCCGTGCGGTTCGAAGGAATACACTTTGCCGACATGCTTGCCGCCGGGCGGCAATGTGGAGGGATGATTGGCCAGTTCCGAGACGGTGATCGTCACCGGTGTCGTCAAGGCACCCGGCGGAATCGTCACGCTGGCGCCGCCGGGAATGCCGACTGTCCCTCCTGAGGGGCCGATCGAAGCGGATGCAGTGGGTGCGCTCGTCGATGGCGTCCCCGTGATCTGCCAACGCAAGGCGCCGGGGTCGAATGGGAACGCCCGGTCGTGGCGCAAGGTGATGGTGTCCGCCGGGGTGACGCTTCCCCCGGCCGCCAGGTTGCCGATCTGGACCTGTCCATCGATGATCGTGGTGCCAGCGCCGGCCGTGCCCAGCATCGCCGCAGCGCCGCTCAGCGCCGGTCCGGTATTCGATACGTTCACCTTGAAGACGTAGTCGTAGACGGTGCGGCCGACGCGGACCTCGGACACCTTGTTCAGGCCGGTCACGCTTGCTCCGGTCGCGGCGACGGTGGCCGCCGCGCTCTTGTTCATTGCCGCGGAGCCGGGTTCCTGTCCGCCGCCGCAGGCGACCAGGCCCAGCGCAGCGCCGAGCCAGGCGAGCGGCAGGAGCCATGCGCGCAGGACGCGATTGCGCGTCCCCATGGGAATGGGTCTCATGCTGTTCTCCTCAGGCAAGGCGGGGGGTTGGCACGGCGCGGGTGCGGGTCAGCAGAATGGCGCCAATGGCGAGCAGGGCCAGCGTGCCGGGCGCCGGCACGCCGGTCGGGGGAGGTGTGACAACGGCGGGCGCGGTGCGGCCGGAAGAGATGGTCGCGAAGCTGAGTGGATCGACGATGTCGAACGATTGGACGCCAGGCTTGCCCGCGCCGAGGAAGTCGTACTCGACAACGAAGCCGGATAGCGAGGCGCCGTTGGCCAGCGGGGACGAGAGTGCAAGCGCGTCGAAAAAACCATCTGCGGGGAGGGCCGGATCGGGCGAGACAGCGATCGATGACCAGTCGAGGGGAGAGGCATGGACGCTCAGGTTGGCATAGTCCGGGACAGCGAAGAACAGCGTGAATTCCTCGATGCTCTCGCCGGCGTCTGCCTTCACCGTGTACTCGGTGCGCCAGCGGTCTCCTGCCAGCTGCGTATTCGTATAGGTGATGACGGCGGCATTGCTGTACAGCGGGGTAACGAATAAACCGGCCAGCAAGATGCGCAAGATCTTTTTATACATGGCTTCCCTCTCCCTCTCAGTCGGTTGTGGTCACGTGGTCGTCACAGAGGGGGCAGACGCAAATTGCGTTCCAGCATTGCAAGCGCTTGATTGTTAGGCGTTCTCCTGGTTGTGCCAGGTTACATTGTCAAATGTACCGACAATTACGACACGCACGCTCAGCCTTGGCCCAGCCTGCTCAAGTCCAGCTCGACCCAGGTCGGCGCATGGTCGCTCGGCTTCTCGCGCGCCCGCACGAACTTGTCGACCCCGGCCGCCTTGAGCGCGGGCGCCAGCGCAGGGCTGAGCAGCAGGTGGTCGATGCGCAGGCCGGCGTCGCGGCCGAAGGCGTCGCGGAAGTAATCCCAGAAGGTGTAGATGGTCTCGTCCGGATGCAGGTGGCGCAGCGAGTCGGTCCAGCCCTGGGCTACCAGCCGGTGGAAGGCTTCGCGCGTCTCGGGCCGGAACAGGGCGTCGGTCAGCCAGCGCTCCGGCTTGTAGACGTCGCGCTCGGTCGGCATGACGTTGTAGTCGCCGGCCAGCACCACCGGCACGCCGGTGTCCAGCAAACCCTGGGCGCGCTGGATCAGGCGCTCGAACCAGGCCAGCTTGTAGTCGAACTTGGGGCCGGGCGCCGGGTTCCCGTTCGGCAGGTAGAGGCAGCCGACCAGCACGCCCTGGTAGGCCGCTTCCAGGTAGCGGCTCTGCTCGTCCGACGGATCGCCCGGCAGGCCGCGCTGGACTTCCTGGGCCGGGCCCTCGCGGGTGAGGATGGCGACGCCGTTCCAGCTCTTCTGGCCGATCCAGAGCGCGTGGTAGCCGGCATCGCGGATCGCCGCTTCCGGGAATTTCTCGTGCACGGCCTTGAGTTCCTGCAGGCAGAGCACGTCCGGCTGGCGTTCCTCGAGGTACTGGAGCAGGGCGGACAGGCGGCTGCTGATGCCATTGACGTTGTAGGTGACGACGAGCATGGTGTCTCCGGATGAGTCGATGCACAAGATTGTGCCCCGCCGGCGTCGGTGTTGTCGCACGCATAAGCTGGCAAGCTAAGCAAAACTCGGCCTTTATAGCGAAACGAGCATTTTCTTATGGTTATTTATTCGTTTTGGCATATATGCGTTTGTCATATACTGCCGGGATCGAATATTTTTAGCTTTGGAGTATCCATGTTCAGCCGCCGTCACTTTGTCACCAGCGCCTTTGCCTTGTCTCTACTGGCAAGCGGCGCCGCCCAGGCCGACCAGCTGGCCGACATCAAGAAGAAGGGCGAGATCGTGTTCGGCGTGCTCGGCACCGACGAACCGAACAGCTTCATCGAACCCAAGACCCGCCAGCTGGTGGGCTACGAGATCGACCTGGCCACGGCCGTGGCGAAGAAGCTGGGCGTGAAGCCCGTGTTCAAGCAGATGGCCGTCTCGGCCCGCATTCCTGAACTGCAGCAGGGCCACGTCGACGTGCTGGCCGCCACGCTGACCCACAACAAGGAGCGCGAGTCGCAGGTCGACTTCGCCCTGACCCATTTCGTCACCGGCTCCAAGGTCATGGTGCGCGCCGCCAGCGGCATCAACCAGCTCGGCCAGCTGGCCGGCAAGAAGGTGGTCACGGTGCGCGGCGGCACCCAGGAAACGAATATCCGCAAGGCCGTTCCCACGGCCGACGTGGTGACCTTCGAGAACACCCAGCAAGCCTTCCAGGCCCTGCGCCAGGGCAAGGGCGTCGCCTACGTGAACGACGAATCCTCGCTCCTGGCCGACTACGGCAAGCTGGGCCCGGCCGCCAAGGGCTTCACCATCCTGCCCACCTCGATCGGCAACGAATCGATCGCCATGGGCCTGCGCAAGGGCGAGAAGGGCCTGAAGGCCGTGGTCGACCAGACCCTGCGCGAGCTGGAAGCCAGCGGCGCCGCCGAGCAGCTGTTCAACAAGTGGTACGGCCCGGGCACCCGCGCGAACATCGCCAAGCGCCAGTTCAAGCTCGCCACCGACAAGATCTGAACCTGGGTCCACGCCTTGCAGTTCTTCGATCCGGCCATCCTGCAGTCCGGCCAGTACCATGACTGGCTGGTGCAGGGCCTCGTCCTGTCCCTGCAGCTGACCGCCGCCAGCTTCGCCTTCGCGCTGCCCTTCGGGGCCCTGGTCGCGGTAATGCGCACCTCCTCGTTCGCCCTGGCGCGCGGCGCGGGCGCGGTCATCGTCGAAGGCATCCGCAACGTGCCGCTGCTGGCGCACCTGCTGTTCTGGTACTTCGCCTTCCCCGAGCTCCTGCCGGAAGGCGCGCGCGAATTTTTGTACGCCCACAATCCGGAAGCCGTGTGCGCCGTGATCGCGCTGGCGCTGTATAGCGGCGTGCACATGGCCGAGGACATCCGCAGCGGCATCCGCGCCGTCCCGGCGACCCAGCTGGAAGCGGCGCGCTCGCTCGGCCTGGGCCGGGTGGCGGCGGTGCGCCTGGTGCTGCTGCCGCAGGCCTTGCGCGCCTCGGTGCCGCCGCTGCTGTCGCAGACCGTCAACCTGTGGAAGGACACCAGCGTGGCCACCGTGATCGGCGCCGCCGAGATGATGTACCAGGCCGCGCGCGTGGAGACCAGCAGCTTCCGCAGCGTGGAGGCCTTCACCTTCGCCACCCTGGCCTACCTGACGGTGTCGCTGCTGATCTCGCTGGCGGCCCACCTCTACCAGCGCCGTCATCCGGTGCGTCCGGCATAAGATCCATGCTCGAACTGATCGATACTTACTGGCTGTACTTCCTGGTCGGCCAATATCCCGAGGGGCCGCTGGGCGGCCTGGCGCTGACCGTGCTGCTGTCCGGCGCGGCCCTGGTGCTGGCGATGCCGCTCGGCCTGCTGCTCGGCATCGCCCGCGTCAGTCCCTGGCGCGCCGTGCGCTGGCCGGTGGCGGCCCTGGTGCAGCTGGTGCGCGCGGTGCCGCTGCTGCTGGTGGTGTTCTGGGTATACTTCTTCCTGCCGGCCGTGACCGGCGTGAAGACCGGCCAGGCCAGCACCATGCTGATGGTGCTGGTGCTGTTCGACGGCATCTACCTGGCCGAGATCGTGGCGGCCGGCGTCAAGGCGCTGCCCACGGGGCAGATGGAAAGCGCGCGCTCGCTCGGCCTGAGCTATGGCCAGGCGCTGCGCCACGTGGTGCTGCCCCAGACGCTGCGCAACGGCCTGCCTTCGCTGGTGAGCCAGCTCGTGTCGACCATCAAGGCGACCTCGCTCGGCTACATCATCGGCCTGTCGGAAGTGTCCTTCATCGCCACCCAGGTCAACACCCTGGTGTTCACCCAGGCGGTCGAGGTCTACCTGATCCTGGCCCTGACCTATTTCGTGCTCTGTTTCGGCCTGTCGCGGCTGGCCTTCCTGTTCGAGCGGCGCCTGCAGGGGCGCGCCGTGCGGGTTCTGTAAAGGATGTGTGAACGATGATCGTTCTGGACAAAGTCAACAAGTGGTACGGCGACTATCACGCCCTCGTCGATGTGAGCGAGCGGGTGGAGAAGAACGAGGTGCTGGTCGTCTGCGGGCCCTCGGGCTCGGGCAAGTCGACCCTGATCCGCACCCTTAACCGGCTCGAGGAGATCGACAGCGGCCGTATCGAGGTCGACGGCCGCGACATCCACGCGCGCGGCCTGGACGTCAACAGCCTGCGCGCCGGCATCGGCTTCGTGTTCCAGCATTTCAACCTGTTCCCGCACCTGACGGTGCTGGAAAACTGTACCCTGGCGCCGGTCCGGCTGAAACGCGCCAGCAGCAAAGAGGCGCGCGACCATGCGCTGCAGCTGCTGGAGCAGGTGGGCCTGGCGCACAAGCGGGACGCCTATCCGAACGAGCTGTCCGGCGGCCAGCAGCAGCGCGTCGCGATCGCCCGCGCGCTGGCGATGCGCCCGCCCATCATGCTGTTCGACGAGCCGACCAGCGCGCTCGACCCCGAGATGGTGGGCGAGGTGCTGCAGGTGATGCGTTCGCTGGCGAAACAGGGCATGACCATGGTCTGCGTCACCCACGAGATGGGCTTTGCGCGCGAGGTGGCCGACCGGGTCTGGTTCATGAGCGAAGGGAAGATCCTGGAGCAGGCGTCGCCCGAGGCATTCTTTACCAATCCCCAGCACCCGCGCGCGCAGCAGTTCCTGGCGGACCGCAGCGGGCGCTAGCGCTCCCCGCGGGGGCAAGGCCGTCGCACCGGCGAAGGCCGGTGCCCAAGTTCGTCGCACAGTGGCGGCGCAAGCAAAACTTGGACCCCGGCCTTCGCCGGGGCGACGGTTTTGCGGCCAACGATGAGGGTTAGGCCGGCTGGAAGTTGGCGCTACTTGCGCACCAGCGACCACTGCTGGTTACTCCCGTTATTCACCGGCCACTGGATGATCTGCGCATTCTCCGCCGTGCTCTTGTTCTGCACGTCGAGCACCATTCCGCTCAGCTGGTTGGCCGCCGTGTAGTAGCCGGCGGCCGGGCTGGCGAAGCGCCAGCGCTGGCCCGCGCCTCCCCAGTATCCCCACTGGGCGATATTGGTTCCCTGGGTGGTCGAGTTGCCGTAGTTGTCCAGGCTGCGCAGGCTGTTGGCGTTGATCACGCTGTAGTAGCCGTCGCCCTGGCCGATCACATACCACTGCTGGTGGCGGCCGTTGGCGTCGCTGGCCTGCTGCACCATCGCCCCATCCGCCGCCGAGGCCCCCGCCACGCCCAGCACCTTGCCGCTCAGGCGCGACTTGAAGGCATACAGGCCGTCGCTGATCCCGCCGCAGCCGGCGAAATTGCTGAAATTGCGGGTGAGGGTGGGCCAGCCGTTGGCGTAGCTCATGCGCAGGATGTCCAGTTTCGCATTGCCGCCGTCGTTCAGGTCGTAGTAATGGGTCGACACGAAACTGCAGCCGTCCTGCTTCAGCTCGCCGATATGGCCGGGCCCACGGTACTTGCCGTCCGTGACCGGCAGCACCGTGCGCGTGCCCGAATAGGGGCCGCGGATGTTGCTGGCCTTTTGCACCTCCACGTAATAGGTGCTGGCGGCGCCGTCGCAGCATTTGCCGCGGTTGACGAACAGGTAGTAGTCGTTGCCGTTGCGGGTGATCGCGGGCGCCTCGATGTCGCGGTGTCCACCGCCCCAGATGGTGCTGATGCTGCCGGTGATCTTGCCGCTGGACTGGTTGATCTCGGCCAGCCCGATCCCGCCGAAGAAAGAACCCCAGGACATGTAAACCTTGCCGTCATGGTCGCGGAACAAGGAAGGGTCGATGGCGTTGATCTCGCCGATGCCGCCGAAGGACTCGACCACGATGCCCAGGTCGGTCCAGGCGGGATTCTTGAGCGAAGCGGTACGCGCCACGCCAATCGCGGAACTCGAGGTGCCGAAGGTCGAGACCGAATAGTACAGGTAGAAATAGCCATTCATCCGGACCAGGTCCGGCGCCCAGAATGAACCCTTGAAGTCGGGGATCTTGTTCTTGATCCAGGCAGGGTAGCTCGTGAACACCGGGCCCGGACCGCCGGTCCAGGTCACCAGGTCCTTCGAGGTCGAGTACCAGATGCCGGTGCCGGTGGTGAAGTTGAAGTAGGTGTCGCCGTCCTTGGTGATAGTGCCGGGGTCGTGCGCGTTCTTGAGTCCAGCCAGTTCGATGCCTGCTGCGGAAGCGGCGCTGAGCGCCAGACACAGTGCTGCCAGGAATTTCTTCATTGAGGTCTCCAATATTGTGATTTGTATGGTCTGCCCGGCCAGCGTAGGCGCGCCCGGGGGCGCGCCACCAATGAAATTATTCTCGGCCGCGATGCCGTTTCCGGTATCCCAGCCATGCGCAATGCATGTCGCGGAAATAACCAATAGTAACTGCGCGTCAAGAGCGTTTGCATTATTGAACTACCCATGAGTTTCTTGGCAAGATTGCCGTTCGCGCTATGTCTGCCATAGGGAAACCGCCAGATCCGACGTCACCTAGGGCAAGAATCGCCTAAACGCAACAAGATTTGTTTGAAACCGGTTGTCACACGGAAAAAGCGTGGCTATACTCGTTTCAGTGTCTGAAAAGGGCAAACTCCGCGAAAGCGGAGGACGCAAAGTCAACGGTCTAATGAGCCTTCGGGCTCGATGACGGCAGGACTGCCAGAATCGATCCGCGCAAACGCGAACGCCAGTTCGCCCTGCGGTCGCTTGCTCGCAATCCTTGAGTCGTCGCTTACTTACAGGATTCGCCAGCATGCCATTCACCTCCTCCACCTTCCGCAAGACCTCCCTCGCCATCGCCGCCGGCTTCGTGTCGCTGGCCGCCATCTCGAGCGCCAGCGCCGCACCGGGCGGTGTCCAGGGTGAATTCGCCCGCGGCCGCATCCTGGTCGAAGCCCGCGCCGGCCTGTCCGACGACGAACTCGGCAAGGCGATCAAGGCCCATGGCGGCAAGTCCGCCCGCAAGCTGGGCCAGAGCAACATCCACGTGGTGGAACTCCCGCCGGGCCTGTCGGAAGAGGACATGGTTGCCAAGCTGTCGCGTCATCCTCACTTCAAGTTTGCGGAACTCGACCGTAAAGTCTCGGTCGCCATGGCCGTGACCGACCCCTACATCGGCAGCGCCTGGCACATCAGCAAGATCGGCGCGACCGCGGCCTGGGACAGCAGCCAGGGTTCGGGCATCACCATCGCCGTGCTCGACACTGGCGTGAACGTGGCCCACCCGGACCTGAAGGACCGCATGGTCGCCGGCTACAACGCCGTCAACAGCGGCACCGACGTCACCGACCTGTGCGGCCACGGCACCGCGGTCGCCGGCGCCGCAGCCGCGACCACCAACAACGCCCTGGGCGTGGCCGGCATCGCGGGCGCCGCCCGGATCATGCCGATCCAGATCTCCTACAAGGATTCGACCGGCTGCCACGCCTATGCCAGCACCATCGCCAACGGCATTACCTGGGCCGCCGACCATGGCGCGCGCGTCGCCAATGTCAGCTTCGTCGGCATCGCCGGCAGCGCCTCGGTGAAAAGCGCCTCGCGCTACATGAAGAACAAGGGCGGCCTGGTGTTCATCTCGGCGGGCAACAACAACGTCGACGAGAACGTCGTCCCGGACACCGGCTACGTGATCGTTTCGGCAACCGACAGCTACGACAAGAAGGCCAGCTTCTCGAGCTGGGGCAGCTTCGTCACGCTGTCGGCGCCGGGAACCAGCATCTGGACCACCACCAGCACCCTCGGCTACGGCACCAAGAGCGGCACATCGTTCTCGAGCCCGGTCAGCGCCGGCGTGGCCGGCCTCTTGATGGCGGCCCGTCCGGACCTGAGCGGCGCGCAGGTCGAAGCGATCATGTACTCGACCGCGGTCGACCTGGGCGCCGCCGGCCGCGATCCGATCTTCGGCTACGGCCGCGTCGACGCCGCCGCCGCGATGGCCGCCGCCCGCGGCTACGCCGCGCCGGTCGACACCACCGCGCCGAGCGTCGCGATTTCCGCGCCGCTGGGCAGCAGCACGGTCTCCAGCCTGGTCCCGGTGAGCGTGAACGCCAGCGACAACGTGGGCGTGGCCCGCGTCGAGCTGAAGGTCAACGGCACCGTGGTCGCCACCGATAGCGCCGCGCCGTACAGCTTCAGCTGGAATTCGGCCGGCGTGGCCAACGGCATGGCCAGCCTGGTCGCCGTCGCCTACGACGCCGCCGGCAACGCCGGCAGCTCGGCCGCGGTGTCGGTGAATGTCGCCAATACCACCACCGGTACGGTAGTGACCGACACCACCGCCCCGGTGCTTGCGATCAACAACCCGGTCAACGGCGGCAGCGTCAGCGGCTCGGTCGCGGTGAGCGTCAGCGCCTCGGACAATGCCGGCGCCGCGGGCATCACCAACAGCATCGCCATCGACGGCGCCGTCAAGGCGACCGGTACCGGTGGTTCGCTGGCCTACACCTGGAACAGCAAGAAGTCGGGCAAGGGTACCCACACCATCACCGCGACCTCGCGCGACAAGGCCGGCAACGTGGCCACCAAGACCGTCAGCGTGACCGTGCGCTGATCTCCGCGGCAGCGGTCATGAAAATGGCGCCTTGGGGCGCCATTTTTTTATTCTCACTTGGCGCGCCCTGGCGCCGGCGACAAGGGCCGCGGGTCCACCCCCGCGGTGGTCATGGCCACGGGCCGGATGCTGCCGTCCTCCTCGAAGTACAAGCGTTCGATCGCCGTCTCGCGGTGATGGCCGTTGGTGTCGTTCAGCGGGCGGCGATGGTAGGCGATATACCAGTCGTCGGTGCCGGGGATGTTGACCACCGAATGGTGCCCCGCGCCCTTGGCGATCTTGCGGTCCTGGCCCAGGATGGTTCCGGCGCGCTTGAACGGGCCGGTCGGCGACTTGCCCATCGCATAGGCGACGCGGTAGTCCGGCCCCGTCCATTCTCCTTCCGACCACATCAGGTAATACACGCCCTTGCGCTTGACCATGAAGGAGCCTTCCACATAGGCGGGATCGGGCGTGATTTCCCTGAAGGTGGCGCCGTCGGGGAAGGGGACAAGGCTCAGCAGGTCGGGCGCCAGCTTGACCACATTCGCATGCTTCCACCCGCCGTAGTACAGGTAGAGCTGGCCATCGTCGTCCTTGAAGACCATCTGGTCGATCGGCTGGGCGCCGTGATGGATCTTGTCGATCAAGGGGCGCCCGAGCGCATCCTTGAACGGGCCTTCGGGACGGTCGCTGACCGCGACGCCGATGCCGCCGGTCTGCCCGTCGCTCTTGATGTCGTTGGCCCCGAAGAACAGGTAGTACTTGCCCTGGTGTTCGATGGCCGACGGCGCCCAGACCGCATAGGCTGCCCAGGCCACGTTCTCGACGTCGAGCACGTGCTCGTGCTTGGTCCAGCTCACCAGGTCGGGGGACGAAAACGCGTTGATGAAGGTCTGCTTCAGGTAGGGTTCCCAGATCAGCTCCGACTGCGCCCGCATGCGCTGCTGCCCGGCAGTAAAGGAGCGGGACCGGTCGGGCTTGCCGAAATCGTCCGAGTAGGTGGGATAGATCCAGTAGCTATTGCCGAAGATGCGGATTTCCGGGTCGGCGTACCAGCCGGGCACGACCGGATTGGCCGCCTGCGCGGGCATGGCGGCGAGGCCGGAGAGGGCAAGCGCCAGGGCTCGTGCAACAAGGACGGACTTTCTGTTCATGACTGGTACTCCGCGAAGGGTTCATGCCAGCTGCGTGGTGCAGAAACGCTTCAAGAATATCATCACTTTTTTCTCGGCAAGCAATCAGCTTCTCGTGGTAGCGGCCGTACGACTTCGATCATCCCGATTGATCCAAGGACTTACTTGATGGTGGAATTGGCGCCGTCACAACTCTGCCTTGCCACAGCTCAGTGGTTTTAACAGCTAGTAGTTGCAGCCCTGTTACCGCAAAGCGTAGCATCGTCAGGCAGACAGACAGAACATTCTCCATGTTTGTCAAAACCTGATTGAGGGAACCGTGATGACCAAGAGAAGAGACTTCCTTCGGATTGCCTCGGGTGCGGGTGTCTCCGCCTGCGCGGCGGCAGTGGTTCCGAAGTTCGCACGGGCCCAGAGCGGACGCAGCGTGAACGTGCATTACATCGACCCGAGCGTCGCGGGCCCGGGTGACGGAACGCTTGCCAACCCGTTCCGCTCATGGACCAGCGTGACCTGGGCGCCTGGCCATACCTACCTGCAAAAACGCGGCACCACGTATTCGGGGGTATTCCAGGTAGCGGCGAGCGGCACCGCGTTGAAACGCATCACCATTGGCGCGTATTCCAAGTCCAACGGCGGCGACGATACGTCCAAGCCAAAACCCATCATCATCCTGCCGCCGGCGCCCACCACGCCGGCCAGCGGGGCGTCGATCGCGGTCTACAAGCAGGAGCGCGATTTTGTCACCTACCGCCACCTCGACATCCGGAACAGCGCCTTGCCGGAGGCGAGCGATGCGGCGATCATCTGGCTGGGCAATTACTGCGTTTTCGAGAACTGCAATGTGAGCTCGAATTGCGCCGGCGTGTACATCTTCGAAAAAAACGGCGCGACCGTCTCCGGCTGCGTGCTCGACGTTATCAGGAACGGTCCGAGCTTCGGCAACCAGGGGATCCTGGTCGCCGGGAACACGAATATGGACGACATCCGCTTGCTGAACAATGTTGTCCGCCACCGCGGCGGCGGGACGGTGGCATCGCATGGCATCCGCTGTGAAACCTACAACAGCGCCGCCTTCATCACGCGCCTCGTCATTCGCGGGAACAGCGTGTCTCCGCCACCCGGAGTCGATGTCAACCCGAACCGCAGGGCAATCGGCATCTACCTGGTCCAGGGACAGGCTGCCACGCTGGACAAGAATACCGTCACCGGCATGCTGACCGGTATCTTCATCAACGGTGGAGACCGCAGCTACGTGGGCAACAACAACTGCAGCAAGAACATGAACTTCGGCATTCATATCAGCGGCCTTGCCAAGTCCTACATCATCGAGCGGAACACCTGCAATTACAACGGCGGGACCTTGACCACGACCTATTACGGGCGCGGCATCGAGCTGTCCTCCGCGGACGGGCAGGGCGCCGTCTCCGGGCACACGATCCGCTACAACACCTGCCGGTTCAACTTCAACTATGGCGGCCCGCTGGACAACGGTTCGGAAGGCATCGGCATCGGCGTGGACGATGGGACCAGCAAGTGTTCGGTGTATGGGAACATCATCTCGAACAACGAGGGGAACGGGATCCAGGTGTATGGCGGCGGCGATCGGGCCAAGTGGACCGACACCGGGGGCCACACGATTGACTCCAACAAGATGGATTCGAACTGCAGCTTCTCGGTCCTGGGCCGGCGCAGCGGTGGAAAGACGCCCAGCCAGTTCCAGGCGCATATCGCGCTGGCTTACGTCTACGGCAGCCCGACCATCGTTTCGAAAAACACCTTCTCGGGAAGCACGCAAATGGGGGTCTATACCGACGGCACGGATGAGAACATTACGATCGTCGGGAGTGTCTAGGAGGCTTGCTGCGCCCGGCGAAATGACCGTCCGGCCCACAGCAAGACTTGCGACCATTCGGCGCCGCGCCAACTGGCGATGAAGCCCGCAGCCATGCCGGCGTTGACATCGGCGGCCTGGACATAGCGGTCGGCTTGCACCGATCGCAGTCGTCCGCTCTTTGGCGAAGTAGTATCCGTCTTGGGTGAATTCGCGAAGCGCGACTCCGTTCGCAATGTCTTCTAGGCGTCAATTGGCTATGGAGAATGTGCCGTGGAAAACTCCGACGAAGGTGATCCGTTAGAATCTAAAAAGTTTGCTTTGGAGAAAGAAAAATTTGCTTATCAGAAAATTCGCGATCAGGCGATTGATCGGGCTGAACAACGTGCCAAGCGCTGGGCGCAGCTATCGATCGTGGTGCCCATCCTTGCAATCATCCTCTCCTTCTTGACGAATGCATCTCTTGAAAGAAGCAAGTCCACAGCCGCCGGCCGCCAGGAGCAATTGCGTGTTGACCGAAATTTTATCGACAAACAGCTTTCGGATCTTTACTACCCTTTAAGACTCAGGCTGGAAAAAGATTCAGCGGTTTGGACGCTGGCAGGCCAGCTTTCACTTGAAGCGCGGGAAAAAACTTCTCCGGAATTTTCAAATTACGTGGAAAAGTCCATTCTGATTCCAAACCATGAAGAAGCGATCAAGATCATCGATCAAAATCTAGCCCTCATAAAAAACGGTCGCGAGACATATGATCCTACGAAGTTGATGGACGCAATCAATCACTATCAACGACATGTCGCCGCCTACAAAGCGCTCAGGGCAGTCAATACTCTATCTGCAAATCCGATTGAGTTGGGGGAGGATTCCGAATTCCCTAAGGAGTTGGCTCCGCTGATTGTCAGTCGGATCAACGATCTTGAAGCTCAGCGCGCATTGCTCAGCGACGAGCTTCGAGGCGCCGCAAGGTGACGCGTGCTTTTACCATCTAAGGGAGAGTGCTGCAGACGCTGTTCAACAAAATTACCGCGCGTCACCAAGCGACGCGCACCGCTTGCTAGCAAGGGAATCCTTCACTGGCCCCGTCTTCCAGGCAAATTTCAGGATTTCCAGTTCTTGAACGACGATCCGGACAGGCCGTCCATCCGCATCGACGACCGTGGCAGATGCTTTGTCATTGCTGTCAAAGAATTCCAGAGTATTCGCCGCTTGTCTGAGGTCGTTGAATTCCCAGATATCGCCATCGTCCCAAGTCACGCTGATGGGAAACCGGGGCGAAAGTCCTGTCATCGGCTATTTTCCTTATGGCGACAGTATCGAATGCTTGGCTGTCGAAGTTTCAATGCAGTGTCGGCTATTGATCTGAAACCACCCGGCCAAGCGCATGCATCGAAGCCTACTGTCGCCTACAGCCGCACATTCAGAACTGCTCGTCCGGCCGCAAATACCGCCACTGCCCCTGCGGCAAATCGCCCAGCTTGACCTTGCCGATTCGCACCCGCTTCAGCCCGATCACCTTCAGCCCGACCATGTCGCACATGCGGCGGATCTGGCGCTTGCGGCCTTCCTTGAGGGTGAAGCTGAGCTGGTCGTCGTTCTGCCAGCGCACCTTGGCCGGCAGCAGCGGCTTGCCATCCATCCACAGGCCGTGGTTCAGCTTCTTCAAATCGGCGTCCGGCAGCGTGCCCGGCCTGGTGTACTGCACCCGCACCAGGTATTCCTTCTCGATAGCCGTATCCTGGCCGATCAGCTGCTTGGCGATGCGGCCGTCCTGGGTCAGCACCAGCAGGCCCACCGAATCGATGTCCAGGCGGCCGGCCGGCACCAGGCTGCGCAGCTGGGTGGGATGGAACTGGTCGGTCGAGGGATCGTCCGCCCAGCGGTTCTCCGGCTTGACCAGGGTGACGGCCGGCTGGTAGCCGTCCTCGGCCTGGCCGCTGACGTAGCCGACCGGCTTGTTGATCAGGACCGTGACGCGCTTGGACTGCTCGGCGGCGGCCTGGCGCTCGACGGTGATGCGCTGGGAGGGCAGCACCTTGCTGCCCAGTTCGGACACCACTTTGCCGTCCACCCGCACCCAGCCCTTGGCGATCCATTCATCGGCTTCGCGGCGCGAGCACAGGCCGAGTTCGGACATACGTTTGGAGAGGCGGAGCGGTTCGGTCATTGGTCGGAACTGAAAAAAAAGATTAAATCTTGAGCGCGTCCAGCAGGTCGGTCTCGAGCTGGACCTGGATGCGCGGGTTGTTCAGGGCGGCGCCGTCGATCAGGAATACGTCCTCGACGCGCTCGCCCAGGGTCATGATCTTGGCGGTGTGCAGGTTGATGCGGTAGCGCTGCAGTACGCTGGCGATCGCGTACAGCAGGCCGACGCGGTCGTTGGCGGCGATCGACAGCACGTGGAACTGGCCGCGCTCGTCCGGCCGCACGTCGACGGTCGGCGTGATCGGGAAGCTGCGCGACATGCGCGACAGGCGTCCGCGCGCCAGCGGCGGCAGCGCTTCCTGGCTGAGGAGGAGGGCGCACAGCTCGTGCTCGATCAGGCTGATGATGTCGCGGTAGCTGCCTTCGAAGCCCTCGGCCGTGACCAGGAAGCTGTCCAGCGCATAGCCGTGCCGCGTGGTGTGGATCTTGGCGTCCAGGATGCTGAAGTTCTTGCGGTCGAAGTAGCTGCAGATGCGCGCGAACAGGTCGGGCTGGTCCTTGAGGTAGACCGCCACCTGCAGGCCCTCGCCGATCGGCGCCAGGCGCGCCCGCACCACCGGCTTGGCGCTGTCGACCTTGTCGTGCAGGGCACGGGTCTGCCAGGCGATGTCCGAGGCGTCGTGGCGCAGGAAGTAGGCGACGTCGAGCTGCTGCCACAGCGGCTCGTGGGCGTCGGCCGCCAGGCCGAACAGGCGCAAGGTGGCGAGCGCTTCCTTCTGGCGCGTGCGCAGTTCGCGGTCGGCCGAATGGGGTTCGCCGCCGAGCACGCGCAGGGTGACCTTGTACAGGTCTTCGAGCAGCTTGCCCTTCCAGGCGTTCCATACCTTGGGACTGGTGCCGCGGATGTCGGCCACGGTCAGCAGGTAGAGGGCGGTCAGGTGGCGCTCGTCACGCACCTGGGCCGCGAAGGCGGCGATCACGTCCGGGTCCGATAAATCCTGTTTCTGCGCCACTTGGGACATGGTCAGGTGCTGCTCGACCAGGAACACCACCAGTTCGGTGTCTTCGTCGGAGAGGCCGTGCGCGCGGCAGAACTGGCGGGCGTCGTCCATGCCCAGCTTGGAATGGTCGCCGCCGCGGCCCTTGGCGATGTCGTGGAACAGGGCGGCCACGTACAGCAGCCAGCGGTCGCGAAAATCCGCGCTCAGCTGGCTGCAGAAAGGGTATTCGTGGGCATGCTCGGGCATCGTGAAGCGGCGCAGGTTACGCACCACCATCATGATGTGCTGGTCGACCGTGTAGACGTGGAACAGGTCGTGCTGCATCTGCCCGACGATCTTGCGGAAGGCCGGCAGGTAGCGGCCCAGGATGCCGAATTCGTTCATGCGGCGCAGCGCGTGCACCAGGCCCACGGGCGCCTGCAGGATGCGCAGGAACAGGGCGCGGTTGGCCGGGTCGGCGCGGAACGCCGAGTCGATCCGGGTGCGCGCATGCCACAGGGCGCGCGTGGTGCGCGCCGTCATGCCCTTGATGTCGGGGCGCTCGGTCATGGCCACGAAGATCTCGAGCACGCTCGAGGGCGTGCGCTCGAAGGTGTCGTCGGCCGCGATGTCGATCAGGCCGCCGACCTCGTTGAAGCGCCCGTTGATCGGCACCGCATGCACCGGGTGCGGGAACAGCTGGGCCTCGATGTCCTGCAGCAGGATGGTGTTGAGCTGGGTGACCGTCTTGGCCGCCCAGTAGTAGCGCTGCATCAGGTATTCGCTGGCGCGCCGCGCGTTGGGGCCGTCGCCGCTGGAGTTCAGCCCGAAGGTCTTCGCGATCGCGGTCTGGACGTCGAACACCAGGCGGTCTTCGCGGCGCCTGGTGTGCAGGTGCAGGCGGATGCGGATGTCCTTGAAGGCGCGCTCCTTCTCCATCAGCTGGCGCGCTTCCATGCGCGTGATCAGGCCGCGCGTGGCCAGCTGGCCCCAGGACTCGGCCAGGCCGGCGGCCTTGGCCACCCACAGGATCACCTGCAGGTCGCGCAGGGCGCCCGGGCTCTCCTTGACATTGGGCTCGAGCGCGAAGGCCGTGTATTCGTACTTGGCGTGGCGCAGGCGCATCTCGGCCGTCTTGGCCTGGAAGAAGGCTTGCGGGTCCATCGCTTCGCGGTAGCGCCGCTGCAGTTCGTCGAACAGGGAGGCGTCGCCGCAGACCAGGCGCGCCTCGAGCAGGCTGGTTTGCACCGTGATGTCGGCGCCCGACTCCACCAGGCACTCGTCCACCGTGCGGATGCTGTGGCCGATTTCCAGGCCCAGGTCCCACAGCAATTGGACCAGGGACTCCAGGCGCGCCTGGGTGATGGCGTCGGGCGGGGCCCCCAGCAGGATCAGCAGGTCGACGTCGGAATAGGGGAACAGTTCGCCGCGGCCGTAGCCGCCCACGCCCACCAGCGAGGTGCTGGCCGGCAGGCCGGCCGCGCGCCAGGCGTCGGCCAGCACGCCATCGACGCACTGGCGCAGGTTGCGCAGCAGTTTCTCGGGCTTGCCGTCCTCGTCGAAGGCCTGGAACACGGCCTGCCGTTCGGCCTTGAGCCGCTGGCGCAGTTCGCTGCGCGCGGAATCCAGCTGGGCGGCCTGTCCCATGGCGCTTCCTCAGGCTTCCGCGGTGGCGGCGGCCTGGCCGATCAGCGGCAGCACGATGGCGGGCGGCGGCGGGGTGCCGGCCGACTGGGTCAGGATCTCGAAGCCGGTCTCGGTGACCAGCACCGTGTGCTCCCACTGGGCCGACAGGCTGCGGTCCTTGGTCTTGATGGTCCAGCCGTCCTGCATTTCCTTGATCTCGCGGCGGCCGGCATTGATCATCGGCTCGATGGTGAAGATCATGCCCGCTTCGAGCCTGTCGAGGGTGCCCGGGCGGCCGTAATGCAGCACCTGCGGCTCCTCGTGGAACACGCGGCCGATGCCGTGGCCGCAGAATTCGCGCACCACGCTGTAGCCGTGCTTTTCGGCGTGCTGCTGGATCACGTGGCCGATGTCGCCCAGGTGCGCGCCCGGCCTGACCTTGGCGATGCCCAGCCACATGCATTCATAGGTCACTTCCGACAGGCGGCGCGCCAGGATCGAGGGTTCGCCGATGTAGAACATGCGGCTGTTGTCGCCGTGGAAACCGTCCTTGATGACGGTGACGTCGATGTTCAGCACGTCGCCGTTCTTGAGCACCTTGTCGCCCGGGATGCCGTGGCAGATCACGTCGTTGACCGAGGTGCAGATCGACTTCGGGTAGGGGGTGTAGCCCGGCGGGGCGTAGTTCAGCGGGGCCGGGGTGGTGCCCTGCACGTTGAGCATGTATTCGTGGGCCAGGCGGTCGAGCTCGCCGGTGCTCACGCCCGGCTTGACGAAGGGGGTGAGGTAGTCGAGCACTTCGGCGCCGAGGCGGCCGGCCAGGCGCATGCCTTCGATTTCTTCCGGGGTCTTGATGGAAATGGACATAGATGGAATCGGTTCTTGGAATCGGTCCTGAAAACAGTGAAGCCCGGAAGCATGTCCAGGCGATATCGCTCCATTATAAAGGATGTGGCCCAGCCTCGTGACGGCCCTCCAGGGGCAAGGGAAGGGAAAGGGTGAGCGCACGCTTGAAAAACGGACCAAATCCGGCTAGAATCTCGGGTTGCTCGTATTCGTATCGAGCAATGTTGTAAAAACAGTCCTGTTTTTACCGAATTTACTTGAAATCGCGAGTGTGGCCGCCAAAGGGTGCCGACAAGGTGACTGGCCGCATTCAAGACTTAACCCTGGAGAATTACATGTCCGTTACTATGCGCGAAATGCTGGAAGCCGGTGTTCACTTCGGCCACCAGACCCGTTTCTGGAACCCGAAAATGGCGCCGTTCATCTTCGGTCACCGCAACAAGATCCACATCATCAACCTGGAAAAAACCATGGGGATGTATCAGGAAGCCATGAAGACGGTGAAGCAGATCGCTGCCAACCGCGGCACCATCCTGATGGTGGGCACCAAACGCCAGGCGCGCGACATCATCGCCGCTGAAGCCCAGCGCGCAGGCGTGCCTTACGTCGACCAGCGCTGGCTGGGCGGCATGCTGACCAACTTCAAGACCATCAAGACCTCGATCAAGCGCCTGAAGGACATGGAAGCCGCGATCGAAGACGGTTCGGTCGAGAAGATGTCGAAGAAAGAAGCGCTGATGTTCTCGCGCGAACTGGTCAAGCTGCAGAAGTCGATCGGCGGCATCAAGGACCTGGGCGGCGTGCCTGACGCGATCTTCGTCGTCGACGTCGGCTACCACAAGGGCACCGTGACCGAAGCCGGCAAGCTGGGCATCCCGGTCATCGGCATCGTCGACACCAACCACTCGCCGGAAGGCGTTACCCACATCATCCCGGGTAACGACGACTCGTCGAAGGCCATCACCCTGTATGCACGCGGCGTCGCCGATGCGATCCTGGAAGGCCGCGCCAACGCCACCAACGAAGTCGTTGAGATGGTCAAGGCCGGCGGCGACGACTTCGTCGAAGTTTCCGAGCAGGCATAATTTGACGGCAGGCCGCGCGGCCTGCCTGCAGTAGAAAGGGGGAGCCGTACCACGTGCCCCCCTTTTTTTAAGCAAAAGTTTTAGCAGAAATATATCGCGCGGGTGTCGCTGACATCCGTGCACTGGACCAACATTTAGGAGAATACACATGGCAGCGATTACTGCAGCGATGGTGGGCGAACTGCGCTCCAAGACCGACGCACCGATGATGGAGTGCAAGAAAGCACTGACCGAGGCCGATGGCGACATGGCGCGCGCGGAAGAGATCCTGCGCGTCAAGCTGGGCGGCAAGGCATCGAAGGCAGCCTCGCGCATCACCGCCGAAGGCGTGGTGGCGGCTTACATCGCCGGCAACGTCGGCGCGCTGGTCGAAATCAACAGCGAAACCGACTTCGTCGCCAAGAACGACGACTTCCTGGCCATGGCCAACCTGGCAGCCCGCCTGGTCGCCGAGAAAAACCCGGCCGACGTCGACGCCCTGGCGAAGATCGAACACGAAGGCAAGACCTTCGACGACGTGCGTACGGCACTGATCGGTAAAATCGGCGAGAATATGACCGTGCGCCGCTTCCAGCGCTTCGAAACCACCGGCAAGCTGGCTTCCTACCTGCACGGCTCGCGCATCGGCGTGATGGTCGAGTTCGAAGGCGGCGACGAGCAGGTCGGCAAGGACGTGGCGATGCACATCGCCGCGATGAAGCCGGTCGCTCTGTCGTCGGAGCAAGTGCCTGCTGAACTGATCGAGAAAGAGCGTTCGGTTGCTGAACTGAAAGCCAAGGAAGACGCCGACAAGGCCGTCGCCGAAGGCAAGCAGCCGCAATCGGCCGAGATCGTCGCCAAGCGTATCGACGGTTCGGTGCAGAAGTACCTGAAAGAAGTGTCGCTGCTGAACCAGGCGTTCGTGAAGAACGACAAGCAGTCGATCGAGCAGATGCTGAAGGCCGCCAACACCACCGTGAAGGCATTCACCATGTACGTGGTGGGCGAGGGCATCGAGAAGAAGGTCGACGACTTCGCAGCTGAAGTTGCAGCACAGATGGCTGCTAACAAGCAGTAATGTGAAAGCGGGCCGCAAGGCCCGTTTTTTTAAGGGGGAAGGGTTTGTGTGCGTGGCCGCTGGCGTGAGCTGGCGGCGCGGCGAACTTGGTCCCCCGCCTGCGCGGGGGTGACGGTCTTAAAGCTGACTCGTGGAATGGCGCCTCTGGCCCGCTCCTGCAGCACGTCACCCCCGCGCAGGCGGGGACCCAAGTTTGCATGCAAACCCGCAGCGCAGCACGCGTAGCGCCCCCAGCCATCTGTCGCACCCACAGATGAGACCGCCGCCCACGAAGCGCCGGTCGGAACCGAATTCGAAACATCACATAGGAGCCGCTTCATCATGACAAAACCAGCCTACCAACGAGTCCTTCTGAAACTGTCTGGCGAAGCGCTGATGGGCGACGATGCGTTCGGCATCAACCGCGCGACCATCGACCGCATGGTGGCGGACGTGGCGGAAGTGGCGAAGCTGGGCGTGCAGGTGGCGGTCGTGATCGGCGGCGGCAACATCTTCCGCGGCGTGGCCCCGGGCGCCCAGGGCATGGACCGCGCCACCGCGGACTACATGGGCATGCTGGCCACCGTCATGAACGCCTTGGCCCTGGCCGACGCCATGCGCCATGTCGGCATCACCGCGCGCGTCATGTCCGCCATCAGCATCGAGCAGGTGGTCGAGCCCTACGTGCGCCCGAAGGCGCTGCAGTACCTGGAAGAGGGCAAGGTCGTCGTGTTCGCCGCCGGCACCGGCAACCCCTTCTTCACCACCGATACCGCGGCCGCGCTGCGCGGTTCGGAAATCTCGGCCGAGATCGTCCTCAAGGCAACCAAGGTCGACGGCGTCTACAGCGCCGACCCCAAGAAGGATCCGCACGCCACCCGCTACGAGTCGATTTCCTTCGACGAAGCGATCGCCAAGCACCTGCAGGTGATGGATGCCACGGCATTCGCCCTGTGCCGCGACCAGAAGCTGCCGATCAAGGTGTTCTCCATCGTCAAGCCGGGCGCGCTGAAAGCCGTGATCATGGGCGAAGACGAAGGTACACTGGTACACGTTTGAGTTTTAGTTGAACAACCCGAATCAAGAAGAACAGGAGAGCAGCATGTCCTTAGCTGACGTCAAGAAGAACGCCCAGGATCGCATGACCAAGTCCATCGAGACCCTGAAGGCCAACCTGGCCAAGGTCCGTACCGGCCGCGCCCACGCCGGCATCCTCGATTCCGTCATGGTCGAGTACTACGGTTCGCCGACCCCGCTGTCGCAGGTCGCCAACCTGACCCTGATCGACGCCCGCACCATCGGCGTAACGCCGTTCGAGAAGAAGATGGCCAACACCATCGAGAAGGCGATCCGCGACTCCGACCTGGGCCTGAACCCGTCCGCCCAGGGCGACACCATCCGCGTGCCGACCCCGCCGCTGACCGAAGAGCGCCGCAAGGAAATGGTCAAGCTGACCAAGACCGAGGGCGAAGACGCCAAGATCGCCGTGCGCAACATCCGCCGCGACGCCAACGAGGCGCTCAAGAAGATGGTCAAGGACAAGACCGCGTCGGAAGACGACGAGCGCCGCTCGTCGGACGAGATCCAGAAGCTGACCGACAAGTTCGTGGCCGAGATCGACAAGCTGCTGCAGGAAAAAGAAAAAGACATCATGACCGTGTAAATACGGCGTCATGACGGTTCCAGCGGACCGGCCCCGGCAGCTTGCCGCGGCCGGTCCGTGTCCCTTATGATTGTCAATTTGTCCGACTGGCGATTTGTCATCCGCTGATCGCAGCTCTCTGGACGCAGTTCTCTGGAAGTAATGATGTTCAAAAGTTCGACCACCGCTGTTCCCGATACGCCGTCCGTGCCGCGCCATATCGCCATCATCATGGACGGCAATGGCCGCTGGGCCACCAAGCGCTTCCTGCCGCGCGTCGCAGGCCACGTCAAGGGCGTGGAGGCCGTGCGCGGCGTCGTCGAGCACTGCGTCGAACTCGGCGTCGAGTACCTGACCCTGTTCGCGTTCTCGTCCGAGAACTGGCGCCGTCCGGCCGAGGAAGTCTCGCTGCTGATGCGCCTGTTCGTCACCGCGCTCGAGCGCGAAGTGTCGAAGATGCACGCCAACAATATCCGCCTCAAGGTCGTCGGCGACCTGAGCCGTTTCGACGCCAAGCTGCAGGACATGATCGCCGCCGCCGAGCGCCGCACCGCGAACAACACCCGCCTCACGGTCAGCGTGTGCGCCAACTATGGCGGCCGCTGGGATATCATGCAGGCAACGGGCAAGATGGTGCAGGCCAACCCCGGCGTCACCGAGTTCACCGAGGAGATGCTGGCGCCCCACCTGGCCATGGCCTACGCCCCCGAGCCCGACCTGTTCATCCGTACCGGCGGCGAGGAACGCATTTCGAATTTCCTGCTGTGGCAGCTCGCGTATTCCGAGCTGTACTTCACCCAGACCTTCTGGCCCGATTTCTCGCCCGAAGCGCTGGACGAGGCGATCGCATCCTTCCGGCAGCGCGAGCGCCGCTTCGGCCAGACCGGCGAACAAGTAGCGAAGAAGACCAACTGATGCTGATAACCCGGATCCTCACCGCGCTCGTTTTGCTGGCAGTGCTGCTGCCGGTCCTGTATTCCAATAACTTCACGGCGTTCGCGGTGGTGGCCTCGCTGTTCTTCGGCGCGGCGGTCTGGGAAGCCTTCCGCCTGTTCAACCCGGCCGCCAGCGCCAAGCGCGCGGCCCTGATCGCCCTGTTCTGGACCGCGGCCTTCGCCTACGCCTTCTTCCTGGCGCCCTCGGGCAGTGCGCCGACCTTCTGGTTCGCCATCGGCGTGCTGCTGTGGGCGCTGCGCTTCGCGCCCTCGCTCAAGCTCGGCCTGCCGCCGCTGGCCAGCACCGCCAACACCACGCTCAGCCTGATCTATGCGATCTCGGTAGTGGCCTGCTTCGCGGCCATCGTCACCATGTTCCAGCACTCCGCGCTCTACCTGCTGTCGGTGATGGCCATCGTCTGGGCGGCCGACGTCTTCGCCTACTTCTCGGGCAAGGCCTTCGGCAAGCGCAAGCTGGCGCCGTCGATCTCGCCGGGCAAGTCCTGGGAAGGCGCCATCGGCGGCTGCATCGCCGTGCTGCTCATCGCCACGCTCACCGTGCTGTTCGGCGGCGAGGCTTTCGCCGACACCTTCGCGGTGCGCGTGCAGGCCGGCCTCGGCTGGCTCGGCATGTTCGCCGTACTCATCCTCATCGTCGCGGCCAGCGTGGTCGGCGACCTGTTCGAATCCCAGCTCAAGCGCCGCGCCGGCATGAAGGACAGCAGCAAGCTGCTGCCCGGCCACGGCGGCGTACTGGACCGGATCGACGCGCTCGTCCCGGTCCTGCCTTTGGCTGCCCTGATCGGCGCCTGGCTCTAGAAGGAAGCAAGATCATGCAACGCATTACCATCCTGGGCGCCACGGGCTCCATCGGCGCCTCGACCCTCGACGTCCTCGCGCGCCATCCGGACCGCTACCGCGTCTACGCGCTCAGCGCCCACAGCCGCGTCGAGGAGCTGGCGCAGGCCTGCCGCGTCCACCGTCCGCAGCGCGCCGTGGTCGGCACGCCCGAAGCGGCCGCCCAGCTGGCCGGCCTGGTCGCCGGCCTCGGCATCTCGGTCGAGCACGGCGAACAGGCCCTGTGCGACATCGCCTCCAGCGCGGAGGTCGACGCCGTGATGGCCGCCATCGTCGGCGCCGCCGGCCTGGCGCCCACCCTGGCCGCCGCGCGCGCCGGCAAGAAGGTCCTGCTGGCCAACAAGGAAGCCCTGGTCATGTCGGGTCAGCTGTTCATGGACGCCGTCAAGGAACACAAGGCGACCCTGCTGCCGATCGACAGCGAGCACAATGCGATCTTCCAGTCGCTGCCCCAGCACTACAGCCGCTCGCCCGAAGCGGCCGGCGTCGCCAAGATCCTGCTGACCGCCTCGGGCGGCCCCTTCCTGAACCGCGCCGTCGAGACCCTCGGCGACGTCACTCCAGACGAGGCCTGCAAGCACCCGAACTGGGTCATGGGCCGCAAGATCTCGGTGGACTCCGCCACCATGATGAACAAGGGCCTGGAAGTGATCGAGGCCCACTGGCTGTTCGGCGCCCCCGCCGACCTGATCGAGGTCGTGATCCACCCGCAAAGCGTGATCCATTCGATGGTGTCCTATGTCGACGGTTCGGTGCTGGCCCAGCTGGGCAACCCTGACATGCGCACCCCGATCGCGCATGCGCTGGCCTTCCCGGAGCGGATCGATTCAGGGGTGCCCCAGCTGGACCTGACCAGCATGGCCGCGCTCCAGTTCCACCGGCCGGATTTCGCACGCTTTCCCTGCCTGGCGCTGGCCTTCGACGCCCTGCGTGCGGGCGGCACGTCGCCTGCGCTGCTGAACGCCGCCAACGAAGTGGCGGTGCAGGCCTTCCTCGACCGCGCCATCGGTTTCCGCGACATCGACCGCGTCATCCGCCAAGTGATGGACGAGGTGGAGCACGGCCCGGCGCCCTCGATCGAGGCGGTGCTGGCCCAGGACGCGCGCGCGCGCGCCGCGGCCAACCAGGCCATCGCGCGCCTGCGGGGATAAGCCATGAACCTGCTGGTGACGGTGCTGGCCTTCGTGCTGGCCCTCGGTCCTCTCATCATCATCCATGAGCTGGGCCACTACCTGGTCGCGCGCTGGTGCGGCGTGAAGGTGCTGCGCTTCTCGGTCGGCATGGGCCGCGTGGTCTGGTCGCGCCGCTTCGGCAAGGACCAGACCGAATGGGCGGTGTCGGCGCTGCCGCTGGGCGGCTACGTCAAGATGCTCGACAGCCGCGATCCCGAGACCGCCCCCAAGGACGAGTCGGAATGGGACCGCGAGTTCACGCGCCAGAGCGTGTGGCGCCGCATCGCCATCGTGGCCGCCGGCCCCGTGGCCAACTTCCTGCTCGCGATCGGCCTGATGGCCATCCTCTTCATGCACGGCGTCGAGGAACCCTCGGCGCGCCTGCGCGCCTTGCCCGAGCATTCGGCGGCCTACCAGGCCGGCGTGCGCGGCGGCGATACGGTGGTCGCGGTGAACGGCGCCCCGGTCGCGTCCTGGACCGAACTGCGCTGGCAGGTGCTGCAGGCGGCCATCGAGAAGCACGAGGCGCGCCTCGAGCTGCGCGGGCAGCATGGCGGCGCCTACGGCGCGACCATCCCGCGCGCCGCCGTCGCCAGGCTGGACGTCGAAGGCGACGTGCTCGGCGGATTGGGCCTGGACCTGTGGCGTCCGCAGGCTAGGGTCGACAAGGTGCTGGCCGGCGGGGCAGGGGAGCGCGCCGGCCTCCAGCCGGGCGACGTGGTGCTGCGCGCCGACGGCCAGGCCATGGCCGACGGCATCGCCTTCATCGAGGCGGTGCGCGCCGCGCCCGGCCGCGCGCTGGCGCTGGAAGTCCAGCGCGGGCAGGGCAAGGTGAATCTCAGCCTGACCCCGGAGCGCGACCCCAGTGGCCGCGGCATGATCAAGGTGATGGTGGCCCAGGCGCCCGAGATGGTGACCGTGTCCTCCGGTCCCTTCGAGGCGGTGGCCAAGGGCGCCGCGCGCACCTGGGAAACCAGCGTCATGACGCTCAAGATGATCGGCAAGATGATCACCGGCGAAGCCTCGTGGAAGAACGTGACCGGCCCGATCACCATCGCCGATTATGCGGGGCAGACCGCGCGTATCGGCCTGGTGAGCTATTTGCAGTTCATCGCCTTTATTAGTATCAGCTTAGGAGTAATGAATTTGTTACCAATTCCAGTTCTGGATGGTGGCCATTTACTGTATTATTCGCTGGAAGTTTTGACCGGGCGTCCCCTTCCTGCGCGTGTCGGAGAATTCGCGCAGCGCGCCGGGGTCGGCCTGCTGCTCATGCTGATGGCGCTCGCCGTCTTCAATGACCTGGTGCGGCTGTTCTAGCGATCGCTCCCATGCGCGCTGAATCCACCGGCAAAATAAAGAATGCTGTTACCGCACGGTGTTCGTAGGGTGGGCGGGTTTCCCGCCCACGCGGTGATAGGTATTGGCTGCGCCGTCGTGCTCCACGATCTCGCGGCCAGCCATCACCGCGTGGACGGCGTAGCCGTCCACCCTACGGTCACTGCGCCAAGGAATATGTATTAATGACTGACCCTTTGATCCAGCCAATGAAATCACAACCAGATCGTTTTGCCCTGCCGTTCATCCGTCGCAGCCTGATCGGCGCAGCCGTGCTGGCCATGTGCGCCGGACAAGCGCTGGCCGTCAACCCGTTCGTCGTCAAGGACATCCGGGTCGAAGGCATCCAGCGCACGGAAGCGGGCACCGTGTTCAGCTACCTGCCGGTGCGCGTGGGCGAGACCTTCGACGATGGCAAGGCGACCGCTGCGATCAAGGCCCTGTACGCGACCGGCTTCTTCAAGGATATCCGCCTGGAAGAGGAAAACGGCGTGCTGGTGGTGCTGGTCGAGGAACGTCCCGCCATCTCCACCGTCGATTTCACCGGCACCAAGGAATTCGAAAAGGACATGCTGGTCAAGGCGCTGAAGGAAATCGGCGTCGGCGAAACCAAGATCTTCGACAAGGCCTCGGTCGACCGCGCCGAGCAGGAGCTCAAGCGCCAGTACCTGTCGCACGGCCTGTACGGCGTCAAGATCACCACCACCGTCACCCCGATCGAACGCAACCGCGTGACGATCATGTTCAACGTCGACGAGGGCGACGTCGCCAAGATCAAGGGCATCAACATCGTCGGTAACAAGTCCTTCTCGGACAAGCAGCTGCGCGAACAGCTGCAGCTCTCGACCTCGGGCTGGTTCACCTGGTATTCCAAGGCCGACCAGTACTCCAAGCAGAAGCTGACCGGCGACCTGGAAACCATCAAGTCCTGGTACCTGAACCACGGCTACCTCGAGGCCACGGTCGAATCGACCCAGGTCTCGATCACCCCGGACAAGAAGGACATCTACCTCACCATCAACATCACGGAAGGCGAGAAGTACACCGTCAAGAGCGTGAAGCTGGAAGGCGAGATGTTCGGCCGCGAAGCCGAGCTGGAAAAGCTGATCCTGCTCCAGCCGGGCAAGACCTATTCGGGCGACCTGCAGGAAGCCACCAACAAGCTGATCGCCGACCGCCTCGGCACCTTCGGCTACGCATTCGCCAACGTGACGGCCAACCCGGAGATCGACCGCGACAAGCGCGAAGTCGCCTTCACCTTCTTCGTCGACCCGGGCAAGCGCGCGTACGTGCGCCACATGAACATCTCGGGCAACACCGTGACCCGCGACGAAGTGATCCGCCGCGAATTCCGCCAGTTCGAAAGCTCGTGGTACGACGCCAACCGCGTCAAGCTCTCGCGCGACCGCGTCGACCGTCTCGGCTACTTCAAGGAAGTGAAGGTCGAGACGCCGGAGTCGCCGGGTACCTCGGACCAGGTGGACGTCAACATCGTGGTCGAGGAAAAACCGACCGGCAACTTCATGATCGGCGGCGCGTTCTCCCAAGCCGAGAAGTTCACCTTCACGGCCTCGGTCTCGCAAGCCAACTTCGCCGGCTCGGGCAACACCATCGGCCTGGAACTGAACACCAGCAAGTACAACCGCACGATCGCGTTCTCGCAGACCAACCCGTACTTCACCGACGACGGCATCTCGCGCGCCTTCCAGCTCTACCTGCGCACCTCGCGTCCGCCGGCGCTGAACATCGGTTCCTACACCGTGCGCCAGACCGGCGGCAACATGACCTTCGGCGTGCCGTTCTCCGAATCCGACACCGTCTACTTCGGCGCCGGCCTGGAGCGCACCCAGATCGAGACCGACGAAAGCTCGCCGGTGCTGTACCGCACCTTCGTGGAGCAGAACGGCGGCCCGGTGGGCGGCGTCGGCAAGGCCGTCACCAATGCGATCCCGCTCACGGTCGCCTGGGGCCGCGACACCCGCGACAGCGCGGTGACCCCGACCCGCGGCCGTTTCCAGCGCGCCAACCTCGAGATCGACGCTTTGGGCGACGCCAAGTACTACCGCATGGTCTACGAGCACCAGTGGTACCGTCCGCTCACCCGGTGGATGACCCTGGCCCTGCGCGGCGAGTTCGACTACGGCAAGGGCATCGGCGGCAACAACTACCCGGTCTTCAAGAACTTCTACGCGGGCGGCATCGGTTCGGTACGCGGCTACGAGAGCTCGTCGCTGGGCGTGGTCGACCCGACCTACTATGATGCGATCGGCGGCTCCAAGCGCCTGATCGGCAATGCGGAACTGCAGTTCCCGTTCCCGGGCAGCGGCACCGACCGCAGCCTGCGCTGGTTCACCTTCCTCGACGGCGGCCAGGTGTTCCAGGAAGACGCGAAGATCCGTCCATCGGAATTCCGTTACTCGGCTGGTATCGGCCTGTCCTGGATTTCCCCGGTGGGTCCGCTCAAGTTGAGTTATGCTAAGCCCTTGAACGCCCTGCCGGGCGACCGCCTGGAGCGCTTCCAGTTCCAGATGGGTACCGGTTTCTGACCGGGAGGCGACCTGGCAAGGCTGTACCGAAAAGAGGATTGCGAGAGACTTATGCTGAAAAATCTGATTGCCTCGCTGCCACGCGGCCTCGTGATCGCCGCGCTCTGCGCCGCGCCGCTGGCGCAGGCCCAGGCGCAGGGTCAGGCGCCCTCGGGCCGCATCGGCTTCGTGTTCACCGAACGCCTGATGACGGAATCGAAGATGGCCAAGGCGGCCGACGCCAAGCTGGCCTCGGAATTCTCGAGCCGCCAGAAGGCGGTCGAGGAAGCGGCCGAGCGCTTCAACGCGGCGCGCAAGAAGTTCGAGAACGAGGCCAACAGCCTGAACGAGGGCGAACGCGGCCGCCGTACGCGCGACCTGATCAACCTGGAAGCCGACTGGAAGCGGATGCACAACCTGTTCCAGGAAGACCTCATGCAGCGCAAGAACGAGGAGCGCGCGGCGATCGCGCAGAAGGCCTACAAGCTGCTCGAGCAGGTGGCGGCGGAAGAGAAGCTGGACGCCGTGCTGGCCGAGGCGGCCTGGGTCAATCCGCGCATCGACATCACGGACAAGATCCTGAAGCTGCTCGACGCCTCGAAGTAAAAGACACGTAACACCGATTTAAAGGAAAGACCGAGATGGGCATTCGACTGGGCGATTTGGTCGAGCGCTTCGGCGGGCAACTGGCGGGAGATCCGAACCTCGAGGTTCAGGCGATCGCCCCCCTGGACAGCGCCGGCGCTTCGCACATCAGCTTCCTCAGCAACAGCAAGCTGCGCGCGCTGGCCGCGCAAAGCCAGGCGGCGGCCCTGATCCTGTCGCCGCTGGACGATCCGACCGTGGCCGCCACCTACGAGGGCGCGCGCATCGTCACCACCAACCCCTACGCCTACTTCGCCCGCGCCGCGCAGTACTTCGTCTCGCTGAGCGAAGCGCCGGCGGCGCCGGGCGTGCATCCGAGCGCCGTGGTGGCCGCCGGCGCGGTGGTCGACCCGACCGCCCACGTCGGCGCCAACGTGACGATCGAGGAGGGCGCCGTGATCGGCGCGCACGCCGTGATCGACGCCGGCTGCTACATCGGGCGCGAGGCCGCGGTCGGCGAGGGCACGCATTTCTTCGCCAACGTCACCTTCCACGCGCGCTGCCGCATCGGCAAGCGCGGGATCGTGCATTCGGGCGCCGTGATCGGCACCGACGGCTTCGGCTTCGCCAACGAGGGCGGCGTCTACATCAAGATCCCGCAGACCGGGACGGTGCTGATCGGGGACGACGTCGATATCGGCGCCAATACCTGCATCGACCGCGGCGCCCTGGCCGACACGATCATCGAGGACGGCGTCAAGCTCGACAACCAGATCCAGATCGGCCACAACTGCCACGTCGGCGCGCATACCGCCATGGCGGGCTGCGTCGGCGTGGCCGGCAGCGCCAGGATCGGCAAGCACTGCACCTTCGGCGGCGCCGCCATGGTGCTGGGCCACCTGGAAATCGTGGACAACGTCCATATCTCCTCGGGCAGCATGGTGTCGCGCTCGGTGTTAGAGCCGGGCCAGTACACCGGCTTCTACCCTCTGGCCAAGAACGCCGAATGGGAACGCAGCGCGGCCATCGTGCGCAACCTGGCCTCGATGCGCGAGAAGATCCGTTCGCTTGAAAAAACAATCAAAACACTGACAGAACAACAATGACCACCGAATCCAAAATTCTCGACATCACCCAGATCAAGGAATACCTGCCGCACCGCTACCCGCTGCTGCTGGTCGACCGCGTCGTGGACTACGAACTGGGCAAGACCATCACCGCCATCAAGAACGTGACCGCCAACGAGGAATTCTTCAATGGCCACTTCCCGCACAAGCCGGTGATGCCGGGCGTGCTGATGGTCGAGGCGCTGGCCCAGACCGCCGCGATCCTGTCCTTCATGACCATGGGCGTCAAGCCGGACGAGAACTCGACGGTCTACTTCGTCGGCATCGACGGCGTGCGCTTCAAGCGTCCCGTGGAGCCGGGCGACCAGCTCAAGATGGACGTCGAGATCCTGCGCACCTCGCGCGGCATCTGGAAGTACAAGGCGGTCGCCAGCGTCGACGGCAAGGTCGCGGTCGAGGGGGAACTGATGTGCACCATCCGCGGCGCCGCCGAGGAGCAAATGAGTGCGCGTGGAGCGGCCGCGCAATGACCAAGATCCATCCAAGCGCGATCGTCGATCCGAAGGCCGAGCTGGACAGCTCGGTCGAGGTCGGCCCATATTCGATCATCGGCCCCAACGTGCGCATCGGCGCCGGGACGGTCGTGGGCCCGCACGTGGTCATCGAGGGCCACACGACGGTCGGCAAGGACAACAAGTTCTTCCAGTTCTGCTCCATCGGCGGCGCGCCGCAGGACAAGAAGTGGAAGGGCGAGCCGACCCGCCTGGAAATCGGCGACGGCAACACCATCCGCGAATTCGTCACCATGAACCTGGGCACCACCCAGGACGAAGGCGTGACCCGCCTGGGCGACGACAACTGGATCTCGGCCTACGTGCACCTGGCGCACGACTGCCAGGTCGGCAGCCACACGATCTTCTCGAACAACGCCCAGCTGGCCGGCCACGTGCACGTGGGCGACCACGCCATCCTGTCGGGCTATGCCGGCGTGCACCAGTTCTGCAAGATCGGCGCGCACGCTTTCGTGGGCATGTACACCAGCCTGACCCAGGACGTGCCGCCCTTCGTGCTGGTCTCGGGCAATCCGGCGGGCGCGCGCGGCGTCAACATCGAGGGCCTGAAACGCCGCGGCTTCTCGCGCGAGCAGATCGACGGCATTCGCAGCGCCTACAAGCTGATCTACCGCTCCAACCTGACCCTGGAAGAAGCCAAGGCCGCGCTGCTCGCCGAGGAATCGGCCGCCACCGGCGCAGCGAACGACATCCGCGCCATGCGCGAATTCCTCGGCGCCGCCACCCGTGGCATCGTCCGCTAACTGTTCGCTGGCCCTGGTCGCCGGCGAAGCCTCCGGCGACATGCTGGCGGCGCGCCTGCTGGCCGGCCTGCGTCCGCAGCTGCCGAACGCCCGCTTCCAGGGCATCGGCGGCCCGCGCATGATCGAGCAGGGGATGGTGTCCGACGTGCCGATGGAAACCCTGACGGTGCGCGGCCTGTTCGAAGTCATCCCGCGCTACCGCGAACTGAAACGCATCCAGAACACCCTGCGCGACCGCCTCCTTCGCGATCCGCCCGCCGCCTTCATCGGCGCCGACTACCCCGGCTTCAACCTGGGGCTGGAAGAGCAGCTGCGCGCGGGCGGCATCCCGACCATCCACTTCATCAGCCCGCAGATCTGGGCCTGGCGCGGCGGACGGATCAAGAAGATCCAGCGCGCGGTCTCGCACATGCTGCTGATCTTTCCCTTCGAGGAAGCGATCTACCGCCAGGCCGGCGTGCCGGCCACCTATATCGGCCACCCGCTGGCCGAGATGATCCCGATGAATCCGGACGTGGCGGCGGCGCGCCGCCAACTCGGCATTGCCGAGGATGCGCGCGTGGTCACCATCATGCCCGGCAGCCGCATGGCCGAGCTGAAGTACCTGGCCGAGCCCTTCGCGCGCGCCGCCCGGCTGCTGCATGCGCGCGACCCCCAGCTCGTGTTCGTGGCCCCGATGGCGGGAGAGCGCCAGCGCGCTTATTTCCTCGACATCGTGAACAAGGCCGGCCTGAGCGATGTGCCGGTGCAACTGGTGGACGGCGACTCGCACGCCGCGATTGCGGCCGGGGATGCGGTGCTGGTAGCATCGGGTACCGCGACCCTGGAAGTGGCGCTGTTCAAGAAGCCGATGGTGATCGCCTACAAGGTCATGCGCGCCTCGTGGGAAATCATGCGCCACATGGGCTACCAGCCCTGGATCGGCCTGCCGAATATCCTGGCGCGCGAGTTCGTGGTGCCGGAATACCTGCAGCACGCGGCCACCCCGGAAGCCCTGGCCGACGCCGTCTGGCGCCAGCTCGACGATCCGGCGGGCTGCGAGCGGCTGGCGCGGCGCTTCACCGACATGCACCACAGCCTGCTGCGCAACAGCGCGCAGGAGAGTGCGGAAGCGGTGTTGCGCGTGATCGGGATGCGCTGAGTGGAATGCGCCGAGTAAAAAGCGCTGAGTAGAAAGCGCGAAGTTAACGACGATGAGCAAGAAGAAAGTCAATCTGTATCCCGGCCTGCCGCCGCGGCTGCGTCCCTTTACCGCCGAGGACATCGTCTGCGGCGTGGACGAGGCCGGGCGCGGTCCGCTGGCCGGCCCCGTGTACGCGGCCGCTGTCATCCTCGACCCGCGCCGTCCGATCGAGGGCCTGCGCGACTCCAAGAAGCTGACCGAGGCGCGCCGCGACGAGCTGGCGCCCCAGATCAAGGAGTACGCGCTGGCCTGGGCCATCGCCGAGTGCTCCTGCGACGAGATCGACAGCCTGAATATCCTGCACGCCACCATGCTGGCCATGCGCCGCGCGGTGGAAGCCTTGCAGACCGTGCCGACCATCGCCCTGATCGACGGCAACCGCTGCCCGCCGATGGAGGTACGCGCCCACGCCATCGTCGAAGGCGACGACAAGGTGCACGCGATCTCGGCCGCCTCGATCCTGGCCAAGACCGCGCGCGACGCCGAGCTGGTGCGCCTGCACGCGCTGTATCCGCAGTACGGCTTCGACCAGCACAAGGGCTATTCGACGCCGTTGCACCTGCAGCAGCTGCGCGCCCACGGTCCGTCGCCGGTGCACCGCCGTTCCTTCGCGCCGGTGCGTTCGCTGCTGCAGGCGGACTTCTTCGCCGCGGCAGAGGGCGCGGCCGCATGAAGACCATCACTTCCCGCGACAACGCCTTCTACAAGGACCTGAAACAGCTTGCCACCAGCTCCCAGGCGCGCCGCAAGGCGGGCCAGAGCCTGCTGGACGGCGTCCACCTGTGCCAGACCTGGCTCGACCTGCGGGGCGCGCCGGACCACTGCGTGGTCGCGGAAGGCGCGCTGGCCAATCCGGAAGTGGCCGCCATCGTGGCCCGCTGCGAGGCCCTGCATGCGCCGGTGACGGCCTTGCCGGAAGCGCTGTTCAACGCCGTCAGCCAGGTCGAGCACGGGGTGCACCTGGTGTTCGTGATCGCCACACCGCGTCCCGCCAAGCCGGCCGGGCTGGTGGATGCGAGCGTGCTGCTGGACGGCGTACAGGACCCGGGCAATGTCGGCTCCATCCTGCGCAGCGCGGCGGCCAGCGGCGTCAAGCAGGTGTATTGCAGCCCCGGCACCGCCTTCTGCTGGTCGCCCAAGGTGCTGCGCGCGGCGATGGGCGCCCACTTCGTGCTCGATATCTTCGAGAACGCCGAGCTGGCGCCGCTGGTGCGCGCGGCCCGGGTGCCGGTGCTGGCGACCAGCGGCTATGCCAGCGCCTCGCTGTACACGATGGACCTGAAGCAGCCGGTGGCATGGGTGCTGGGCCACGAAGGGCAGGGCGTCTCGGCGGAACTGCTGGACCTGGCCAGCCACCGGGTGGCGATCCCGCACGCGGGCCAGGTCGAATCGCTGAACGTGGCGGCCTGCGCCGCGGTGTGCTTCTTCGAGGCGCTGCGCCAGAGGCAGGGCTAGTCCCGGAACGCGGGCAGGCATAGACGGCGGCGCGGCCTTCGGGGTAATCTCACACCTGAGCCGAGAGCGTAGAGACTGGAGCAAGGATGGACATCGCGCATTTGCATTTTCTGGTGGCGGAAGCCGACCCGGCGCAGCGCCGCGCGCTGGTGGAGCTGCTCGGCCAGCTGGGCGCCAGCCAGGTCACGGACGTGCCCGACGGGCACATCGCCATGCAGAGCCTGGATCCCGGCCTGGAACCGGGCCCGGGGGCGGTGCAGGTGGCCATCGTCGACCTGGCGCTGCCGGGGATGGACGGCCTGGAGCTGATCCGCAACCTGGGCGCGGCAGGCTCGCCGGTGCGCCTGGTGGTCACCGGCGCCCAGCCGGCCGGCCTGCTGTTCTCGGTCGAGACCCTGGCCCAGGCCTACGGCGTCGACCTGCTGGGCACCATCTCCAAGCCGGTCACCGCCGTCAAGCTCAAGCCCCTGCTCGACAACTACACCCCGCTGCCCAAGCGGGACGCACGCGCCGACAGCCCGCGCTTCTCGTTCCAGGAGATCGGCGTCGGCCTGCAGAAACGCCAGTTCGAGCCCTTCTTCCAGCCCAAGATCGAGCTGGCGACGGGGCAGGTAAAAGGCCTGGAGGCCTTCGCACGCTGGCGCCATCCCGAGCACGGGGTGCTGGGTCCGAACGCCTTCATCGACGCGCTGGTGGAGAGCGGGCGGGTGGACTTCCTGGACTGGAGCATGATCGAGATGTCGGTGCAGCAGTGCCGCGCCTTCCACGACCAGGGCATCCCGATCTCGATCTCGGTGAACATCGCCCCCGAGACCCTGGGCCATCCCGCCTTCATGCGCCAGATCACCGGCTGCCTGGGCCGCCACAAGCTGATGCCCGACTACGTGACCTTCGAGATGAGCGAATCCTCGGCGCTCGACACCGACCCGCATTTCATCGAGCGCCTGGTACGCCTGCGAATGATGGGTTTCGGCCTGGCGATCGACGACTACGGCACCGGCCGCTCCAACCTGCAGCTGCTAGCGCGCATCCCCTTCTCGGAACTCAAGATCGACCGCAGTTTCGTCGACGGCGCCTCGAAACGCCGCCCCCTCGGCACGGTCCTGCGCTCCTGCCTCGGCCTGGCCCACAGCCTGGACCGCATGTCGGTCGCGGTCGGCGTCGAAACCCGCCAGGACTGGGATTTCCTGCAAGGCCTGGGCTGCACCTACGCCCAGGGCTACCACATCGCCAACCCCATGGAAGCCGCCTCCTTCCCCGGCTGGCTCGAAGACTGGCGCCACTTCTTCTAATCCCCTCCAAGTAGGGTCAGAGTCGAATTATTGGGAAATTCCCCAGAATTGCCAAACAATCCGACTCCGACCCCATTTACCCGAGTTCAATGACCCTTCGGAAAAATTAGGGTCAGAGTCGAATTGTTGGGAAATTCCTCAGAGTTGCTAAACAATTCGACTCTGACCCCGATTATCTTGGAGCTGGAATGGGCGCCGGAATCGCCGATTCATTTCGATAGTCAATAATCAGCCGAGCTCGGCCGCATAGAGCCCCGAAATCCTCCGAAAATTAAATAGGGTCAGAGTCGAATTGTTGGGCAATTTCTCAGAATTGCCAAAGAATTCGACTCCGACCCTGCTTGACCATGCGAAAGCTAACCCGGCGGCAACCGGGGTCAGGGTCGAATTGTTTGGCAACTTTGGGGAATTGCCCAACAATTCGACTCTGACCCCAGTGTCAGGTGAGGAGGGGCTCGGGGGAGCGCTGGAGGGCGAGGGCGCGGGTGGCGGCCTCGTGGTCGAGGGGGCGGAAGAAGTAGTAGCCTTGCACGAAGTCGCTGCCCATCTCGCACAGGATGTCGACCTCGGCGTTCGTTTCGACCCCCTCGGCCACCACGTCCAGGCCCAGCGCGCGCGCCAGCATCACCACGACGCCGGCGATCTCGCGCTTGTCGGCATGGCTGTCCATCGCGCTCACGAAGGAACGGTCGATCTTGAGGGTGTCGATCGGCAGGCGGCGCAGGTGGCTCAGCGAGGAGTAGCCGGTGCCGAAGTCGTCCAGGCTCAGGCGCACGCCCAGGGCCTTCAGCTGCTGGAAGACGGCCAGCGCATGCTCGGGATCGGCCATCACCGCGCTCTCGGTCAGCTCCAGCTTGAGGCTGCCGTGCGCGATGCCGCTGTCGGCCAGCACGTGCTTCACCAGGTCGACCAGCTCGCCGTCGGCCAGCTGGATCGCGGACACATTCACGCTCATGCTCAGCGCGGGCGAACCCGCGTCCTGCCAGGCGCGCAGCTGGCGGCAGGCTTGCGCCAGCACCCAGCCGCCGATCTGGCCGATCAGGCCCACTTCCTCGGCCACCGGGATGAACTCGGCCGGCGAGATCGTGCCCAGCACCGGATGGCGCCAGCGCAGCAGGGCTTCGAAACCGCGGATCACGCCGTCCTGCGGCGAGACGATGGGCTGGTACTGCAGATAGAACTGGTTCGCCGGCAGCGCCAGGCGGAGTTCCGCTTCCAGGGTCAGGCGGCGCAGCGCGCCTTCCTGCATGGTCTGGTCGAACATCATCCAGCGCGCGCGCCCGTTCTGCTTGGCGTGGTACATCGCGATGTCGGCGTCGCGCAGCATCACCTGCACGTCGCTGTAGCCGCTCGAGCTCATCGCGATGCCGATGCTGGCGGTGACATACACCTGGTGCTGCCCGACCTGCAGCGGCGTGGCCAGGGCCTTCAGCAGGCGCTCGGCGATGCGGATCGGCGTGGCGGCGTCGCTGACGTGGTCGATCAGGATGGTGAACTCGTCGCCGCCCAGGCGCGACACCACGTGGCGGCCGTCGGCACTCTCGCGCGTCAGCGGGTCGCGCGCCACCATGTCCGTCTCGCGCAGGCAGGCCGTCAGGCGCTGGGCCGTGGCCACGATCACCTGGTCGCCCGCGTGGTGCCCCAGGCCGTCGTTGATCGCCTTGAAGCGGTCCAGGTCGACGAACAGCACCGCGAACTGGTACCCAGGCATGCGCTTCGAGCGCAGCAGGAAGTGCTCGAGCCGGTCGAGGAAGAGCTTGCGGTTGCCCAGCGCCGTCAAAGGGTCGTGCAGCGCGTCGTGCACCAGCCGTTCCTGGGCGCGGCGGCGCTCGATCACGCGGCCCAGCTGGGTGCCCACCTGGGCCATCAGGCGCAGCATGCCGGCTTGCGGCGCCTGGCGTTCCAGCCCGAAGAACTCGAGCACGGCGACCACTTCGGCCCCGATCACCACCGGGAAGGCGAACAGCGAAGCCATGCCGGTCTCCACCAGCACCTGCATGCGCGGCAGCAGTTCCGCCCCAGCGGCCGCATCGACGTCGATCCAGGCCGGCGCCGCCGTCGCCAGCACGGCGCCCGGCAGTCCGACGCCGCTGGTGAAGACGGTCGCCTCGGTCCGGGCGCGCAGCGCGGCGAAGCGTCCGCTGCTCTCGTCGTGCCAGATCGCCGTCGAGTCCAGCGCCGGGCCATGCGCCGTCACCAGCAGCAGGTGGCCCAGCGGCCATCCGGTATAGCGGCACACCGCGGCCAACGCGTGGCGCATCGCGTCCTCGACGCTGGCCGCCTCGTTGGCCGCGGCCGCGATGCTCTCGAGCAGGGCGATCTCCTGCTGGCGCTGGTACAGCTCGCGCAGGCCGCGTTCGGCGATGGCCTCAGCTTCCTGGCGCGCCGCGGTCTCGCGTTTTAGGCGCCGCTGCAGCCGCGCGATCTCGGCGACCGCGTCGTCCTGGGCGCCGCTGGCCGGCAGCGGATTCACTTGGCGAAGCGCACGTGGAACACGCACTTGTCGGCGTGTTCGTGCATGCACTGGGATTGGTGTATCGCGGCGTGCTCGCCGAAGTAGGCGGCCGCGCCCTGCATGAAGCCTTCGGCCAGCGCGCACAGCTTGCGCTGCGAGTTGTAGCCGATCACCAGTTCGTCGCTGCTGCTGGTGTCGAAGTCGAACACCGGCGGCGCGGCGCCCGGATACAGCTTGCGCACTTCCGGATGGATCAGGTTGTTCAGGGTGAGCAGAAAGCTGCGCGCCGAGTCGTGGCCGGCGAAGAAGGCGGGAAAGCGCCGCACCAAAATCGGCATGGCGCTGCGGCCGAACCAGCGCAGCACGTCCTGGGGCGGCAGGTCCAGCGCGGCCGAGGCCACGCCGACCAGGCGGAAGATCTCGGCATCGTCATAGCTGCCGAGCGAGGTGTACGCCCCGTCGAGCCCGGCGTCGTCGAGGAGACGGTCCCAGGTGGCCTCGCCGAGTTCGGTCGACACCGCCTCTTCGAGGAGATTGAAAACGATGCCCTTCATGGCTTGCCCCTGCTTCAATGACGTGCATGGATTTTACACGTAAGGGAATTTTCTATCCGAAGAGCAACTATAAATACGCAGGCACACGCGGTTCATCCACCAAGCCGTGGCTTTCCGGTCACAGCCTTTGTCAAACGATCAGTATTCGCGGCGATCCGGCTTGATCTCCTGCAGGATCGTGGTCGCGATCTCCTCGATCGACTTGGTGGTCGAGGACAGCCAGCGGATGCCTTCGCGCTTCATCATGGCTTCGGCCTCGTTCACCTCATAGCGGCAGTTCTCGATCGACGCATACTTGCTGCCGGCGCGGCGCTCGTTCCGGATCTGCGACAGGCGCTCAGGCGTGATGGTCAGGCCGAACAGCTTGGCCTTAAAGGGCGGCAGCGAGGAGGGCAGCTTGCCACGCTCGAAGTCGTCCGGGATCAGGGGATAGTTGGCCGCCTTCAGGCCGTACTGCATCGCCAGGTAGAGGCTGGTCGGGGTCTTGCCCGAGCGCGACACGCCGACCAGGATCACGTCGGCCTCGGCCAGGTTCTTGTGCGACTGGCCGTCGTCGTGCGCCAGCGAAAAGTTGATGGCTTCGATGCGGTTCTTGTATTCCTCGGTGTCCACCGCGTTGTGGATGCGGCCGATGGTATGGGTCGACTTGACGCCCAGCTCCTGCTCGAGCGGCGAGACGAAGGTCTGGAACAGGTCCATGTGCATGCCGTTCGCGGCCCGGATCACGCTCGACAGGTCGTGCTTTACCAGGGTCGAGAACACGATCGGGCGCTGGCCGTCGCGCACGAAGCTCTCGTTGATGCGGCGCGCCGCGTCGTGGGCCTTGTCGATCGAGTCGATGAAGGGAATGCGGATCTGGCGGAAGCGCATTTCGAACTGGCTCAGCACGGCGTGGCCGAAGGTCTCCGCCGTGATGCCGGTGCCGTCCGAAACGAAGAACACGGTGCGCGACGAGGGAGGGAAGGCGGGGCGGATTTCTTCGGTCATTGTATGCAAACGCTGGGCAATGGTGACAAACTTGCAGGATTGTGTGCTGTACATCACCCTTTCACGGGTTAAAATGCTTGGCAACGGATGTGCATTGTGCTGCACGGCGGACAGAATAACAAGAATACACCTCCGCTGCCCGGCACTGGCGCCAACAGGTTTCTATCATCAAGTAAGGGTGTTTTACCATGACTAACCTAGCAACTGGAGTGTTGAAGGAGCCTGACCAGGCAAGCGGTACGGACAAGGTCTACGTCGCCGCGTTCGAGAACCTGCGCATGACCGACGTCGAGTCGGTCGGCGGCAAGAACGCCTCGCTCGGCGAGATGATCAGCCAGCTCGCCGAAGCCGGCGTGCGCGTGCCGGGCGGCTTCGCCACCACGGCCGACGCCTTCCGCGACTTCCTCGGCCATAGCGTCAACGGCGGTCCGTCGCTGGCCGACCGCGTCGCCACCCGCCTCGAGACGCTCGACGTCGACGACGTGCGCGCGCTGGCCAGCGCCGGCGCCGAGATTCGCCAGTGGATCATCGAGACCCCGTTCCAGCCGCGCCTGGAGCAGGAAATCCGCGCCTACTACGAACGCCTGGTGGCGGACTCCAGCACCGAGATGTCCTTCGCGGTGCGTTCCTCGGCCACCGCCGAGGACTTGCCCGACGCGTCCTTCGCGGGCCAGCAGGAGACCTTCCTGAACGTGGTCGGCATCGACAACGTGCTCGAAGCGATGAAGCACGTGTTCGCCTCGCTCTACAACGACCGCGCGATTTCCTACCGCGTGCACAAGGGCTTCACCCACGCCGAGGTCGCGCTGTCGGCCGGCGTGCAGCGCATGGTGCGTTCCGACCTGGGCGCGGCCGGCGTGATGTTCACCATCGACACTGAATCGGGCTTCAAGGACGTGGTCTTCGTCACCTCGAGCTATGGCCTGGGCGAGACCGTGGTGCAGGGCGCCGTCAATCCGGACGAGTTCTACGTGCACAAGCCGATGCTCGCGCAGGGCAAGTCGCCCGTCATCCGCCGCAACATCGGCTCCAAGCTGATCAAGATGGAGTTCACCCAGGAAGCCAAGGCCGGCCGTTCGGTCAAGACCGTGGACGTGCCGATCGAGCTGCGCAACCGCTACTCGCTCACCGATGCGGAAGTGGTCCAGCTGGCCAAGTACGCCGTCATCATCGAGAACCACTACGGCCGTCCGATGGACATCGAGTGGGGCAAGGATGGCCGCGACGGCCAGCTCTACATCCTGCAGGCGCGTCCGGAAACCGTGAAGTCGCAGGAGAAGTCGACCGACGCGCAGCAGCGCTTCACCCTGAAGGGTTCGGGCACCGTGCTGACCCATGGCCGCGCGATCGGCCAGAAGATCGGCGCCGGCCCGGTGCGCGTCATCACCGACCCGTCGGAGATGGAACGCGTGCAGCCGGGCGACGTGCTGGTGGCCGACATGACCGACCCGAACTGGGAGCCGGTGATGAAGCGCGCTTCCGCCATCGTCACCAACCGCGGCGGCCGTACCTGCCACGCGGCGATCATCGCGCGTGAACTGGGCGTGCCGGCGGTGGTGGGCTGCGGCGACGCCACCGACGTGCTGAAAGACGGCACCTTCGTCACGGTCTCGTGCGCCGAAGGCGACGAAGGCCGCATCTACGACGGCATCCTGGAAACCGAGGTCACCGAAGTCTCGCGCGGCGCGCTGCCGCCGCTCAAGACCAAGATCATGCTCAACGTCGGCAACCCGCAGCTGGCCTTCGACTTCCAGTCGGTGCCGAACGGCGGCGTCGGCCTGGCGCGTCTCGAGTTCATCATCAACAACAACATCGGCGTGCACCCGAAGGCCATCCTCGAGTACCCGAACATCGACGCCGACCTGAAGAAGGCGGTGGAGTCGGTGGCCCGCGGCCACGCCTCGCCGCGCGCCTTCTACGTCGACAAGCTGGCCGAAGGCGTGGCGACCATCGCCGCCGCCTTCTGGCCCAAGCCAGTCATCGTGCGCCTGTCCGACTTCAAGTCGAACGAGTACAAGAAGCTGATCGGCGGCTCGCGCTACGAACCGGACGAAGAGAACCCGATGCTGGGCTTCCGCGGCGCCGCGCGCTACCTGGCCGAAGACTTCGCTGAGTCCTTCGAGATGGAATGCGAGGCCATGAAGCGCGTGCGCAACGACATGGGCCTGACCAACGTCGAGCTGATGGTGCCCTTCGTGCGTACCCTGGGCCAGGCCGAGAAGACGGTGGAGCTGCTGGCCAGGAATGGCCTGAAGCGCGGCGAGAACGGCCTGCGCCTGATCATGATGTGCGAAGTGCCGTCCAACGCCATCCTGGCCGAGCGCTTCCTCGAGTTCTTCGACGGCTTCTCGATCGGTTCGAACGACCTGACCCAGCTCACCCTGGGCCTAGACCGCGACTCCGGCATGGAGCTGCTGGCCAAGGACTTCGACGAGCGCGACCCGGCCGTGAAAGCCATGCTGTCGATGGCGATCAAGGCTTGCCGCGCCCAGAACAAGTACATCGGCATCTGCGGCCAGGGCCCATCGGACAATCCCGACTTCGCGGTCTGGCTGATGGAGCAGGGCATCGAATCGATGTCGCTGAACCCGGACTCGGTGATCGATACCTGGCAGAAGCTGGCGTCGATGTAAGCCGGCCTGCCGGGAGCAGGTGGCCGGGCAAGCCGAGCCTTCCCCCGTGTGGCTGCAGGTGCTACACTGGGGGCAATGATTTCGTTGCCGCCTAGACCACCCCATCTCTCTGCACCGAAGACGCAGAACCCTCGCTACCCGTACCGGGTACCGGGGGTTTTTTCTTTTTTAACTGACGAGGAGACCGCATCATGTCCGACTGGACGATCTGGCTGATCGGGACCGGCATCCTGGTGATCGCCGAGCTGTTCACCGGTACCTTTTACCTTTTGATGATCGCGCTCGGCCTGTGCGCCGGCGCGCTGGCGGCGCTGCTAGGTGCCAGCGGCCCGCTGCAGACCCTGGCGGCCGCGGCGGTCGGCGTGGCCGCCACCCTGGTGCTGCGCCGTAGCCGCTTCGGCCGGGCCGCGCGCGGCGAAGCCGCCAACGACCCGAACATGAACCTCGACATCGGCCAGCGCGTGAGCGTGCCGCAATGGCAGGGCCGGCGCGCCCGCGTGATGTACCGCGGCGCGCTGTGGGACGTCGAGCTGCGCCCGGGCGCCTCGGACCATCCGGGCGACTTCCGCATCGTCGAGGTCCACGGCAACCGCCTGGTGGTCGCCGAAGCATAAGCAAATACTATAAAACCTAGTCCAACATAAGGGATGCCAATGGAAATGTTCAGTATCGTCGCGCTGGTGATCTTCGGGATCGCCCTGGTCTTCGTCTTCAAGACGATCAACGTGGTGCCCCAGCAGCACGCCTGGGTGGTCGAGCGCCTCGGCAAGTACCATGCGACCCTGGCCCCGGGCCTGAACATCGTGGTGCCCTTCATCGACCGCATCGCCTACAAGCACAGCCTGAAGGAAATCCCGCTCGACGTCCCGCCGCAGGTCTGCATCACGCGCGACAACACCCAGCTGCAGGTGGACGGCATCCTCTACTTCCAGGTGACCGACGCCATGCGCGCTTCCTACGGTTCGTCGAACTACATCCAGGCGATCACCCAGCTGGCCCAGACCACCCTGCGTTCGGTGATCGGCAAGATGGAGCTGGACAAGACCTTCGAGGAGCGCGACCACATCAACACCACCATCGTCAACGCCATCGACGAGTCGGCCGCCAATTGGGGCGTCAAGGTGCTGCGCTACGAGATCAAGGACCTGACGCCGCCGGCCGAGATCCTGCACGCGATGCAGCGCCAGATCACGGCCGAACGCGAGAAGCGCGCCCTGATCGCCGCTTCCGAAGGCCGGCGCCAGGAGCAGATCAACATCGCCAGCGGCGAGCGCGAAGCCGCCATCGCCCGCTCGGAAGGCGAGCGCCAGGCCGCGATCAACCGGGCACAGGGCGAAGCGAACGCCATTGTCGCGCTGGCTGAGGCAAGTGCTTCGGCCCTGCGCCAGGTCGGCGCGGCGATCCGCGAGCCGGGCGGCATGGACGCGGTCAGCCTGCGCGTGGCCGAGCACTACGTCGACGCATTCGGCAAGCTGGCCAAGACCAACAACTCGCTGATCGTGCCGGCCAACATGGGCGACATGAGCACCGTGATCGCGAGCGCGCTGCAGATCGTCAAGGCGCAGAAATGACGCGGGTCGCCGTCATCACCGGCGCCTCCGACGGCATTGGCGCCGAGATGGCGCGCCAGATGGCGGCGAAGGAAGGCGCGCGCCTGGCGCTGGTGCTGGCGGCGCGCAATGCCGCCCAGCTCGAGGCTGTCGCGGCGGCATGCCGGGCGCTTGGCGCCCAGGCGCATGCCATACCGACCGACGTATCGCGCCAGGAAGACTGCCGCGCCCTGGTCGACGGGGCGGTGGCGCGCTTCGGCCGCATTGACGTGCTGGTCAACAATGCCGGACGCTCGGCCCACGCCCTGTTCGAGCAGGTCGAGGACCTCGGCTGGTACGAGGACCTGATGCGCGTGAACCTGTGGGGCAGCGTGTGGTGCACCCAGGCGGCGCTGCCGCACCTCAAGGCGGCGCGCGGCAGCATCGTGGCCGTGTCCTCGCTGGCGGGACTGGTGGGCGTGCCGGGCCGCACCGCCTACAGCGCGACCAAGTTCGCGATGACCGGCTTCTTCGAGGCCTTGCGCATCGAGCTGAAGACCGCCGGCGTGAGCGTGACCACCGCATATCCCGGCGTGGTGGCGACCCGGATCCGCTACCGCGGCTACAACGCCAAGGGCGAGGCGGCCGGCGTCAGCGGCTTGAAGGAAGAGAACGCGATGCCGGTGGAGGAGTGCGCGCGCCTGATCATCGACGGCATGGAGCGGCGCCGGCGCGAGGTCGTGATGAGCACCAAGGGCAAAGTCGGACGCCTGCTCAAGCTGCTGGCGCCTGGACTGGTGGAAAAAATGGCCCTGGCCGCGGTCAAGGATGAGGCCAGGCCGCAATAGAGCCGGCTGGAAACGGTCGCCGGATTTCAAGGACGAAAGCCATCGCCAGGTGGCTTTTTTCTTTCCCCGAACCCGAAGCGAGGCGTACACTGGCACGAAGGCTACATAGCGGAGCAGGTATGGAACTGAAGAGGCGTGGACGCGAGTGCGCGCCCGCCCATCCGGAATCGGCCCTGGCCTTGCTGACCCGCCTGGCCCTGGGCTGCGTGGCGGCCGCCTATGTGCACGGCCGGGTACAGCGCACCCGCCTGATCGAGGAGCTGGTGGAGCAACGCACGGCCGACCTGGACCGCACCACCGAGGCGCTCCGGCTGCACCAGCGCGCCATCGAATCGAGCGCCAACTCGGTGACCCTGGTCGATGCGCGTTCTCCGGGCGCCCCGATCATCCTGGTCAACCCGGCCTTTACCCGTATGCATGGCTACGGCCCCGAGGAAGTGCTTGGCCGGCCGCTGGAACTGCTGGCCTTCGGCGTCGACGACCAGCCCGGCCTGCATGAGCTGCGCAACGCCATCATCGAAGGACGCGAGGCCCACGTCCTGCTGCAGCTGCGGCGCAAGGACGGCCAGGCCTACTACGAGGAAGCCTACCTGGCCCCCATCAGGAACGAGCGCGGCGTCACCGACTACTTCGTCATCTTCGAGTACGACGTCACCACCGCCAAGCAATACGAGGCCGCGCTGGAGCACCGCGCCCGCCACGACATGCTGACCGGCCTGCCGAACCGGGTCGCGCTGGCCGACCGGATCGACCGCGCGCTGGCCTTCGCGCGCTCGGACGCCGCCCCGGTCTGGGTGGCGGTGCTCGACCTGGACTACTTCAAGCACGTCAACGACAGCCTGGGACCGGCCGCCGGCGACCGCCTGCTGCGCCAGGCCGGCGAGCGCATGCTGGCCGCTGTCGGGCCCACCGATACCGTGGCCCGCACGGGCGACGACGAATTCGTCCTGCTGTTCGAGAACCGCGCCGACGAGAGCCAGGCCGCGGCCACGGTGAGCAAGGTGCTGGCCGCCATCGCCGAGCCCTTCGGCGAAGGCGGGCAGCGGTTGTTCCTGACCGGCAGCGCCGGCATCGCGGGCTACCCGGGCGACGGCGGCGATGCCGACAGCCTGGTCAAGCATGCGCAGATCGCGATGTACCGGGCCAAGGAAAGCGGGCGCAACGCCTTCCGCTTCTACCTGCCGAGCATGAACGAGCGCGCGCTCGAACGCCTGGCCATGGTGGATGCGATGCGCCACGCGATGAACGCCGAGGAATTCGAACTGCACTACCAGCCCCAGGTGGACCTGGCCAGCGGCGCCGTGATCGGCATGGAAGCGCTGATCCGCTGGAGCCATCCGCAGATGGGCGTGATGCGGCCCGACCGCTTCATCGCACTGGCCGAGGAAACCGGCCTGATCGTCCCGCTCGGGACCTGGGTCCTGCGCGCGGCCTGTTCGCAGGCGGCCGCCTGGCAGCGCGCCGGCCTGGGGTCCTTGCGGGTGGCGGTCAACCTGTCTTCGCGCCAGTTCAGGGACGCCGCGCTGCCAGCCCTGATCGCCGAGGTGCTGCGCGAAACAGGACTGCCGGCCACCAGCCTCGAGATCGAACTGACCGAGAGCCTGATGATGGAAGACGTGGAGACGGCGGTGGCCACGATGCGCGCACTCAAGGCGATGGGCGTGCACCTGTCGATCGACGATTTCGGCACGGGCTATTCCAGCCTGTCCTACCTGAAGCGCTTCCCGGTGGACGTGCTCAAGATCGACCAGTCCTTCGTCCGGGATATCGGGCAGGACGCCAGCAGCTCGGCCATGGTGTCGGCCATGATCTCGCTCTCCCACGAGCTGGGACTGCGCGTGATCGCCGAGGGCGTCGAGACCCAGGCCCAGTGGGACTACCTGGTGGGCCGGGGCTGCGACGAGGTGCAGGGCTATTACTTCAGCCGCCCCTTGCACGTGCGCGACTTCGAGCGCATGGTGCGCGAACGCCGTCGAGCGGCTTAGAAGTCGACCGACGCCGACACCACCACGCTGCGCGGCGCGCCCAGCACCAGGTAGCCGTAGCCGGGGTAGCCGCCGGCCGAGGCCCAGTAGTCCTTGTCGGTGACATTGTCGATGCGCGCGCGCAGGGTCACGTCGCGTTCCATCAGGCGCAGGCCGTAGCTGGCGCCGATGTCCAGGCGCGCCCACGAAGGCAGCTTCTGGGTGTTGGCCGCGTCCGCGTACTGGCCCGAGGTGTAGACGGTGCGCGCGTTCAGGGCCAGGCCCTGGATGCCCGGCACGTCCCAGTCCACGCCCAGGTTCAGCTGGGTCTTGGGCACGCCGATGGCGTCCTTGCCTTCGTTCGCGCCGCCGGCGGTGCGGCGCTGCTCCGCGTCCAGCAGGGTCAGGCCGCCCAGCAGGCGCAGGCCGCGCAGCGGGCTGCCGAACACCGAGACCTCCAGGCCGCGGTTGCGCTGCTCGCCATACACGCCGAAGCGGCGGTCCTCGACATAGGCCGAAGGCTGGCTGGTGCTGAACAGGGCGGCGCTCAGGCCCAGGCGGCCGCCATCGTACTTGACGCCGACTTCCTTCTGGCGCGAGACGAAGGGCGCGAACACTTCGCCCACGTTGATGATGTCGGTACCCGATGCGACCGGGCGTTTTTGCAAGGCTTCGCTGTAGTTCGCGTACAGCGAGACGTTCTTCGCAGGCTTGAACACCAGGCCCGCCAGCGGGGTGACTTCGCTTTCCTCGTAGGCGGAATACTGGACGCCGCTGTTGTAGTCGTAGCCGAAGTCCTTGATGGTCTGGTGCCGTGCGCCCACGCTCAAGAGGATGGTGTCATTGGCGAAGGACAGCGTATCGGCCACCGCGTAGCTCGACAGGATGGTCTTGGCGGTCAGCAGCGGGTCGTTCATGTCGCCGCCGGTGAAGAAGCGCGAGGAGGGCACCGCCACATCTACCGGGCGGTAGATATTGGCGGCAAAGCCCGCGAAGTCGCTCATGCCATAGGCGTTCTTCGATTCGGAATGGAAGCCCGAGGCGGTGGCGCTCAGGCTGTGCTTGACCGGGCCGGTACGCAGTTCGCCGCGCACGCCGATTTCGCCGGTGCGCACATGGTCGACGCGCACGTTGTCGAAGCGGGTCATGACGCCGCTGCCGTTGGCGGCGGTGACGGTCGGCGAGGAGATGATGTTGAATTCGTCGCCCTTGCGCGCGCCCACCGCCGCCCAGGCGACCGCGCCGCCCGGCAGGTCCACTTCGCCGCGCAGGGTGCCGAAGGTGTCGCGTTCTTCCGACACGGTCCAGGGCTGGGCGAAGTTGCTGTCGGCCTCCGGGGCTGCGATCATGGGTACGCCCGCGCCCAGGGTCACGCTCGGGCGCGCACCGGTCAGGCTGTGGTCCTGGTGGCCGAGGTCGGCCGACAGGCGGAAGCCGCGGCCGCGGTAATCCATGCCGACCGAGTACACGCTCAGTTCGCGCGCTTCGCGGTCGACCGCGGTGTCGCCGTCGCGGCGCACAGCGTTGACGCGGATGCCGGCGCGGTTCTCCGGCCCGAAGCGGCGCGCCACGTCGGCCGCCGCATAGGCCTGGCCGCCGGTTTCCACGCCCAGCGTCACCTGCGACAGCGGCGTGTTCCCGGCGCGCTTCGGCAGCAGGTTGACGGCGCCGCCGATGCCGCCGCCGCCCGGGGCCGCGCCGTTGATGAAGCTGTTCGCGCCGCGCAGCACCTCGACGCGCTCGAGCAGCTCGGAGGCCACGAACTGGCGCGGCAGCAGGCCGAACAGGCCGTTATAGGCCAGATCGTCCGAGTTCACCTGGAAGCCCCGGATCATGTACAGCTCCTGGTAGTTGCCGAAGCCGCGCGCCACGCGCACCGACGGATCGTTCTGCAGCACGTCGGCCACGCCGCGCGCCTGCTGGTCCTGGATCAGCGCCTGGGTGTAGTTGGTGGCGTTGAAGGGCGCGTCCATGATGTCGACGTTGCCCAGCAGGCCCAGGCGCCCGCCGCGCGCCACCTGGCCGCCGGCGTAGGCCGAGGGCAGGCCCTGGGACGAGGCGTCGGCCGATGCGCTGACGACCACGGTCTGGATCGGCTGGCCGGTGGCGGATTCCTGGGCGTGGGCGGTGGTGAGGACGAGGAGGGTGGCGGCGAGCGCCAGGGGAGTGCGGCGGAAGTGTTGCGAACGCATGAATGTTGCTCTTTTCTAAATGAGAATGCTTATCATTTTAGCGCTAACGCTTGCTTCTGTAAATGAGAACCATTATTATTTGTCGATCTCATCCGCCCAAACATTCATGTCACCCGTTTCCCTGCGCCGCTGGGGCTGGATCCACAAGTGGAGCAGCCTGGTTTGCACCGTCTTCATGCTGCTGCTGTGCCTGACCGGCCTGCCGCTGATCTACCACCACGAAATCGGCCACCTGCTCGGCACCGACGTCGAGGCGCCCGCCATGCCGGTGGACACGCCGCGCGGCAACATCGATGCCGTGATCGCCTCGGCCAAGGAGCTGTATCCCAACAAGATCATGATGTACATGTCGCAGGAGGCCGACGAGCCCGCGATCTGGAACGTCACCCTGGGCGACCATCCGAACGACGAGCACTACAAGCCGATCGCGGTCGACGCCCGCACCACCAAGGTCATCACCGAGCCGGCCTTCGAGGGCGGCGCCTTCATGTCGACCATGTTCCGCCTGCACGTCGACCTGTTCGCGGGCCTGGTCGGCAAGCTGTTCCTCGGTTTGATGGGCCTGCTCCTGCTGGTCGCCATCGTCAGCGGCGCGGTGCTGTACTCGCCCTTCATGCGCAAGCTGGAGTTCGGCGCCGTGCGGCGCGAGCGCAGCCCGCGCCTGAAATGGCTCGACATGCACAACCTGCTGGGCATCGTGACCCTGGTCTGGGCCTTCGTGGTCGGCGCCACCGGCATGGTCAATACCTGGGCCGACGTCCTGCTCAAGGTCTGGCAGACCACCGAGATCGCCGAGATGCTGAAACCCTACGAGGGCAGCCCGCCGCCGACCAGGATGGCCTCGGTGCACGAGGCGATCCACCGCGCCGAAGCCGCGGAACCGGGCATGAAGGTCGGCTTCGTGGCCTTCCCCGGCACCCCCTTCACCAGCCCGCACCACTACGGCGTCTACATGCGCGGCGACGAGGCCTTCAGCTCGCGCCTGTACAAGCCGGTCCTGATCGATGCCGAGACCGGCCAGATCACCGACCGCCGCGAGCTGCCCTGGTACCTGACCGCGCTGCTGCTGTCGCAGCCGCTGCACTTCGGCGACTACGGCGGCCAGTGGATGAAATTCTTCTGGGCGATGCTCGACATCGCCACCATCGTCATCCTGGTCACGGGCCTGTACCTGTGGCTCAAACGCGGCCGCCACGCCAAGGCTGCCGTCCGCGCACCAACGCACGCACCAGCCGCGCCGGAACGCGAGATTCCCGCGCTCGTGCGCAAGGAGGCTTCATGACCCGCACCACCATGCAGATCTGGGGCGCGCCGCTGCTGCTGGCCGTCCTGACCATCGTCGGCCTGACCTCGGCGCTGCTCGGCGACGACATCTGGGACGTCGTGTCCGCCCTGGCCCTCGGCGCGCCGGTCGCCGTCGGCGCCTGGTTCAGCCTGCGCCGCACGCGTCCACGCGCCTAGCGCACCCCGCGCTCCTGCCTCGCGGTATACTCCGCCTGGCGGGGCGGCGCTCGGGCCGCCCGTTCGAACTCTCATCCGAAGGGGCACCATGTTCGCAGCAGTCGACCTCGGGTCCAACAGCTTCCGCCTGCATATCGGCGAACCGGCCGGCGGCCGCATGCACATCATGCGCACCGCGCGCGACCCGATCCGCCTGGCGGCCGGGCTCGACGCCGACAACATGCTGAGCGAGGCCGCGATGCGCACCGCCATCCGCTGCCTGCAGGACTTCCGCGCCATCCTGAACGAATACCACCTGGACGCCGTGCGCGTGGTGGCCACCAACACCCTGCGGGTGGCGCGCAACGCCGACGTCCTGCTGCCGCTGGCCGAGCAGGCGATCGGCTATCCGATCGAGATCATCTCGGGCGAGGAAGAGGGGCGCCTGATCTACATGGGCGTCTCGCGCGCCATCGACAAGCCGGACGAACGCCGCATCGTGGTCGACATCGGCGGCGGCTCCACCGAAGTCATCACCGGGACAGGGCCGGAGATTACATTGGTCGAATCCTTCGGCATCGGCACCCATCCGCAGACGGCGGCCTATTTCGCCGATGGCCGCCTTTCGGCGCGCAACTTCGACGCCGCCGTCACGGCCGCGCGCGCCCGCTTCGAGGACGCCGCCGCGCAATACCAGGCGCAAGGCTGGGACGCCTCCTATGGGTCCTCGGGCACGATGCGGGCGATCTCCGAGGTCATCGCCCGCAACCAGATCGGCGACGGCGGCGTGTCGCAGGCCAGCCTGCATGCGCTGCGCGACATCCTGCTTGAACTGGGCCATGTCGATGCCTTCCTGCTCCCGGGCGTGAAGAAGGAGCGGGTGCCGGTGATGGTGGGCGGCCTGACGGTCCTGATCGGCGTGATGCAGGAACTGGGCATTCCCCGCCTGACCGCCATCAACGCGGGCCTGCGCCTGGGCGTGCTGTCCGACCTGGAGCTGCGCGCCACCCACCGCGACCGGCGCGACGCCGCGATCCGCGCCTGCCTGCGCCGCTTCGGCGCCGACCCGCAGCGCGCGATGCGCACCGCCGCCATCGCCGCCGCCATGTACGAGAAGCTGCAGCCGCAGGGCGACAGCCTGCACCACTACCTGGCGTGGAGTAGCATGCTGCACGAGATCGGCCTGGCGGTGTCGATGACGGGGGCGCACAAGCATGGGGCCTATATCGTCGAGCATGCCGACCTTGCCGGTTTCACGACGCGCGAGCAGCGCTTGATGAGCACCCTGGTGCTGGGGCAGAAGGGCAACCTGCGCAAGGTGCGCGAGTCGCTCGGCGAGCCGGACCTGGCCAAGGCGATGCTGGCGCTGCGGTTGGCGGTGGTGTTCATGCATGCGCGGGCGGACGAGGACCTGGCGGGGCTTCGGCTGCGCTTGAAGGGGAAGGTCGAGATCGAGCTGCCGCCGGATTTGCTGGCGAAGCATCCGACCTTGGCGCCGTGGTTCGAGAAGGAAGAGGGGTTCTGGAACGATATTGGGCTGCCGTTCCATCTGCGCTGACATTCCCATTGTCGTTACCGAAATCGTAGGGTGGACGGCTTTGCCGTCCACGCGTTCAAGCTGCGGCGGCCGGCCCCTGCGCGAAGAAGAGACCGATAACTATCACCGCGTGGACGGGGGACCCGTCCACCCTACAGAGGCTTCCATGCGACTCGTCGTTCTCCTTGCAACTTGCGTCGTCGTGAGCGCGTGCGCATCATCACCGCATACCGGCGCCAAGGTTTCTGATTCCGAGGTCGAAGCCCTGATGCGCCGCGAACAGGTCCAGGGCCTGGCGATGGCCATCATCGACGACGGCAAGCTCACCAAGCTCGCCACCTACGGCAAGCGCAGCGTCGAACGCAAGCTGCCGCTCGAACCGGACACCGTCATGTACGGCGCTTCCCTGACCAAGACCGTCTTCGCCTACCTGGTCCTGCAACTGGCCGGCGAGGGCCGCATCGACCTCGACGCCCCCATTACTCAGCTGCTTCCCAAGCCACTGCCCGACTACAGGAACAAGCGCACCGACTATGCTCCTTTGGCCGCCGACCCGCGCTGGCGCCAGCTGACGCCGCGCATCCTGCTCACCCACAGCGCCGGCTTCGCCAACTTCAGCTGGATCGAACCGGACGAGAAGATCCGCATCCACTTCGAACCCGGCAGCCGCTACGCCTACTCGGGCGAGGGCATCTACCTCCTGCAATACATCCTCGAGCAAGGCCTGGGCCTGGACGTCGCGCGCGAGATGCAGACCCGGATCTTCGACCGCTTCGGCATGCGCAACACCAGCATGCGCTGGCGTCCCGACTTCGCCGCCAACCTGGCCGACGGCTACACCATCGAGGGCAAGCTCGAACCGCACGACGAACGCAGCACTGTCAGCGCGGCCGGATCGATGGACACCACCATCGCCGACCAGGCGCGCTTCTGGGCGGCGCTGCAGCGCGGCGAGGGGCTGAGTGGACGCATGCGCGCCGAGATGATGCGCCCGCAGCTGCCGATCCGCTCGCGCAGCCAGTTCCCGACCCTGGCGCCGGAGGCCGGAGCGCCGCAGGAGGGCATCGCGGCGGGGCTGGGATTGGTGACCTTCCAGGACCGCAGCGGTTTGGGATGGTTCAAGGGCGGGCACAACGAGTCGACAGGCAACATGGCCGTCTGCCTGGAGGCGCGCAAGCGCTGTGTGGTGTTGCTGGCGAACGATGTGCGTGCGGAGCGCATCTTCCCGGAGCTGGTGAAGATGGCGCTGGGGGAGAACGACATG
>NZ_JAGPWC010000089.1 GCF_018119405.1 Massilia sp. ST3 | reverse complement strand
TGGCTTTGTTGATTCATTTCGCGAGTTCGACCAGCACCGCCGTGTACATCTGCAGGTTCAGCAGCAACTGCTTGGTGGTGATGAACTCATGCTCCGAGTGCCCGGTGTAGACCTTGCCCGGCATGGTCGGCCCGAAGCTGACGGCGTTCGGGAACAGGCGCGAGTTGGTGCCGCCGCCCACCGCGATCGGCTTCGGGTCCTTCATGCCGGTGAAGTAAGAGAACACGCCCATCAGGGTCGGCAGCTGCGGCGGATTGTTCTGCATCCAGGGTTCGCTGATGCGCACCGTGATGTTCGCCAGCGGCAGGCGCCGGCCCTGCCATTGGGCCAGGGCCGCGTTGACCTCGCCGGTCAGCTGCTCGGTGCTCTTGCCCTGCGGACGGCGCATGTTGATCGAGACCTCGATGCCGTCGTCGCGCTGCTTGATGACGGTGGGCGCGAAGGTCATCGGTCCCATGAAGCTGTCGCGGTAGGCGATGTTGCCGAACTTCTCGCCATGGATGCCGGTGCCGACCATGTCGTTCAGGTAGTTCACCACGCCGCCGGCGGTGGTGTTGGGCCAGTCGCGCACCGCCAGCGCATCGGCCAGCATGCTGATGGCGTTCACGCCGTCCTCGGGTTTCGAGGAGTGGGCCGACACGCCCTTGGCGCTCACCGCCAGGTTCTTGCCCTGCCAGGCGAAGGTATAGCGCATGCCGTCCTGTTTCGCGCCGCGTGCGCGGATCAGCTTTTCCACTTCCGGCGTCGCGTTCGCGATCACGGCCCGGGCGTCTTCCGGGATCTGGCTGCCGAAGAAGCCGCCGCCGAATTCGGCGATGTAGGGCGCACCATCGGGCGCCGCTTCCGCGCCCTGGTTCGGGATGGTCACGGCCACGGTGCCGTAGCCCTTCTCGGCCGTCACCGCCGGGTATTCGGCGTCGAGCGTGATGTTCATCTGCGGCGGCTCATGGGTCTTGAGGAACTCGACCAGGGGGCCCCAGTCGGATTCCTCGCCCATGTACACATAGAGCTCGATGCGCTTGGACAGCGGCACTTGCCGGTCCTTGATCGCCTTCATCGCGTACAGCGCGGTGGCGATCGGTCCCTTGTCGTCCTCGGCGCCGCGCGCCAGCAGCTTGCCCGGCTCGCTCGTACGGTCCAGCACGAAGGGCGACTTCTTCCACTTGCCCGGGTCGACCGGCTGCACGTCGCCGTGGGTAATCACGCCCACGCGCTCCGTGCCCTTGCCCAGGCCGACGATCACGACCCAGCCGTGGTCGGCGTAGTCCAGGCCCAGGCGCTGGGCTTCCTGCTTGAGCGCGGTCTTGAAGGCGATGTGGACCGGATTCTGGTCCGATGGGACCTTCGGGTCGGCCACCGTGTTGTAGCTGACCAGCCGGGCCAGCGTTTCCACGATGTCGTTGCGGTAGGTCGCGGCGGCGTACTTGGCGGCCTTGACGGCCGGCTCGCCGGGGGTGGGGGCGGATGCGGCGTGGCCCGCCGCGGCGGTCGCCAGCAGCAGGCTGGCAAGCAGTGTTTTTCGAATCATGTGGTGCCTGTCTCCAGAGTGCATATTGCAAATTGCATAAGCGCAATGAGTCTAGCATAGGGGGCGTGCGCGCGTTGTCGATGCTTCGCGTTATGGTGGTGGCATCCACGACCAATTCAGGAGCCTGCATGAGCGCCAAGACCATCCACCGCATCCACCCGGCGCAGCGCGACGACATCGGCGACCTGGTCACGCGCCGGCCGCTGCCGAATCCGCTGCTCGGGCAGCTCGATCCCTTCCTCTTCCTCAACCATCACGGACCGCAGATCTATCCGCCGCACAACCGCGGCCTGCCCTTCGGGCCGCATCCGCACCGGGGCTTCGAGACCGTCACCTTCATCGTCGAGGGCAGCCTGGCGCACCGCGACAATGCGGGTCACGAAAGCGTGATCCATGCGGGTGGCGTGCAATGGATGACGGCCGGCAGCGGCATCGTGCATGCGGAGGTGTCGCCGCGCGACTTCCTCGAACAGGGCGGCGCGGTCGAGATCCTGCAGCTGTGGGTGAACCTGCCTTCGCGCCTGAAGATGAGCGCGCCGGCCTATACAGGCTTGCAAAAGGACGAGATCCCTGTGATGGAGCTGGACGGGGGCAAGGTCGCGATGCAGCTGATCGCGGGGGAATGGGAAGACAGGCAGGGAGCGATCGCGTCCCTGACCGGTGTGTTCATGAGTACGCTCGACATGCGGGCAGGCGGACATGTTCGCGCCACCGTCCGGCCACCGCGCAGGGTCTTCCTGTACGTGGTGCGCGGAAGTATCGTCGTGGGCGGCCATGACGATCCCGTCAGCGCATACCAACTTCTCGAGCTGGACGACGACGGCGATGCAGTCGATCTGCACACCGAGTCAGGCGCCCTGCTGCTGTTCGGCCATGCCGAACCGATTCGCGAGCCCGTGGTGGCGCACGGGCCTTTCGTCATGACCACCCGCGCCGAGATCGCGCAGGCGGTCGCCGATTACCAGGCGGGACGCTTCGGATCAGCGCTTGGCTAAGGCCAGGACCTTGCCGGCGGCGGTGCTGACCACGACTTCGTCGGGGATGCGGTCGCCGGTGAAGCTGAAGCGCACATCCTTGTCGATGGCGACGAACTTGTCCTTGCCCACATGGATGATTTCCATCGGGCCGTCGCCGAGGTCGGCGGTGAGCACGCGGCCCTTGCCGTTGACGGTGCCGTTGACGGTCAGCACGCGGCCATCTTCCAGCCCATACTCGCCCTGCACGCGGTCGAACATGAAGGGCTTCATGCGCACTTGTGCAGGCTGGCTGCCGACCACTTCGACGCGTTCGGTACCGGCTTGCGGACCAGCGGCTGCGGAGAAGGACAGGACGGCGGCGCCGGCGAAGAGGACGAGTTGTTTGATGCGCATGATGATGGTTCCTTTCAGGTCGATTCCAAAAAACGGACCTGGCGCATTGCTTGCAATCGCAGGTCCCACGTTGTTCAGTTTCGCCAGCTGCTCACTGTGTTTGTCTGGCGATGTAGACAGTGTAGCCAGGCCGCGAATGCAAACAAGCGGAGTGAGACCGAAGCGCGAAATGGCGCGACGAATTGCGGAAAATGGGGACCAGACGGGAGGTGCATATGCGTGCTCGAGCGCGATATCTGCATGCGGTGCATACGCGTTTTCCAGCGTGTTTCGAGGATGCATATCGCAAGCTGTATATCTTGTTCCAGCGCATGGCCCGTTTTGCATAGCGCCCGTACCTAAAGGCTGCGTTATCGATGACGTAGGGTGGACGGGGTCATCCAGACCAATGGCTTGGATGACGAACGTCCACGCGTTCAACCAGCTCATGAGCAGCCATGGAAGCAACCGTTCGACGCGCGGACGGCAGAGCCGTCCACCCTAGGGTTGATTCTGCTGCTAACTATCCCGCGTCGGCGGCGAAGCCGCCAACCCTACGGACCGTGCGTCTGCATGCGGCGCGATGCCGTAGAGTGTCTGCATCAACGACTCATGAAGCGCTCACCCATGCACCCAGTCCCCCTCGCCGCCACCACCCGCGGCTACCCCGACACCGGCTACGTGCTCGAGAACGTGCACGCCGGCTCGGTCGCCGTGGTCGACCTCCACGGCCGCCTGCTGTGGCAGGCCGGCGATCCCCATTACCCCACGTTCACACGCTCGGCGCTCAAGCCTTTCCAGGCGCTGCCCTTCATCCTGTCCGACGGCCCGGCGCGCTTCGGCCTGGCGCGCGACGAACTGGCGCTGCTGTGCGCCAGCCATTCCGGCGAAGAGCGGCATCTGGCGGGCGTGCGCTCCATCCTCGGCAAGATCGGACTCGACGACAGCCACCTCGAATGCGGCTGCGCCACCCCGCTCTATTACGAGGCCGTGGGCGAGCCGGCGCCGCAGGACCGCAGCTGGACGCCGCTGCACCACAACTGTTCCGGCAAGCACAGCGGCTTCCTGGCCTGGTGCCGCCTGCACGGCGCGCCGACCCGGGGCTATGTCGAGCGCGCCCATCCGCTGCAGCAGGCCATCCGCGACACGCTGGCCGACACTGTTGGCCTGCCGGCTGCGCAGATGGCGGTCGGGATCGACGGCTGCTCTGCGCCTAACTACGCGATGCCGCTGTCGCGCCTGGCGCACCTGTATGCACGCCTGGCGCAGGGCGCGGCCGATCCGCAGCTCGGCGGCGCGATGGGCATCCTGTGCGATGCGATGACGGGCCGGCCGGACATGGTCTCCGGCGCGGAGCGCACCGACCTGTTCTGGATGACGGCCGGCGGCGGCGACTGGGTGGCCAAGATCGGGGCCGACGCGGTGCAGGCGATCGGCGTGCGTTCGGCCGGGATCGGCATCGCGATCAAGATCCAGGACGGCGCCAGCCGTGCCCTCCACCCCGCCACCTTCAGCGTGCTGGAACAGCTGGGTTTGCTGGACGATACGCGGCGCGCCCTGCTGGAGCGCTTCCGCCAGCCATCCATCAAGAATGCGCGCGGCGCGGTGGCCGGCGACGTGCGCTCCCTGTTTACATTGCAGAGCGCAAACTGAGCCTCAAGCCGCCAGCCGGCGCAGCATGACCGCGATGGCGTCGAGCACCGTATCGTCCTGCCAGTACTGGTTGTGCGAAAGCGGATTCCAGCTCTTCAGCATCACGCCCAGCACACCGCCGGCGGCATTGATGGCGCGGTCCTCGACCAGGGCGCGGTAGCCGCCGGACAGCGGCTGCAGCGGCCAGCCGAGCGCGTCGTCCGGGTCGTAGAAGTTGATCCACTTGAACAGGCTGGTCGGCGGACGGATGGGGATGATGTGCATTTCCTTGTGGGCGGCGACGAAGATCGGGATGTTGCAACCGGTGGTGACCAGGCCCGCGCAGCTGCCGGCGCCCAGGAAGCTGCGTTCGCTGGCCGTCAGGGCGCGCCCGTAGACCTGCTGCGCCCACAGGCCGATGTTGCGCCAGATGCCCGCGCCCACCGGCCTGCCCTCGGCCGCCTTCTGGGCGTCGTAGATATAGCTCGACAGGACCTGGCAGCCCAGCGACTGCGCCAGGAACACCACCGGCATGCCGGGCCGCGTCGCATGCGCCGACATCAGGGCGCGCGCGATCTCGCCCTGGGCCAGTTCATACACCGAGCCCGGGATCTCCTTGCGGTTCTCCAGCCCGGCCGCGTCGCCGAAGCCGTACAGGACGAACTTGCGCAAATCGTCGTAGTGCACCGCGCTCTGCGACCGGGTGCGGTCCCAGACCAGCTGCTGGTTGTCCTGCAGGATCTTCTGGTAGTACACCGAGCGCATCACCACCTGGCCCGCCAGCGCGCCCATGCGGGTGCGCACGGAATCCATCAGCGCGTCCGCGTAATTTGGCGGAGTCTCTCCCATGCCGTGCACCGTGATCAAGGCCACTTGCGTCATGCTCTCTTCCCCATTCCGGCGCTGTGTCCGTCCATGGCGCTAGCCTATCAAATTTTCGCGCGCGCACGGCCGGGCTGGCTGAACCGGGCGATGGCACAATGACGCACCCGTTCAACTCTTTCGACTGGCCCCATGGAGCTCTTGTTCGACCGCTACCGGCAGGCGATCCGCGACCTCGACCTGGCCGGCGTGGCTTCGCCGCAGGCGATCCCCGCCGCCTTCCTGCTGGCGCGCGAAGGCCGCTACAGCAGCCACTACATTCCCTTCGAGTCCGTGAACCCGGCGGCGCGCGTGGTGGTGGTCGGCATCTCGCCCGGATTCGCGCAGTGGAAGAACGCGATGCGCGAAGCCCAGCGCCAGATGGCGGCCGGCGCCTCGGACGAAAACACCCTGCGCGCGGCGCGCCTGGCGGGCGCCTTCAGCGGCGCCATCCGTCCCAACTTCGTGGCCCTGCTGGATGCGATCGGCGTGCAGCGCTGGCTCGGCATCGCCAGCTGCGCGACCCTGTTCGACGTCGACGCGCCCCTGGTGCAGGTGAGCGCGATCCTGCGCCATCCGGTGTTCGTCGACGGGAAGAACTACAGCGGCACCCCGGCCATGCCGCGCCATGCCTTCCTGCGCGAGGAAATGCTGCGCTACTTCGCGCACGAGGCGGCGATGCTGCCGGAAGCGCTGTATATCCCGATGGGGGCGAGCGTGAGCGAAGGGCTGGAGTGGCTGGCGGGGCGCGGGGTGTTGCGGCGCGATCGGATTCTGCATGGGCTGCCGCATCCTTCGGGGGCGAATGCGGAGAGGGTGGCGTACTTCCTGGGGAAGAAGCAGAAGGAGGCGTTGTCGGGGAAGACGAATGGGGAAATGATCGATGCGGCGCGGGTGCGCTTGCTGGAGCAGATGCGGGTGTTGATGGCTAACAGCTAGCTGCAGTGGCCTGCTGGTGAACTTGGGTCCCCGCGTTCGCGGGGATGACGTGCAAGGGGAACCTTAGCTCGTTACTTTGCCACTGACCTAAAAACCGTCATCCCCGCGAAGGCGGGGAGCCAAGTTGCATGAACAGCGATTAGCGCGGAGCGATTTCCAGCTCAAACGTCGCGACACCATCCACACCCCCACGCACCCTGTCCCCCGGCTGCAAAGCTCCCACCCCCGACGGCGTCCCCGAATAAATCAGGTCCCCCGCCGCCAGCGTGACAAAGCGCGACAGGTAGCTGATCACATCCGCCACCGGCCAGATCATCTCGTTCAGATCCCCCTGCTGCTTGACCTGCCCGTTCACCTCGAGCCAGATGCGCCCCGCCGCCGGATGGCCGGTCTCGCTCGCGGGACGCAGTGCGCTGCACGGCGCCGACGCATCGAAGCCCTTGGCCATGTCCCAGGGCCGTCCGGCATCCTTCGCGACGGCCTGCAGGTCGCGCCGGGTCAGGTCCAGGCCGACGCCATAGCCCCACACCAGCGACAGCGCGTCCTCGACGGCGACGTTCGCCCCACCGGCGCCCAGCGCCACCACCAGCTCCACCTCGTGGTGCAGGTCCTGGGTCATCGGCGGATACGGCACCGCGCCCTCGGCCGGCACCACGGCGTCGGCCGGCTTGGTGAAGAAGAACGGCGGCTCGCGCGACGGATCGCTCCCCATCTCGCGCGCGTGGGCGGCGTAGTTGCGGCCGACGCAGAACACGCGGCGCACGGGAAAGCGGGCGGCGGAACCCGCCACGGCCACCGAGGGCGCGGTGGGAGCGGTGATGACGAAATCGGACATGCTCATCCTTTCAATAGCGGAAGGCGCATCATACCTGCGCGGCCGCGGCCGCGGCGGCCGATGCCTCGAGGATGCGCACCAGCGCCGTCATGTCCACCGGCTTGACCAGGTGATGCCCAATGCCGGCCGCGAGCACGCGCTCGCGGTCCTTGGGCTGGCCGTAGCCGGTGATCGCCACCAGCACCGTGTCCGCCGTCTCCGGCTGGGCGCGCAGGCGTTCCGCCAGCTGGTAGCCGTCCATGTCGGGCAGGCCGATATCGATCAGCATCACGTCCGGCCGCTCGCTGCGCGCCCGGCTGATCGCGGAGGCCGCATCGTATTCCACCGAAACCGCATAGCCCTGCACGTTCAGCAGCATCGCCAGGCTGTCGGCCGCGTCGGTGTTATCGTCGACGACGATCAGCCGCAGCTTGCGCTGCAGGGCCGCGCCGTCCGCCGGCACCCCATCCTGCGGGTTGCGGCCGCTTTCATCGAAGGCCGCCACGCACGGCAGGCTCAGGGTGAAGGTGCTGCCCAGACCGACGCCCTCGCTGTGCGCGCGCACCTCGCCTTCGTGCAGCTCCACCAGTTTCTTCACCAATGCCAGGCCCAGTCCCAGCCCGCCCTGCGAGCGCGCCAGCGTGCGTGCGCCCTGGGTGAACAGGTCGAACACGTTCGGCACCAGGTCCGCCGGCATGCCGGAGCCGTTGTCGCGCACCCGCAGCACCATCTCGCCGTCGCGCGCATCCAGGGTCAGCGCGATGCTGCCCGCCTTCTGCGTGTACTTGGCCGCGTTGTTGAGGATGTTCGCCACGCTCTGCACCAGGCGGGTCTGGTCGCCCTTCACGTACACCGGCTGGTCCGGCAGGCGCACCGTCACCTGGTGGTTCTTTTCCTGCACCAGTGGACGGGTCTGGTCGAGCGCCCCCGTCACCACGTCGCGGAAATCCACCGTCGCGAGCTTGAGCTTGACCAGCCCGCGGGTGACGCGCGAGACGTCCAGCAAGTCGTCGATCAGGCGGCTCATGTGGCGCACCTGGCGGCTGATGATGGTGCTGGTCTGGCAGATGCGCGGCTCGTTCGCGAACTGCATGCTCAGCAGGCTGGCCGAGCTGCTGATCGGCGCCAGCGGATTGCGCAGCTCATGCGCCAGCATGGCCAGGAATTCGTCCTTGGTGTGGCTCAGGCGCTCGGCCTTCACGCGCGCCGCGCGTTCGCTTTGCAGCAGCGCGTCGCGCTCCAGCGCCGATTTCCGCGCGAATTCGTAAAGACGCGCATTGTCCATCGCCACCGCCGCCTGGGCGGCCACGCCGGCGATGATGCGCTCGGTGCGTTCGCTGAACATGCCGGGCTCGGGATGGCCGAAGAACAGGCCGCCAAGCACCTTGCCGGAGCGCGACACGACCGGCATCGCCAGGTAGCTGCGCACATGCAGGTGGCCGGCCGGCAGCCCGGCGTGGCGCGGGTCCGCCAGCACGTCGTCGCAGCGCATCGGCCCCTCGCCGCTGAACACGGGCCGGAACACCCCGCTCGCCGAGGGCGCGCCGAGGTGGCGCACATGCTCGCAGGCGGCGCCGGTCAGCGCGTGCAGGCGCATCGGCTCGCCCTCGCCTTCGCTCTGGTAGAAGCAGGCGCCGAAGCGCGCGCCGGAGAGTTCGGTGCCGGCGTCCGTGACGGTCTGCAGCACCGTGTTCAGGTCGAGGGTCGAGGCCAGCACCTGGCCGCTGCGGTTGACCATCTCGAGGATGCGGGTCTCGTCGCGCAGCGACTCCTCCACCCGAGAGCGGCGCACCACTTCGCGGGTGTGGCGCGCCACGTCCTCGGCCATCGCCACTTCCTGGTCGGCCCAGTGGCGGGCGCTCTTTTCGTGCAGGTAGAAGATCGCCGCCAGCCGGCTCTCTTCCATGATCGGCACGATCACCATCGAGCGCGCGCCGATGCTGGCGTAGCCGTCCGCATAGGGCGCGGCGCGTTCGTCGAGGGCGATGTCGTCCAGGCGCAGGGTGCGTCCGGCGCGCAGCTGGGCGATGATGGCCGGGCCGAAGCCGTCCAGCGGGCGCGATTCGCCGGCCAGGCTGGCGACGCTGCCGTCGGTCCAGTCGCGGTCCACGCTCACGGTGCGCCCGCCGGCGTCGATCTCGCCATAGCCGACCCGGGCCACGCCCAGGGTCTCGCCGGTCATGGCGCTCGCCGCTTCCATGATGTGCACCGCGTCGACCAGGCCGCCCAGGGTCTCGCTCAGCTTCAGGTGGAAGGCATGGCGGTGCTCGGAGAGCACGTCGGAGGTGGTCTCGGACAGCGCGCAGTACACGCCGGCCACCGCGCCCGCATGGCGCACGGGCGAGATCGAGGCGCAGAAAAAGCGGCGTTCGCGCTTGCCGTTGCGTTCGAACTCCATCAGGGCGTTCTCGAGCTGGGTCGATTCGCCCGCCTGGGCCTTGGCGAAGGCATCCTGCAGGCGCGGCCACAGTTCCGGTCGCATTTGCGGATACGGCATGCCCTGGGCGGCCGGATGCTTGTCGCCCAGCAGCTCGGCGTAGGCGTTGTTGTAGAACATGCGCAGCTCCGGGCCCAGCGCCATGAGCATGGGGAAGCGCGAGCCGGCAATCAGGTCGGCGATGGCGCGCGGGCCGTCCGGCCAGCCCGCGGGATCGCCAAGGGGGAAAGTAGGCCATGCGCGGCCCTGCGGATGGTCCGGCAGCGTTATACCGCCGACAGCCACGGAGAGGAAGCTGCTGTCGTTGTTCATCAGGGATCGCCCAGTTCGGAATCGGGTCGCGGCCGGCAGGCTTGTCACGTTGGTACGTGCCTGACCTTGTTTTTGTTGCGCAGCCAGCAACTTTTTATAATCGGGCGATTATAACGAGCTATCAAAATCGGGCGCGCCCGATACACATCAATGCGATTTCTTGATTTTGTGGTGCACCCGGCGCTGGGCCAACCACACCGCGCCGGCCACCAGCGGCACCATGAGGCCCAGGGCCAGGTCGGGATTCAGGGGCAGCCCGGCCGCCTTGGCGGCCTTGCCGGCGTAGCCGAGCAGGCCGACCAGATAATACGAGATCGCCGCCACCGACAGCCCCTCCACCGCCAGTTGCAGGCGCAGCTGCTGGGCGGCGCGCGCGTTGAGCGACTCCAGGATGCGGCGGTTCTGCATCTCCTGCACGATGCCGACGCGGGTGCGCAGCAAGTCGTTGGTGTCGGCGATGCGCCGTCCCAGCGCTTCCTGGCGCGCTCCGGTCGCCTCGCAGGTGTGCATGGCGGGCTCCAGGCGCCGCTCCATGAATTCCTCCACGGTGGGCGTGCCCTCGATGCGCACTTCGCGCAGCTCCTCGATGCGGGCGCGCACGATGCGGAAATAGGCGCGTGAGGCCGAGAAGCGGTAGCCGTTGGCCAGCGAGAGCTTTTCCATGCGCGCGGCGAGGCGCGTGATCTGCTCCAGCAGGCGCCCTTCGTCTCCGTTCCCTTGGTCCGGCTGCGCCATGTCGGTGGCCACCATGGCGTCGGCCAGTTCGGCCAGTTCCGCCTCGACCCGGTCCAGCTCCCGGCCCACGGCGCGCGCGGCGGGCAGGCCCAGCAGGGACATCATGCGGTAGGTCTCGATCTCTAGTACCCGCTGCACCAGCCGCCCGGCCTGCAGCTCGCGCATGCCGATGTCGCGGATCACGAAGCGGCTGAAGCCGTCGGCCTGGATCGCGAAGTCGCTCCACAGCTCCGCGCCCTGCATCACCGAGGAACGGGCCAGCAGGCTGCGCTCGAACACCTTGGGCAGGCTCGAGGCGTCGGCATCCCCCTTCACCAGCGCCACGTGCGCGGCCGCCATCAGGCGTCCGGCCAGCTGCGCCAGCCAGGATGCGGGCAGGTAGGCGAGCGGCATGTGGCTGAAGGCTTCCTGGGGCGCGATATCTTGCGCCAGGCTGGCGGTGACGGTATAGGTGGCGAACTCGGTATGGCATTCCCACTTCAGGCTGAAGCTGCCGAAGTCGTGGAAGAAGTGGCTGGCGCCCGGCCGCGGCGCGGCGACGCCGAAGTGCTCGCACAAGGCGCCCAGCAGCACGTGCTGGGAATGGGCCTGCGGCGGCCCGGATTCGACGCCGTGGTAGACCGCCAGGTGGGTGATGGCTTCGGGCGCGTCGAGCCGCAGGAAGGGCCGCGAGTGCAGCTCGGCGGCGAGCGGCACCCGCAGGGAATGGTTCAGCGCTCCGACGATGGCGTTCAAGGGGTTCTCCGGTGGTGGGACCGGAGGCGCGCGCCGCCGGCTAGTAGATTTCGCTGGCCGCCGCGCGCACCGCCTTGAGCAGCAGGTCGGCGCCCGGCGACAGCAGATGGTCCTGCTGCCTGATGATACCGAAGGCGTCCATCTTGCAGGGTAGCTCGATTGGGAGAATACGCATCACATTGAGCGAGGCATAATATTGCGCGACTTCCTGCGGCATCACGTGCAGCGCGTCGGTCTGCTGCAGCAGCGCCGTCACCAGCAGCAGCGCCGTGGTGTCGACCACGTTCACCGGCGGCGCCAGGCCCGCGCGGCGGAACATCATGTCGAAGCGGTGGCGCAGGATGCTGCCCGGCGGCGGCAGGATCCACGGCCGGTCGGCGATGTCCATCAGTTCGAGCTGCTTGTTCTCCAGTAGCGGATGGCCGGGACGCACCACCGCGCAGGCAGGTTCCTCGGTCAGCTCCTCGTAGATCAGGCCCGTGGAGTCCTCCTTCTCGAGGATGCGGCCGATCATGAAGTCCAGGGTGCCGTGCTGCAGCTTGTCGAGCAGGACGTTGCTGGATTCGACCTGCACGCCGATGCGCAGCAGCGGCGCCTGTTCCTTGATGCGCGCGATCGCGCGCGGCAGCAGCGCCATCGCCGGCGACATGATCACGCCCACTTCCACCTGCCCCGCCAGGCCGGCCTTGAGCGCCACGATGTCGTCGTGCGCCAGCGCCAGGCTGGTGAGCGCCATGCGCGCGTGGCGGATCATCGTCTCGCCGTAGATGGTCGGTTCCATCCCGCGCGGCAGGCGTTCGAACAGCCGCACGTCCAGCATCTCTTCCAGATCCTTGATCTGCTTGGACGCCGCGGGCTGCGTCATGTGCAGCTCTTCGGCCGCGCGGTGGATGTTGCGGTAATCGTCCAGCGCGATCAGGAGCAGCAGCTGGCGCGTCTTGAGGCGCGCCTTCAAAAACCAGTTCGGGTTCGTTGTATCCATCAGAAAATAATATCATTTTGGATATCAAATCGGCCGAAATATCGTCGGGCACTTATCACTTGCAGCCCGGCGACGGGTTGGCGGCCGGACCCTCGGCGGTCTGGGCGACCTTGAGGATCTTGCCATCCGGGCCGTAGCGCAATTCCTCGACGGCCGCCGAACGGCGGAACTCGCCCCCGCCCGGCAGCTTGGCGTTGTGGTAGAAGATGTAGGACTTGCCGTTGAAGTCGACGATCGCCTGGTGGATGGTCTTGACGTTGGCGTTCGGCTCCATGATCTGGCCGCCCCAGGTCCACGGTCCGGTGGCGCTCGGGCCGGTCATGTACACCGTCTCTTCCGGGAACTGGCGCGAGTAGCTCAGGTAATAGGTGCCCTTGTGCTTGTGCAGGTAGGCGGCCTCGGTGAACTGGTCCAGGCCGACGGTGTGGATCGGGCCGTCGAGTTCGACCATGTTGGGTTTCAGCTTGGCCCACTTCATGACCGTGTTGCCCCAATACAGATAGGCCTGGCCGTCGTCGTCGATGAAGACGGCGGGGTCGATGTCGTCCCACAGGATGGCGGATTGCTTGGTCATGTCGTTCGAGACCAGGGCCTTGCCGATGGCATCCACGAAGGGGCCGGTCGGGCTGTCCGAGACGGCGACGCCGATGGCCTTGCCGGGGATGGTCGCGTGGTCGACGGTCGAGTAGAAGTAGTACTTGCCGTTGCGCTTGGTGATGTCCGAAGCCCAGGCGTCGCGGCCGGCCCATTTGAAGGTGCTGTACTTGAGGGGCGACCCGTGGTCGGTCCAGTTCTTCATGTCGCAGCTCGAGTAGACGCGCCACTCGTTCATGACGTAGTCCTTGCCGCCGGCGGGGGCTTCGTCCTTGCCGACGTAGAGGTAGACGCGGCCGTTGTCGACCAGGGCGGCCGGGTCGGCGGTGAAGATGTTCTTGACGATCGGGTTGGCGGCGTTGGCGAGCGACGCGGCGCCAAGGGCGGCGGCGAGGATGAGGGGTTTGAACACGGGGTCTCCTTTGGTTGATTCTTATGGTGGTGGCTGTGCGACGAACTTGCGTGCGTACCGTTAGCTTTTAGATTTGAACGCCATCACCCGCTGCACCACGCAAAACACGAACAGCAGCGCGCCAATGACGATCTTGGTCCACCACGAACTGAGCGTCCCATCGAAGGCAATGAGGGTCTGGATGGTCCCCAGCACCAGCACGCCCGACAGCGCACCCGCCACATAGCCATAGCCGCCGGTCAGCAAGGTTCCGCCAATCACGACAGCCGCGATCGCATCCAGTTCGGTCCCCTGCGCATGCAGCCCATACCCCGACAGCATGTAGAACGAGAACAGCACCCCCGCCAGCGCCGCGCAGAAGCCGCTGAACGCGTACACCAGGATCTTGGTGCGCCCGACGCTCAAGCCCATCATGGCCGCCGACTGCTCATTGCCGCCCACGGCGTACACGGCGCGTCCAAACGCACTGAAATGCCCGAGCCACACCGCCAGCGCCAGCATGAGCAGCGCGATGACCGCGCCCGGCGACAGGAAGCCGCCCAGGAAGGGAAGCTGGGTCTGCGACATGGCCACGAACAGCGGATCCTCGATGGTGATCGATTCGATGCTGATCAGGTAGCACAGCCCGCGCGCCAGGAACATGCCGGCCAGGGTCACGATGAAGGGCTGCAGCCGGAAGACATGGATGATCGCCCCCATGCCGCCGCCGAACAGCGCGCCGCCCAGCAGCACGGCGCCGATCACCGCCATCGGCGGCCAGTGCGCCACCTGCAGCAGCCAGGCCGAGACCATGGTCGCCAGCGCAAGCACGGCGCCGACCGACAGGTCGATCCCGCCCGACAGGATCACGAAGCCCATGCCGATGGCGATCACCAGCAGGAAGGCGTTGTCGATCAGGAGATTGAGCATCACCTGCAGCGACAGGAAGCCCTCGTACATCGAGCCGCCGATCAGCAGCATCGCCGCCAGCAGCACCACGGTGACCAGCGAGGTAAAGGACGGCATGCCGGGCAGCGCCCGCACGCCCTGGATCAAGGCGCTCATGCCGCCCTCCTCTTCCACAGCTGTTTGAACTGGTCGGACTGCGAAATGCAGACCAGGAAGACCACGACCGACTTGACGACCATGTTGACCTCGGGCGGCACGCCCAGCGAATAGATGGTGTAGGTGAGCGTCTGGATGATCAGCGCGCCGATGATGCTGCCGACCAGGCTGAACTTGCCCCCCGCAAGCGAGGTGCCGCCCAGGGTGACGGCCAGGATCGCGTCCAGTTCCAGCAGCAGGCCGGCGTTGTTGGCGTCCGCGCTTTTCACGTTTGAACTGATCATCAGGCCCGCCATGCCGGCGCAGGCCGCCGAGAACACGTAGACGAAGACGATCAGCGCCGCCGTGCGGATGCCGGCCAGGCGCGCGGCCACCGGGTTGATGCCGACCGACTGGATGAACAGGCCCAGGGCCGTGTGGCGCAGCAGGAAGGCGGTCACCGCGAAGACAAACGCCACCACGAACAGCGCGAACGGCAGGCCTGCTAGGTACCCACTGCCCAGGACGAAGAAAGGCTGGTAGTAGACCGTGACGATCTGCCCATCCGTCAGCAGCTGCGCCAGGCCGCGCCCGGCCACCATCAGGATCAGGGTGGCGACGATGGGTTGCAGGCCCAGGCCGGCCACCAGGGCGCCGTTCCACAGGCCGCACAGCAGTGCTGCGCCAAGCGCGGCGCCGAGCGCCAGCGCCATCGGGGTCTGCGCCACGTACTCGGGCACGCCGTTGTTGATGACCATGGTCCCGCCGATCAGCATCGAGGCGACGGTGCCGGACAGCGCCACCACGGCGCCGACCGAGATGTCGATGCCGCGCGTGGCGATCACCAGGGTCATGCCGATCGCCGCCAGCATCAGGGGCGCGGCGCGGTTGACGATGTCGACCAGGCTGCCGTACAGGTGGCCGTCCTTGATCTCGAGGCGGAAGAAGCCCGGGATCAAGAGGAAGTCGATCAGCAGCAGCACCGCCAGCGCGGCCAGGGGCCGGAACAAGGGGTGCGCCAGCGCGGACGCGAAGGGCGAGGGCCTGGGCGCCGGCGCGGCCGGGACAGCCGGCGTGCTCACCGGGATGGGTTCCTTGACGATCATGCGCATTTCTCCCCGCCGGCGATCACGTGCAGCACCGACTGGTCGTCGAGTTCACCGCGGCGGTATTCGCCGCAGGTGCGGCGGTCGCGCATGACGACCACGCGGTCGCTCACACGCAGCACTTCGGGCAGCTCGGACGAGATGAACAGCATCGACATGCCCTTGCGGCACAGGGTGGTAACGTAATCCATGATTTCCTGCTTGGCGCGCACGTCGATGCCGCGCGTCGGTTCGTCGAGGATCATCAGCTTCGGTTCGGTCACCAGCCAGCGCGCCAGCAGCACCTTCTGCTGGTTGCCGCCCGAGAGCGAGCCGATCGGCGTTTCGATGCTGGCCGTCTTGATCCCCAGCTGTTTCACGTAATAGGCGGCCAGCTCCTGCTGGCGGCGCAGCGGAATGGCGCGCTTCAATCCCTGCTTGGCCTGCAAGGCCAGGATCAGGTTCTCGCGCACGGACAGCGACAGGATCGCGCCCTCGTGCTTGCGGTCTTCCGAGCAGAAGCCGATGCCTTCGGCGATCGCGTCGCGCGGCGTGGCGAAGCTGTGCTTTTTGCCGTCGATCTCGATGGCGCCGCTGTCGGCCTTGTCCGCGCCGAACAGCAGGCGCGCGGTCTCGGTGCGGCCCGAGCCCAGCAGGCCCGCCAGGCCGAGCAGCTCGCCCTTGCGCACCTCGATGTCCACCGGGGCCAGCACGCCGCGGCGGGCGATGCCTTTCGTGCGCAGCAGGACTTCGTTGGCCGATGTGTCTCCGCACGCGCCGACGCCGATCTGCTCCGGGGCTTCCGCCGGCGCGCCGATCATCTTGTTGACCAGGGCCAGGCGCGACAGCTCGCTGCACGCGTACTCGCCTTCGCGCTCGCCATTGCGCATCACGGTGATGCGGTCCGAGATGGCGTAGGTCTGGTCGAGGAAGTGGGTGACGAACAGGATCGCCATGCCCTGCTCGCGCAGGCCGCGCAGCACCGAGAACAGCAGCTGCACTTCGGCCTCGTCCAGGCTGGAGGTCGGTTCGTCGAGGATCAGGACCTTGGCCGAGACGCTGGTGGCGCGGGCGATGGCGACCATCTGCTGGATCGCCAGCGGATAGCTGGACAGCGGCTTGGAAACGTCGATGTGGATCTGCAGCTTGGCCAGCAGCTCCGTCGCCTGGCCGCGCATGCTGCGCCAATCGATCATCCCGAAGCGGCGCGGGTAGCGACCGATGAAGATGTTCTCGGCCACGGACAGGTTCGGGCACAGGTTCACTTCCTGGTACACCGTGCTGATGCCCAGTTCCTGCGCGTGCTGGGTGGAGCGGGGTTCGATCCGCTGTCCATCGAGGACGATACTGCCGCGTTCCGGCTGGTAGACGCCGGTCAGCACCTTGATCAGGGTGGACTTGCCGGCGCCGTTCTGGCCCATCAGCGTGTGGACCTCGCCCGGATACAGGCGCAGGCCCGCGTCAAGGAGCGCCTTCACGCCGGGGAACTGCTTGTGGATGCCGGTGACCTCGAGGACCGGCGCTGCGTTGATTGAGGCGCTCATAGAAACGCCTCAGTATTTACGGTTCGGGAATTCCTTGGCCGCGACTTCAGCTGGGAACACACCTTCGTTCACGGTAATGCGCTTCGGGACGGGCTTGCCGGCCTTCACCGCCTGCGCCGTCTGGATCAGCTGGGGACCGAGCAGCGGATTGCACTCCACCGTCACGTTCAGCTTACCCTGCAACATGGCCTCGAATGCGCCGCGCACGCCGTCGATCGACACGACCAGGATGTCCTTGCCCGGCTTCATGCCGGCCTCCTCGATCGCCTGGATGGCGCCGATCGCCATGTCGTCGTTGTGCGCGTAGAGCACGTTGATGTTCTTGCCCTCGGACTTGATGAAGGCTTCCATGACTTCCTTGCCCTTGGCGCGGGTGAAGTCGCCGGTCTGGGAACGGATGATCTTCAGCTTCGGGTTGCCGGCGATGACCTCTAGAAAGCCCGCCTTGCGGTCCAGGGCCGGGGCAGAGCCCACGGTGCCCTGCAGCTCGACGATGTTGTAGCTGCGGTTCGGGTTCTTCTTCGCATGTTCGACCAGCCAGCGCGCAGCGCGGCGGCCCTCTTCCACGAAGTCGGAGCCGATGAAGCTGACATAGAGCGAAGGGTCGCTGACCTTGACGGCTCGGTCGGTCAGGATGACGGGGATCTTGGCCGCTTTCGCTTCGCGCAGGACGGTATCCCAGCCCGACTCCACGACCGGCGAGAAGGCGATCACGTCGACGCGCTGGGCGATGAAGGAGCGGATGGCCTTGACCTGGTTCTCCTGGCGCTGCTGGGCGTCGGCGAATTTGAGGTTGACGCCAGCCTTTTTGGCGGCGTCCTTGATCGAGGCGGTGTTCGCGGTACGCCATTCGCTTTCGGCGCCGACTTGGGAGAAGCCGATGGTGAGGGGCTTGGCGGCAAATGCGGGGTTGATCGCGGTCAGCGATACGGTCATGGCCGCGCCCAGGAGGTTCCTGCGGGTGAGTCTCATCACTTGTCTCCGGTATTGTTGTCACTCAATACTAGGGGAAAGTGAGATACTGATCCAATCACTTTTTGCATAAGGCCGATACGGTTTTCGGTATCGAACTATGCAAACCGCGTAGATATCGACATCCCGCGCCTCTTGAACGTGGGGGGCCCCCCGCCGGGGGGGGGGGGGGGGGGGGGGGGGGGGGGCAGCGGGGGGGGGGGGGGG
>NZ_JAGPWC010000088.1 GCF_018119405.1 Massilia sp. ST3 | reverse complement strand
TATACAATCCCCCCGGGGGGGGGGGGGGGTTTTGGGGGGGGGGGGGGGGGCGCCCCCCCCAACCCCTACGTGACCGCAGCTCTTCCCATGACTCCGAACCAGGCATACATCTACCTCGGGCTTGCCATCGTGTCCGAAGTGATCGGCACCACCGCCCTGAAGGCTTCCGACAGCTTCACGCGCCCGCTGCCCAGCCTCGTCACGGCGGTCTGCTACGCCCTCTCCTTCTACCTGCTGACCTTCAGCCTGCGCGTGCTGCCGACCGGTATCGCCTACGCCATCTGGTCGGGGGTGGGCATCATCCTGATCTCGCTCGTCAGCTGGATCGTCTACCGCCAGAGCCTGGACCTGGCCGCGATCGCCGGCCTGGCGCTCATCGTGGCGGGGGTGGCGGTGATCAACCTGTTTTCCAAGTCGGCGGCCCACTGAGCATGTGCCGCACGCAAGCATTTTGGCGGCCGCAAGATTGCGGCTATGCTAATGTCAAGACGACGTCATCCTGAGCCACCGAGCATGAACCCGCCACCGATCACGCACACCGCGCGGCCCTTTTTCCGGGGCCGGGCCATGCGCGTGCTGCGCCTGCTGAGCCTTGCCGGCGGCGTGTTCGGCATCCTCCTGCCGGCCGCCCTGCTGGCCTCCACCGCCCACGGCATTCCGGACGCGGCCGAACCCTATATTTGCCTGCTGGGACTGGCGCTGGCCTCGACCGGCTTCTTCCTGGTGGCCATGACTGGCCACCGCATGAACCGCTCGCCCGTGCTACGCTCGTTCACGGCGCTGATGCTGCTGGTGCCTTTCGGCGCCAGTGCGATCGTGATCTGGCATGGCGACAACCTGATGATGGTCTGCATTTGCGCCTATTTGCTGGTGCTGACCATCCTGCTCTACTTGAGCTTTATCCATCCCTTGATGGTCGTCCCCACCCCGCGCAAGACGTCGCCTGCGCCGCCGAGCGGACAGCCGGGCAAGCGGCGCTACAGCCAGCCGGCGTCGCGCGCCATCCGGTAGGCTTCCACGCGGTTGCCCGCGCCCAGCTTGCTGATCGCCTCCGACAGGTAGTTGCGCACCGTTCCTTCGGACAGGTGCACCTGGCGCGCGATGTCGGCGCTGCTGCGCCCTTCCCCCGCCAGGCGCAGCACCTGGCGTTCGCGCTCGGTCAGCGGATCGCTGCCGCCGCTCCAGCTTTCCAGCGCCAGCTCGGGCGCGATCGCGCGGCCGCCCCCATGCACGCTGCGGATCGCCTCGGCCAGCGCATCGGCCGGCGCATCCTTGAGCAGGTAGCCGCGCACCCCGGCTTCCAGCGCGCGCCGCAGATAACCGCTGCGCCCGAAGGTCGTCACCACGATCACCCTGGACGGCGACTTCGATTCGCGCAGGCGCGCGGCCAGTTCCAGGCCGGTCATGTGCGGCATCTCGATGTCGGTCAGGACGATGTCCGGCGCCAGCTCGGTGCACAGGGCCAGTGCGTCGCGGCCGTTGCCGGCGCTGCCGACCACGTCGAAATCGGGTTCCAGGCGCAACAGGGCGCTCAGGGCGCCCAGCACCATCTTCTGGTCTTCGGCAATCAGGATGCGGATCAATTGGCTACTCCGTTCGGCACATGCAGTTCAAGTTCGAGACCGTCGCGCACATGCAGGGCGAAGCGGCCGCCGATGGCGGACACGCGCTCGCGCATGCCGTCCAGGCCGTTGCCGCGCCTGATCGCCGCCTCGCTGCGCGCCTGTCCGTCGTCGGCCACGCGCAGCACGGCGTCGCCGCCTTCCTGGGCCAGCGACAAGGTGCAGCGGCGCGCATCCGCATGGCGGACGATATTGGTGACGGCTTCGCGCAGCGCCAGCGCCACCACGTGCTCGGCGGCGGGCGCCAGCGGGAAGCGTTCGACCCGCTCGGTGAGCGCGACGTCGGCGGCGGCCAGGCTGGCGCGGGCGCTCGCCAGCGCCTGGGCCAGGCCGCTCTGGCGATAGTCGGTGACGGCGGCGCGCACCTCGGCCAGGGCCTGGCGCGCGCTGGTCTCGATATCGGCGATCTCGCGCGCACAGGCATCCATGTCGCGCCGCGCCAGCTTGCCCGCCAGTTCGGCCTTGAGCGCGATCAGGGACAGCGAGTGCCCCAGCAGGTCGTGCAGGTCGCGCGAGATGCGTTCGCGTTCGGCGATGCGGGCGAAGTGCTCGACCTCTTCCTGCTTGCGCAGCAGCTGGGCGCGCGACTGGTGCAGGCGCCGGTCCATGATGGCCGACATCGCCACCGGCAGGCCGACGGTCAGCACCGGCAGCAGGAAGGTCATGCGCATGAAGTCCACCCGCAGCGAGACCAGCGACGCGAAGGCCAGGACCGCAAACGCGATGGGTACCGCGCGGCGCGTCGTGGACACGCCCCCGCACATGGCGCAGGCGAAGATGAAGAAGCTGGCGGCGCCGGCGTTGTGCGGCGCCCAGAGCGCGCCGATCAGGCTGGAAGCCACGATGCAGGCGCCCACCTGCCAGCCGCGCGCCCAGAAGCCGAAGAAGTACAGCGGCACGAAGACGAGCAGGGTCAGGGCCAGCAGCGCCATTTCGAGCAGCGAGGGCGTCACGTAGGCGTACTTCCATCCCATGAAGCCCAGGCTCAGGAGCCACAGGTAGGGCATCTTGCCCAGCTCCGGCGGGGTCCAGGGGCCTGCCAGCACCCGCCTGATCCTTTCCATGCGCGTCTCTCTTTCTGTCGTTATCAGCGTTCGAGCAGGCGCACGTCGGCGATCTCGAAGCGGTAGGCGCCGGCCTTGGGCCCGGCGGTGAATCCTATCATGGTCGCCTGGGCCGGATCGATGCCGCGGAAGGCGCTGAAGGGAATGCTCACCTCGGCCCATTCCGGTCCCGCGGTGAAGGACGCATAGCCCGGCATGGCCACGCCCTGCGCCATCATCATCGCGCGATAGGTGCCGCCGTCGCCGCGCACCTTGAAGCGCACCAGCTTGGCGGCGCTCAGGTCGACCGCCTGCATCGGGCGCTCGCCCGGCATGAAGGCCGCGCCGGCCCAGGCATAGGGCAGGCCGGGCGCGATACTGCCCGAGATCGCGAGCGGTACCTGGCCGTCGCCCAGGGCCGGCTGCGCCGCCAGGACCGTGGTGGACTTGCCGCCGGCGATGGCGTCGGTGGTCGGCATCCAGCCGGAACCGAAGGGGCTGCCCAGCTTCGCCTCGCTGAACAGGCTGATGCGGCCGTCGGGCGGCAACGCCAGCAGAGCGCCGCCCGGCGGAGTGCCGCCTGCCTGGCGCTGCGCGACCCGCAGGCGCTTCGCGTCGCGCATCGGATTCACGCTCTCGCCATCCTTCCACACCTCGACGATGCGGCGCGTGGCCGTGATGTCCGTGGTGGGGTCGCCCTCGACCAGCAGCAGGTCGGCCTTGCAGCCCGTGGCGACGCAGCCGCGCCGGCCCAGCTTGAAGGCGGCGGCGGGCGCACTGGTGCTCGCCGCCAGGGCTTCGGCCGGGCTCAGGCCTGCTTCGACCAGGGCCGCCAGTTCGCGGTGCATGCTGATGCCGTACTGGGTGCCGGCATTGCCGGCGTCGCTGCCCGCCAGCAGCGGCACGCCAGCGCGGCGCAGGGCTGCGGTCACCATGCGCGGGGCCGCCAGCAGCGCCGGCTGCTCGGTGGCGCCATAGCGCGCCTTCAGCTGGCCCTGGGCTTCGCCGTCCAGCAGGCCGGCCAGCCGCGGGTCGCGCAGCAGGTCGTCCTCGCGCGTGCCGGCCATGCTTTCCAGGACCGTGAAGGTGGGAATCACGAAGGCGCCCTTGGCGCGCGCCAGCCTGGCCAGGCTGTCGGCGCGCTCCTGCGGGATCGCCTCGCCGGGAAACAGGTGCACCAGGCCGTCGGCGCCGGCTTCCAGCACGGCGCGCGCATCGCGCTCGGTGCTGACGTGGACCACGGCCAGCTTGCCGCGGCGGTGGGCCGCGCCGATCACGGCCTTCACGGTGGCCAGGTCGAGCGTCTCGAACTTGCGCATGCCGTGCCCGCCGCCCTCCATCACGATCTTGATGAAGTCCGAGCCCTCGGCGATGCGGGCGTCGACGAAGGCCTGGGCGTCCTGTGCGCGGACCAGGGTCGGGATCGCCATGCCGAACTGGGTGCCGTGGCCGCCCGGCGCGGTGACCAGGGTGCCGGCCGAGAACATGTCGGCCCGTCCGGCGTTCTTGCCGGCCTTCATGGCGGCCTTCATTTCCTGCATCAGGGGCACGCCGGTGAACATGTCGACCTGGGTCGTGACGCCGAACAGCAGCGGCAGGTCGTGGTCGCGGAAGGCATGGGTGTGGGCGTCGATCAGACCCGGCAGCAAGGTGCGCCCTGCCCCCGGCACCACGCGCGCGCCTTGCGGAACCGAGCCGCGGAAATCGGCGTCGACGATCGCGCCGCCCTCGAACAGCACCGAACGGCGCTGGTGGGCGTGCTTGCCGTCGAAGACGCGGACGTCCTGGACCAGGGTGGCGGCGGCCAGCACGGCGCCGCTCAGGGTGAAGCCGGCCGCGGCCAGTACAGCTTTCAGGGCAGTGGTGTTCATGCGTTCCTCGCAGGGTGGTGGATGGACCCAGTATGCGGAAACGGGCATGACGGCGGCAGAGGCCCTTGCCATCAATATGGCATGACAATCGTCATGGGAGCGCAAGCTCAGCCATATTCATGAAATTGAAATTTAGTCAACAAAAATGAATCGGATTGTCGCGCACGGACGACATCATGTGACAATCTTGACATTGCTCTTATGCTATCTTTTCAGCTGCTGCCGATCCGGCAGGCGTAAGATCAAACGGTACAACCCCATGAACGCCATCGAATTGTCCTCCTTACTGCTGAAAGTTGAGCGGCCATGATCTTCGTGCGTCTCCTGTGTCTCCTGGCCGGCATCCTCATCCTGGTTGCGCCGCCCGTCGTGCTCTATCCAACCGGCGGCGCCATGCCCGACGCCCTCAAGGCAGGCGCCATGCTCGCGGGCCTGGTGCTGGCCTCTTCCGGCTTCTTCCTGATCGGCATGACCGGCCACCGCATGCGCCGCTCGCCCGCGCTGCGCTCGCTGGCGGGCCTGCTGCTGGCCGCGCCGCTGTTCGCCGGCCTGGCCGTGATGTGGCGCGGCGACTCGGAATTCATGCTGTGGGGCTGCAGCCTGATGCTAATGCTGACGGTCGTGCTCTACATGACCTTCGTGGTGCCGGTCGTCAGCGCGCAAGGCCATCGCCGCTTGCGCGCGCGGGAAGTGTGCGAGCCGCACTTCTAGGGGGGGTCAGGCCGGGGGCAGGTTGTCCCACAAGTCGCCGGTGGGGCTGATGCGCGGCGCGGTCACGCCGAAGTGCTGGTAGGCCAGCGGCGTGGCGATCCGTCCGCGCGGGGTGCGCTGCAGGTAGCCTTGCTGGATCAGGTAGGGTTCCAGCACGTCCTCGATGGTGTCGGCCGCTTCGCCGATCGCCGCCGCCAGGTTGCCGATGCCCACCGGGCCGCCGGCGAACTTGAACAGCACCGCTTCCAGCAGCTTGCGGTCCATGACGTCGAAGCCGACGGTGTCGACGTCGAGCATCTTGAGGGCGCGGTCGGCCATGTCCTTGGTGATCTCGCCATTGCCCTTCACTTCCGCATAGTCGCGCACGCGGCGCAGCAGGCGGTTGGCGATACGCGGCGTGCCGCGGGCGCGCTTGGCCACTTCGCGCGCGCCCTCCTCGTTGATCGGCGCCTCCAGCAGCGCGGCGCTGCGCGCCACGATCTTGGTCAGCTCGTCGACGTTGTAGAACTCCAGGCGCGCCACGATGCCGAAGCGGTCGCGCAGCGGATTGGTCAGCATGCCGGCGCGGGTGGTGGCGCCGACCAGGGTGAAAGGCTGCAGGTCGAGCTTGACCGAGCGCGCGGCCGGGCCTTCGCCGATCATGATGTCGATCTGGTAGTCCTCGAGCGCCGGGTACAGGATCTCCTCGACCACCGGCGACAGCCGGTGGATCTCGTCGATGAACAGCACGTCGTTCGGCTCGAGGTTGGTCAGCAGCGCGGCCAGGTCGCCCGGACGCTCCAGCACCGGGCCGGAGGTCTGGCGCAGGTTGACACCCATTTCGCGCGCGATGATGTGGGCGAGCGTGGTCTTGCCCAGGCCCGGCGGACCGAACAGCAGGGTATGGTCGAGCGCCTCGCGCCGCTTGCGCGCGGCGTGGATGAAGATCTCGAGCTGGTCCCGGATCTTTTCCTGGCCTACGTATTCTTCCAGGTGTTTCGGGCGCAACGCGCGTTCGATCGCCTCCTCGTTGGGCGAGGCCGGCGCGGAATCGATAATGCGCTGTTCGGTGAAATTGTCGGTCTGGATGCTCATGCGTCAGGCTTTCGACAGCGCCTTCAGGGCGAACTTGATGCCGTCGGACACGGTGGAACCGGCCGGCATGTTCTTGATCGCGAGGAGCGCTTCCTTGTCAGAATACCCCAAAGCGACCAGCGCATTGAGCACGTCGGCCTGGGCGTCGTCGCGCGGGCTGCCGGCGACCGCGCCGATGTCGGCGCCCAGCTTGCCCTTGAGTTCCAGCAGCAGGCGCTCGGCGGTCTTCTTGCCGATGCCCGGGATCTTCACCAGGCGCCCGGCTTCCTGCAGGGTGACGGCCTGCGACAGGTCGGCCACCGTCATGCCGGACAGGATGGCAAGCGCGGTGCGCGCGCCGATGCCGGTGATCTTGACCAGCTGGCGGAACAGCGCACGCTCGGAAGCGGAACCGAAGCCGAACAGCAGGTGGGCGTCCTCGCGCACCGCGAGGTGGGTGAACAGCACCACCTTTTCGCCGGTATGCGGCAGGTTGTAGAAGGTGCTCATCGGCACGTCGACTTCGTAGCCGACGCCGTTGCAGTCCACCAGCACCTGGGGTGGCGTTTTTTCGAGCAGGATTCCGGAAAGGCGTCCGATCATGTTCTTGTTTCCTTAGACGAGACGGTTGCGCTTCATGCTCAACCCCTTCATGCGCAGGCCTTGCACCTTGGGCGCGGCCGCGTGGATCATGGCCAGCGCGTCCATCGTGTTGGCATGGCAGATCGCCACGCCGAGCGCATCGGCCGCGTCGCTGCCCGGCAGGCCCGGCAGCTTGAGCAGGCGCGAGACCATGTCCTGGACCTGGGCCTTGGCGGCCTTGCCGGTGCCGACCACGGCCTGCTTGACCTGGACCGCCGTGTATTCCGCCACGTCGAGGTCGGCGCCGACCAGGGCCGTGATCGCGGCGCCGCGCGCCTGGCCGAGCAGCAGGGTCGATTGCGGATTGACGTTGACGAAGACTTTCTCGATGGCCGCGCACATGGGTCCGTAGGTGGCGACCACTTCGCTCACGCCGTCCAGGATGATCTTCAGGCGCGGCGGCAGCGCCCCCTCCAGGCCCGTCTTGATGGTGCCCGAGGCGATGTAGCGCAGCTTCGCGCCGTGTTTTTCAATGACGCCGAACCCCGTCGTGCGCAGGCCCGGGTCGATGCCGAGAATAATCATTGTGGAATGATATAGCGGCTGGGGGTGTTCGTGGGAAAAATACTGTAGAAAAACACAGGTACGTGGTGGATTTGACCACCAGCGTTAGAGAAACCGTAGGGTCGGCAAGTTTCTTGCCGACGCGTTTATAGCATGCGTCCCTTGAACGCGTCGGCGGCGAAGCCGCCAACCCTACGATGCGGTGAATTCACCGCATCATTTGCCGATCAGTGACGGAAGTGACGGGTACCCGTGTACAGCATCACCACGCCACGCTCATCCGCCGCGTCGATCACTTCCTGGTCGCGCATCGAACCGCCCGGGTGGATCACGCAGGTCGCGCCCGCATCGACCACCACGTCCAGGCCGTCGCGGAACGGGAAGAAGGCGTCCGAAGCCACGGCCGAACCGGCCAGCGACAGCCCGGCGTTCTGCGCCTTGATCGAGGCGATGCGCGCCGAGTCGATGCGGCTCATCTGGCCCGCGCCCACGCCCAGGGTCATGCCGTTACCGCAGAACACGATGGCGTTCGACTTGACGAACTTGGCGACGCGCCACGCGAACATCATGTCCTGCAGCTGCTGCTGGGTCGGCTGCTTCTTGGTGACCACGCGCAGGTCGCCCAGGCCCACGTTCTTGGCGTCCGGCGACTGCACCAGCAGGCCGCCGCCGACGCGCTTGACGTCGTAGGGGTTCTGGCCGGCGCCCAGGGGGATTTCGAGCAGGCGCACGTTCTGCTTGGCCGACATGATCTGGCGCGCTTCCTCGGTGAAGCTCGGGGCGATCAGCACTTCCACGAACAGCTTGGCCAGCGCTTCCGCCGCCTTGCCGTCGACGTCGACGTTGAAGGCGATGATGCCGCCGAAGGCCGAGGTCGGGTCGGTCTGCAGGGCGCGGTTGTAGGCGTCCAGGGCGTCGGTGCCGATCGCCACGCCGCAGGGGTTGGCGTGCTTGACGATCACGCAGCCGGCCGGCTGGCCAAGGCCGCCCAGCGACTTGACGCATTCCCAGGCCGCGTCCGCGTCGGCGATGTTGTTGTACGACAGTTCCTTGCCCTGCAGCTGGCGGTAGCTGGCCAGCGCGCCATCGACGGCCGACATGTCGCGGTAGAAGGCGGCGCCCTGGTGCGGGTTCTCGCCGTAGCGCATGTCCTGGACCTTCTCGAAGCTCATGTTCAGGGTCTGCGGATAGCCGGAACGGGTGGCGTGCTGGCGGTCTTCGCCCAGGCTGGTCAGGTAGTTGGTGATCGCGCCGTCGTACTGGGCGGTGTGGGCGAACACTTTCTTGGCCAGGCGGAACTTGGTCTCGTAGCTGACCGGGCCGGCGGCTTCGCCGGTGCCCTTCATCTCGGCCAGCACCACGCCGTAGTCGGCCGGGTCGACGATCACGACCACGTCGCGGTGGTTCTTGGCCGCCGAGCGCAGCATGGTCGGGCCGCCGATGTCGATGTTCTCGATCGCATCTTCCAGCGAGCACTCCTGCTTGGCGACGGTCTGCTGGAAGGGGTAGAGGTTGACCACGACCATGTCGATCTGCGGGATGCCGTGCTCGTCCAGCTTGGCGACGTGCTCAGGCAGGTCGCGGCGCGCCAGGATGCCGCCATGCACCTTCGGGTGCAGGGTCTTGACGCGGCCATCGAGCATTTCCGGGAAACCAGTGTAGTCGGCGACCTCGGTCACCTGGACGCCATTGTCCTGCAGCAGCTTTGCGGTGCCGCCGGTGGACAGGATGTTGACGCCGAGCGCGCTGAGGGCGCGCGCGAAATCGAGCACGCCGGTCTTGTCGGAAACGGAGATGAGGGCTTGTTTGATCATGGTGTGGCCTGTTGTTGAGAATTCTTGCGCCCGGACGGCGGACCTGGGCCGGCCGCGTCCAGAGAACGCGCGGCCACCCATTCCGCGCGTCAGAGCAGTCCGTGCTCTTGCAGTTTTTTTCGCAAAGTATTCCGGTTGATGCCCAGCATCTGGGCCGCATGCGACTGGTTGCCGTCGGCACGCGACATCACGACTTCGAGCACCGGCTTTTCAACGGTCAACACCATCATGTCGTAGATATTGGTCGGTTTCTGCTCGCCCAGATCGTTGAAATAGTCCTCGAGGCTCTTCTGGACGACTTCCTGGATACTTTCTTTGCTCATGTTTGCTGCTTCATCCTGGTTAATGATTGCTCCGCTGCTCAGCAGCGTGTCCCCGAAATAATTTTTATTGTGTGTACAGCTTATGCCGCGATTGCTTCATCGGCAGGACGCGCGGGGCGGTATTGTAACCGCTCGCCGTACCGAAGTTGCGATTTGAAAAACTCGTCGACGGCCGCCAGCTGCTCGGCAGTCGATTCCATCAGGTTCATACGCTGGCGGAACTCTTCCCCGCCAGCCAGGTCCTGGACGTACCAGCCGATGTGCTTGCGCGCAGTGCGCACGCCCACGTATTCGCCATAGAAGGCATAGTGGGCCGGCAGGTGTTCGTTCATGAGGGCGCGCACCTCTTCCACCTCGGGTGGCGGCAGGTGTGCGCCGGTGCGCAGGTAGTGGTCGATCTCGCGGCAGATCCAGGGGCGGCCCTGGGCGGCGCGGCCGATCATGACCGCGTCCGCACCCGTGTAGTCGAGCACGAACTTCGCTTTTTCGGGGGTGGTGATGTCGCCGTTGGCAACCACCGGGATGCCCACCGCCGCCTTGACGGCGCGGATGGTGTCGTATTCGGCATCGCCCTTGTAGCCGTCGGCGCGGGTGCGGCCGTGCAGGGTCAGCATCCGGATGCCGGCCTCCTCGGCCAGGCGCGCGATGCGCAGGGCATTCTTGTTTTGGCGGTCCCAGCCGGTACGGAACTTCAGGGTGACCGGCACGTCGACGGCCCCGACCACGGCGTGCAGGATGCGCTCGACGAGGTCCTCATGCTGCAGCAAGGCGGAACCGCACCAGCTGTTGCAGACCTTCTTCACCGGGCAGCCCATGTTGATGTCGATGATCTGGGCGCCGCGTTCGACGTTGAATTTGGCGCAATCGGCCAGATCCTGCGGGTCGGCGCCGGCGATCTGGACCGCTTTGGGCTCCATCTCGCCCGCGTGGTCGGTGCGGCGCGAGGTCTTTTCGCTGGCCCACAGGCGCGGGTTGGATGCCGCCATCTCGGACACCGCATAACCCGCGCCGAGCTGCTTGCACAACTGGCGGAAGGGGCGGTCGGTCACCCCGGCCATGGGGGCGACAAAGACATTATTACGCAGCGTGTAAGGACCGATTTGCACAGCGGAAAGTCGAAGAAGTTTCTTGGGAACCTAGTATTTTACCCCAAGCGCTGCTCAAATTATCAGCAAATTTGTTGGAATTGTTGCGTGTGCGATATTGGCAAGGTGGAAAAAAGGGGGAATGGAAACGTTTGTCGGGGGTTGTGGGGGCTAACGCTAACAGGATGGGGTAACTCTTCGGTGCGGACTTGGGTCCCCGCCTACGCGGGGATGACGTTGTTTGGTGGTGCGTGAAACCTAATGACAATGACTTCGGCGATACCCGTCGAGTCGTCATCCCCGCGCAGGCGGGGACCCAAGTCCTGACCGAAGTTACTTATGGCAAATCATCCAGCGCCACCTGCCGAAGATGCTCCACCTCTCCCCAACTCACCAGCCTGAGCCTGCCCTCTTCCACCACGAACCGGTTCACACTCGCGTTATGCACCTTGAAATCGCGCGGCGTTTCCAGCGGCAGCCCGAGCGCGGCGCGGTAGGCGCATTCGAGCACGCCGCCGTGCGCCACCAGCGCCAGGGTCTTGCCGGGATGCCCGGCCGCGTGGCGCGCGATCGCCCCCGTCACGCGCTCGAAAAACTGCCGGAAGCTCTCGCCCAGGTTCTTCCCGGGCGGTAGCGCCGCATCCACATGCCGCGCCTGCCAGGCCGCGAAGTCGAGCGGGAAGCGGTCCGCGATCTCGCTGTACAGCAAGCCTTCGAAGCCGCCATAGCAGCGCTCGCGCAGCGCCGGGTCCTGCTCCAGCACCAGAACGCCCGCCGGCCGCGCACGGACGATGGCCTCGGCCGTCTGGCGTGCGCGCTGCAGGTCGCTCGACACGATGCGGTCGATCGGCTCGGCGGCCAGGGCCGCGGCGAGGGCGGCTGCCTGGCGTTCGCCCTCGGCGTTCAGGGCGATATCGAGGTGGCCCTGCAGGCGGCGCTCCGCGTTCCAGGCGGTCTCGCCATGGCGGATCAATAAAATCGTGGTCGCGCCCGCGGGCGCTGTTTCTACATTCGACAGCATGAGGTTCGTGCACCCGAACCTCGGGGCAGCCTTGTTAATGGATTGTTATCTGAGCACTTCGGACATGACATCGGGGTTCAGCGAATACACGCCGAACATCCGCGCCTCGTCCAGGATATGCCCCTGGATCGCCAGCCGCACCTCGACGCCGGTGAACTGCCCTTCCAGGGGCAGCCGCGGAATGTCAAGCGCGTACAGGGTAAACAAATAGGTGTGCACGCGCTCGTCGTTCCAGGGCGGGCACGGCCCGTCGTAGCCATAGAACTCGCCGGCCATGTCGGGATCGCTCGCGAACCAGCCGGTGTAGTCGTTGATGCCATGACGCAACTGGTGCTCGGTGCCGTTCTTGATGGTGAAAGGCACCAGCGGACCGGGCTTGCCGTGCGGCGTGACCATGTCCGAGAACATGCCCTCGGCCAGCGACTTCAGGCATACCGGGATGTCGACCAGGGTCCAGTGGAAGAAGTCGACGCGCGGCAGCGAGGCCGGCACGGTGCGCCCCTCCTTGTTGACGTCGCTTCCCTCGGACGGCACGTCCGGGTCGTGACAGATCAGCACCAGCGACTGGGTGCCGGCCGGCACATCGTCCCAGGCGATATGCGGATTACGGTTGCTCGACAGCTTGACGTGCGTGTCCGGGTCGATGACCGCGAATGCGCACTCGGGCGGGATCTCCCCGCCATCGTCAAATGAATCGCTCCAGATTCTCATGTTGTCCTCCCAGGCCCCTGATGCTATTGACCCCGCCCGGCGCCGCTTTGTTTCAGCGTGAAATCCCGACCGGATCAACCTGCAGCCAGAACGTCACCGGGCCATCGTTTGTCAAAGACACCTTCATGTCGGCCCCAAAACGGCCGGTCTCGACGATGCCATGACGGGCCCGCGCCTGGCGCACGACATGGTCGAACAGGCGCCGGCCGTCTTCCGGCGCGGCGGCCGGCGAAAACGAGGGGCGCGTGCCCGATCTGGTGTCCGCCGCCAGGGTGAACTGGGGCACCAGCAGCAGGCCGCCGCCGGTGTCGGTCACGCTGCGGTTCATCTTGCCGGCGTCATCCGAAAAGACGCGGTAGGACAGCAGCTTGGCCAGCAGCGCCTCGGCCTCGCGCTCGGTATCGCCCTTTTCGGCGCAGACCAGCACCATCAGGCCGGGGCCGATGGCGCCGACAGTGTCGCCGTCGACCCGCACTTGCGCGTCGCTGACCCGTTGCAGCAGGCCGATCATGCGAGCGCGACGCGGGCGAACTTGCGCTTGCCCACCTGCACCACCACGCTGCCGGCCTCCAGCTGCAGTCCCTTGTCGCTGACCACGGCGCCGTCGATGCGCACGCCGCCCTGGTCGATCATGCGCATCGCTTCCGAGGTCGACGCGCACAGGCCGGCCTGCTTCAGCACCTGCGGCAGGCCCAGCGGCGCGCCGGACAGCGCCACCTCCGGCACCTCGTCCGGGATGCCGCCCTTGGAGCGGTTGACGAAGTCGGCCAGCGCGTCCTCGGCCGCCTGGGCCGAGTGGAAACGGGTCACGATTTCCTTGCCCAGCGCCACTTTCGCATCGCGGGGGTTGGCGCCGCCGGCGATCTCGGCCTTCAGGCGGGCGATTTCGTCGAGCGAACGGAAGGACAGCAGGTCGTAGTACTTCCACATCATCTCGTCCGAGATGCTCATCAGCTTGCCGAACATGGTGTTGCCTGGCTCGGTGATGCCGATATAGTTGTTCTTGGACTTGGACATCTTCTCGACGCCGTCCAGGCCTTCCAGCAGCGGCATGGTCAGGATGCACTGCGGCTCCTGGCCGTAGTCTTTTTGTAACTCGCGGCCAACAAGGAGGTTGAACTTCTGGTCGGTGCCCCCAAGTTCAAGATCCGCATGCAAAGCGACCGAATCGTAGCCCTGCATCAAAGGGTAAAGGAACTCATGCACCGCGATCGGAGTCCCACTCTTGTAGCGCTTGGTGAAGTCGTCGCGCTCCATCATGCGCGCCACGGTGTAGCGCGAGGCCAGCTGGATCATCCCGCGCGCGCCGAGCGGATCGCACCATTCGGAGTTGTAGCGGATTTCCGTGCGGCTGGCGTCCAGCACCAGAGATGCCTGGCGGAAGTAAGTCATCGCATTCGCCTCGACCTGTTCGCGGGTCAGCGGCGGACGGGTGGCGTTGCGGCCCGAGGGGTCGCCAATCATCGAAGTGAAGTCGCCGATCAGGAAAATCACCTGGTGGCCGAGGTCTTGTAGCTGGCGCAGTTTATTCAGCACCACAGTGTGACCCAGGTGCAAATCGGGCGCCGTCGGGTCCAGGCCGAGCTTGATGCGCAGGGGTTTGCCGCTCTGCTCGGAACGCGCCAGCTTCTGGGCAAATTCGCTTTCGATCAGCAGTTCGTCGACGCCGCGCTTGGCGATGGCAAGCGATTCGAGCACCTTGTCGGTCAGTGGCAGGGGTGTGGAAGGGTTCACCGGTTTGCCGTGTCCGGCCGATGCGTTGGAAGTCATAAATTCTTGTAGGAAAGAGGCTAAAACGGTTGTAGGACCATAACCTGTGGTATGATGCTCGATCTTGTTTCTATTGCTTTGCGAAAACTTTTCAAAGCGATAAGAAATACGGTCCCTAGAAGTTCAGCCGCAAATTTTAACTGATTGCATGAACCCTATACATAAAATCACTGGCAACCGCCTGCTGCAACTGCTCCCGAAGACCCGCAAGACGCGCATCGTCAGCGCCGGCGCCGTCTTCCTGAGCCTGTGCGCGTTCGGCGCTGTTGGCGTGGCTCCTATCGCACCAGACGCGTCGGATCTCCCCGTCAAGCAAGTCGCCCAGGATCTGGAACTGCCGAACCTGGCCGACCAGATCGCCGCCCTCCAGCAGGACGAGCAGCAATTCATCCGCGAAGAGCGTATCCGCCCAGGCGATTCGCTCGGCTCCCTCTTCAACCGTCTTGGCGTGAACGACGCCGACGCCCAGAAATTCGTCCGCGCCGACAAGGTCGCCCGCCGCCTGCTGTCCCTCAAGACCGGCAAGCGCATCCAGGCCGAAACCGATGAGAACGGCCTGCTGATGTCGCTGCGCGGCACCATCACCGAAGGCAAGAACGGCGATGCGCGCACCATCACCGTGGCGCGCAAGGGCGAGGAGTTCAGCGTTACCGACACGCCCGCCAAGCTCGAGCGCCGCGTGGAGATGCGCTCGCGCGACATCACCAGCTCGCTGTACTCGGCCACCGACTCCAACGTCGACGGCGGCAGCCTGCCGGATTCGATCGTCGGCCAGATCATCGAGATGTTCTCGACCAGCATCGACTTCCGTTCGGACCTCAAGCGTGGCGACCGCTTCAGCGTGGTGTACGAAACCTTCTGGCTCGACGGCGAACTGGTCAAGACCGGCCGCATCCTGGCCGGCGAGTTCGTCAACCGCGGCGTGGCTTACCAGTCGGTCTGGTACGAAGACCCGGTCACCAAGCAGGGCGGCTATTACACCCTGGACGGCAAGGCGCTGAAAAAGGCCTTCCTCAAGTCGCCGCTCGAGTTCTCGCGTATCTCGTCGGGCTTCTCGATGCGCGTGCACCCGATCTCGGGCAAGTGGAAGGCGCACAAGGGCGTCGACTACGCGGCCGGCACCGGCACCCCGATCCGCGCGGTCGGCGACGGCACCATCGACTTCGCCGGCGTGTCCGGCGGCTACGGCAACATGGTCGTGCTCAAGCACTGGTCGAACTACAGCACCGCCTACGCCCACATGAGCCGCTTCGCCAGCGGCCTGCGCAAGGGCCAGAAGGTCAGCCAGGGCCAGGTGATCGGCTACGTCGGCTCGACCGGCTGGTCGACCGGCGCCCACCTGCACTACGAGTTCCGCGTCGCCGGCCAGGCCAAGGACCCGAACCAGTTCAAGTCGCTGGCCCAGCAACCGCTGAGCCAAGCCGAACTGTCGCGCTTCCGCATGGCGGCCGCCGAGATGAACCACCGCTTCTCGCTGCTTGCCCCGAGCGGCGGCACGACGATGGCTGCGCGCTGATCGTCGGCTTCTGAATGTGAAACGCCCTCCGCTGCGGATGCATCGGGGGGCGTTTTGTTTTGGGGCTATTGGCTGAGCTGATAAACTTGGGTCCCCGCCTTCGCGGGGATGACGTTCGAGGCTAGTTGCCGAAGCCGGGCGAACCGCTCTTCACGCGACCCAAACCAACGTCCTCCCCGCGAAGGCGGGGACCCAAGTTCGCCGCAGTCCACTTACGCCCGCGTACACCAAGCAAAAATCCATGACCAACACCCCCACCCTCTACATCGGCCTGATGTCCGGCACCAGCCTCGACGGCGTCGACGGCGTGCTGGCCGACTTCGCCAACGGCGCCATCCACACCCTCGCCGCCGCCTTCGCCCCCTTCCCGCCCGAACTGCGCGCCGAACTGATGGCCCTGCAGGCCGCCAGCCCGAACGAACTGGAGCGCGAAGCCCTGGCCGCCAATGGCCTGGCCCTGGCCTATGCCGAGTGCGTGCGCGCCCTGCTGCCCTCGGCCGCCGGCCCGGTGGCCGCCGTCGCCGTCCACGGCCAGACCATCCGCCACCGCCCCGAGCTCGGCTTCACGCGCCAGACCAACAACCCTTCCCTGCTGGCCGAACTGAGCGGCATCGACGTGATCGCCGACTTCCGCAGCCGCGACATCGCCGCCGGCGGCCAGGGCGCGCCACTGGTGCCGGCCTTCCATGAGGCCGCCTTCGGCAAGCCGGGCACGGCGCGCGTGGTGGTGAACATCGGCGGCATCGGCAACATCAGCGTGCTGCATGGCGACGGCCGCGTGACCGGTTTCGATACCGGTCCGGGCAATGTCCTGATCGATTTGTGGATCGCGCGCCACAAGGGGCAGCCCTACGACGAGGATGGCGCCTGGGCCGCCAGCGGCACGGTCGACGCCGCCCTGCTGGAGATCCTGCTCGACGAGCCCTATTTCCGCCAGCCGGCGCCCAAGAGTACCGGCCGCGACCTGTTCCACGAGCAATGGCTGGATGCCAAGCTGGCCCAATGCCCGGGCGTGGCGCCGGCAGACGTGCAGGCCACCCTCACCCGCCTGACGGCGCTGACGATCGCGCGCGCGATCCAGGACGAGGGCGTGCGGCCGGATGCGGTGTATGTCTGCGGCGGCGGCGCCTACAACGCTACCTTGCTGCGCGACATCGGCGCGGCGCTGGGCGGGGTCAAGGTGGAATCGACGGCGGCGCTGGGCGTGGCGCCGAACCGGGTGGAGGCGCTGGCCTTCGCCTGGCTGGGCTGGCGCTTCGCCACCCGCCAGCCGGGCAACCTGCCGGCCGTTACCGGCGCGCGCGGCCTGCGCATCCTGGGGGCGCTGTATCCCGCCTGAACGAAAACCGGGCCGTCACCGGTAGGGTTGCCGGCTTCGCCGCCGACCCGACGGTTCTCTCGCGTGAACCGGGAGAGAAAATGAAAACGGCCCGCACTGGCGGGCCGTCACGACAACCCGGCAGCGCCGGGAGCCTGGGGAAAACTCAAGCCGAGAACGAGGAACCGCAGCCGCAGGTCGAGGTGGCGTTCGGGTTCTTGATGACGAACTGGGCGCCTTCGAGGTCGTCCTTGTAGTCGATTTCCGCGCCGACCAGGTACTGGTAGCTCATGGAGTCGATCAGCAGCTGGACGCCGTTCTTTTCCATCGTGGTGTCGTCTTCGTTGACGATTTCGTCAAAGGTGAAGCCGTACTGGAAGCCGGAGCAGCCGCCGCCCTGCACGAAAACGCGCAGCTTCAGGTCGGGATTGCCCTCTTCCTCGATCAGCTGTGCGACTTTCTGTGCGGCGCTGTCGGTGAAGTTGATCGGCGTGGGGATCGTGTCGTGCTCTTGCACTTCGGCGACTGCGGTCATGGATAAACTCCTGAATAAATTCAACTCCCGCCATTATAGACCGTTGGCGCGAGTCATGCTGCCGAGCCTTCGACAGCGTCGGCCAGATGAAACACCGGCTCGCCGGCTGGCTCGTGCGTGAGTTTCCCTGTTACCAAGGCTCCTCCGTGCATCTCGAGCAGGCGGTAGTGTACATCTCCATGTATGCGGCCTTTCGGCTGTAATTCAAGCAGTTCCGACGAATACACCGAGCCGGCGATGTAGCCGTTGACCACCAGGCTGGCGCAGCGCACTTCCCCTTCGATGCGGGCGTGCTCGGAGACGATCAGCATGCTGTCGGCCCCGTCCACCGCGACCACGTTGCCGTGCACCTCGCCATCGATGCGCAAGCCGCCCGTGAAGCACAGGTCGCCCTCGATCCGGGCCGAAATGCCGACCAGGCTGTCAATTTCGCTTTTCGCTTGTCGACCGAACATAGCGCCACCCCTCAGAAAAGTTGAACTGTGCATCGGTCAATTTACCGTGCTCAACAGGGTGCGCCTTGATCCAGGTCGTGTCGGGGGAGTTGCGGTTGCGCAACGTGTCGGGTGGATGAGTTGGCCGGCGTCGCGACCATGCGGAGGATGCGTTTAAAACCGGGGGGGGGGGGGGCCCCCGGGCGACAGCGACACCCGGCCGGAGGGGACCCGGCCGGATGGAGGGAAGCTTACTTGGCG
>NZ_JAGPWC010000087.1 GCF_018119405.1 Massilia sp. ST3 | reverse complement strand
GCAGCACGCGAGCGCGGCCGCGACGAGGCGCGCGCACTGCGCCATGACATCGAACGCAACACCTGGGAAGCGCGCGGCCGCATGGACGCGGCGGCGGAGCATACCCGTTCGCGCGTGCGCGACGCCGCCGCCCAGGCGCGCGGCTGGCTCGACGAACTGGTGAACGCTTTCGACCACCGCAGCCCGGCCATCACCAACTCCGCCCTGCTGGGCGGCGGGGTGCTGGGCCTGACCGGCCTGGCGCGCCGTTCGCCGCTGGGCGTCCTGCTCGGCCTGGGCGCGCTGGCCCTCCTGGTCAAGAGCGGCGGCGGCGCGCGCCTGGCCGGCATGGTGCGCGGCCGCAGCCTCGGAGGGCGCATCGAGGTCGAGAGAGCGATCGAGATCGACGCCGCGCCCGAAGAGGTCTACGACGCCTGGTCGAACTACGACAACTTCCCGCGCTTCATGTCGCACGTGAGCGAAGTGCGCGACCTGGGCCACCGCCGTTCGCACTGGGTGGTCAAGGGCCCGGGCGGCAGCGAATATTCCTGGAACGCCGTCATGACGGAACAAGCCCGTCCCGACCACATGGCCTGGCGCAGCGAACCCGGCTCCGAGATCGAACAGGAAGGCGCGGTGAGCTTCGAGCCGGTGCGCGGCGGCACCCGGGTCACGGTGCGCATGGCGTACACGCCGCCGGGCGGCGCCTTCGGCCACGGACTGGCGCGCATGCTCGGCGAGGACCCGGAACGCCGGATGGGCGAGGACCTGGCGCGCATGAAGTCCTTCATCGAGCGCGGCGTGACGCCGTACACGGCCCACCACACGCCCGCCAGCGACCGAACGCTGCATTGACACCATGGCCACTATCACCGACGCCACCCTGGATGCGATCCGCTCGCAGGCCGTGGCGGTCACGGGCGCCGCGGGCGACTACGACGCCCTGCTCGACCTGGTGGGCAACGCCCGCTTCGTGCTCCTGGGCGAAGCCACCCACGGCACCCACGAGTTCTACGCCGAGCGGGCGCGCATCACGCGCCGCCTGATCGAGGAGAAGGGCTTCACCGCCGTGGCGGTGGAAGCCGACTGGCCGGACGCCTACCGGGTCAACCGCTACGTGCGCGGCCAGGGCCAAGACCCGGACGCGCGCACCGCCCTGTCGGGCTTCGAGCGCTTCCCGGCCTGGATGTGGCGCAACACCGCCGTGCTCGAGTTCGTCGAGTGGCTGCACGGGCATAACGCATCGGCCGGCACCGGGGCCGGCTTCTACGGGCTCGACCTGTACAGCCTGTACACCTCGATCCACGAGGTGCTCGGCTACCTCGACCGGGTCGACCCGGCGGCCGCGCGCGAGGCGCGCCGCCGCTACGCCTGCTTCGACCACTACGACCGCGACAGCCAGCAATACGGCTACGCGGCCAGCTTCGGCATGAGCGAATCCTGCGAACAAGGCGTCATGGCGGCCCTGCACGACCTGCAGCAGCGCGGCTTCGACTACATGCAGGGCGACGGCATCGACGCCGAGGACGCCTATTTCTGCGCCCAGCAGAACGCACGCCTGGTGAAGAACGCCGAGGAGTACTACCGCACCATGTTCCGCGGCCGGGTCTCGTCCTGGAACCTGCGCGATAGTCATATGGCCGAGACCCTGGACGCACTCGCGCGCCACCTTTCGCGCGACGGCAAGCCGGCGCGCATCGTCGTGTGGGAGCACAATTCCCACATCGGCGACGCTCGCGCCACCGAGATCGGGCGCATGGGCGAATGGAACGTGGGCGAGCTGGCGCGCAAGGCCTACGGCCAGGATACCTGCCTGATCGGTTTCTCGACCTACGAGGGACGGGTGACGGCCGCCTCGGAATGGGACGGGCCGGCCGAGCACAAGCACGTGCGGCCAGGACTGGCCGGCAGCTACGAGCACCTGCTGCACAGCACCGGGCTGGGCGACTTCTATGTGCCGCTGCGCGATCCCGGTCCGGCGCGCGACGCCTTGATGGAGGGGCGCCTGGAACGGGCCATCGGCGTGCTCTACCTGCCGCGTACCGAGCGCCAGAGCCATTATTTCATGGCCCAGCTGCCGCGCCAGTTCGACGCCGTGATCCACTTCGACCGGACCACGGCGGTGGTGCCGCTCGATCCGACCAGCGGCTGGCATTCGAGCGAACCGCCGGAGACCTATCCGCAGGGACTATAAGAGCGAGCCGCAGCTTGTGCGTCGGCTTGGCCGGGGCGCGCAGCCGGCTTCGACCGTCGACGCGTTCGAACGGATGATGATCCGCTTCGGGGGCGTAGGGTTGGCGGCTCTGCTGCCGACGCGCTCAACGGGCGCCGCCTGTGCTGTTCACCCATGGGTTGACCGCGTCGGCGGCGAAGCCGGCTGCGCGCCCTGGCCAACGCTACGCGCATTCGGCTGCCCTCTCCACTCTTCCGCTCACTCCCCCGGCGCCGCCAGCCCTGGCGACGCCGGCCGGACCTCCTTTGGTGACATGTCCTCGTCGAATACCGCGTAGCCGTCGCGTCCCTTCCCCTTGGCCATGTACAGCGCGGTATCCGCCGCCGCCAGCAGCTCTTCCTGCCCCTGGTTCGGCTGCGACAGCGCGATCCCCACGCTGCTCGATGCCTGGATCGGCCCCTTGCTGGTCTCGATCGGCACCCGCATCGAGGCCACGATCTTGGCGCCGATGCGCTCCGCCTCGGCGCGCGTGGAAATCTCTTCCAGGATCACCACGAATTCGTCGCCCGACAGGCGCGCCGGGGTGTCGGTGTTGCGCACGCCCGCCGTCAGGCGGCGCGCGAATTCCTTCAGCACCTCGTCGCCCACGCCGTGCCCATAGCTGTCGTTGATGCGCTTGAAGTGGTCGACGTCGAGGTAGGCCAGGGCCAGCCGCTTGCCGCTGCGCCGCGCGCGGTCGAGCGCATGCTGCAGGGTTTCGGTGAACATCCGCCGGTTGGCGATCCCGGTCAGGGTGTCGACGCGGGTCAGCTGCACCAGCTGGGCCTCGACTTCCTTGGTGTGTGTCACGTCGTGCTTGAGCGCATACACGCCGGCCACCGTGCCGTCGGGCTGGATATCGGGAATGAAGGTTCCTTGCAGGAAGCGCGGCGCGCCCTGCGCCTGCAGTTCGACTTCGCCGGTGACGCTGCGCCCCGCATAGGCTTCGTCGAGGATGTCGCGCACCTGGCCGTAGGCTTCGCGCCCCATCAGGTCCGACAGGCGCATGCCCACCAGTTCCTCGGGCCGCACGCCGAACCATTTCTCGAAGGTAGCGTTACCAAACTGAAAACGCCGCTCGCGGTCCAGGTAGGCGATCAGCACCGGCAGGTTGTCCGCGATCAGGCGCAGCCGCTTCTCGGTGGCGCTGCGCTCGCCCTCCGCCTTCTCGCGCTCGGCCATCAGTTCGTAGAAGGCGCGGCCCAGCTCGCCGATCTCGTCCTTGCGGCCGTCGCGCAGCACGGCGATGTCGGTGGCGTCATGGCGGATGGACCAGACTCGGTCGCGCAGCGCCTCGAGCGGGCCCAGCAGGCGGAACACCAGCACCCAGGCCAGCATGCCGGATGCCAGGGCCAGCCCGAGGGCGCCGAAGAAGGCGTTGCGGCGCATCTCGGCCAGCGGCGCGAAGGCCTCGTCGGTCGGATAGCGCGCCGCCAGGATCCAGCCGGTCGAACGGAGCCGCTTGTAGGCGTAGATGGATTCGCGCCCGTCCTTGCTGGTCGCCTCCAGCCAGCCTTCGTAGCCCTTCAGGGCGCGCTCGGTGCCGTTGTTGTTGCCGGGCTTGGCGAAGACCGGCTGCATGACGCGGTCCTTGTCCGGATGGTCGATCAGGATGCCTTGCGCGCTCATGAGGAACAGGTAGCCGGTCTTGCCCGGCCTGAGGGCGCCGATCTGGCGCAGGAAGCCCGAGCCCTGCAGGTCGACGCTCGCCACCAGCACCTGCTCCACCTCGCCGGCGGGGTTGCGGATCGGCGCCGCGAAGATGACCACGTTCTTGTCCGACAGGCGGCTGCGCAAGGGTTCGGAAATCACGCTGGCGCGGGTGCGCATGACCCGCTCGAAGTAGTCGACGCCGGCGGCGTTCAGGTGGCGGCCGACGGGGAACTCGCGCAAGGTGACCACCATTTCGCCCGAGCGCGCCAGGGTCAGGAAGTTCAGGTAGTCGTTGCCCCACATCCGGGCCTGCACATCCAGGTATTGCTGCATCAGCATGTTGTCGGACAGCGCGGCGGCAGGAACATTGGCCGCCACCGCCTCCACCTGGCGCAAGCGGTCGCCGATGCGGTCGTCCATGAACGACACGGCGCCGGTGAGCATGGTGAACTGCTGGTTGCCGATCACTTCCTTCATGCCGCGCTCGGCCACCGACAGGGTCGACAGCGTCACCAGCAAGGTCGTGACGAATACCAGCGCCGCGGCCACGCAGGCCAGGCGGAACTTGAGGTTCGGTGACGACACGCGTGAGCCAGGCTTATGCATGAGATGAGCTTTGTTGGCTGATCGACAACCAAGTATTACACATAATTAGGTCGCGCGACCGAATTGTGCCTTTCGTGTGCAGCTTTCGCCACTGTCGAGCCGCCGGGATTTCCGCTAGGATGGTGGATTGATCTGTTTGCCACGAGGGACCCCATGAGTAAATACACCTTGCACATCAACGGCAAGGCCCAGGCGGTCGAGGTCGAGCCGGAGACGCCCCTGCTGTGGGCATTGCGCGACACCCTGGGCCTGGTAGGCACCAAGTACGGGTGCGGACTCGGCCAGTGCGGCGCCTGCACCGTCCACCTCGACGGCGTGCCGGCGCGTTCCTGCCTGACGCCGGTGTCCAGCGTCGGCAAGCAGAAGATCACCACCATCGAAGGCCTGGACGCCAAGGCCAGCCACCCGCTGCAGCTGGCCTGGCAGGAGCTGGACGTGCCGCAGTGCGGCTACTGCCAGGCGGGCCAGATCATGAGCGCCTGCGCCCTGCTCAAGCAGCACCCGAAGCCGAGCGACGCCCAGATCGACGCGGCCATGGCGGGTAACCTGTGCCGCTGCGCCACCTATACCCGCATCCGCGCCGGCATCCACCGCGCGGCCGAGATCGCCTCCACCGGAAAGGGCAAGGCATGAGCGCCCCGCTGTCTTCCTCGCGCCGCGGTTTCCTGCGCAGCGGCGCCATCGGCGGCGCCTTCCTGCTCGGCATGTCGGCCGAGGGCGTGCTGGCCGCCGCTACCGGCGCGGCCGGCGCGGCAGGCGCAGACTTCGTGCCCAATGCCTTCATTCGCATCGCGCGCGACGGCCGCGTGACCCTGGTCTCCAAGCAGCCGGAGATCGGCCAGGGCATCAAGACTTCCTTGCCGATGGTGCTCGCCGAGGAGCTCGACGTCGACTGGAAGGATGTGCGCATCGTGCAAGGCGACCTGAATCCGGCCTTCGGCAGCCAGGGCGCGGGCGGTTCGACCTCGACCCCGACCAACTACAACGACTTCCGCCGCCTGGGCGCCACCGCGCGCGCCATGCTGGTCCAGGCCGCGAGCCAGGCCTGGAAGGTCCCGGCCGCCGAGTGCACGACGGGGGGCGGATTCGTGGTCCACGGCCCGTCGAAGCGCCGCCTGGGCTACGGCGCCCTGGCCGGGGCCGCATCGAAGCTGGCGGTGCCGGCAGCCGAGGCGGTGGTGCTGAAGGACCCCGCCAGTTTCAAGCTGCTGGGCAAGCGCATCGGCGGCGTCGACAATGCGGCCATCGTCAGCGGCAAGCCCCTGTTCGGGATCGACGTCCAGGTGCCCGGCATGCTGTACGCGGTCTACGCCAAATGCCCGGTGTTCGGCGGCAAGGCCGTGCGCGCCAACCTGAATGCGATCAAGGCCATGCCGGGCGTCAAGGACGCCTTCATCGTCGAGGGCGCCGGCACCCTGAACAACCTGCGCCCGGGCGTGGCGATCGTCGCCACCTCGACCTGGAACGCGATGCGCGCGCGGCGCGCCCTGGAAGTGGAATGGGACGAAGGTCCCGGCGCCGGCCACAGCTGGGCAGATTTCACGGCCCAGGCCAAGGCCGCCAGCGCCAGGCCGGGCGCCAGCACGATGCGCAAGGACGGCGACGTGGCGGCGGCGCTCAAGGGCGCGGCCAGGACGGTCGAGGCGGCCTACAGCTACCCCTTCATCTCGCACGCCAGCATGGAGCCGCAGAACTGCACCGCCTGGATCAAGGACGACGGCGCGCTGGAACTGTGGGCGCCGACCCAGAACCCGGGCGCCGGCCAGGCCTTGGTGAGCAGCCTATTCAATATCCCGAAAGAAAAGATCACCCTGCACATCATCCGCAGCGGCGGCGGTTTCGGCCGCCGCCTGAGCTCGGACTTCATTGTCGAGGCGACCGCCATCGCGCTGAAGGTCAAGGCGCCGGTCAAGCTGACCTGGACCCGCGAGGACGACCTGCAGCACGACCACTTCCGCCCAGGCGGCTTCCACTTCCTGCGCGGCGGTGTCGACGCCCAGGGCAAGGCCGTGGCCTGGCACAACCATTTCGTGACCTTCGCCAACCGCGTCGAGCGCGAGGGCCAGAGCGTGCTGCAGCCGGGCAGCGGCGGCAACCTGTCGGGCGACGAGTTCCCCGGCCGCTGGCTGCCCAACGTCCAGCTCGAGCAGACCGCCCTGGAGTGCCGCGTACCGATGGGTCCGTGGCGCGCGCCGGGCAGCTGCGTGTTCGCCTGGGTCTTCCACAGCTTCATCGACGAACTGGCTCATGCGGGCGGACGCGATCCACTTGAATTCCGTCTGGAACTGCTTGGCGACAAGAGCGTAGTCCCGGGCACCGGCGAGCGCGGCCAGCCCTACAGCGTGGAACGCATGAAGGCGGTCCTGATGACGGCGGCCGACAAGGCCGGCTGGGGCAAGAAAAAGTTCCCCCGCGGCCAGGGCCAGGGCATCGCCTTCCATTTCAGCCACCGCGGCTATGTGGCCCAGGTGGCCGAGGTCACGGTCTCGCGCGACGGCAAGCTGAAGGTGGACCGGGTGGTGGTGGCGACCGACATCGGCGCCCAGATCGTCAACCTGTCGGGCGCCGAGAACCAGGTCGAGGGTTCGGTGATCGACGGCCTGTCGACCCTGATGTTCCCCGAGCTGAACATCGAAGCGGGCCGCATCGTGCAAAGCAATTTCCACGACTACGGGCTGCTGCGCATGCCGGACGCGCCCGCCAAGATCGAAGTGCATTTCGTCAAGTCGGACTATCCGGTCACCGGCCTGGGCGAACCGGCCCTGCCGCCGCTGGCGCCGGCGGTGTGCAATGCGATCTTCGCGGCGACCGGCAAGCGCGTGCGCGAGCTGCCGCTCTCGAAGACCGACCTCAGCTGGACCTGAGGCCGCTTCCGTCCTGGTTTCCCTCGTTCCGGCGCGCCGCCGCGTGCGCCGGATCAGTGTCCCTGGCGCCGTGCTGTTCGAGGATGCCGGTTGCCTGCTCGAGGCGCGCCGGGTCCTCGGCCGTGACGGTGATGACGCACTTGCCGATTTCCAGCCCCGGGGTGTATACGTCCTTGTAGTCGGTGCCGCCCTTCACCGCAGGCGAATCGCCGACGGTGAAGTTGGCTTCCGACGGGCCGGCCTCGTCGCCGGTATGGCTGATCTCGATGCTGTCGCGCTCGAATCCGGCGTCGAGCAGCGCCTGGCGCGCACGTTCGGCGTCCGCGATGTCGTCGATCACGCGGAGGATCTGGTTGTTCATGGCGGCTCCTTCTGTCGATGGCACCACCGTAGCAGAAACGCCGGCGCCCCGGCGCTCATTCCGGACGGCGGTTCGCCTCCTGCCCGGCTTTCGCCCGCGCCAGATAGGCGCGCAGGTCGTCGAAGCCGACGGCGCCGCGGCGCCCGGCGTCGATCTCGTCGAAATGCCTGGCGACAAAGCCGAAGCCCTTGGCCTCGTCCGGCGTCAGGCTGCCGTTGCCGTCCCGGTCGGCGGCCCGGAATTGCGCCTCCAGCTTGTCCAGCGCCTGGGCGCGCAGCGCCGTGCCCGCCGCCGGCGGCGGTGCGGCGGAACGGTTGCGCAGCGCCGGCGGCACCTGGCCATCGACGCCGGTCTGGGCCTGGGCGCCAGCCGCGCCTGCGAGCAGAACGAATAGGGTCATGATTTTCATTGTGCCACCGATACGCTGTTGTAGAAGGCGCGCAGGTCCGCCTTCTGGAGGCGGCGCACGCGGTCGTCGAGGTAGCTCATGTGCCCGCTGTCGTAGTTGCGAATCTGGATGCCGGCATTCGGTCCCAGCCGCGCCAGGTCGAGCTCGGTCTGGTAGAACGGCGTCGCCAGTTCATGATAGCCGCTCATGGCGAGTACCTTCAAGCCTGGATTGAGCGTCAGGGCCGCGGCCAGGTCGGGGATCGTGTCCGGCAGCGCCTTGCCGTCGTGGCTGAAGTTCCATTGGTTGAGCACATTGTTGGAGCCCAGGTAGGACGTGAGCGCGGTATAGCGCAGTTCGGTCTCCAGGTAAGTGCGGATGGTGTTGTTGAACACGCCGCCCACCAGGTTGATCGAGGGGTCGCCCCCGGCCACCAGCGCACTGCCGGTGGGCGCCTTCACCCGGGCGTCGTAGCGCCCGATCGCCTGCCCCGGCAGCAGGCGCGCGCGGTAGGCGCCCGGCGTCATCGAAAAATCCTGGCGCCAGGTCTGCACCGGCAAGCCGGTGTCGGCGGCCAGCCGCGCCAGCGTGGCCTCGCTGGGCGGCGCGCCGCTGGCCAGGAAGGCGCCGACCTCGCTGCGGTAGCTGCCCGCGGCGAACTCGCGCGCGCGTTGCAGCACCGATGAGAAGTCGGTCGGCAGGCTGCCGTTCTGGTGGTAGGCCGAGACCGCCACATAGCTCGGGATATAGCCTTCGCAGCTGGCCTGGCCCGGATTGAACACCCCGCAATTGCTGTTGTAGTCCATGGCGGCCGACTGCAGCATGACGCCGGTCACGCGCACCCCCGCGCTCTCGAGCAGGTTGGCCAGCACCGCCGTGCGCGGCGCGCCGTAGGATTCGCCGAACAGGTAGACCGGCGACGCCTGCCGGTTGTTGGCGGCGAGATAGCGGCGCACGAAGTCGCGGAAGGCCGCCGCATCCTGGTCGACGCCCCAGAACTGGGCGTTGGTGTACGGCGCCACCGCCTGCGAATAGCCGGTGCCGACGGCGTCGACGAAGACCAGGTCGGAATGGTCGAGCAGGGTTTCCTGGTTGTCGACCATCTGTACCGGCGTGGCGGGCGGCTCGGTGGACGGGAAGGTGGTGGCCAGCCGGCGCGGGCCGAAGGCGCCCAGGTGCAGCCAGAGCGAGGCCGAACCCGGCCCGCCGTTGTAGAAGAAGGTCAGCGGCCGCTGCGCCGCCGGCAGTGTGCCGGCGGTATAGGCGACATAGAAGAAGGAGGCTGCCGGCCGCCCTGTTTGCAGGTCGGTGGCCGTCAGGTGGCCCGTGGTGGCGCTGTAGTCGAGCGGACGTCCGTCGAGGGTGATGCGGGTCTGGACCGTGGCGGCGCGCTCCTCGGCGCCCGCCAGCGAGGCCGTGGCCGCGCCCGAATACAGCACCGGGTCGGCGTAGCTGCCCGGCAGCGCGGAGACAGGGGGCGGCGGTGGCGGGACCGGCGCCACCGCCTGTGGCGGCGGGCTGTCGCCACCGCCGCCGCAGGCCGCCAGGGCGGCGGCCAGGGCGGATGCGAGCAGCAGGCTGGCCAGGTGCGGCCGTCGGGCGGGACTGCGAGTAGCCATGATCGTCCTCGTGGAAATCGGGCGGGTATGGCCCGATTATGCACCGACTGCGGCAGAACTCAACAGTAATCAGGAGGATCGCGGGGAGACTGCCGGATCAGGGACGCTTCAACTGGCCGATGACGCTTGCCACCTTGGTCGTGATCACATCGACCGCCGGGCCATTCGCGCCGTGGGGCAGGATCACGTCGGCGTGGCGCTTGGTCGGTTCGATGAATTGCTTGTGCATCGGCCGCACCGTCTCCAGGTACTGGCCGACGATGCTCTCCAGCGAACGGCCGCGCTCGGCGATATCGCGCTGCAGGCGGCGGATGAAGCGGACGTCGGGGGCGGTGTCGACGAAGATCTTCAGCGACATCATCTTGCGCAGGTCGGCGTCATACAGGGCGAACAGGCCTTCGATCACGATCACCGGGGCCGGCTTGACCGGGATGGTCTTGTTCGAGCGGTTGTCGATCGTGAAGTCGTATTCCGGCATCTCGATCGCTTCGCCATTGCGCAGGGCGCGCACGTGCTGCACCAGCAGCGGCCAGTCGAAGGCCTGGGGATGGTCGTAATTCTGCTTGCGGCGGACTTCGGGGGTGAGGTGGGACTGGTCGCAGTAGTAGTCGTCCTGCATCACGACCGAGACCATGTCGGCGCCGAACGACGCCAGCACCTGCTGGGTCACCGTTGACTTGCCACTGCCGCTTCCGCCAGCGACGCCAATGACAAACGGGGAAAAGGAAATCTGATTCATCCCCGAATGATACCGGAGCGGCGGCCGAACCGACAGGGGCCGGTCCGACATGCCGCTCGGCAATCGATCCCGGTCTAGCCGGGAATCACCGCGGTCGCCTCGATCTCGACCCGCGCCCGGTCTTCCATCAGCGCGCTCACCTGCACCGCGCTCATGGCGGGGTAATGGCGCCCGATGGTGTCGCGGTAGGCCGCCCCGAGGGCGGCCCCGGCATCCAGGTACTCGCGCTTGTCCACCACGTACCAGGTCATGCGCACGATGTGTTCCGGGCCGGCGCCGGCCTCGCGCAGCACCGCCACGATGTTTTCCAGCGCCTGGCGCGCCTGGCCCACGAAGTCGTCGGTCTGGAAGCGTCCCTCGGCGTCCCAGCCGATCATGCCGCTGACAAACACCTGGCGGCCGCTGGCCGCGATGCCGTTCGAATAACCTTTCGGGCGTGGCCAGCCCGCGGGCTGCAGGGTTTCCATCATCGTTGTTCCTTGGTGGCGGCGAGCAGTTCGCGCGCGATGATCAAGAGTTGCACTTCGCTGGCGCCTTCGTAGATGCGCAGGGCGCGGATTTCGCGGTACAGGCTTTCCACAATGCGGCCGCTCTGCACGCCCTGGCCGCCGAACAGCTGGACGGCGGCGTCGATGACGCGCTGGGCCGACTCGGTGGCGGTGAGCTTGGCCATCGCCGCTTCCTTCGTCACCTTGCGGCCGCCGTCGCGCATCCAGGCCGCGCGGTAAGTCAGCAGCGCGCTGGCGTCGATGTCGGTCGCCATCTGCGCCAGCCTGGCCTGGGTCAGCTGGAAGTCCGCCAGGGTCTTGCCGAACATGGGACGCGCCTGCGCATGGGCGAGCGCCTCGTCCAGGGCGCGCCGCGCGAAGCCCAGCGCCGCGGCGGCCACCGAGGTGCGAAACACGTCGAGCGTCGCCATGGCGATCTTGAAGCCCTGCCCTTCGGCGCCCAGCAGGCGCGCCGCCGGCACCCGGCAGCCATCGAAGGACAGGCGCGCCAGCGGATGCGGGGCGATCACGTCGATGCGTTCGGCGATCCGCAAGCCCGGCGTATCGGCATCGACGATGAAGGCCGAGATGCCCTTGGCGCCGCGGCCGCCCTCGCCGCCGCCGTCGCCGGTACGGGCAAAGACCACGTAGAAGTCGGCGATGCCGCCGTTCGAGATCCAGGTCTTCTCGCCGTCCAGCACCCAGCCGCCGCCGTCGCGGCGCGCGGCGCACTGCATGGCGGACACGTCGGAACCGGCCTGCGGTTCGGACAGCGCGAAGGCCGCGATCGCATCGCCGGCCGCCACGCGCGGCAGGTAGGCCTGTTTCTGCTCCTCGGCGCCGAACAGCGAGATCGCGCCGCTGCCCAGGCCCTGCATGGCGAAAGCGAAATCCGCCAGGCCCGCGTGGCGCCCCAGGGTTTCACGGATCAGGCAGATGGCGCGGGTGTCGATGCTGTCGACCGCGCCGCCGTAGGCCGTGCCGCCGACCGCGTGGCGCAGCCAGCCGGCCTGGCCCAGGCCCTTGACCAGGGCGCGGCAGGCGGCGTCGACGTCATGGCCGTGGGCCGCATCCAGGTGGGCCGCGGCCCAGCAATCCAGCTCGCGCGCCAGCGCGCCATGGCGCGGCTCGAAGAACGGCCAGTCAAGGTGTTCGAGACGTTCCATCAATCCCCCTCGAAGCTGGGCTGCTGCCTGGCCACGAAAGCGTGGTAGGCGCGGTGGAAGTCGTTGGTGGCCATGCAGATCGCCTGCGCCTGGGCCTCGGCCTCGATGGCCTCGTCCACGCCCATGTTCCATTCCTGCTGCAGCATCTTCTTGGTCATGCCATGGGCGAAGGTCGGCCCCTGGGCCAGGGCCGCGGCCAGCGCCTGGGCCTGCGCCAGCACCGCATCAGGTTCGCACAGGCGGTTGTAGAAGCCCCAGCGCTCGCCCTCTTCCCCGCTCATCGAGCGGCCGGTGTAGAGCAGCTCGGCCGCGCGGCCCTGGCCGATCACGCGCGGCAGCAGCGCGCAGGCGCCCATGTCGGCGCCGGCCAGGCCCACCCGCGTGAACAGGAAGGCGGTGCGGCTGCGCGCGGTGGCGTAGCGCAGGTCCGAGGCCAGCGCCAGGATCGCGCCGGCGCCGGCGCACACGCCGTCCACCGCGGCCACGACCGGCTGCGGGCAGGCGCGCATGGCCTTCACCAGGTCGCCCGTCATGCGCGTGAAAGCCAGCAGGCCCGGCATGTCCAGCCTGGTGAGCGGGCCGATGATCTCGTGCACGTCGCCGCCCGAGCAGAAGTTCTCGCCCGCGCCGGTGATGACCACGGCCTTGACGTCGTCCGCATAGGCCAGCGCGCGGAACAGCTCGCGCAGCTCGGCGTAGGACTCGAAGGTGAGCGGGTTCTTGCGCTCGGGCCGGTTGAGGGTGATGGTGGCGACGCCGCCCTCGAGCGCGAACAGGAAGTGCTGCGCCTGGTGGCCGGCAAAGCTGGCGCGGCTGCCCGGCAGCCGGTGCGCCTCGCCCGGAAGATAATGCATGGATGGCTCCTGTGATCTGTCGTGAATGGGTGGGTCAGCCTTCGAGCAGGCGCGCCGCCACCTGCTGCGGACTGAGGCCGGCGCTGGCCGCCTGCAGCGCGCGCTCGCGCTCCAGGTTGCGTTCCAGCTGCAGCTTGCCGGCCCGGTACTGGCGCGGCCAGGCGGCGCCGGTATAGCCGATGCGGGCGGCTTCCAGCAGGGTCCAGGCCGGGTTGGCCAGGTGCGGGCGGGCCACGGCGCACAGGTCGGCGCGCCCGGCGGCGATGATGCTGTTGACGTGGTCGGCCTCGTAGATGGCGCCCACCGCGATGGTCGGGATGCCCGCCTCGTTGCGAATGCGGTCCGAGAACGGGGTCTGGAACATGCGCCCGAACACGGGTTTTTCCAGCTTGCTGACCTGGCCCGAGGAGCAGTCGATCATGTCCGCCCCCGCTTCCTTGAACAGGCGCGCGATCTCGACCGCGTCCGCCGGCGTGACGCCGCCCTCGACCCAGTCGTGGGCCGAGACGCGCACGCTGATGGGGCGGTCCTGCGGCCAGGCGGCGCGCACCGCCGCGAAGACTTCCAGCGGATAGCGGCAGCGGTTTTCCAGGCTGCCGCCGTAGGCGTCGCCGCGCAGGTTGGTCAGCGGCGAGATGAAGCTGGACAGCAGGTAGCCGTGGGCGCAGTGCAGCTCCAGCCAGTCGAAGCCGGCTTCGGCCGCGGCTTCGGTGGCGCGCACGAAGTCCCGCTTGATCCGTTCCAGGTCGTCCGGGGTGGCCGCGCGCGCGGTCTGCGATACGCCCTCGATGTACTGCTGGCTGGAGGCGGCCACCAGCGGCCAGTTGCCCTCATCCAGCGGCAAGTCGATGCCGTCCCAGGCCGCCCGGGTCGAGCCCTTGGCGCCCGCGTGGCCGAGCTGTACGCCGATGCGGGCGTCGGTCGCGCCGTGCACGAAATCCACGATGCGCTTCCAGGCCGCCGTGTGCTCGGGCGTGTACAGGCCGGGGCAGCCCGGCGTGATGCGGGCGTCGGCCGAGACGCAGGTCATCTCGGCCATCACCAGGGCCGCGCCGCCCATGGCGCGCGCGCCCAGGTGGGCCAGGTGGTAGTCGCCGACCGTGCCGTCCTCGGCGGAGTACTGCGCCATGGGCGAGACCACCACCCGGTTCTTGAGCAGCACCCCGCGCACCCTATACGGCGTGAACATCGGCGGCACCGGTCCTTCCGGCGCAGGCACGCCGGCCTGCAGCGCGGCGCGCTGCGCGAACCAGCGCTCGAAGCCGGCCACGTAGTCCGGATCGCGCAGGCGCAGGTTCTCGTGCGACAGGCGCTGGCTGCGCGTCAGCAGAGAATAGGCGAACTGCTCGGCCTCCATCGCCGTATAGCGCGCCACGTTCTCGAACCATTCCATCGAATTGCGCGCCGCGCTCTGCAGCTTGAGCACCTCGACCATGCGCAGGTCCTGGTAGCGCGCCAGGGCAGCGTCGATGTCGCCGCCGTCGAGCGCCCGCGCCAGCTCGATCGCATCCTCCAGCGCCAGCTTGGTGCCGGAGCCGATCGAGAAGTGGGCGGTGTGGGCGGCGTCGCCCATCAGCACCAGGGGTACGCGGCGCCCGTCCAGTTCCAGGCGATGCACCCAGTTGCGGCAGGCCAGGCGCGGGAAGCGGATCCACATCGCCGAGCCGCGCAGGTGGGCGGCATTGGCCATCAGGGCGTGGCCGTCCAGGTGGCGCGCGAACAGGCGCTCGCAGAAGGCCAGCGCGTCCGCCTGCTCCATCGACTCCAGCCCGGCGGCGCGCCAGGTCGATTCCAGGGTCTCGACGATGAAGGTCGAGGTTTCGCCGTCGTACTGGTAGGCGTGGGCCTGGAACCAGCCGTGCTCGGTCTCCTCGAAGGCGAAGGTGAAGGCGTCGAAGCGCTTGCGGGTGCCGAGCCAGACGAAGCGGCACAGGCGCGGCTCGGTCTCGGGCTGGAACACATCGGCATGGCGCTGGCGGATGGCGCTGTTGACGCCGTCGCAGGCGACCACCAGGTCGGCCCGGTAGCGCCGCGCCAGCTCGGCCTCGTCGCACACGTCCTGCTCGAACACCAGTTCCACGCCGAGCGCGCGGCAGCGCTCCTGCAGGATATTGAGCAGGCGCTTGCGCGAGATGCCGCAGAAGCCATGGCCGCCGGAGGTGACGGTGCGGCCCTTGAAATGCACGTCGATGTCGTCCCAGTGGTTGAACGACTGCAGGATGTCGCGGGCGCTGGGCTCGTCCGCCTGCGCCAGGTGGCCCAGGGTCTGGTCGGAAAACACCACGCCCCAGCCGAAAGTGTCGCTCGGGCGGTTGCGCTCGACCACCACCACCGTATGCTCCGGATGGCGCTTCCTGGTCAAGAGGGCGAAGTACAGGCCGGCCGGGCCGCCGCCTACGCACACGATGTTCATTCATGCTCCCCGTTCTGGTGTTGCGCGTATATTACATGGGGAGATACTTTAAGTGTCAAGCAAATGCCGCGCACCATTTCCCGGCGCGGGAACAATGTTTAAATATTTAGTACAATCAAGCAATGACCATGCACCGCACCGGTCGCGTGCAGACAAAACCAATTCACTACGCAAACTTGGCGACCCGATGAAAATCTCTGACCGGATTGCGCATTCCCGCCCCCTGGCCACCACGGCCATGCATGGGCGTGCCGACGCATTGCGTCTCGCAGGCGAACAGGTCATCGACTTTTCGATCGCCATCTCCCACTTCCCCGCCCCGCCGGCCGTGCTGGACGCCGTGCTCGCCGCGGTCGAGGACCAGCGGGCCATGCCCTATGCCGACGTGATCGGGGTGCCGGAAGTGCGCTCGTCGCTGGCGGCCAAGCTGCGCCAGGAAAACGGCATCGACGCCACGGCCGACGAGATCATCGTCACCAACGGCGCCAAGCAGGCCTATTACCAGGCGCTGTACGCGATGACCGATCCGGGCGACCGGGTGGCCGTGTTCCGCCCCTACTGGCCGGCCTACCTGGCCACCGCCCAGCTGCTCGGGCTGGAGGTCGTGCTGGCCGACCTGCCCGACACGCTGACGCCGGAGAGCCTCGACGCTCTGGGCCCGGTCAAGGTCCTGGTCATCAACAACCCGCACAATCCCACCGGCAAGGTGTACACCCGGGCCGAGGTCGAGCACCTGCGCGACTGGTCCCTGCGCACCGGGGGCCACGTGATCATCGACGAGAGCTACGAGCACCTGATCTTCGAGGGTAGCCATGTCAGCCTGGCCAGCCTGTGCGACTGGCGCGAGGCCGGCGTGGTCACCCTGTTCTCGGCCTCGCAGAGCTACGCCATGATGGGCTGGCGGGTGGGCTTCGCCGTCGCCCCCGGCAACCTGGTGCAGGCGATGCAGAACCTGCAGGGACCGGTCACGGCTGCCGCGCCCTACCTGTCGCAGATTGCCGGCGCGGCCGCATTTGCGACCGGCACCCCGCACGCCCTGATGCGCGACTACCGCGCGCGCCGCGACGCCGTCGTGCGCCGCTTCGCCGAGGCGCCCTGGATGAACATGCCGGCGCCGGCCTCGGGCCCCTACCTGTGGGGCGACGTGCGCGCGCTGACGCGCGACACCCTGGCCTTCGCCGACGCCCTGCTGGAGCAGGAAAAAGTGGCGGTGATGCCGGGCGAAGCCCTGGGCGTGCCCGGCTTCATCCGTCTCGGCTACATCTCGGACGACGAGGCCACCCTGCTCGAGGGTGTAGACCGCATCATCGCCTTTGGCGACCGCGCCGGCGGCCGCCATCCGGGGCCGGGAAGCCGATGAGCTCCGTGCTTGGCCGCTTCCGCCTCAACAGCCTGCGCAGCAGGCTGATGCTGCTGGTTGCGCTGGCCATCACGCCGATCGCGATCGTGACGGTGCTGGGCGGCCTGCGCGAACGCGAGGCGGCGATCCGGGCGTCCGAGGAAAACCTCAAGCGCCTGACCGGCCTGGCGGCGGCCAACGAAGCCCAGTCGATCGAGCGCGCGCGCCAGATCCTGGTCGACCTGACCACCGTGCCCGACCTGATGAGCGGTCCGGCGCGCTGCAACGCGCTGCTGGCGGACGTCCTCGACCGCAACGAAGGCTATGTCAACTTCGGCCTGATCCGGATGGACGGCGAAGTCACCTGCAGCGCGGTGCCGATGCTGCACCCGGTGAACCTGGGCGACCGCCGTCACTTCAAGCGCGCGGTGTCGGAACGCCGCTTCATCGCCGGCGACTATGTGTTCGGGCGCGTGATCCGCAAGCACACCATCAACCTGACCTATCCGGTGATCGACCGCCGCGGCCAGGTAGTGGCGGTGGTGTTCGCGGCCATGGACCTGGCCGGCCTCGACACCTTCGTCAACGACATCAGCCTGGCGCCGGGCTCGATCCTGGAAACCGCAGACTCCTCGGGCTCGCTGATCTCGCGCCGGCCCGACCCGGAACGCTACTTCGGCCAGAAGATCTCCCCAAGCCTGCGCGAGGCGATGCGCGGCCCGCACCAGCGCGCCGTGGTGGTGCGCGGCGAGGACGGCGTCGAGCGCCTGCACGCCTTCGCCCGCGTCGGTCCGCCCTCGCTGTCCGAATACACGGTAACCATCGGCGTGCCGACCGCCACCATCACCGCGGTGGCGCGCGAAGCCCAGCTGATGTCGCTGCTGGGCCTGGGCGCGACCACCCTGCTGGCCATGCTCGCGGCCTGGCTGGCCGGCGACAAGCTTATCGTGCAGCGGGTGCGCAAGCTGATGGTCACGGCGCGCCGCATCGCCGCTGGCGACCTCGATGCGCGCAGCGGCATCGAGTACGGACGCGAGGAGATCGGACGCCTGGCGCAGGCGCTGGACGAAATGGCCGAGACGCTGCAAAAGAAGGAGTCGGCCCGCAGCCTGGCCGAGCGCGAGCTGCGCGCCGCCGACCAGCGCAAGGACGAATTCCTGGCGATGCTGGCCCATGAGCTGCGCAATCCGCTGGCGCCGATCAGCACCGGCGCCCACCTGCTCAAGCTGCTGCACTCCGACAATGCCCAGATCACCCAGACCTGCGCCATCATCGCGCGCCAGGTCGAGCACATGACCAGCCTGGTCGACGACCTGCTGGACGTTTCGCGCGTCACGCGCGGCCTGGTCTCGCTCTCGACGCAGGTGCTGGACCTGCGCAACGTGGTCGACGACGCGGCTGAACAGATCCGCCCCCTGATCACGGCGCGCCGCCACAAGGTGATCCTGGAACTGCCGGACGGCCCCGCCAACGTCAAGGGCGACCACAAGCGCCTGGTGCAGGTGGTCGCCAACCTGCTCGGCAACGCCACCAAGTACACGCCCGAAGGCGGCCACATCACCCTCCAGCTCAAGGAGAGCGGCGCCGACTACGTGCTCAGCGTGACTGACGACGGCATCGGCATGGAGCCGGGCCTGGTGGCGCGCGTATTCGACCTGTTTACCCAGGCCGAGCGCACGCCCGACCGCTCCCAGGGCGGGCTGGGACTGGGCCTGGCGCTCGCCAAAAGCCTGGTCGAGCTGCATGGCGGCAGCGTGGGCGCGGACAGCGCGGGCCTGGGCAAGGGCAGCACCT
>NZ_JAGPWC010000086.1 GCF_018119405.1 Massilia sp. ST3 | reverse complement strand
GCTGGGCCAGCAGCCACTGCGCATGGGCAAAGCCGGCGCGCGCCGCGTCTTCCAGCACGTGCAAGGCCTTGGCGCGGGCCTCCGGCGGGGCGGCGGGACCGGCGTCCAGCACCAGCTGGGCGAACACCAGTCCGGCATGGACGCTGCCGTCGTCATAGGCGCGCTCGTACCAGGACAGCAGCTCCAGGCCCTTGCGCTGGGCCAGTTCGAAAGGGATGTGATTGCCGATTAATTGCCACGCAGGGGCGCAGTCCTGCTTCGCAGCCCGCTCCAGCCAGTGCAGGGCGGTTGGCAGGCTCTGCGGCAGCCCGGTGCTGCCGAACAGGTAGCGCTTGCCCAGCTCGAGCTGGGCGGCAGCCTGCCCGGCCCGGGCGTTGCGGATGATCGCCAGTTCTTCGCGGTTAGCCATTGTTCGAATAAACCATTGGTAAGTCAGGTCGGCAAAAGCGCAGTGGCGACGCAAGACGGCAGGCTAGGGCGCGAGCCAGGTCAGCTCGGCGGAAAAGTTGCCAATATACAAGGTATTGACACGGTGCGTCGCCACGCACGCGGATGTGGGGCAGAGTCTAAGCCGCGGCCGGGGCCGATTCGTTTCAAGCCATGGCTTTGTTTGCGCCGCCGCAAACGCTGAAAACCGGGCTGGGCTGTAGTAGCCGGGAGGGCGGCGGGGGCGCAAAGTCAGCGAACCGGGCGGCCAAGGCGCGGCGGGCTGGCCTTCCGCTCTACGGCAGGGCGTTCGGCGGCCGGCACGCGCCCTGCCATCCATGCTGCTGTGAATTTGTTACATCGTGAATGATGCACGTTTCAAAAAAACAACAACACGATTGGATTTATTGGCTTTCCACCAAGTGCGCCCGCCATAATTGACCAATCAGTCAATCTTGTCGCAGGAAACTATTAAGGTGCACGCATCCGAGGATTCAGCACAGGTCTCAATGCTCAGGATGAAGCGTAACTTAATCAAGGAACACGAAGAATGAAGAAATCCCTCCTGGCCGCCGCACTGCTTGGCGCATTCGCCGGCGCGGCCCACGCGCAAACCTCGGTACAGATCTACGGCAACCTGGATGCCGGCATCATCAAGCGTACCGGCCAGTCCCTGAACATCGGCAAGCGCGCCGCCAATACCCTGGGATTCAAAGGCACGGAAGAACTGGGCAACGGCCTGAAGGCGCTGTTCCAGCTCGAGATCCGCTACGAGCCGGACACCGGCACCCTCGAAGTGGGCGGCAACGGCGTGCAGCGCCAGCTGTTCCAGGGCCAGAGCCGCGTCGGCCTGCAAGGCGACTTCGGCATGCTGCGCATTGGCCGCGGCCTGACCCCGTACCACGAGACCATCGGCGCCTTCGAGCCCTTCCACGCGCTGCCCTCGCCTTCCGGTTTCTACACCGACCTGAGCGTCGCCGGCTACACCTCGCAGCCGCTGGACCCGTCGGGCGCCTCGCATAACCGCTGGAGCAATGCCGTCTGGTACAACTCGCCGATCGTCAGCGGCTTCCAGCTGAACACCGCGATCGCCACCAAGGAAAACACCGGCGGCGCAGCCGTGATCGGCCGCGGCACCGCGGCCGCGCCGCAATACCCGGCCGGCGCCGAAGCTTCGGCCAACCCGTTCTCGGTCAGCGCGACCTACAACAACGGTCCGGCGGCCTTCATGGCCGGCTACGAACGCAACGCGATCGAATCGAAGGTCTGGTCGGTTGGCGCGTCGGTCAACGCCACCCCGGAACTGAAGCTGATGGGCACCTACAGCAAGCAGGACCAGGAGCACAACCGCATCCTGAACGCCGACACCAAGTCGTGGGTGCTGGGCGCCAACTACAGCATGGGTCCGGGCAAGTTCCTGGCCGGCTATGGCCAGAAGGACACCGACGGCCTGCAGAAGGTCAAGCAGTTCTCCCTGGGCTACGAATACAGCCTGTCGAAGCGCACCTACCTGTACGTGGACGCATCGCGCAAGAAGGGCATGACCGCCGTGCCGTCGACCGTGAACCACTACGACGTCGGCATCAACCACTCGTTCTAAGCGCCAGGCGGGCTGCTGCCGCGCCAGACCCGGGGCGGACGTGGGAAACCATGTCCGCCCTTGTCGTTTACCTCGCTCCTTGTAGTGTTTTCACAACGAGAAGCCGACTTCGTCAACTTTCCGCACGAGCGTTCTGTACAGGGCGCAAGGCGGATGGCATATTGGCAAGGTGAGTTAAAGCAACTCGCTAGCCAAGAACATAACACGGAGACCCAATGAAGAAGAGCCTCATCGCCGCCCTGCTCGGCGCCACCTTTGCCACTTCCGCCCTGGCCCAGACCAGCGTCCAGATCTATGGCATCGCCGACGCCGGCGTGATGTTCCAGAAAGGCGGCCCGACCAAGATCTACAGCGGCGGCGCAGACGGTTCGCGCATCGGCTTCAAAGGTACCGAAGACCTGGGCAATGGCTTCAAGGCGATGTTCAACCTGGAAGCGCGCGTCGAGCTCGACACCGGCACCCAGCAGCCGACCCTGATGAACGACAATCCCGGCCGCTACCTGCTGCGCGGCATGGATGCCATGCCTCTCCCGGCGCCGGTCCGCGACCGCCTGCTGACCGGCCTGCAGGCCGCGATCCAGCCGCCTGGCGGCCCGGCCGTCAACCAGGAACGCGCGCTGTTCGACCGCATGGCGATGGTCGGCCTGGTCACCCCGGTCGGCGCCTTCCTGATCGGCCGCATGTACACCCCGGGCTATGAAGTCTTCAACATGGCCGACACCTTCGAGTCGGGCACCGCGGGCACCTGGGGCCACGTAACCGGCGGCACCGCCGGCTTCACCGCCCTGAGCGCCGACATCCGCTCGCAGGAAGCCGTCCAGTACCGCATCGCCCTGCCGAACGGCATCGGCGCCGCGCTGATGTACGGCGGCAAAGGTTCGGGCTACCTGGGCCGCTACAACAAGTTCCGCGCCGGCCACGTGACCTACAAGGCCAACGGCTTCGACGTCGGCATCGGCTACAACCACGGCTACGACCGCCAGGACCGTCCGAGCCTGCGCACCACCACCGTGGGCGGTTCCTACACCCTGAACGAGTGGAAGATCTTCGCCGGCTTCCACAGCCAGCGCAACACCAACTCGGCCCTGCTGCCGGACTACCTGGCCGGCTGGGACAGCGTCGTGGTGCCGCAGCTGACCGCCGGTGGCGTTCCTGCCGCCAACCAGACCGCCCTGCGCGCCTTCTTCTCGCGCACCATCGCCGCCAACACCGTGCAGGACGCGAACAGCTACCAGTTCGGCCTGCACTACAAGATCGGCAGCGGCCGCGTGATGGCTTCGTACGCGCACCAGAACGACCGTACCGCGTCGAACAGCGACGCCAACCTGTTCGCGATCGGCTACGACCACTTCCTGTCCAAGCGCACCGACCTGTACACCGTGGTCGCCAACATCAAGAACAAGAACGAAGCCCAGTACGCTCCTGGCACCGCCGGCAATCCGGGCGGCTTCACCAAGGGCCCGGGCGAAGACGGCCGCGCGCTGCAGGTCGGCATCCGTCACCGCTTCTGATACCTTGTACCTGGGGCGGGCGCAAGCCCGCCGTCCGAAAGACGCCTGCGGGCGTCTTTTTTCTTGCCCGGGCGTTTCGCTGTCCGGCTCGGGTAAAATGCACCCTTGCACCTACTTAATCCACCGAAGATTTACATGACCACCGCCACCCTGGACTCCAGCGCCGTCGCGCAATACCTGATCGACCATCCGCAGTTCTTCGAGGAACACGCCGGCCTGCTGGGCGAGGTCAAACTGTCCAGCCCGCTGACCGGCCGCGCCGTGTCGCTGCAGGAGCGCCAGATGGAAGTCATGCGCGACAAGTACCGCGCCCTCGAGCTGCGCCTGGCCGAACTGACCCGCCGCGCCGAGGAAAACGCCGCCATCGCCAACCGCTTCCACGCCTGGACCCAGGCCCTGCTGGTGTCGAAGGGCGGCGCGGCGATGGCGCGCGACCTGGCCGAAGGCCTGCGCATCCACTTCTCGGTGCCCCAGGTGAGCCTGCGCCTGTGGAACGTGGCGCCGGACCATGCCGGCGAGTGGTTCACCGGCGGCGTGTCGGACGACGCGCGCATCTTCGCCAACAGCCTGCGCGCGCCCTACTGCGGCCCCAACAACGACTTCGAGGCGGTGCGCTGGCTGGACGACCCGTCCGCCGTGCGCTCGACCGTGATGCTGCCCCTGGGCCAGCCGGGCCAGACCTTCGGCATGCTGGTGCTGGGCTCGCCCGATCCGGACCGCTTCACCACCGTGATGGGAACCGAGTTCCTGGTCCACATCGCCGCCACCGCCAGCACCGCGCTGGCCCCGCTGCGCGCCTGAGCCGCGCCCAGGGCACAAGAAGCATGAGCGCGCCGGCCGATGCCACCGACTGGGCGGCGCGCTACCTGGGCGAGCTGGCCACCCAGCGCCAGCTCTCGCCGCACACCGTCGAGGCCTACCGGCGCGACCTCCATGAACTCGCCCAGCTGGCCGGCCACAGCGACTGGCCGCGCCTGACCCATTTCGATATCCGCCGCTTCACGGCCAAGCTGCATGCCGGCGGCCAGTCGGCGCGCTCGATCGCGCGCAAGCTCTCGGGCTGGCGCGGCTTCTACGAATGGCTGGCGCGCCACGCGGCGCTGCCGGCCAACCCGGTCGAGGGCGTGCGCGCCCCGAAACGTCCCAAGACCCTGCCCAAGGCGCTGGCGGTGGACGCCGCCGTGCAGTTGATGGAAGCGAATGTCCACGGCCACCCGGAACCCTTCGAGCTGTGCAACCGGGCCATGTTCGAGCTGCTGTATTCGAGCGGCCTGCGGGTGTCGGAACTGAGCGGCCTGGACCTGGCCTACACGGAAGCGCAAGCCGGCCAGCCGGCCTCGCTCGGCTGGCTGGACCGCGCGGCGGGCGAAGTGGTCGTCACCGGCAAGGGCGGCAAGATGCGCCGGGTGCCGGTCGGCGGCCCCGCGCGCGCGGCGCTCGAGGCCTGGCTGGCGGTGCGCCCCGGCGCGCGCGACGGCAGCGCCGCCCTGTTCCTGTCGGCGCGCGCCACCCGCATCACGCCGCGCGTGGTGCAGCAGCGCCTCAAGCAGCACGCCCTGCGCGCCGGCAGCCCGGTGCACGTGCACCCGCACGTGCTGCGCCACTCCTTCGCCTCGCACCTGCTGCAATCCTCGGGCGACCTGCGCGCGGTGCAGGAATTGCTCGGACATGCCAGCATCACTTCGACCCAGGTCTATACTTCGCTCGATTTCCAGCACCTGGCGGCGGTGTACGACCGCGCCCATCCGCGCGCCAAGTCCAAGTAAGCGGCGTCAGGCCTGCCGGGCGGTCGCGATCCGGACGATCTCCAGCAAGGCGAGGATGCTCTTGTAGGACTGGCGGCAGAAGTCGCGATCCGCTTCGATGTCGACCCAGGCAAAAGCGTTCTCGGCCTCCGCATACTCCTTCAGCTCGCCGGCCTGGAGCAACGCGGCAAGAAAGCCGCTTGCACGTTCGCGGTCGACGGCCCTGAATGCCTCGAATTTGTCGTGCGGTACGATATGCGCAACGATGCTGAGCAGCCCGGTTTCCGCCAGCAGCAAATACGTGTAGCACAGGATGGTTTCCCGGCCGGTTTGCATTTCCCGCACCGCAGCCGCGCCGGGCATGCCTGCGTACTCGCTGTCGGACGCACCCGTGTCGGTATTGATGAGAGTATTCTCGATCAGCAGGTCGATGTCCGGCAGGGAGGCCAGGTCCAGCAGGGTATCGATCTGACCCAGCACACCGGCGATCTTTCCCGCGAAGCTGTCGTCGATGTCGGCAGGGCTGGTGCGCAATTGCTTGGCGTGCGTGAACATGAGCACGCAATACTGGGCCAGCAAGCCCTCCACGTGCAAGATGCGGCGATAGCTTTGATGCCGCATCTCCTGGAACTGCTTGTGCATCTGCGCACTGTCGAGCAACAGCTTATCCGACCTGTCAAAAAACTCGGACAGGGACGGCGCCCCTTGGCCGGGAATCCCGATCTCGCCCGCGAGCGCCTCGGCCTCGGTAGACAGCGGCCGGTGAAAGCTTTCTTCCGTCACGTCCGTCCACGGCGCCTCCTGGCACAGCATGTACAGGTCCAGCGGCAGCACATCCTTGTCGGCAAGCGCGCCCAAGGGCATGCCGGCGGCGCGGTAGGCATGCGCCACCAGTCGCGAGCAGAACTGCGTCGTATCGTCTTCACGGGTTTTCTTGAAATACGCGGCGAAGCTGTACTTCTGCTGCATGTAGCGGATCCCCGCCTTGGCGACCTGGGCCGCAGTGGCGGCCGGCAAACCGGTTTGCCGGAACACCTGGTAGCTGGTCGAGGCGAAGTCCAGGGCGTCGGTCACGACTTCCAGGGCCACTTTCTTGCCGTCCGCGTGGATGATGAGCCCACCGCCCACGCCAAGCATGACATGCGAGTACTTGCGCACCCTTGCCGCCAGCCCCAGCCGCTTCGCCCTGCGTATCTTGGCCAGTAGATGCTGGCCTTGCACATTGGCCTGCTGCTTCAGCCAGGACCAGCCCGAGGACCGGGGAAGCACGAAGATGATGTCCCCGGCCTGGATCGACAGGGGGTCGAATTTCGCTTGCGCTTGCGGAGCGGGCGTCATCCTAGAGCAGCCCCAGCAAGGCCGCCTTGACCACGGCGGCGGTCTTGTTGGCCGCGCCCAGCTTCAGCAGGGCGTTCGCCACGTGGAAGTTCACCGTGCGTTCCGACAGGCCCAGGATGATGGCGGCCTCGCTCGAGGTCTTGCCGTCCGCCATCCAGCGCAGCACTTCGGCTTCGCGCACGCTGAGCGGGGCCCGCGGCTGCTTCTGTCCCTGCAGCCTGACCATGGCTTCGTGCGCCGCGTGCGCCAGCCAGATCATGTCGCGTTCGCTGCGCGCCAGCTCGGTGTCGGAAAGCCGCTCGTGCGAGCGGGCCAGGGTCAGCATGCCGGCGCTGCCGTCGGCCGCACGCGAGGACTGGGCCCAGCCGATCCGGAGCTGGTGGCCGCGCGCTTCTTCCCATAGCGGGCGGGCGCCGGCGAACAGCGCCTCGCTCCACACCAGCGGATCGAGCGAGGCGACGCCGTGCGCCACCGTGGGGTCGACCGCCAGGTAGCCGGCGGCGGCATAGCGGGCCTGCCAGGCCTGCGGGTAATTATTCACCATGACGGTGGCCGGATTCGACAGCGGCAGCGGCAGGCGCATGCCATAGGCGCAGTAGTCGAACCCGAGCTCGCGCGCCGCCGCGGCCAGGACGGCGAGCAGGCTGTCGGCGTCGCACGCCCGCGCCATTCCTTCCAGGTGGCGGCCGCGCCAGCCGGCCACCGCTTCTCCCATCACTGCCATCGCGTCTCCTGTCCGTCTGCTGTTGCGGCTGTTATTTTTGACAGTTTCGAGTCCGGCCCCCGCTTCCTACAATGGACCTCGCCGTCGGATTGTCGCCCCTGGCGGCAACGGCGGCAACGATTTCCGGAGCCTTCATGCACCTTGCATTCGCGCGCCGTCCCGGCGCCGCCGCCGTCCTCCTGTGCGCCCTGATGGCCGCCGCCCTTCCCGCCCCGGCCCAGGACCAGATCAAGGTCGGCGACTACCAGGTGCAGATGGCGACGCTCGGCAAGGGCCGCTATACCGTCATCCTGGAAGCCGGCTTCGGGCGCGACCTGACGGTCTGGCGCCGCGTGGCGCCCGCGCTGGCGGACGCGGCGACGGTGGTCGCCTATTCGCGCGCCGGGCTCGGCCGCTCCGACCCGCGCCCGGGGGCCGTCGACCTGGCCGCCCGCACCAGCGAGCTCGAACAACTGGTCACGGCAGCCAGGCTGCAGCCACCCTTCATCCTGGTCGGACATTCCTATGGCGCCTTCCTGATCCGCAGCTACGCCGCGCGCCATCCGGACCAGGTGGCCGGCATGGTCTTCGTCGACCCCAGCCACGAACGCTTCGAACTCGAGCTGCGCAAGCTCGATGCGGCCCGCGTCGACAGCGACAACCGCGCCATCGAAGGCTTCACGCCGCCTGCCATGCGGGCCGAGCTGCACAGCGTCCAGGCGATCCTGGAACGCGGCGCACTCGGTGCGCCCGGCAAGCTGCCGGACGTCCCCGTGGCGGTGCTGACCTCGGTCCAGCAGCGCGAAGCGCCCCAGCTGTTCCTGGAAACGCCGGCCGCGGTCAAGGTCTGGCGCGGGCTGCACGACAGCCTGTTCCGCGAGTTCAGCAGCGGCAGCCACGTGGTCACGCCCGACAGCGGCCACAATATCCACCTGGAACAGCCGGAACTGGTCGTGAGCGCCGTGCGCCAGGTGATCGCCACCGCGGATGACCAGGAAGCGCGGCGCAAGCTGGCGCAGGCGCGCACGGCCCTGTTCCAGCGCCTTGCGCAGGACGGCGCCGACGTCGGCGCGGCGCTGGCCGCGAGCGGCTTCGACGAAGCCGAGCGCAACCGCATCGCCTACGAGCTGCTCGGCCCGCGCAAGCAGGCGCAGCTGGCGGTACGGGTCATGCAGGCGAACGCCGAACGCTTCACCGACTCGGCCAATGCCCAGGACAGCTATGGCGAAGGATTGCTGGCCACCGGCCAGCCGGCCGCCGCCAGGGCCCAGTTCCAGAAGGCCCTCGCCCTGGCCGAGGCCCAGGGCAAGCAGGGCAAGGCCCTGGCCGGCTACCGCGGCAACCTGGACAAGGCCGAGCGGGCGCTGGCGGCCTCTCCTTGACCCGCGTCTCGCTCGGAAGGGTTGCTTGAGCTTTATCAAGCGCCCGGACGGTTGATGGTGGTCTTGCAAGAATTGCGGCATAATCCCCCGATTCTCCTGTCCACCCCGGACCTCCATCCCGGACCCTTCTGAACGAGTAGCGAACCATGGACCTGATCCCAAGCACCATCCTGACCGGCTTCCTCGGCGCGGGCAAAACCACCCTGCTCAACCGCATCCTGCAGGAAGAGCACGGCATGCGCATCGCCGTCATCGAGAACGAATTCGGCCAGGAGAACATCGACAACGAGATCCTGGTGCAGGACACGGGCGAGCAGATCGTGGAGATGAACAACGGCTGCATCTGCTGCACCGTGCGCGGCGACCTGATCGTGGCGCTGACCAGCCTGGCGCAGAAGCGCGCCGCCGGCGAGATCAGCTTCGACCGCGTGGTCATCGAAACCACCGGCCTGGCGAATCCCGGCCCGGTGGCCCAGACCTTCTTCGTGGACGAAGAAGTGGGCGCTAACTACCTGCTCGACGCCGTGGTCACCGTGGTCGATGCGCGCCACGCGATGGACCAGCTGGACCGGCACGAGGAAGCCCAGCGCCAGGTCGGTTTCGCGGACAAGATCCTGCTCTCGAAAACCGACCTGGTGGACGCGGCCGCCGTCGACGCGCTCAAGGCGCGCCTGCACCGCATGAACCCGCGCGCCCCGATCTCGACCAGCGACTTCGGCCGCGCGCCGATCGCGGACGTGCTCGACCTGCGCGGCTTCAACCTGAACGACAAGCTGGAACTCGACCCCGACTTCCTGCGCGTCGAGGAAGGCCACGATCACGATCACGACCACGATCATGAGCACGACCATGCCCACTGCGGCCACGAGCACGCCCACGGCGAGGCCTGCGCCCACGACCACCACCACAGCCATCACACCGACGACATCGCCGCTTTCGTGTTCAAGAGCGAGCGCGCCTTCGACCCCGAGCGCCTGGAACAGTTCCTGGGCAGCCTGGTGCAGGTCTTCGGTCCGCAGATGCTGCGCTACAAGGGCGTGCTGCGCATGCAGGGCGTCGACCGCAAGGTGGTGTTCCAGGGCGTGCACCAGATCATGGGCAGCGACGTGGGCCCGAAATGGGGCGAAAACGAGACACCTGCCAGCAAAATGGTGTTTATTGGCAAAAATTTACCAAAGGACGTTTTTATCAGCGGCCTCGAACAATGTTTGGTATAAACTACATCAGTTTTACTGGTAAGCCACGGCCTGCCTGACCCCTGCCCCAGGAGTTGGAAAAACAGTTCGCTGGCCACCAGAGAGAAGGGATGGCGCTCGACGCCATCAAGGCAGCTGCTCCCCGCGCACGCCAGCCGCAATGGGGTGTCACGGCTGAGCAAGCTGATACAATGAAACCTCTGTCGTATCGAAGGCATCATGACTAAAACAACGAAACCGAATACCGCCCAACCCGAAGAACGCCTCCTGACGGAAGAAGAGATTCGGGCGATGAGCGACGACGACTACATGAATCCGGCCCAGCTGGCATTCTTCAAGAATCGCCTGCAGGAGCTCGAGAAGGAACTGCTGAAGAACGCCGGAGAAACCACCGAACACCTGCGCGAAACCGTGCTGGTGCCGGATCCGGCCGACCGGGCGACGATCGAAGAAGAGCACGCCCTGGAACTGCGCACCCGCGACCGCGAGCGCAAGCTGCTCAAGAAAGTGCAGCAATCGCTGCAAGCCATCGAGGCCGGCGAGTACGGCTGGTGTGAAGAAACCGGCGAGCCGATCGGCATTCCGCGCCTGATCGCCCGTCCCACCGCGACGCTGTCGCTGGAAGCCCAGCAGCGCCGCGAACTCAAGCAAAAACTCTACGGCGACTGACCCACTTGCCGCTCCACGAAAAAAGCATGCGTCTACCTGCGCATGCTTTTTTTGTTTGTACGGTCCCTTCCATCAAGCGTGCATGTTTTTGTGTCCCTTCGGATACACTACCTGCCGCCGCGTGTGCGCAGCACGCGGGCGTCCGCGCCGTGCTACCGTTTTGCACGGACGGGCTGGCTGAGGGATCACAGTGACATGGGGCTTTTCTCCTTCCTGAAGAGAAAGAACGACGATGCGGGCGCAGGCCTCCTGGCGCCCGAGACCCGGCTGCGCGCCGGCGAACCCTCGCGCCTGGACAGCGAAGCCGAGCGCGAGCGCCAGCGCGAGATCGCCCGCGCCACCGCCGCCAAGATCGACGAGATCGAGCTCGAGATGGCGTCCAGCATCTTCAACGACGAGCCCGACTGGGGCAGCGGCGCCCGCCGCCCGGCCGCCACGACCGCCGCCTTCGACGGCCCGGCCGAACCCGAGGAAGCGCCCGAACCGGCAGCCGCGCCCGCCAGCGCCCCGGTGGTCGAGGAAAGCGCCATCCTGTACGCCAACGGCCAGGCGCCGCTGGCCGAGCAGCTGCTGCGCGACAGCCTGGCCACCCTGGGGCGCCACGAGCGCCTGCCGTGGTGGATGCTGTTCGACCTGTACCAGGCCACCGGCCGCGAGCAGGAATTCGAGAGCGTCGCGATCGACTACGCCAGCCACTTCGAGACCTCTCCTCCCGCCTGGCAGCCGCTGCTGCCCGCGCCGGACCCTGCCCGCCAGGCGCCGGCCCTGGCCGCCGCCGAACGCTTCGGCGCCGTGCTGGACGCGGGCGTGGCGCCCAGCCTGGCGCGCCTGCTGGCGAGCAGCGCGCCACTGATACGCCTCGATTTCGGCGCGGTGCGCAGCGCGGACGAGGATGGCTGCGCGCGCCTGCTGGCGGCGCTGCAGGCGTTGCGCGCGGGCGGCCGCGAGCTGGTGCTGGCCGGCGCCGACCAGCTGCTGGCGGTGCTGCGCCCGATGCTGGCGATCGGCGCGCGCGAGGCCAGCCAGGCGCCCTGGCTGCTGCTGCTCGAACTGCTGCTCCTGACCCGGCGCGAAAAGGATTTCGAGGAAACCGCGATGGACTACTGCGTCACCTTCGAGGTGTCGCCGCCCTCCTTCGAGGCGCCCCGGCATGTCTCCACCGCGGTGTCGGCGACTGCGCCGGCCGCGGGCGGCGGCGACCGCTTCATGCTGCCGGCCGTGCTGGCCCACGACGCGGCCCCGCTGTGCGCGGCCATCGACGCCTATGCGGCCGGGCGCGACACCCTGGTGCTGGACTGCTCGCGCCTGGCGCGCATGGACTATGTCTGCGCCAGCGCCCTGCTGGCCCACCTGCGCACCCACATGGCAAGCGGCAAGCGGGTCGAGCTGCGCGAGCTGAACCACCTCGTCACCGCCCTGCTGCGCCTGCTGGGCGCGGACGCGGGCCTGAAGCTGTATCCGCACCGGTATTGACGCCTCCCTGCCGAAGGAGGGAGGGTAGTTTCTTTCCTCCGCGAATGCATTGACTGTCGCGTTTGTCTTGCAATTTAGTGCACGGCCCCCACCTGCGCCTTGCTAGACAACCACGAGGTCAAACATGGAACAATTTCACGGCACCACCATCGTCAGCGTAAGGCGCGGCAACCAGGTTGCGCTCGGCGGCGATGGCCAGGTCACGCTCGGCAACGTCGTCATGAAGGGCTCGGCCCGCAAGGTACGCAAGCTGTACCAGGGCAAGGTCTTGTGCGGCTTCGCCGGCGGCACCGCCGATGCCTTCACCCTGCTCGACCGCTTCGAAGCCAAGCTCGAGAAACACCAGGGCAACCTGCTGCGCGCCTCGGTCGAACTGGCCAAGGACTGGCGCACCGACCGCGTGCTGCGCCGCCTGGAAGCGATGCTGCTGGTGGCCGACAAGGAATCGACCCTGATCATCACCGGCAACGGCGACGTGCTGGAGCCGGAAGACGGCATCGGCGCGATCGGCTCGGGCGGCGTCTACGCCCAGTCCGCCGCCAAGGCCCTGTACGAGAACACCGAGCTGCCGCCCGCCGAGGTCGTCAAGAAGGCGCTGACCATCGCCGGCGAGCTGTGCATCTATACCAACCTGTCCCACATCATCGAAACCCTGGATTGAGCATGGCCGCCATCATGAACATGACCCCACCCGAAATCGTCTCCGAACTGGACAAGCATGTGGTCGGCCAGGCCAAGGCCAAGCGCGCGGTCGCGATCGCGCTGCGCAACCGCTGGCGCCGCCAGCAGGTCGAGGAACCGCTGCGCCACGAGATCACCCCGAAGAACATCCTGATGATCGGCCCGACCGGGGTCGGCAAGACCGAGATCGCGCGCCGCCTGGCCAAGCTGGCCGACGCGCCCTTCATCAAGATCGAAGCCACCAAGTTCACCGAGGTCGGCTACGTCGGCCGCGACGTCGACACCATCATCCGCGACCTGATCGACATCGGCGTGAAGCAGACCCGCGCCAGCGAACAGAAGAAGGTGCGCCAGCGCGCCGAGGACGCGGCCGAGGACCGCATCATCGACATCCTGGTGCCGCCGGCGCGCGACTTCGGCTTCAACGTCAACAACGGCGACAGCAAGGAAGGCGACGCCACCCGCCAGACCTTCCGCAAGCGCCTGCGCGAAGGCTCGCTCGACGACCGCGAGATCGAGATCGAAGTCGCCGACGCCATGCCGCAGATGGAAATCATGGCGCCGCCGGGCATGGAAGAAATGACCGAGCAGATCAAGTCGATGTTCGCCGGCGTGGGCAATGCGCGCAAGAAGGCGCGCAAGATGAAGATCAAGGAAGCGATGAAGCTGCTGGTCGAGGAGGAAGCCGCCAAGCTGGTCAACGAGGACGAGCTGAAACAGAAGGCGATCGCCAACGTCGAGCAGAACGGCATCGTGTTCCTGGACGAGATCGACAAGATCGCCACCCGTTCCGAGCACGGCGGCGCCGACGTCTCGCGCGCCGGCGTGCAGCGCGACCTGCTTCCGCTGGTCGAGGGCACCACGGTGAACACCAAGTACGGCATGATCCGCACCGACCACATCCTGTTCATCGCCTCGGGCGCCTTCCACCTGTCCAAGCCTTCGGACCTGATTCCCGAGCTGCAGGGCCGCTTCCCGATCCGGGTCGAGCTCGAGTCGCTCTCGATCGAGGACTTCAAGAGCATCCTGACCTCGACCGACGCCAGCCTGACCAAGCAGTACGAGGCGCTGCTGGCCACCGAAGGCGTCAGGATCGAGTTCCTCGAGGACGGCATCCACCGCCTGGCCGAGATCGCGTTCTCGGTGAACGAACGCACCGAGAACATCGGCGCGCGCCGCCTGTACACGGTGATGGAAAAGCTGCTCGAAGAGATCTCCTTCGGCGCCGGCGGCGAGAAGGAGCAGGTGGTGCGCATCGACGCGTCCTATGTCAACGAACGGCTCGACAAGCTGGCGGTCAACGAAGACCTGTCGCGCTACGTGCTTTAACCGAGTGCTGTAATTCCCACGGAGGCCCGCATGGCGAACAAGGCATTGGCGACCCGGCAGAAGATGCGCCTGCGGGTCGAACCCTCGCAACAATTCGGCAAGCCGCGCAACCCGATCGCGGCCCTGGCCAAGGCGCGCGCGGCTGGGCCGCACGCCAAGCCCCTGTCGAGCGAACGGCAGGCGGCCAAGCGGGACCTCAAGAAAGTCAAACTGGTTGCGGACGAGGACGAGTAAACCGTCCGCGCCGGTGCAAAGCGTCTCCTCTTGCGGGCACTGCGTGTGCCCGCTTTTTTTTGGCGCGTGAAACGTAGGGTTGGCCGCTTCGCCACGCATGCATACCGACTTGCGCTTGTTTGCCGCGCCGTTCACCGGTAGAGTCCCCGGATCAACCACATCATCGACCGCCCCATGAGCTCACCCGACCTCGTCCTCGACGTCCTGCGCGCCCAGCTGCGCGCGGCCGGCATCACCTACAAGGCGCTGGCCGAACGTATCGGCGTGAGCGAATCGAGCGTCAAGCGCATGTTCGGGCAGAAGGACATGGCCTTGTCGCGCCTGGCGCAGATCTGCCAGGTGACGGGCATCGCGATGGAAGAGGTGTTGCGCGGCGCGCTCGAGGCACGGCCCCAGGCCGATACCCTGAGCCTGCCGCAGGAAACCTCGCTGGTGGCCAATCCGCGCCTGCTGCTGGTGGCGATCTGCTGCCTCGGCCACTGGAGCCTGGAGCAGATCGTCGAGACCTACCGCCTGACCGACGCGGAATGCATCAAGCTGCTGGTGGAGCTCGACCGGCTGGGCGTGATCGAACTCAAGCCGCTGAACCGCTACACGCTGCGGGTATCGAACGCCTTCCGCTGGCTGCCCGACGGGCCGGTGCAGCGCTACTTCCGCGAGCACGTGGTGGCGGATTACTTCGCGGGCGGCTTCGACGGCGCCGGCGAGACCTTGCTGTGCCTGCCGGCGCGGCTGTCGGCGGCGAGTGCGCAGGAGCTGGCGCAGAAGATCGGGCAGCTGGCGGCGGAACTGGCCAGGATGCATCGCAACGACCGCCGCTTGCCGGAGGACGAGCGTGAAGGGTTCACGCTGCTGGTGGGGTTCCGGTCGTGGGAGCTGGCCGCATTCACGGCCTTGCGGCGCTAGGCGCCGCCCTTACTGCGTCGTTGAATTCTGCCCCACCGGGCTGTTCACCGAACGCGTCGGCGGCGGCATCTGCACCTGGTTCGGCGGCGGCGGCGCATTCGGATCGGCCGGCGGCCCTTCGGTTGCACCCGGGTCCATCTGCGGCTCCGGCACGCTCTGGGGATTCCCCTGCATCGGCGCCGCGCCGCGCTCGTAGTTGCCCGGCAAAGGGGCCGGCTGCTGCATGCCCGGCTGCTGCATGCCCGGCGGGGCGCTCACCACGCCCGGCGCCATCGGCGGTTCGACGCCTGGCGCCGGGGCGGCGGCCACCGGCACCGGGGAGGATGGCGGGGGCGCCGCGCCGCCGCCTGCCGGCCGGGTGTCGGTCGCCAGTTCCACGCGCTTCATCACGCCGCCGTCGGACAGCATCACGTATTTCGCATGCACTTCCTGCACCACCACCCCCGGCGCGATCTCGCGGCCGATGCGCACCGCCACCGGCGGCGCGCCGTCGGCCACGATGATGACCGCGCTGTTGGGGCCGGCCGACACCACGCCGGTCAGCTGGAAGTTGGAGATGGCCGCCACCGAGGGCTGGCCGCCGAACAGGGTCGCGGCGGCGTCCGGGCTCGGTTCGGCCTGGCTCACCACCGGGGCGGCGGCCAGCGGCCGCTGCTCGGGCTTGTACAGCTGCAGCACCCAGTAGGCGATCGAGGCCGCCAGCAGGATGAGGGCGAGCAGGCTGAGAAGAAGGGGCAAACGCTTGTTCATGGTTTCCTTGGCTTCAGCGCACCAGCTGGTTGATTTCAATGATCGGCATCAGGACCGCAAGCACGATCAGCAGCACGACCAGGCCCATCGCCAGGATCAGGACCGGCTCGAGCAGGCCGGCGATGGTCAGGGTGCGGCGTTCGAGGTCGGCCTGCTGGGAGTTCGCGGCGCGCTCCAGCATGGCCGGCAGTTCGCCGGTGACTTCGCCGGCGCGGATCATGTGCACCAGCATCGGCGGGAAATGCTTCTGCACCGACAGCGCCCGCGCCAGGCTCACGCCTTCGCGCACGCTGGCGGTGGCCTGCTCCACCAGTTCGCGCATCGCCACGTTGGACAAGGTGTCGCGGCTGGTGTCGAGCGCGCGCAGGATCGGCACGCCCGATCCGGTGGTGATCGCCAGGGTGCTGGCGAAGCGTGCGGTGTTCAGGCTGCGCTCGAACTTGCCGTAGATCGGCGCGCTCAGGAGCCAGGTGTGCCAGCGCCGCTTGAGGTCGGGGTTGCGCAGCGCGCGCCGCCACATCCAGAAGGCGGCGATGACCAGGATCGCGACGTAGATGCCGTAGGCGCGCACGAAGTCCGAGATCGCCAGCATCATCACCGTGAGGAAGGGCAGCTTCTGCTTGGTGTTGGCGAACACCGAGACGATCTGCGGCACCACGTAGGTGAGCAGGAAGATCACGATCGCGAAGGCCACCACGGTGACGATCGCCGGATAGGTAAAGGCCAGGCGTACCTTCTGCACCAGGGCGTTGCGGCGTTCGATGTAGTCCGCCAGGCGCGACAGCACGCGCGAGAGCTGGCCGATCTGCTCGCCCGAGCTGACCAGGCCGCGGTAGATCTCGGCGAAGTCGCGCGGGTGGCGCGACAGCGCCGCCGAGAACGCCGAGCCGCCCATCACTTCGGAACGGATCGAGGCGATCAGGTCGCGCATGTAGGGCCGTTCGGCCTGTTCCAGCAGGGCCGTGAAGGCCTGCTCCAGCGGCAGCCCGGCTTCGAGCAGGCTGGCCAGCTGGCGCGTGAACAGGGCCAGTTCGACCTGGGACAGGCGCTCGCCGAAACCGCGCGAGCGGGTGGCGCCGCTCTCGTCGACCTGGGCCGCGATCGCTTCCACGCTCAGCGGCGTCAGGCCCTGGGTGCGCAGGTCGGCGCGCGCGGCGCGCGGGCTGTCGGCATTGACCACGCCCTTGCGCGTGGCGCCGCCCGCGTCGACGGCATCGTAACGGAAGGCCGGCATCGCTTAGTCCTTGACCACGCGCAGCAGCTCGGCGCGGGTGGTGGTGCCGTCCTGCACCCAGCGCTCGCCGTCGTCGCGCATGGTGCGCATGCCGGTCTGGATGGCGGCGGCGCGGATCTCGGCTTCGGAAGCCTGGTTGTGGATCTGGGCGCGGATGGCTTCGGTGGTCTCGAGCAGCTCGTAGACGCCGACCCGGCCGTGGTAGCCGGTGTGGCCGCAGCGCTCGCAGCCGACCGGGTGCCAGGCCTGGCCGTCGAAGGTCTTGCATTGCGCGCACAGCTTGCGCACCAGGCGCTGGGCCATCACGCCCAGCAGCGAGGACGAGAGCAGGAAAGGCTCGATGCCCATGTCCAGCAGGCGGGTCACGGCGGCGGCGGCGTCGTTGGTGTGCAGGGTCGCCAGCACCAGGTGGCCGGTGAGCGAGGCCTGGACCGCGATCTGGGCCGTTTCCAGGTCGCGGATCTCGCCGATCATGATCACGTCCGGGTCCTGGCGCAGGATGGCGCGCAGGGCCTTGGCGAAGGTCATGTCGATGCGGGCGTTGACCTGGGTCTGGCCGATGCCGTTGAGGTCGTACTCGATCGGGTCTTCCACCGTCATGATGTTGGTGGTGGACGCATTCAGGCGCGACAGCGCGGCGTACAGGGTGGTGGTCTTGCCGGAACCGGTCGGGCCGGTGACCAGCACGATCCCGTGCGGCTGGTTGATCAGGCGGTCGAACTGGGGCAGCATCTCCGGCGCCATGCCCAGGTGGCTGAGGTCGAGGCGGCCCGCTTCCTTGTCGAGCAGACGCAGCACCGCGCGCTCGCCGTGGCCGGTGGGCAGGGTCGAGACGCGCACGTCGACCGGCTTGCCGCCCACGCGCAGGGTGATGCGGCCGTCCTGCGGCAGGCGCTTCTCGGCGATGTCGAGCTGAGACATGATCTTGATACGCGAGATCAGCGAAGCATGGATGGCCTTCTTGGGCCGCACGATGTCGCGCAGCGCGCCGTCGATGCGGAAGCGCACCACCGAGGTCTGCTCGAAGGGCTCGATGTGGATGTCGGACGCGCCTTCGCGCAGCGACTGGGTGAGCAGCGCGTTGATCATGCGGATCACGGGCGCGTCGTCGGACGATTCCAGCAGGTCTTCGATGGCCGGCACGTCCTGCAGCAGCTTGGTCAGGTCGAGGTCGGCGTCGAACTCGTCGGCCACCTGCGAGGCGTCGCCGCCCGCGCCTGCGTAGGCGCTGGCGATGGCGTCGTCGAGCTCGCCACGGTCGAGGCGGCGCAGGGTGATGCGGCCGAAACGGCGCGATACCTCGGCGATGGCGGCCGGCGCGGTGGCGCTGGAGACCAGCACTTCCACGCTCTGGCCCGGCTCGTCGCCGCTGCGCGCCAGCACGCCGTGGTCGCGGGCGAAGGCGTAAGGCAACAGATTGTTCATGATGAGGTCACTTCCCGTTCGGTGGCGTCACCGGCCGAAATTGTGATGCCGGCGCGGCGGGCGCAGCGGGGGCCTGGCC
>NZ_JAGPWC010000085.1 GCF_018119405.1 Massilia sp. ST3 | reverse complement strand
GATGGAAAATATTTCTGCGTCCCAGACATATCCACCACCCGCAGCCTCAATCTCTTCAAGAATGCGGTTGTTCTCCTCCAACGCCGTTTTCATGTATCTCGCTTTCGCTTTAATAGATTATTGTGCCTTGCGATGACCGCTGTTGGCCGAAAGCAGACAATCAAAAAGACTCAGTGTATAGACTTCGTTGCCTCCTAAGCAAGGGCCTGATTTTCGTTGTTAGCCTCATTAGTCACGCTAGAAATCAACAGGTTCGCGCGCCCGCTCCCTTGCGGCGCGCGTATCCTGCACCGGCGGCATGCCGAATAGGCGCCCATACTCCCGCGTAAACTGGGTCACGCTCTCATAGCCGACGGCAAACGCGGCGCTGCTGGCGTTCGCGTCTTCCGACAGCATCAGGCGGCGCGCCTCGATCAGGCGCAGCTGCTTCTGGAACTGCAGCGGTGACAGGGAGGTGACGGTCCGGAAATGCTGGTGGAAGGACGAGGCGCTCATGCCGGCGACGGCGGCCAGCTTTTCCACCGGCAGGGTCTTGGCGAAGTCGCGGCGCAGGATCGCCACCGCACGTCCGATGCGCTGGGCGTGGCTGTCGGGCCAGCCCAGGCGCCGGATCGCCGCGCCGTGGCGTCCCGCCAGCAGCCAGTAATGCAGCTCGCGCACCAAGGGCGGATGCAATACCGGGATGGCCGAGGGACGGTCGAGCAGGCGCATCAGGCGCAGGGCCACGTCGGCCGTCTCCGCGTCGGTCGGATCGACCCGCACCGGGAAGCCGCCTGCATCCTGCGCGCCCGCCATTTGCACCGCCAGTTCCGCGATCACCGCCGGATCGAGTTCGAGCACCAGCGACAGGTAGGGTTCGGCCGCGCTGGCGCGGGTGATCTGGCTGACGGTCGGCACGTTGGCCGTGATCAGCAGCGAATCGCCGGCCGAAAAGGCAAAGCCTTGCGCGCCCATGGTCACGTGCTTGCTGCCCTGCAGCACCAGGCAGACGAGTGGATGCGAGATCGCGTGCAGCAGGCCGCTGGGCGTGGTGGCGCGCACCGCGCTCAGGCCAACGATGGGCGTCGGCGCGACGCCGTCGCGGCCGGCATGGGATTCGGTGTGACGGCGGACGAGTTCGAGCAGGGTGGTCATGCGCCCAGCTTACTTCAGCCGGCGGCGGCGTGCTGCTCTATTTGGAGGATCAGGCAAGCGCAGGCGAGCTTTCGGCAACGCAGGGATGCACGCCGGCCTCACCATGGCTCCTGTCTTTTCACCACCTCTACAAGGAGCACAGCATGAGCACGATTACCCTGATCACCGGCGCCAGCCGCGGCCTGGGCCGCAACACCGCACTGAGCATCGCCCGCCGCGGCGGCGACGTCGTGCTGACCTACCAAAGCCGCCGCGAGGACGCGCTGGCCGTGGTTGCCGAGATCGAGGCCATGGGCCGCAAGGCGCTGGCCTTCCGGCTCGACAGCGGGGACGTCGCCGCGTTCCCGGCCTTCGCCGGGGAATTGCGCGCCGCCTTGCGCGCCACCTGGGGCCGCGACAGTTTCGACCACCTGGTGAACAATGCCGGCCACGGCGACTATGCGCTGATCGCCGAGACCACCGAGGCGCAGTTCGACGCCCTGGTGAACGTCCACTTCAAGGGCGTGTATTTCCTGACCCAGGCGCTGCTGCCGCTGATCGCGGACGGCGGCCGCATCGTCAACCTGTCGTCGGGACTGACCCGCACCAGCCATCCGGGCTACGCGGCCTATGCGGCGGCCAAGGGCGCGGTCGAGGTGCTGACCCGCTACCTGGCCAAGGAACTGGGCGCGCGCGGCATCGCGGTGAACACGGTGGCGCCGGGCGCGATCGAGACCGATTTCGGCGGCGGCGCGGTGCGCGACAATCCGGACATCAACCGCATCTTCGCTGGACTCACGGCGCTGGGACGGGTCGGCGTGCCGGACGATATCGGTCCGATGATCGCCAGCCTGCTGACGCAGGATAACCGTTGGGTGAATGCGCAGCGGATCGAGGTGTCGGGTGGGCAGGGGATTTGATACGGGCCTGGCGAGGAAACCGGTTCGTGCACGTGCAGCGTCTAAGCGTCGGACCGTCGCACCGGCCGTCGCCGGTGCGACGGTCTGAATGCTAAACGAAGAAAGGCATGCCGGTCCGGCGACCGGCGCCGGGTGATCTCGACGGCGGCGGCGCCTTCGTCCCTCATGCGGCCCAGGCGCAGGCAGCCTTGCAGGCGAGGGTGAAATTGCAGCAGTCTCGCAATTTCACCCTGATTTCACCGCTCACATCCTATCCTGCACGCCTCCCCACTCTTCTCATCGTGAACATTGAAAAAGATCATCACGCGACTGAGCTTGCTACTGAGCCTGCTAATCATCGCGACGCCGCTACAGGCAGTGCAGGATGTCAGCTCGGAGATCGCCACTCTGCTGCGGAAGCAGCGACTGGAAGGCGCGGTCTGGACTACGCTCGACAAGGAGGGCGCAGCCGGCGTCAGCGACGCGCGTACCGGCGCACCGATGCAAGTCACCCAACGTGTGCATGTCGGCTCCATTGCCAAGACGGTGCTCGCCCTGGGTGTACTTCGCCTGGTCAGCGAAGGCCGGCTATCGCTTGATGACCCGGTCGCGGAACTGCTACCTAGCATACGCTTCGACAATCCCTGGGAAAGCACCGAGCCGGTACGTCTGCGCCACTTGCTCGATCATACGGCTGGGCTGGACGATGCGCGCCTGTGGCATGTCTTCAGCATGCGGGCAGCTGCAGACGGGCCACTTGCCGCTGCCTTCCCGACAGGCGCCGGGGTGCTGCGGGTGCGGCAGCGCCCGGGCACGCGCTTCTCCTATTCGAACATTGGCTACACCTTGCTCGGGATGGTCATCGAAGCGGTTGCCGGGGAAGCTTACGAGCCCTATCTGGATCGTGCGCTGCTTGCGCCTCTCGGCATGCATGACAGTAGCTTTTCATTCGTCACGCAGGAGAGTGACAAGCGCCTCGCCATGGGGCACTTCGAGGATGGTGTCACGCACCCGGCGCTGCCGTCCTATGTGCGGCCCGCCGGACAGTTCACCACCACGGCGGCCGACATGGGCCGTCTCGCACGTTTCTTGATGAGCGATGGCCGCCTTGCAGGAGCACGCTTTATCGACCCGATACTGTTGCAGCAGATGGGGGAGCCTGCCGGTACCGAAGCGGCCCGCGCCGGACTGAGGGTCGGCTATGGCCTGGGCCTGCGCCGGATCGACCGGCATGGCGCTCTGGCCAAGTGCCACGGCGGGAATACGGTCGGGTTCCGCGCCATGCTCTGCCTGTTTTCGGAGACACGGCAGGCATTCTTTATCGCCATCAATGCCGATAGCGAAATCGCCGACTACACCAAGTTCGACGCTTTACTGACCCGCTCGCTCATGCCTGCCACGCCCTGGAAGGCGCCAGTTCCGGCGCAGCACTTCGCCAGCGAATCATGGGAGGGCTGGTACATTGCGGCGCCCAACCGGTTCGACAGCTTCCGCTTCATCGATACGGTGTTCAACCCTGTCCACCTCAGCAGTCACGGACGATCGCTGAAGCTTGTATCACCTCAGTCCGCCGCTGTGACGCTGCGCCATGCCGGCGGCGGGCTGTTCAGTGCGCCAGACAAGCAAACCGCATCGCATGCGCTGATCGTTTCGTCCGAAGCCACCCGGGTCATCAGCACCGGAACACAAAGCTACGAGCAGGTTCCGCTGTGGTATCTGCTGTCGCTATGGATCAGTGTAGCCGCCGGCATGCTGGGCTTCGCCTATATCGTCTTCACGCCGCTCCTGCGGATGGCCATGCGCAGGCTGTCGCGCCGGGACCCGCTGCTTGCGCCCTTCGCTGGCGCGCTGGCCCTTTTGCTTCCGATTCCCTTTTTCTATCAGCAATCGTTCCTGCAGATGGGAGACCTGACCGTGGCCAGCGGCCTGCTGGCTATCGTGACCGCCGCGCTACCTGCGGCAATGCTGGCCGGTCTGTTCATCGCGCTGCGAAGAACGGTCATTGTGCGCATGGAGGTGGCCGCGATGCTGGCAGTGTTGCAGTTCAGCCTGGTGTTGGCTTGCTGGGGTTTGCTGCCGCTGCGCCTGTGGGCCTAGGCGTTCGTCGCTGGGCGCGCACATCTCACCGCGCGACGCGGACAGGGGGCTGTCAGGTGAAGGGAAATACGATCAGGCGCAGCTGCTTGTGGAACTGCAGCGGCGACAGAGGTTCCGATCCTTGAAGTGGGCTTGCGTTTTCCCCTGTCGAGGAGCCGGGCGCTGGGGCTGGATCATGAAATAAACCGCGCCCGGGTGCGGGGCACGCTGGGGCAGGATGCTTTTTCCGACACGGCCTCGCGCTAGCTGACGATGCTGCATTTCAGCCCGCGCGACTCGCTGCGCGTGCTTGCCAAGAATACCTGGGCCGCCCGGCGCGACGACGGCATCACGCAACTGGAGGCCTGGGACGACCGCCAGATCCACCGCTCGGTGCTGTACCGCTACCGCTGGCGCCACGAGCGGACGGTGTCGGCCGGTTATGACGACGACCGCATGCCGCTCGCGCGCAGCAGTACCCGGGCGCTGACGGTGCAGGTGCAGTGGGAGATCTAGGACAAGACGGTCTCCTTGCCTGCCCGGTTGCTGCCTTAACCCCAGGTTTCGTGCAGTACGTCGCGGAACACCTGCGAGAGCAGTGGCGCCACCGCGTCACGTTGCGCGCGGTCGACCTGCAGGGACGCCTGGCGCGCCAACTCCTGTTCGATGAAGCGCTGGATTGGCGCGACCTGTGGTGACAGTCCCATCTCGGGCGAGCGGCTCTTGCGTTCAAGCAGCTCGGCGATGGCGTCGAGGAGCCCCGGCTCCTTGTCGACAGTCGGCAGCAATCGCGCGAACTCGATGGGCGCCGGCCGTCCGGTCTCCAGTAGCCAGCGCACCGACAGCAGGGGGCGCAGCACATAGAAATACTTCTTCAGCGGCACCATTTCGGCCTGCAAATAGCCGCGATAATTGGTCTTGGCCATACTGCGGTAGTGGTGCACGCCGCGCTCGACCGAATAGACACGGGGCAGAAGCTCGCGCGCCCGCGCATGGAACGAGCCGGCCGACTCGTACACCAGTGGTGACTGGATCCACTCGACGAATCCGGGATTGGATTTCCAGAACAGGCGCAAGGCCTTGCGCAGGTCCCAGCCGTTGACGTCCATATCGTCCACGATCGGGTATTCGATGACGTCGCGCTGTTCTTCCAGGCTGACCGAAAGGTACCAGTCCGGACGATTCACATAGATGAAGCGCCCATCGTAGTCGCTATTCGGCGATGCGAAGCCCCAGGCGCGACTGCCCGATTCGACGGCCAGGAGGACACGGACATCGTGCTCTTGCTCGGCCGTGCGAAGGCGGCTGCGGATTTCTTGTTGTTTGTCGTGCGGGATCATGAGCGTTGCCCTGAATCGTGAAAAACAATCGGGCAGCCGCTACCGCAGGCGGCAAGCGGCCGCCGCGGCAGCCGCTTGCGCCAGAGAGGATCAGAACGCGGCGATGCCGGTCTGTGCGCGGCCGAGGATCAGCGCGTGGATGTCGTGGGTGCCTTCGTAGGTGTTGACCACCTCGAGGTTGACCATGTGGCGGATGATGCCGAACTCGTCGGAGATGCCGTTACCGCCCAGCATGTCGCGTGCGACGCGGGCGATGTCCAGCGACTTGCCGCAGGAGTTGCGCTTCATGATCGAGGTGATCTCGACGGCGGCGGTGCCTTCGTCCTTCATGCGGCCCAGGCGCAGGCAGCCTTGCAGGCCGAGGGTGATCTCGGTCTGCATGTCGGCCAGCTTCTTCTGCACCAGCTGGTTGGCCGCGAGCGGTTTGCCGAACTGCTGGCGGTCCATGGTGTACTGGCGCGCGGTGTGCCAGCAGTCTTCGGCCGCGCCCAGCGCGCCCCAGGCGATGCCGTAGCGCGCCGAGTTCAGGCAGGTGAACGGACCCTTCAGGCCGCGCACTTCCGGGAAGGCGTTTTCTTCCGGGCAGAACACCTCGTCCATGACGATTTCGCCGGTGATCGAGGCGCGCAGGCCGAACTTGCCGTGGATTGCCGGCGCCGACAGGCCTTTCCAGCCTTTTTCCAGCACGAAGCCGCGGATCGCGCCTTCATCGTCCTTGGCCCAGACCACGAACACGTCGGCGACCGGCGAGTTGGTGATCCACATCTTGGAGCCGGTCAGCGAGTAGCCGCCCTCGACCTTGCGGGCGCGGGTGACCATCGAGGCCGGGTCGGAGCCGTGGTTCGGCTCGGTCAGGCCGAAGCAGCCGATCCATTCGCCGGTGGCCAGCTTGGGCAGGTATTTCTGTTTGGTTTCCTCGTTGCCGAACTCGTAGATCGGGACCATCACCAGCGAGGACTGCACGCTCATCATCGAACGGTAGCCGGAGTCGACGCGCTCGACTTCGCGCGCGATCAGGCCGTAGGCCACGTAGTTCAGGCCCGGGCCGCCGTATTGTTCCGGAATCGTCGGGCCGAGCAGGCCGAGTTCGCCCATTTCGCGGAAGATCGAGGTGTCCATCTGCTCGTGGCGGAAGGCTTCCAGGATGCGCGGCTTCAGCTTGTCCTGGCAATAGGCGGCGGCCGCGTCGCGCACCATGCGCTCGTCGTCGGTCAGCTGGCTGTTCAGGAGCAGCGGGTCATCCCAGTGGAACTGGGCCTTGGCCTTTTTGGGCGAATCGGAACGGGTCATTGCGAAATCCTGTCTCTCTGGGTTCTTGGTCGAATGCGGACGAGTCACGCCCAACCTGGCCATTATAGGGAAGGGAGCGCGCCCGCATCTTTTGAAACTGCGACAGGAATTTTTATATTTGACCGGACGGCAACCCCGGCCGGGTAGGGAGCTCAGCGGTGTGGAGAGACGCCGAACTTGCCCCCATGAAAGATCAGCGAGGGCTGGGGATGGACCGCGCATTCCTCGACTTCGCCCACGAAGATGACGTGATCGCCCTCGGGATAGCGGCTGCGGTTGTGGCATTCGAACCAGGCCGACACCCCCTTGAGGATGGGCTGGCCGGTGCGCGACAGCTCGTACTCGACCCCTTCGAAGGGATTGTCGCGGCGTCGCGAGAAGCGCATCGCCAGCTCTTCCTGGCCGGCCGACAGCACGTTGATGACGTAGTGGGAGTTGCCGCTGAAGATGGGCAGGCTGTTGGCGCCGGCGCCCAGGCTCCACAGGACGAGCGGCGGCTCCAGCGAGACCGAATTGAAGGAGCTGGCGGTCAGGCCACGGAAACTGCCGTCGACCAGGCGCGTCGTGATGACGGTAACGCCGGTGGCGAATTGCGACAGTGCGTGACGGAAATGCGTCGAATCGAAGCCGCGCTCGGTGGCGCGGGGAGAGCGTGTGTTCATTGGGACCCTGGATGTTGGCGCCATTATGCCATTGCTGGGGCAAGCGATGCGCCAGGCCCGGCACCAACGGGGAAATGCAGGTCATCCCTGCAAGCAATATCGCTTTGCGTTACCTTATTTCATCTCGATGAACCAGGAATCGTCTCCATGTCCCATCTTCATTTGAAAAACACTGCCGACCATTTGCCGCATTTCTGGCAATCGGCTATTGTCGGCCATGCCGGAAACAGCAATATCAAGGTCCTGAAAATGGACGGGCAGGCCTATCCCGCCGAGACGCATGACTACGCTGAAGCGCTGGTGGTGATCGAGGGGAAGATGTTCTTGTCCGTGCACGACGAACCGGTCGTGGTGGCGGGCGGCGAGATGGTCTTGGTGCCGCCGGGCGTGCCGCATGCGGTTGCCGAAGGCAGCCATGGCACACTGATGATCATCGATCCGGCCGGATGCTGAGTCGCCCTTGAAGTTCTTTCCTTTCAGTCGCATATGAAAGGGAGCCCGGGCGCCTTGGTCATTGGCCAGGCGGCGCCCCTTTATTCATTCACAGCTAGGACAGCCAAATGACAGAGACAGCAATTCTTGGTGGCGGATGCTTCTGGTGCCTGGAAGCGGTGTATCTCGAAGCACGCGGCGTCGTCCGCGTGGAATCGGGCTACATGGGCGGCCAGGTGCAGAATCCGACCTACGAACAGGTATGCGCGGGCACGACCGGCCACGCCGAGGTGGTGCGGGTGGAGTTCGATCCGGAAGTGATCGCCTACCGCGACATCCTCGAGATCTTCTTCACCATCCACGATCCGACCACGCCTGACCGCCAGGGCAACGACGTCGGCACCCAGTACCGTTCGGTGATCTTCACCACCTCGCCCGAGCAGGATGCCACCGCGCGCAAGGTGATGGCCGAGATGGCCGCGGTGTGGGACGCGCCGATCGTGACCCAGATCCTGCCGCAGGAAACCTGGTACAAGGCCGAGGACTATCACCAGAACTACTTTGCCCAGCATCCGCTGCAGGGTTATTGCGCCTTCGTGGTGGCGCCCAAGGTACAAAAGTTCCGCAAGACGTTTGCGGAGCGGCTGAAGGCTTGATTTGGCTGCGCGGCTGTCTACCGCGTACTTGAACGCGTGGACGGGAAACCCGTCCACCCTACGGATAGACCGGCGACTCCAGTTGTAGGGTGGACGGGTCCCCCGTCCACGCGTCAGGCAGCCACAATGTCATCGGAGGGTGACCAGAACCTCACGGATACATGTAGCGCCGCGACCACGGAATATCCGCCGCATTCCCGCCCGCCTTGCCGCACACGATCTGGTACAGGCTGATGCGGTCGTGGGCGAAGGCGTAGGCGCAGCCGGCCAGGTAGACGTGCCAGATGCGGAAGCGCCTGGCGTCGGTCAGCTTGCGGATCTGCTCCGCGTTCGTCTCGAAATTCTCGGTCCAGATGGCGCAGGTGCGCGCGTAGTGGCGGCGCAGGTTTTCCACGTCGCGCACTTCCAGCCCGCCTTCCTGCATCGCCCGGATCACGGTGGCCAGGTGCGCCAGCTCGCCCTGCGGGAAGACGTATTCGTCGATGAACTGGCCGCCGCCATACGCGGTGGCGCCGTTGTCGGCGTTGGTGGTGGTGATGCCATGGTTCATGACCACGCCGCCCGGCGCCAGCAGGGCGCGCACGCGCGCGAAATACTCCTGCAGGTGCTGCACGCCGACGTGCTCGAACATGCCGACGCTGGTGATGCGGTCGAACTGGCCGCCGACGTCGCGGTAGTCCTGCAGGCGGATCTCGATGCGGTCTTCCAGGCCGGCCTGGCGCACCCGCTCGCGCGCCAGGCGCGCCTGGTTCTCGGACAAAGTGATGCCCACGCAGCGTGCGCCGAAGCGCTGCGCGGCGCGCAGCACCAGGGCGCCCCAGCCGCAGCCGATATCGAGCAGGGCCTGTCCCGGCTGCACACCGATCTTGCGCAGGATGTGGTCGATCTTCGCTTCCTGGGCCGTGGCAAGGTCTTCCTCGCCGGTCTCGAAATAGGCGCAGGAATACACCATGCCCGGGTCGAGCCAGGCGGCGTAGAACTCGTTCGAGACGTCGTAGTGGTAGCGGATCGCCTCGGCGTCCTTTTCCCTGGTGTGCTGGGCGCCGAGCTTGAAGCCGAGGCGGCTGCGCGGCTTGGCGGACATGGAGGACATGGCGCCGGACGCCGCCAGGGCATTGCCGACGTCGATGATGTCGGCCGCGCGGCCCTTCACCTCGATCGCGCCTTCCACGTAGGCGCGTCCGAGGTCGTACAGGGAAGGGGAGGTAAGATAGCGCAGCGCCGACTTGTCGGGTACGCGGATGGTGACGCGCGGGGCTTCGGTGGACAGCTCGATCTGCTCGCCGTTCCAGAGTTCCACGCGCAAGGGAACGGACAGTTTGCCGCGCAGGCCTGCGCTCCAGGCCGAAAGCTTGATCTGGTCGAACACGGTCACCTCCGAAGTGGCGGCCGGCCCTGCCTGCGCCGGCCTACGGTTGCAAGCGCTGGCGCGTCCAGCTGCCGTCCGCCTGCCGCTCGTATACGATGCGGTCATGGAAGCGCGAGCGCCGTCCTTGCCAGAATTCGATGCGTTCGGGGATCAGCCGGAAACCGCCCCAGTTCGCGGGGCGCTGCGGATCCTCGCCTGCCTGCCGTGCCACGGTTTCGTAGTTCTCCTCGAGCGCGGCGCGGCTGGCGATCGGGGCGCTTTGGTGCGAAGCGATGGCGGACAGCCGGCTCTTGAGGGGACGGCTGCGGAAATACCGGTCGCTTTCGTCGTCCGAGGTGCGCTCCACTCGTCCTTCGATGCGCACCTGGCGTTCCAGTTCACTCCAAAAGAATAACAAAGCTGCAAACTTATTGTCGCGCAAATCCTGTGCTTTCTTGCTGTCGTAATTCGTGTACCAGGTGAACCCGCGCGCGTCGAACTGCTTCACCAGCACGATACGTGAACTCGGCCGTCCTTCGCTCGATACGGTCGCCACCGACATCGCATTCGGCTCGTTGACTTCGGCCTTGAGCGCCTGCTCGAACCACTGCGTGAACTGCTGCATCGGGTCGTCCAGCACATCGTCTTCATTCAGGCTTGCCTGGCCGTAATCCTTGCGCAGGTCGGCCACCGCCTGGCCCACCGCGGGCGCCTGCGTTTCCGCGCCGGCGTCGATGCCGCGGCGGCGCTGCATGGCCTCGCCCAGGCGCGCCATCTGCTCCGGCGAGAACAGGCGCATGGCCATCGGCGCGATCACGCTCTCCTCGCGTTCCATGTGCGAGGTGTAGCGTTGCACGAAGCGCTGCACCGCGCCCGCCGACAGGGTGGAGGCGCCGCCTTCGGCGATCAGGTTCAATTGTTCGTGCAGGTCCTGCCACAGCGCGTCCATGTCCTTGTGGTCCTGCAGGATCACCGGCGCCAGCGCCTGCAGGGTGGCCGCGTCCTCGCCCTGGGCCACGGCGCGCAGCATCGGGATCAGGTCCTGTTCCTCGTCCTCGTGGTGCAGGTGGGCCGCCTTGTCGAAGTACTTCAGCACCGCGCTTGCCGCCTGGCGCGCCTGCTCGTCGGCGCCGTGCTCCGGAAGGTGCGAGAGCATGCGCTCCAGGGTGCCCAGCTGTTTGCGGATGCGTCCATGGCAATGCTTGAGGACGGCGATGGGCTGGCCGAAGTCGGGGGCGGGCTCGTGCAGGAGAGTGCTCATATGGCTTTTTGTTGACACGCGAAAATTATTTGATTGACTGAGAATTATTTTAGTGCAGATGCGAAAGTTCCGTCCGTTAAAATGGCGGGATGAATACGATCAACACGCATGAATTCGCGGCAGCACTGGAGGAAGAAGTCGACTTTGCGCGCCGCTTCGGGGGCATTGCTCGCCTGTATGGCGAGCGTGCACTGGAACGTTTCCGCACGGCGCACGTTTGCGTTATCGGCGTGGGCGGCGTCGGCTCCTGGATTGTCGAGGCGCTGGCGCGCAGCGCGGTCGGCCACCTGACCCTGATCGACCTCGACAACGTGGCCGAGTCGAACATCAACCGCCAGATCCAGGCCCTGTCCTCGACCGTCGGCCTGCCCAAGATCGAGGCCCTGAAACGCCGTATCGCCGAAATCAATCCCTTCTGCAAGGTGACCCTGGTCGAGGATTTCATCGATCCGGACAACATCGAGAGCATGGTGGCGGGCAAGGGTTTCGACTACGTGGTCGACGCCATCGACAGCGTCAAGCCGAAGGCGGCCCTGATCGCCTGGTGCAGCGCCAACAAGATGCCGCTGGTGGTGATCGGCGGCGCCGGCGGCCAGCTTGATCCGACCAAGGTCGAGATCCGCGACCTGGCGCGCACCGAGCAGGAGCCGCTGCTCAAGAAGGTGCGTAAGATCCTGCGCGCGCAGTATGGTTTCGCGCGCGGCGAGAAGAACAAGTACCACATCGACGCCGTGTTCTCGATGGAGCCGCTGCGCTATCCGGAGGCGGAGGACGCCTGCGCCATCGACCCGAACAGCATCACGGGCCTGAACTGCGCCGGCTTCGGCTCCAGCATGGTGGTCACCGCCACCTTCGGCATGGTGGCCGCCGGCCACCTGCTGCGCAAGCTGGCCGAGAGCGCGAATGCGCAGGCGCAAGCCGAGGCGGAAGCTGTTGCAATGCAAACTGTGCAACCCGAGGAGGCCTTGCTATCATAGGATCAGTTGAATCCTTTTGATGGAAGAGCCCCATGATTCGTCGATCCGCCTTCATCGCGCTGCTGCTCGCCGCTGCCAGCGTCCATGCGCAACAGAGCGCGCCGCAGCAGCAGGAGGCGGGCAAGCCGGCCACCCAGCCGCCGCCGGAACAGCAGCAGCCGGCGTCCCCGCCGGTCACGCCCCCTAGCCCGGCAACCGAGGCGCAGCCCACGCAGCCGGTCCAAGCTGAACCCCCCGCCGTTCCCGCCACGCCCGCGCCCCAGGTCGAGATCGTCGACCGCGTGGTCGGCAAGGGCAAGGAAGCCACCCTCGGCAGCAATGTCGCCGTCAACTACACCGGCTGGCTGCACAAGCCGCTGGCGCCCAAGCAGCGCGGCCGCAAGTTCGACTCCTCGCTCGACGCCGGCCGCACGCCGATCGAGTTCCAGCTGGGCGCGGGCCGCGTCATCAAGGGCTGGGAGCAGGGCGTGGCCGGCATGAAGGTGGGCGGCAAGCGCACCCTGATCATCCCCAGCGCCCTGGCCTATGGCAAGCGCGGCGCCGGCGGCGTGATTCCGCCGGATGCCGACCTGATCTTCGACGTGGAACTGATGGATGTAAAGTAAGTTTACTGAACTCGACAACCGGAGGGCTGGCAGGATGAGAATCGCGAACGATGTCACTGAGCTGATCGGCAACACCCCGTTGGTACGTATCCGCAAGCTGGCCGCCGGCAGCGGCGCCGAGATCGTCGGCAAGCTCGAGTTCCACAATCCCGCGCACAGCGTCAAGGACCGCATCGGCCTGGCCATGATCGAGGCGGCCGAGGCGGCAGGGCTGATCGGCCCCGACACCACCATCGTCGAACCCACCAGCGGCAACACCGGCATCGCGCTCGCGATGGTGTGCGCCGCGCGCGGTTACCGCTGCAAGCTGGTGATGCCCGAAACCATGAGCAACGAGCGCCGCATGCTGCTGCGCGCCTACGGCGCCGAGCTGGTGCTCACGCCCGGCAGCGAAGGCATGCTGGGCGCGATCCGCCGCGCCGAGGAGCTGGTGGCTGCCGACCCGCGCAACTTCATGCCCCAGCAGTTCAACAATCCCGCCAACCCCGAGGTGCACCGCCGCACCACCGCCGAGGAAATCTGGCGCGACACCGACGGCAAGGTCGACATCCTGGTCGCGGGCGTGGGCACGGGCGGCACGATCACCGGCGTAAGCGAGGTGATCAAGGCGCGCAAGCCCGGTTTCCGGGCGATCGCGGTGGAGCCGGAGGCTTCGCCGATGCTGTCCAGGGGCACCAAGGGGCCGCACCCGATCCAGGGCATCGGCGCGGGCTTCGTGCCCCAGGTGCTCGACACCCGCGCCTACGACGAGGTCGTCATGGTGAAGAACGAGGACGCCTTCGAGACGGCGCGCGCGGCGGCCAGGGAAGAAGGGCTGCTGGTCGGGATTTCCTCGGGCGCGGCGCTGTGGGCGGCGATCCAGGTGGCGAGAAGGCCGGAGAACGCCGGGAAGCTGATCGTGACGATTATTCCCTCGTTTGGGGAGCGGTATTTGAGTACGGCGTTGTATGCGAATCTGGCGGGTTGAAGGCTGCGGGGCTGCTGGCAAACTTGGATCCCGGCCTTCGCCGGTATGACGTTTTAACGCAGGTTTCCGAAGTCGTTCGCTCGACTCTCACGCGTCTTCTAATAACGTCATCCCCGCGAAGGCGGGGACCCAAGTTCGCCGCGCACCACTAGCGCATCAATGCGCATGCTCCCTCAACGCACAATGATGATGCGTCGTCCCTTCCTCCACCTGCAAGGTGCAGTGGTGAATCCCGAAATCCTCCCGTAAATGCTGGACGATATCGTCCAGCACCCCGTCCCCCGGATACCCGCCCGGCATCACCACATGCGCCGTCAGCGCGGTCTCGGTGGTGCTCATGGCCCAGATGTGCAGGTCGTGCACCTCGCTCACGCCCGGCCACTTCGCCAGGAAGCCTTTCACCTTCCCCGCGTCCACCGAGGGCGGCACCGCCGCCATCGACAGCTGCACCGATTCGCGCAGCAGCGACCAGGTGCCGGCCACGATCACCACCACGATCACCAGGCTCACCGCCGGGTCGATCCAGCGCCAGCCGGTGGACATGATCACCAGGCCCGAGACCACCACGCCCAGTGACAGCGCGGCGTCGGCCGCCATGTGCAGGTAGGCGCCGCGCACGTTCAGGTCGTCCTTGGCGCCCTTCATGAACAGCCAGGCCGAGAAGCCGTTGATCGCGACCCCGATCGCCGCGATGACCGACACCGTCGCGCCAGCCACCGGCGCCGGTTCGGCGAAGCGCTGCACGGCTTCCCAGGCGATGGCGCCGCAGGCCACCAGCAGCAGCACCGCATTGGCCAGCGCCGCCAGGATGGTCGAGCCGCGCAGGCCGTAGGTGTAGCGGCCGTGCGGCTTGCTTTTGGTCAGCAGGGCCGCGCCCCAGGCCAGCAGCAGGCCGAGCACGTCCGACAGGTTGTGGCCGGCGTCGGCCATTAGCGCCGTCGAGTGGGCGATGAAGCCGTAGGTAAACTCGATCGCCACGAACAGGGTGTTGACCGCGATCGCCAGGGCGAAGGCGCGGCCGTTGCCCTCGGGGTCGGGCAGGTGGTGGTGATGGTGGCCGAGCCCGTGGTGGTGCGCGTGGTGATCGTGGTCGTGCTCGTGATCGTGGCTGTGATGGTGGTCGTGCTTCATGGATCCATTCCGTTGGCGGGCTCGGCGATGTGCTCGAACATGTTGGTGAGCAGGCTGCTGATGTGGGCGTCGGCGGCCGAATAAAACACCTGCTTGCCCTGGCGCTCGGCCTTGAGGACGCGGGCGGCGCGCAGCAGGCGCAGGTGGTGGCTGACCAGGGAACTGGACAGCGCGAGCAGGCCGGCGATGTCGCCCACTGCGGTCGGCTGGGCCAGGCAGGCCAGTACGATGCGCAGGCGGGTGGGGTCGCCCAGCAGGTGGAAGAGGTCGGCCAGCTGGTCGATCGCTTCCGCCGGCGGCGCCTCGGCCAGGATGGCGTGGTCGTGATGTGCGGACATATTTAACATGTGAAGATTTGTTCACATGTTAGATCAATGTGCGGCAAGCGGCAAGCGTGGCGTGCGCGCGGAACTCCCGGCTGGTGCTTTGCCGGGGCGGGGGCGATAATGGCTGTCCGAGGGTGTCGACCCCTCTTCTGGAAGAGTGCGATGAAAGCGTCGTTTCGAACCGCTGCACCGGAGGCACTGGCAAGGGCGCTGGAAGACGCCCGCGCCCGTACGCTGGCCTTCTTCGATCGCTTCGCCGAGGCCGGCATGGATGCGCCCGCGAATGTTCCCTTGCTGCCCATCGTCAATCCGCCGCTGTGGGAGCTGGGGCATATCGCCTGGTTCGCCGAGTGGTACATCCTGCGCGGCGCACGCTCGAGCGCCCCGGGATCGGCCTTGCGGCCTTCGCTGCTGGCCGGCAGCGACGCCTGGTTCGATTCCGGCAGCATCGCCCACGACGCGCGCTGGTCGCTCGGCCTGCCGCCGGCGGACGAGATCAAGGCCTACTGCCGCGCCGTGCTCGACGGGGTGCTGGCAAGCCTGGGCAGGGAAGGAGACGAGGACGCCGCACTGTATTTCTACCGCCTGGTCCTGGCGCACGAAGACATGCACGGCGAAGCCTATGCCTACACCTTGCAGACACTGGGCCTGTCCTGGCCCGGACAGCCGGGCATGGCGGATGCCGGATCGGCTGCGGCGGCTGCCGCGGACGAACTGCGCATCGACGGCGGCGTCGTCGAGCTGGGCAGCCGGCCCGGCGCCGGCTTCGTCTTCGACAACGAGAAGTGGGCGCATGCCGTGGAGCTGGCGCCTTTCGCCATCGACGCCGCGCTGGTGAGCAACGCCGCGTACGCCCGCTTTGCCGCCGCCGGCGGCTACCGCGATGCCCGCCTCTGGACCGAGGCCGGGCGGGCATGGCTGGCGCAGCAGGGCGCGCAGGCGCCGCGCGGCTGGCGGCGCGAAGGAGACGCCTGGTATGTGCTGCGCTTCGGCCAGCCCGTGCCGCTGGCGCTTGACGAACCGGTGCGCCATGTCTGCCTGCACGAGGCGCAGGCCTATTGCGCCTGGGCCGGGCGCCGCCTGCCGAGCGAAGCCGAATGGGTGCGGGCGGCCGCGCATCCCGGCTTTCGCTGGGGCGAACTGTGGGAATGGACCGCGTCGCCCTTCGCCGCCTACCCGGGTTTCGCGGCCGATGCCTACCGCGACTATTCGGCGCCGTATTTCGGAACCCACCAGGCGCTGCGCGGCGCTTCCTTCGCAACCCCGGAGCGCCTGCGTTCGGCCGCCTTCCGCAACTTCTATGCGCCGCAGCGCAGCGACATGTTCGTGGGCTTCCGGACCTGCCGCTAGCGCAGGCAGATGAAGTCGTTGCTGATCCGGTGCTTCCAAGTGTGGATCAGGTCGCGGTAGGCCTCGCCCACCGGGCGCACCCGGCGCTCCAGGTCGCACAGGCCGTAGCGGTTGACGTTGCCGGCATCGTTGGCGAGCGAGCTGTCCCAGTCGACCTGGTCGATCAGGCTGTACCAGGTGAAGCCCAGGATGGGCACGCCGCCGGACTTCAGGCGCAGCAGGTTCGACCACTGCTTCTCGAGCCAGACCCGCGCATCCTTCTCGCCGTTGCCGGCGTCGCGGTTGTTGGTTTCCGTGTGCATCACGGGGATGCGGTAGCGGTCGTAGTACTGCTGGGTGATCACGTAGTAGCCGAACATCTCGCACACGAAGGTGCTGCCGTCCGGGTAGACGATGTCCAAGACCGTCGCATCGGCGCAGGCCGGTGCGACGGTTTGGGGCTAACGGTCGCAATCAGGTGAGCAAGGCCCTAATGCAGGCAAATGAATTCATTCCCCACCCGGTGCCGCCAGGTATGGATCAGGTTGCGATACGCCTCGCCCACCGGCCGCACATTGCGCTCCAGGTCGCACAAGCCGTACTGGTTGACGTTGCCGGCGTCATCGGTGAGCGCGCTGTCCCAGTCCACCTGGTCCACCAGGCTGTACCAGGTGAAGCCGAGGATGGGGACGCCGTCGGTCTTCAGGCGGATCAGGTTGGACCATTGCTTCTCGAGCCAGGCGCGCGCATCCTTTTCGCCGTTGTTGGCGTCGCGGTTGTTGGTCTCGGTGTGCATCACGGGGATGCGGTAGCGGTGGTAGTACTGCTGGGTGATCACGTAGTAGCCGAACATCTCGCAGGCGTGGGTCTTGCCGTCCGGGTAGATCAGGTGCTCGTTGGTGGCGTAGTAGTCGTTCCCCATGATGCACACCGGCTTGACGCTGCGGTTGAGGAAGAAGTGGTAATCGGCGCGCGTCATGCCGTGGTCGAACAGGTATTCGTACATGCGGCCGCTCACGTCGTGGCCGTAGGTCAGGTCCAGGGCCAGGAAGCGCAGCTCGTTCATGTGCCGCGCCACCTCCATAGCTTCGGGCCCGCTGGGATGGAAGTATTCAGACGATTCGCTCTGCACGAACTTGGCGTTCGGCTGGACCCGCATGATCGCTTCGGTCGCCAGGATGTTGGCCCTGGCCAGGTGCCGGATGGCCGTGACGAAGGCGCGGTCCGAGGACAGGCGCTCGTTCCACAGGCCCTCATGTGCCGAGAACTTGGCGGTGATGTAGATCTCGTTGATCGGGGTGTACAGCTCGACCCAGGGATAGCGCCGCGCGAAGGCGTCGGCGTACTCGGCGAAGAAGGGGGCGAACTCGGGATTTTGAAAGTCGCCCAGCCAGTCGGGCAGGCCGAAATGGCAGAGGTCGACGATAGGCTTGATGCCGCGCTCGCGGATTTCGGCGAACACCTCGTCTGTGAAGCTCCAGTCGTACCGGCCCGGCCCCTGGTGCACCCGGTAGTAGGGCGGGCCGTAGCGCAGGGCGTCGATGCCGAGCGCGCTGACCAGGCGCATGTCTTCTTTCCAGTGCTGGTAGTGGCCAGTCTTTTCCATTTCATCGATGCGCCGGGAGGCGCCGTCGCGCCCGGCGACGACCGGATAACTGCCTTCGATCCCGGTCGCAAACAAGAACCTGTGCATGGCGTGCCCCCTTGTCACCGGTGGACTCGTCCTTCACCGGCGATTTCATCATCCTGCCAAATCCGGGGCCATGCAAGCTTTTAGCGAAGGCATTTGTAATCCTTTGTAATCCTTAGGCGTCTGCGCAACGGTCCGCGTTCGCCCGGATTTTGCGCAGGCCCTTACTGCTGTTTCCCTGTCAGCTGGCCGTCATCGTCGCGGACCTCCGGCGCACCGAGCGCCAGGGACTGCAGCTGCGGCAGGATCTTCTTGCGGTCGCCGACGGCGACCACGATCATCTTCTCCGGCGCCAGGTGCTTGCGCGCGGCTTCCTGCACCTGCGCCGCGTCGACCTGCGCGAAGCGGCGCGGCAGGCCGGCGTACCAGTCGGCCGGCAGGCCGTAGACGAACAGCTCGGCCAGGCTGGCGCCGACCTCGCTGCCGGTCTCGAACTGGCCGGGCAGCGACAGCAGCTGGGCGTCGCGCGCCGCCGCCAGCTCGTCCGCGGGCAGGGGATGCTCGCGCATGGCGCCCACCTCGCGCAGGATCTCGCGCACCGAGGCGCCGGTGGCGTCGCGCTCGAAGCTGCCGGCAATGACGAAGGGGCCGGGCGTGCGGTCGTAGCGGAAGCCCGAGTAGACGCCATAGGTATAGCCCTTGGTCTCGCGCAGGCTGTTGTTGAGCCGGCTCGAGAACATGCCGCCCAGCGCGCCGTTCATGACCTGCAGCGCCGCGTAGTCCGGGGTGTCGCGCGCCACGCCGA
>NZ_JAGPWC010000084.1 GCF_018119405.1 Massilia sp. ST3 | reverse complement strand
CCATTGTTATCCCCCGCCCCGCTTTTTTCCCGCCCCCCCCCCCGGGGGGGGGGGCCCGCCCCCCCGACCCTACGCTCACTCCACCGTCACCTTCTGGCGATGCAGGTTCGCATACTTCACACCAAAGTACATGATGAACAAATAGCACACCGCCGGCACCAGGAAGGACGGCTGCAGGCCGATGGTGTCCGCGAACATGCCCTGGACAAACGGCACCACCGCGCCGCCCACGATCGCCATGCACAGGATGCCCGACCCCTGGCCGGTGTACTTGCCCAGCCCGTGCAGCGCGGTGCTGAAAATGGTCGGGAACATGATGGAATTGCACAGTCCCACCGCCAGGATCGCCCACATCGCCAGCTTGCCTTCGCCGAAGGTCGCCAGCAGCACCAGCAGGATCGCGCCCAGCGCGTTCACGGCCAGGGTCTTGCCCGGGCTGACGTAGCGCATCACGGCGAAGCCGATGAAGCGGCCGACCAGGGCGCCGCCCCAGTACAGGCTGACGTACTGGGCGCCGTCCGCGTGGCTCAGGCTCGCGATGTGGCTCTCGCCCAGGAAGTTGATCAGGAAGCTGCCGATGCTGACTTCCGCGCCCACGTAGAGGAAGATCGCCAGCGCGCCCAGCACCAGGTGGCGGTAGGCCAGGGCGCCGCCCTTGCCATCGGTCGCGACCGTGCTGTCGTCATGGCTGATCTTCGGCAGCTTGGCCACTGCGAACAGCACCGCCAGCAGCGCCAGCGCCGCCGCCAGGCCCAGGTAGGGGCCTTGCACGGCCGCCGCTTCGGTGGCCTTGTACGCGGCCTGGTCGGCGGCGGACATGGCAGCCAGCTGGTCGGCGCCGAGGGTGGCGGCCGACAGGATCAGGATGCCGCCCAGGGCCGGCGCCACGGTGGTGCCGAGCGAATTGAAGGCCTGGGTCAGGGTCAGGCGGCTGGACGCGGTGCGCGCCGGGCCGAGCACGGTGACATAGGGGTTGGCCGCCACCTGCAGGATGGTGATGCCGCTCGCCAGCACGAAGAAGGCGAACAGGAACAGGCCGTAGCCGCCTTGCGAAGCCGGGTAGAACAGGGCGCAGCCGGCGGCGGCGATCATCAGGCCGGTGACGGCGCCGTTCTGGTAGCCGATGCGGCGGATCAGGGCGCCGGCCGGCAGCGAGACGATGAAGTAGGCGCCGAAGAAGCACAGCTGCACCAGCATCGCCTGCAGGTAGGTGAGGGTATAGATCGATTTCAGGTGCGGAATCAGGACGTCGTTCAGCGACGTCAGCAGGCCCCACATGAAGAACAGGATGGTGACGACCACCAGCGCGCCGGTGTGCGGGTTGTGCTCCCCGTCGGCCGCCGCCGAGAGGGTGGGGTTGGGTACGGTGTTCTGCATGGTGTCTCCGTGGTTATGGCAGGCTGGCGACGTGGTCGGCCAGCATGGCCGACACGCCGCGCAGCGCGGGATACTGCTCGGTGATCAGGTAGGTCGGGATACGCGCCAGGTAGGATCCCAGGCGTCCCTTGTCTTCGAAACGCGCGCGGAAGGCCGATTGGGTAAACAGGCTGCCGAGGCGCGGCACGATGCCGCCGCCGATGTACATGCCGCCGGTAGCGCCCAGGGTGAGGGCGACGTTGCCGGCGACACTGCCAAGTATCGCACAGAAGGTCTCGACCGTTCCAGCGCAGTCGCCCGAGCGGCCGTCCAGCGCGGCGCCGGTGATCTCCGGCGCGGCGATGCGCTTGCCGGTGCGCGCCCAGTGGATCAGCTCCAGGCCCATGCCCGACAGCAGGCGCTCGGCCGACACATGGCCGAACTCGTCCCACAGGGCTTCCAGGATCGCCACCTCCTCGCGGTTGGCGGGCGAAAAACTGACATGGCCGCCTTCGCCGGCCAGCGGGATCCAGCGCTGGCCAGCCGGGATCACCCCGGATACACCCAGGCCGGTCCCCGGGCCGATCAGGCCGATCGGGCGGTTCGCCAGCTCGACGCCGCCACCGATGCGCTGGCGCTGTTCCGGCGCCAGGTGCGGCAGCGACATCGCCAGCGCGGCGAAGTCGTTCACCACCAGCAGGGTCGTCAGATCCTGGGCGCGGCGCAGGGCCTCGATCGAGAAGCTCCAGTGGTGATTGGTCATCCTGACCTCGTCGCCCTCGACCGGATTGGCGATGGCGAGCGCCGCATGGCGCACCGTGTCGACCGCCAGGCCGCGCCCGCGCGCGTTGTCCAGGTAGGCGCGCATCGCGCCGCCCAGGGTCGGGTAGTCCGCGCAGGCCAGCACTTCGACATCGAGCAGGCCGGCGCCGGATTCCAGCGCGAAGCGGGCATTGGTGCCGCCGATGTCGGCCAGCAGGCGCAATGCGCTCATCGCAGTTCCTCGCAGCGCACCGCGTCCGCCTCCAGGGCCGCGCCGCCGGCGATCTCGATATTGGTGAAGGCCGCTGCGAAGGCCGCGTCGCTGGCGATGCTGAAGGGCGTGTCGACCTTGGCCAGGTCCACACCAGCGAAGCAGGCCAGCGGAATCTTGACACTCTGCTTGCCCTTGCCGGCCAGGCGCTTGAACAGCGCGGTCGCATCGATCGTGGCGCCCTGCATCGCCATCGTCACCTTGCCGGCGGGCGCCGCCTGCACGATGGTGTCGAAACGCAGCGCCGCCTTGTCGCCGGCGGCCGGCGGCAGCGCCATCGGACGCGCGCCGCGCGCCTCGAAGCTCGCCGGGCCGGTCCAGCTCACCAGCTTGGCGTCCTGCTGGGTGTTCACCTGCGAGGTGGTGACCGTGATTCCCGGCAGCGCGAAGCTGGCGTTCAGGTCGGCGCCCAGCACGGTACGCTGTTGGCCGCTGCGGATCGCCAGCGGGAAGCTGGCGCGGTCGGCCTGGCTGAACACCGGATAGGTATTGCTCACGCCGCAACCCCCCGCCGGGATGGACTCGTCCAGCTTGCCCAGCCGCGAGCGGCTGGCCTTGTTCAAGCCGTAGCCGTAGGCGAACAGCGGCGCGTAGTCCTTGTCGCCCACGTTCAGGCGGGTCTGGCAGGCCGACTTCGGCCAGGAGAAGGGCAGCTTGCCGCGGAAATCGTAGGTCTTGGCGCCCGCCACCAGCAGGTCGGACACGCCCTTGCCCTCGGAGCCCGGTAGCCAGGCCGCGATGAAGGTGTCGGACAGATTCAGCAAGTCATTGGCGTACAGCGGGCGGCCCGACACCATCACCGTGATCACCGGCTTGCCCTTGCCGGCGACCACGCGCAGCACGGCCAGGTCTTCCGGATAGCGGCTGCTGTGGCGCAGGGTGCCGGACGGGCCGATGTCGCCGTCGCCTTCCGCATACGGGCGCTCGCCGATGACGGCGATCACCGCGTCGAATTGGGTCACATCGACGTCTTTGGCGTCCAGGCTGTAGCTGACGTTGGCGGCGCCGGCCGCTTCGCGGATGCCGGCCAGGATGGTGTCGGCGTGCTTGAAGTCGGCATTGGTATTGGCCGTGCCCTGCCAGGTGAGCGACCAGCCGCCGGTCTGGTTCGATAAATCGTCCGCGCTCTTGCCCACCACGAGGAGCTTCTTGCCGCGCGCCAGCGGCAGCGCCGGGCCTTCGTTCTTGAGCAGCACCAGCGACTCGCGCACCGCCTGGCGCGCCAAGGCGCGCGCCTGCATCGCCTCGTCCTTGCCGGCGTGGGCGTTCTGGGCCGGGCTCTTGCCGAACAGGCCGGCGCGCAGCTTGACGCGCAGGATGCGGGTGACGGCGTCGTCGATGCGTGCCATCGGAATCTCGCCGCTTTCCACCTGCTTGATGGTGTTGGCGATGAAGGCTTTCCAGTCGTCCGGCACCATGATCATGTCGATGCCGGCATTGATCGCCTGCGGACAGCTGTCGTTGCGGCAGCCGGCCACCTCGCCGATGCCGTTCCAGTCGGTGACCACGAAGCCGTCGAAACCCATCTTGTCCTTCAGGATGTCGTTCAGCGCCACCTTGCTGCCATGGAGCTTGCCGTGCTCGACGCCCGTTGCCGTATCGGTCCAGCTGTTGAACGAGGCCATCACGGTCTGGGCGCCCGCGCCCAGGGCGCTGAGGTAGCCCTGGCCATGGATGCCCAGCAGCTCGGCTTCGCTGACCTTGGTCACGCCGCGGTCCTTGCCGTTCTCGGTTCCGCCGTCGCCGATGAAGTGCTTGGCGGTGGCCACCGTGTTGGCGTCGCTCTTGAACGCACCCTGCATGCCCTTCACGTATTCGCCCGCATAGCTCTTCACCACGGCCGGGTCTTCCGCATAGCTTTCATACGTGCGCCCCCAGCGGTCGTCGCGCACCACGGCCAGGGTCGGGCCGAACACCCAGGCGATGCCGGTGGCGCGCACCGCCTTGGCGGTGGCGGCGCCGATCTCGCGCACCAGCTTGGGATTGCGCGCCGCGCCCAGGCCGATATTGTGCGGGAACAGGGTGGCGCCCGGCACGTTGTTGTGACCATGGACCGCGTCCGTACCCCAGATCACCGGCACCTTGACCGCCATGTCGGTCTTCATCGAGGCCTCGTGATAAGCCTGGGCCAGCGCCAGCCACTCCTTCGCGCTCGCATGCTTGTTATTGTTCGGCCAGCTGCCGCCGCCGTTCAGCACCGAACCGAGGTAGTAGCGCGTCACATCGGCCGGCGTCGCGGCCTTGATCTCGGGCTGGGTCATCTGGCCGATCTTCTGGGCCAGGGTCATCTTGCCGACGATCTCGGCGACCCGCTTCTCGAGCGCGGCGTCGTGCTTGATGGCGCTGGCGATCTTCGGCCAGGCGGCCGTGGGGGCGGCGGCCTGGATGGCGTGCGCGGGGAGGGCGATTGCAAGGGCCAGCACGAGGGAACGAAGCTTGGGTGTCATGGGTCGGTCTCGCGAAGTGTGGGGTTATTCCTGGCGCAGGAAGGAGCGGTACCACTTGCCGCTGCTCTTCAGCCGGCGCTGCTGGGTGTCGTAGTCGATGTGGGTCAGGCCGAAACGGCGCAGGTAGCCTTCCGCCCATTCGAAGTTGTCGAGCAGGCTCCAGGCGAAGTAGCCTTTCACCGGCACGCCGTCGGCGATGGCCGACTTCAGGGTGGACAGGTGGCGCATCAGGTAGTGGCGGCGCCCGGTATCCTCGATCTCGCCGTTCGCATCCACGCTGTCCTCGTAGCAGGAGCCGTTCTCGGTGATGTAGATCGGCCCCGGGTGGTAGTCCTGCTCGATGCGCACCAGCAGCTCCGCCAGGCCTTGCGGCGAGACTTCCCAGCCCATCGCGGTGGTCTCGACTTCGCCCGGCGGCAGCACTTTGGCGTCCAGCGGCGCATGGCCCGGCGCGTTGGCGATGGTCTCGGGGAAGTAGTAGTTCACGCCCAGGAAGTCGGTCTCGACCGCGATCGCGTCCAGGTCGCCCGGCAGGACCGTCGGCGCGGCTTCGCCGATATAGTCCAGGATGGCCTGCGGATAGCCGCGGCCGTGCAGCGGGTCGAGGAACCAGCGGTAGCGCAGGCCGTCGTGGCGCTCCATCGCGGCCAGGTCCTCGGGCTGGTTGCTGGCGGCGCGCAGCGGGTGCAGGCTGAGCGCGATGCCGACTTGCGCGTCCGGCACGTTGGCGCGGATCAGCGGCACCGCCTTGCCGTGCGAGAGCAGCACGTGGTGCGCGACCTGGAGCGCGGTTTTAAAATCGGTATTGCCCGGCGCATGCCAGCCCTCGAAGTTGCCGATGATGGCCGTGCACCAGGGTTCGTTGTGGGTGATCCAGTGCTTGACCCTGTCGCCCAGGCGGCGCGTCATCGCATCCGCGAATTCCAGGAAGGCGTCCACCGTCTCGCGCTTGGCCCAGCCGCCGCGGTCCTGCAGGTACTGCGGCAGGTCCCAGTGATACAGCGTGGCCCAGGGCTGCAGGCCGCGTTCCAGCATGCCGTCCACCAGGCGAGAATAGAAATCCAGGCCTTTCTCGTTCGGCTTGCCGCCTACTTCACCGAAGATGCGCGGCCAGGCGATCGAGAAGCGGTAGGCGTTCAGGCCCATGTCGCGGCCGATGTCGAAGTCCTCCGGCCAGCGGTGGTAGTGGTCGCAGGCGACCGAGCCGTTGGAGCCGTCGCGCACCTTGCCGGGCGTGGCGGCGAAGCGGTCCCAGATCGATTCAACCCGGCCGTCGACCGCGCCGGCGCCCTCGATCTGGTAGGACGATGTGGCGCAGCCCCACAGGAAGTCGGAGGCGAAATCGCTGCGCGCTGGGGCTGCAGGCTCGGGGCGGTTGGCAGTGGTCATGGTCTCACTTCAATAAAAGCGTTATTCGGACATTCTAATGGAAAGCTTTCCAATCCGGCGACAAAAAAATGGCCGGCAAGCGGCCGCAGGGTCGCAACCCCGGGCGCGCTCATGATTTCTTCTTCCGTGTGCTGGGCGCCTTGGCCAGCGAGGCGCGCAGGGTCACGCTCACCGGGAAGGTGCGCGACACAGGGCGCTGCAGGTCGTAGCAGCGGTTGAGCAGCATGTTCAGGCCATTCAGGGTCATTTCGCGCCAGGGCATGTGGACGGAGGTCAGGCGCGGCGCCGAAAAGGCCGCGCTTTCGGTGTCGTCGTAGCCGATCACGGACAGGTCGCGCGGCACGCTGATGCCGGCCTCCTGGAAATAGGACAGGGCGCCCACCGCCATCTCGTCGTTGGCGCAGAACAGGGCGCTGCACGGCGTGCCGGATTCGATCAGTTCCTTGGCCGCGGCCCAGCCGCCGGCGGGCGAGAAGTCGCTCTCGGCCACCCAGATCTTGCTGGTATCGATGCCCTCGCTCGCCAGCTCGCCCATGAAGCCGTCGATACGGGCCACGTTGTCGGCCAGCGCCGCCGGGCCGGCGATGATGGCGATGTCGCGGTGCTTGTAGTCGAGCAGGGTGCGCGCGGCCAGGCGTCCGCCCAGCGCGTGGTCGACCGTGAAGCACTGCTCCGGAACGTTGTTGAATTCGTGGTTCAGGGCCACCAGCTGGTGCTTCTTGACGCCGAGGGCGGCGATGTCCTCGTCGAGCAGGGCGCTGGTCATCATGATCAGGCCGTCGCAGCCGCGCTCGATGAGGAACTCGATGCCCTCGACCGCCTGGCGGCGCGCATCGCCCAGGCCCACGCCGAAGGCCACCACCATGTGCAGGCCGGCGGCGCGCAGCTCGGTATCGATGATCTGCAGGATGGGCGTGTAGAAGGTGCCGCTCAGGGCCGGAATGTAAACGCCGATCATGCGGCTTGTGCCCGACAGCAGGGCGCGCGCGGCGTGCGACGGGCGGAAGCCCAGCTCGTCGATCGCCTTGCGCACGCGCTCCAGCGTGGCCGGCGACACCGAGCCCTTGCCGCTGACCACGCGCGAGGCGGTGCCGAGGCCCACCCCTGCAAGACGCGCTACATCCTTGATAGTCGCCACTGACCGTTTCCTGTTGAGTTATTCAAACAACACCGAAGCATACTGCATCTTTGTTTCCACGGCACTTGTCTTTACATGCTGTGGCCACTGGCCGGATCGAACAGCGATACCCGGCTTGCATCGATCGCGAAGCGCACCCGCTGGCCCGCGGCCATGGAGCGCGGCTCGTGCACCAGGCTGGATAAGGCGAGCCCGCCGCAATCGAGCCAGACCACCTGGTGGTTCCCCATCGGCTCCACCAGGGTGACCATGGCCTCGAGCGGGCCGTCGTCGCGGATCTGCAGGTGCTCGGGACGCGCGCCCAGGGTCGCCGCGCCGGGCAGGGCGCCGGTGTCCAGGAGCGGAAGCACGAGCGTTCCGGCGCAGAAGCGCCCGTGGATGTCGACCTCGCCCTCGATGAAGTTCATCGAGGGCGAACCCAGGAAGCCCGCCACGAAACGGTTCGCGGGACGCTCGTAGACCTCGCACGGGGTGCCTATCTGCTGGATGCGCCCGCCCTGCATCACCACGATGCGGGTGGCCAGGGTCATCGCCTCGGCCTGGTCGTGGGTCACGTAGATCATGGTCGAACCCAGCGTCTGGTGCAGCATCTTCAGTTCGCGCCGCAGCTCGGTGCGCAGCTTGGCGTCCAGGTTCGACAGCGGTTCGTCGAACAGGTAGACGCCGGCCTCGCGCACCAGCGCGCGCCCGATCGCCACGCGCTGGCGCTGGCCGCCGGAGAGCTGGGCCGGCTTGCGGTCGAGCAGGGCGTCGAGCTGCAGCATGGCGGCGGCGCGCCCCACGCGGCGCTGGATCTCGGCCTTGGGCGCGCCCGCGATGCGCAGGCCGAAGGACATGTTCTTCTCGACCGTCATGGTCGGGTACAGCGCATACGACTGGAACACCATGCCGATCCCGCGCTCGCTCGGGTCGGCGTAGCTCATGTCGCGCCCGCCGATCTCGATCGCGCCGCCGGACAGGTCGATCAGGCCGGCGATGCTGTGCAGCAGGGTCGACTTGCCGCAGCCCGAAGGCCCGAGCAGGACCAGGAACTCGCCCGGCTCCACCTGCAGGTCGAGGTCGCGGATGATCTCGTTGCCGCCGCGGGTGATGCACAGTTTGCGCAGATGGACGTTCGACATGCGTTCAGCCTTTCACGGCGCCGGCGGCGATGCCGCGCACGAACCAGCGTCCGGAGATGAAGTAAATCGCCAGCGGCAGCGCCGCCGTCAGGATGGTCGCGGCCATGTTCACGTTGTACAGGCGCGTGCCGGTGGTGGTGTTGATCACGTTGTTGAGCTGGACCGTCATCGGCAGGTTGTCGCGCCCCGCGAACACCAGGCCCAGGATGTAGTCGTTCCACACGCCCGTCACCTGCATGATCGCCGCCACCACGATGATGGGCAGCGACATCGGCAGCATCACCTGCAGGAAGATGCGCCAGAAGCCGCCGCCGTCGACCCGCGCGGCCTGGAACAGCTCGTGCGGCACCGAGGCATAGTAGTTGCGGAACAGGAGGGTCATCACCGGCATGCCGAAGATGCAGTGCACCAGCACGATGGCGGGCAGGGAGCCGAACAGCCCGGCCTTGGCCATCATCCACACCAGCGGATAGATCATCACCTGCACCGGGATGAAGGCGCCGGCCATCAGCACCCCGAACAGCAGGTTGGCGAAGCGCGGGCGCCAGAACGACAGGGCGTAGCCATTGACGGCGCCGATCAGGATCGGCAGCAAGGTAGAGGGCACGGTGATTGCCACCGAATTCCAGAAGCCGCCGCTGACCTGGTCCCAGGCGCTGCGCCACGGGTCCAGGGTCGCCTGCAGCGGCAGGGCCAGCACGCTGCCCATGCGGATCTCGTCCATCGTCTTGAACGAGGTGGTGATCATCACGTACAGCGGCAGCAGGAAGAACAGCGCCGCGCCGAACAGGAAGGCATAGACGCCGATGCGCGCGGCGTTCATGCGGCGCCGGCGTGGGCGGACCGTATCGGGCGAAGAAGGCAGGGCTGCGGCCATGGCGGGTGCGCTCGAGTGGTTCATGCGTGCTGCCTCCTGGCGCGGGCATAGGCATAGGGCGCCAGCACGGCCAGCACCGGGATCAGCATCGTCACCGCGCCGGCCGAGGCCAGGCCGATGTTCGAGCGCAGGAACAGGTGATCCATGATGAACTTGGCCGGCACCTCGCTGGCGATGCCCGGACCGCCCTGGGTCATGGCGACCACTGCGTCGTAGAGCTTGACTACAGCGGTGGACAGCAGCAGGAACACGGTGGCGATCGTCGGCCCCAGCATCGGCAGCACGATCGACAGGTACACGCGCCAGGGCGGAATGCCGTCCAGGCGCGCCGCCTTCCAGATTTCGGGATCGATGCCGCGCAGGCCGGCCAGCATCAGCGCCATCACCAGGCCGGAGGCCTGCCACACGGTGGCGATGACGATCGTGTAGACCGCCATGTCCTGGTCGATGATCCACTCGAAGCGGAAGTCCGTGAAGCCCAGCTGACGGATCGCGCCCTCGATGCCGTTGCCGGGCGTGAGCAGCCATTGCCAGACCAGGCCGGTGGCGATGAAGGACATCGCATAAGGATAGAGGAAGACCGTGCGCAGCACCCCTTCGCCGCGCACGTGCTGGTCGATGAAGACGGCCAGCAGGAGGCCGATGAGCATGCAGGCCAGGACGAACAGCACGCCGTATACGGCGAGGTTGTTCATCGAGATCAGCCAGCGCTCGTTGTCGAACAGGCGCACGTACTGGGCCAGGCCGATCCACTTCTCGGAGGGGAAGGTGCGCGATGCGGTGAACGAGGTGCGCAGGGTCCACAGCGCCGCGCCCACATAGGCGAACAGCACCGTCAGCGCCATCGGCAGCAGTGCGGCGTGCGGGGTCAGTTTGTTCAGGCGGCGAGCGAGCATGGCGTCAGTATTTGAGAGCGTTGGCGATGCTGCGCTGGACCTTCTCCACCGCGATGTTCATGTTCCAGTAGGCCGTCAGGATGTCCTGCAGGGCGCCGTTCTGGTCCGGAGTCAGATACACCTCACTGACGCCGAGCTGGCGCGAGCGGTCCTTGATGATCTCGATGCCCTTCTGGGCGCACATATCGAGCGTGGAGACGTCGACGTCGGTGCGCACCGGGATCGAACCCTTCAATTTACTGAACGTGACCTGCAGCTCCGGCTGGGCGACCACGCCGGCCAGCAGGTTCTGGGCTTTCACCACCGCCGGGTCCTCGGTGCGCGGGAAGACGAACACGTCGCCCTGGATCAGGTAGGGACTGGCCGGGCCCAGGCCGGCGATGCAGCCGTAATGCTGGCCCGCGACCTGCTGGGCGTTGGTGAACTCGCCCTTGGCCCAGTCGCCCATGATCTGGAAGCCCGCCTTGCCGCTGATGACCATGGCGGTGGCGTCGTTCCAGTTGCGGCCCGGGGAGTTCGGATCGACATAGGCCTTCAGGCGCTTGAAGGTCTGCAGGATCTGGCGGAAGGCCGGCGAATTCAGGGTCGCCTGGTCGCGGTCGCGCAGCACTTTCAGATACATCTCGCGCCCGCCCATGTTGGCCAGCACCGCCGAGAACAGGATGGTCTCCTGCCAGGACTGGCCGCCGTGGGCGAGGGGAACGATGCCGGCCGCCTTCAGCTTGTCGAGGGCGGCGAAGAATTCGGGCATGCTGGCCGGCTCCTTCGCAATGCCGGCCTTCTGGAAGGCGGCCTTCGAATACCAGATCCAGGTCTGCATGTGGATGTTCAGGGGCACCGCGTAATAGTGGCCGCCGACCTTGATCACGTCGACGATGGGCGCGGGCAGGATCTGGTCCCAGTTGTGGGCGCGGGCGACGCTGTCGACGTTGTTGAGCATGTCCTGCTCGATCACGTCGAGGAATTGCTTCGAGGTGTTGAACTGGGCCGCGGTGGGCGGATTGCCGCCGACGATGCGGTTGATGGTGACGGCGCGCGACTGGTCGCCGCCGGCGATCGCGGTATCGACCCAGACGCCGCCCGCATTGCGGTAGGCCTGGGCGACCTGCTTCACGGCCGCCGATTCGCCGCCCGAGGTCCACCAATGGATGACTTCCGCCTTGGGGGTGGCTTGCGCCGCTTGAACTGCAGGCGCGGATGCGATGGCGCACAGCCAGGCGCAGGCTGCGGCCAGATTGCGTGCTGTGGACATCGTGTCTCCGTTCTCCGCCATTGTTTTTCTGAAACGTTGGAAACGTTACCATTGGCTTTGACCCGACTATAGCACTGGGTCAAATAGCGGTCAAACAAATATTGCAATTAGGGATTTTGGCACAGGTTTGCTGTTTTTAAGGAAACTTTTGGTTGTGGTGCGGGGATACAACGTTAGGCAAGGTATGCCTTTTCATCATGGGCCTATTCAAGGATTTCATACGTTTATCTTATGGAATTCTGAGTATGCATTCGGTGTCGATATAACTTACAGATTCCTTGTTGCAATAGGATAAAAACATTAAAAATCAATTACTTATCGAAGTGGCATCGATTTTGCTATCACAGGCATTCTGATTTCCGAGGGGTTGTAAATACGCAGGGTGTGGAACCTTGGAAACGTGCATTGGTCTGGAATCGGTATTCGTATCAAAGCATGGCTAACCAACATTTGGTTTTTCATCGTTTTTGACTCTGAAGACCGTTCAAGACCGTCTCTCGACAACAAAACTAAGGGGTGTCAAATGAAAAACCTGTTTATCGCTGCAGTTTCCGTCGCCGTTCTGTCCGCTTGCGCAAGCCGTCCGGAAAGTATCGCCGCATCCTATGTTTCACACGAAAAGTACAGCGGCATCGACTGCGTGCAACTCTCGACTTACCTGAGCGACGCCCGTGCCGGGCTGCAGAAGGTCTCCGCCATGCAGGACTCGAAAGCCAACATGGATGCCGCAACGGTCTTCCTGGCCTTGGTCCCGGCAAGCAAGCTGACCGGTGACCATGCGGCCGATGTAGCGAAGTTCAAAGGCGAGGTCGAAGCGATCGAGACGGCCCAGATCAGGAAAGGCTGCAAGTCTGCGAAAGTTGCGTGAAATTCTGGGCTGAAAAAACAAAAGCCCAACCGGTGGTTGGGCTTCTCGATTTCACACTATGAGGAGTGGTGCCGACTGCAGGACTCGAACCCGCCACCTGATGATTACAAATCAACTGCTCTACCTGATGAGCTAAGTCGGCTAAGATCGGTGTGATCGTTAGGGCAACAATTATACCCTTATTTGATGCGGGTCAGCGTCGGACGCCCGCCTTTCTTGGGCGGCTCGTTGTCGTCGTCCGGTCCGGTGGTCGCCGGTTCCGGCGCCGCGGCAGGCTCGCCCGCGCCATTCGGCACCGCCGACAAGGAGGGCGACGCAGCATCGGCAGGCGCGGATGACGGCGCCTCGGACGCGGTCGTGTTCACTTCGAACGCCATCCCCTGGCCATTCTCGTTCGCATAAATCGCCAGCACGTTCTGCACCGGGATATACAGTTCGCGCGAGACGCCGTTGAAGCGCGCGCGGAAATGGATGGCGTCGTTGTCCATCTTCAGCCCCGACGTGGCGCCGTAGCTGATGTTCAGGATGATCTCGCCCTTGCGCACATATTCCATCGGCACCGTCGTGGCGGCATCGACCTTGACCGCGAGGTAAGGCGTGTAGCCGCTGTCGGTGCACCATTCGTAAATAGCGCGCAACAGATAGGGTTTGGTGGAGATCTCTGCCATTGCTGTGTTATCAAAAGAGTACTGATATGTACGCGTCCAGTGTAGCGGATTCCCCTGCGGGCGTCCGGTTTCCGGCGCGTATCGGGCGAAGGAAGCGGGAGGCGTTCGGCCTCCCGCTACGCCATTAGCGGCGCATCACCTTCTCGGACGGGGTCAGCGCCTCGATGTAGGCCGGACGCGAGAAGATGCGCTCGGCGTATTTCATCAGCGGGGCCGCGGTCTTCGACAGCTCGATGCCGTAGTGGTCCAGGCGCCAGAGCAGCGGAGCGATCGCGACGTCCAGCATCGAGAACTCGTCACCCAGCATGTACTTGTTCTTCAGGAACAGCGGCGCCAGGGTGGTCAAGCGGTCGCGGATTTCAGCACGGGCCTTGTCGTGGTTCTTGTCGTTGGTCTTGTTGCGCTCGCTTTCCAGGGTGTGCACGTGGACGAACAGTTCTTTTTCGAAGTTGAACAGCATCAGGCGGGCGCGGGCGCGCATCAGCGGGTCGGCCGGCATCAGCTGCGGATGCGGGAAGCGCTCGTCGATGTACTCGTTGATGATGTTCGATTCGTACAGGATCAGTTCGCGCTCGACCAGGATCGGGACCTGGCCGTAGGGGTTCATGGTCGAGATGTCTTCCGGCTTGTTGAACAGGTCGACGTCGCGCACCTCGAAGTCCATGCCCTTTTCGAACAGGACCAGGCGGCAGCGTTGGGAGAACGGGCACGTGGTGCCGGAGTAGAGAACCATCATGGTTTATAGTTCCTTAAGAAACAAAGGGTGAGCGCAAAGCGTCTCACCCCGAAAAATGATTGCCCGTATTATAGCCAACCGGGCAATGAAAGCGAATTACTTCACTTCTTTCCAGTACGATGCCTTCAAACGCCAGGCCAGGAAAGCGAAGACCGACATGAACAGCAGCACGATCACGCCCAGGCGCTTGCGCTGTTCCTGGGCCGGTTCGGCCATCCAGCTCAGGTAGGCCACCAGGTCGGCGGTCGCGGCGTCGAAGTCGCGGCTGCTCATGCTGCCCGGCGCCACTTGTTCGAAGCCGGCGAACTTGTGGATCATCTTGCTGGGATCATGCGGGTCTTTTTCCTCGACAAACTTGGCCGTGCGCACACCTTGGAGCTGCCACATCACGTGCGGCATCGCCACGTTCGGCACCACCATGTTGTTCCAGCCAGTTGGGCGGGTGTCGTCCTTGTAGAAGGTGCGCAGGTAGGTGTACAGGTAGTCGGCGCCCGTGCCGGCCGGCGAGGACTTGGCGCGCGCGATCACCGACAGGTCCGGCGGCACCGCGCCGAACCAGGCTTTCGCGTCGTCCGGGCGCAGGGCCGTCGTCATCATGCCGCCCACCTTGTCCTGCGAGAACAGCAGGTTGTTCTTGATCTGCTCTTCGCTCAAGCCCAGGTCGCGCAGGCGGTTGTAGCGCATCGCCGACGCCGAGTGGCAGTTCAGGCAGTAGTTGACGAACAGTTTGGCGCCGTTCTGCAGCGAGGTCAGTTCGTGGCGCTCGGGCGCCGGTTCCAGCGGAAAGCCGCCTTCCGAGGCGAATACCAGTCCCGGCACCAGGGCCAGGACCGCCATCAGTTTCTTCGCAAATTTCATGTGATGTCCTTGTGCTCTTGATGTCGATCAGTGCGCCGCATAGCTCACGCGGGTAGGCACCGGCTTGAATGCGCCCATGGTGCTCCACCAGGGCATCAGCAGGAAGAACGCAAAGTAGGCCAGGGTGCACACTTGCGAGATGATCGTGAAGGCCGGGGTCGGCAGCTGGGTGCCCAGGTAGCCCAGGGTCACGAAGACGATCGCGAACACCACGTACAGGGTGCTGTGCCAGCTCGGACGGTAGCGCAGCGACTTGGCCGGCGAGTGGTCGAGCCATGGCAGGAAGGCCAGGATCACGACCGAGGTGCCGAACAGGACCACGCCCCAGAACTTCGCTTCCAGCAGCAGCATGCCGACGATCATCGCCAGGCCGATCACGGCGATGGCGATCTTGGTGCGGTAGGCCAGGCGCGACTTCAGCCAGACGAACACGACGTAGGCGGCGATCGCGGCCATCAGCACGTAGATGAAGTCGGCGGTCGTGGCGCGCAGCACCGAGTAGAAGGGCGTGAAGTACCAGGTCGGCGCGATGTGCGGCGGGGTCTTCATCGAGTCGGCCGGCAGGAAGTTGTTGTATTCCAGGAAGTAGCCGCCCATTTCAGGCGCGAAGAACACCACGGCCGAGAACAGCAGCAGGAACACGGCCACGCCGTAGATGTCCTTGACGGTGTAGTACGGATGCGACGGGATGCTGTCCACCGGATGGCCGTCCGGGCCCAGGTTTTCCTTGACTTCGATGCCGTCCGGGTTGTTCGAGCCGACTTCGTGCAGCGCGATCAGGTGGGCGGCCACCAGGCCCAGCAGCACCAGCGGCAGGGCGATGACGTGGAAGGCGAAGAAGCGGTTCAGGGTTGCGTCCGACACCACGTAGTCGCCGCGGATCCACAGCGACAAATCAGGGCCGATCACGGGAATCGCGCCGAACAGGTTGACGATCACCTGGGCGCCCCAGTACGACATCTGGCCCCATGGCAGCAGGTAGCCGAAGAAGGCTTCCGCCATCAGGCACAGGAAGATCGCGAAGCCGAACAGCCAGATCAGTTCGCGCGGCTTGCGGTAGGAACCGTACATCAGCGCGCGCGCCATGTGCAGGTAGACCACGATGAAGAAGGCCGAGGCGCCGGTCGAGTGCATGTAACGCACCAGCCAGCCCCATGGGACTTCACGCATGATGTATTCGACCGAGCCGAACGCCAGGTTGGCGTCGGGCTTGTAGTGCATGGTCAGGAAGATGCCGGTGACGATCTGCAGCACCAGCACCAGCATGGCCAGCGAGCCGAACAGATACCAGGTATTGAAATTCTTGGGCGCGTAGTACTTGCCCCATTGGTCGTTCCACAGCTTCGAGAGCGGGAAGCGGTCGTCCACCCAGGCCAGGGCCTTGTGGCCGGCCGGTGCGCTTGCGGGAAGCTTTGTCTCCTTGAATGCCATTTCTTATGCCTCGCCTTTCTCGTCTTTGCCGATGATCAGCTTGTTATCGGAGAGGTACATATACGGCGGCACGTCCATGTTGGTCGGCGCCGGCTTGTTCTGGAACACGCGTGCCGACAGGTCGAAGGTCGAACCGTGGCAAGGGCAGAGGAAGCCGCCCGGCCAGTTGTCCGGCAGGTTCGGCTGCGGGCCCGAGCTCAGGCGCGACGAGGGCGAACAGCCCAGGTGCGAGCAGATGCCCACGGTGACCAGCACTTCCTTGTGTTCGGCGCGCGCGCGATACGGATTCTTGGCGTATTCCGGCATCGGCAGCTGGAATACCTTCTCGGAGGCCGGATCGGCGAGTTCGCCTTCGACCTTGGTGAGGGTGGCCATCATTTCCGGCGTACGGCGCAAGATCCAGACCGGCTTGCCGCGCCATTCCACCACCTTCATTTCCCCCGGCTTGACGTCGGAAATATCGACCTCCACCGGCGCCCCTGCGGCTTTCGCGCGCTCGGATGGCTGGAAGGTGCTGACCAGGGCTCCCGCCGTGGATACACCTACTACGCCGCCAGCCGCACATGTTGCGACCAGCAAGCCTCGGCGGCCTGGATCGACCTGCTTCTCATTACTCATACCAACCCCACTCCGTGAAAATACGAAACTAAAGAATCAATAAAGAGCTTCCAGCAACACAAAATTATATGTGAATGGCAATACCGATTGGAAAAAAATTATCAACGGTACACAGTTCCACGAAACGCCCGTGCCAGCCGCACTATGACAACAGGGTGCGGCGTCCGTTCATCAAACGCTTGCGGTATCATGCAATCGCTTGTCTCAACAACAATAGGGAGCGTTCCAATGGCGATGCTGAAAGAGTTCAAGACATTTGCGATGCGCGGCAACGTGGTCGACCTGGCCGTGGGTGTGATCATCGGCGGCGCCTTCGGCAAGATTGTCGATTCGCTGGTGCAGGACATCATCATGCCGCCGATCGGCAAGCTGTTCGGCGGCCTCGATTTCGCCAGTTATTACCTTCCGCTCAATGGCCAAGCCTATAACTTACCATTGGCGGAGGCCAAGAAGGCAGGTGCAGTGTTGGCATATGGTAACTTCCTGACTATATTGCTCAACTTTATTCTGCTGGCATTCGTCATCTTCCAGATGGTCAAGATGATCAACCGCCTGCGCGGGCCGGCTCCGGAAGCTTCGCCCACGCCGGCCCAGACGGCCGAGGAAATCCTGCTGCTGCGCGAGATCCGCGATTCACTGAGGCGCTAGGCGATGAAAGACGGCGAGTTTCCGGCGGTGCGGCAGCCCAGCGTCCTCAAGCGCCTGTGGATGCTGTTCGCCCAGGCGGTCACCGTCGCGCTCGCTGTTTACCTCGTGGTGGCGGCCTTCAGGCCGGCCTGGCTGGAAGGAAAACCCGAGCCGGTCAGCGTGGGCAGCCCGGGCAAACCGGTGCCCATGCTGCAGGCGCCGCCGCGCGCGCCCGGCGGCAGCTATCGCGAGGCGGCCGCCCGCGCCATGCCCACGGTCGTCAACATCTTCACCAGCAAGGCCACGCGCCAGGCCCATCCGCTGCTGAAGGATCCTTTCTTCCGCCGCTTCTTCGGCGACCGCATGCCCCCGGAAGAGCAGCTGGCCAGCCTGGGGTCGGGCGTGATCGTCAGTGCCGACGGCTATATCCTGACCAACAACCACGTGGTCGAGGGCGCCGACGCCATCGAGGTCGGCCTGGCGGACGGGCGCAAGGTGGCGGCGCGCATCGTCGGCCTCGATCCGGAAACCGACCTGGCGGTGATCCGCATCGCCGCGCGCGACCTGCCGGTGATGGTGCTGGGCGACCCCGAGCAGGCGCGCGTCGGCGACGTGGTGCTGGCCATCGGCAACCCCTTCGGCGTGGGCCAGACCGTCACCCTGGGCATCATTTCCGCGCTGGGCCGCAACAACCTGCACATCAACCACTTCGAGAATTTCATCCAGACCGACGCCGCGATCAATTTCGGCAACTCGGGCGGGGCCCTGGTCGATACCAATGGCCACCTGCTGGGCATCAATTCCGCGATTTATTCCCAGACCGGAGGTTCGGTCGGCATCGGCTTCGCGATACCCGTGTCCACCGCCAAGACCGTGCTCGACTCCATCGTCAAGCATGGCCAGGTGGTGCGCGGCTGGATCGGCATCGAGTCCCAGGACATCACGCCCGAGCTGGCCGACAGCTTCGGCCTGGCGCGCTCGAGCGGCGCGATCATCGCCGGCGTGGTGCGCGGCGGGCCGGCCGACCGCGCCGGCATCCAGCCGGGCGACATCCTGGTGGCCGTCGGCGGCAAGCCGGTGGCCTCGACCAACGACATGCTCAACCTGATCGCCCAGCTGGCGCCTGGTTCCAAGGCCCAGATGACCATCCTGCGCAAGAGCCGCGAGTCCACCCTCGGCGTGACGGTGGGCCGCCGCCCGCGCCAGCTCCCCTGAACTTTTTTTTCGAACACTCCATGCACCTGCGTGACCTGACGCACTACCTGAACGAACTCAGCGAGAACAACAACCGTCCCTGGTTCCTGTGGAACAAGCCGCGCTACGACATCCTGCGCACCGAATTCGTCGACACGGTCGCCGAGCTGATCCGCGAGATGGCCAAGTTCGACAAGGCGATCGCGGCCTGCGACCCGAAGAAGGCGGTGTTCCGCTTCCAGCGCGACACCCGCTTCGCCAAGGACAAGACGCCCTATAAAACCCACTTCGCGGCGGGCATCGCGCCCAACAACAAGCGCAAGCCGAGCGACGGCGCAGGGCCGACCTATTACTTTCACATCGAGCGCAACGGCAAGCTGCTGTTCGGCGCGGGCGAATACATCCCGCCGGCGGCGCGCCTGAAGGCGATCCGCCAGCACGTGGTCAACGATGCGCCGGGTTTCGCCAAAATGTTGAAGAATAAGCATCTCCGCGCCACCTACGGCGACCTGCGCCACGACGAAGGAAAACTGCAGAGGCCGCCGAAAGGCTTCGACCCGGAGCATCCCCTGGTCGACTACCTCAAGCTGAAGAGCTTTTTCGTGTGGATCGAGGTGGACCTGGCCGTGAACGAGCCGGACAAGCTGGTGCCGCAGCTGGCAAGCGGATTCAAGGATGCCTTCGCGCTGGTGACCTGGCTGCGCGGAGTGCCGGAGAACGTCGACGAGTGATAGGGAAGGAGGGCGACATGGCCTTGCAACACGCAGTATCGGGGGAACGTATCGCGCTGGAGCGCGGAGACGACGACATCGCCCATTTCACGTCCGTGGCCCTGGTCAAGACCGAGCACATGGAACTGATGCGCCTGGTGGTGCCGAAGGAACGGCCGATCCCCGAGCACCGCGTGGAAGGGGAGGTGACCATCCTCTGCCTCGAAGGCGAGCTCGCGGTCGATGCGCACGGGCGCACCACGGCGCTCAAGCCGAACGAAATGGTGTATCTGGCGGGTGGGGAGCCGCATACGATTCGCGCGCTGAAGGATGCGGTGGCGCTGATGACGATCTTGATGGGGCCGGTCAGGTCGGGTGGGCCGACCAAGGATCCGCGCGGGGCGGCGAGCTGATAGGTTGTTGGTGCGCTGAGAAAACTTGGGTCCCCGCCTTCGCG
>NZ_JAGPWC010000083.1 GCF_018119405.1 Massilia sp. ST3 | reverse complement strand
CGGTCGGCCGCGATGCGCAGGGCGCTGCCGACGGCGTCGCCGGCATGATGGCCGGCGTCGCGCACCGCATCGGCGGCATAGGCGCGCCGTGCGCGCCCGCGTTCGGGGTCGAACACATACATCAAGAGGGCGCCGGCGGCGGCCGCGCCGATCCATTTGCCCATGTCGCCCAGTTCCATCCGGTTGTCGGTCTTGATCTGTTTCATGTCGGCTCCTCTCGATTGGGTTGGGGCCGGCGCTTGCCTTCCTGGCCGGGCGTCGCCGCCCAGGCCTGCGCCAGCAGATCCTGTACTTCCTCGTCGGTCGTCTGGTCGAACCTGCGGTACCACTGGCCCACCGCGCGAAAGCGCGGCGGCGTCACCAGGCATACCACCTCGTCGACCTGTTCCTCCAGCGCGGCGACGGTATCGGGCGCGCCCACCGGCGCGGCCACCACCAGCCGGCTCGGGCGCTGGCGGCGCGCCACCTCGACCGCCGCCGCCATCGTCGCCCCGGTCGCGATCCCGTCGTCGACCAGGATCACGATGCGGCCTTGCAGCGCGGGCTGGGGCCGCGCGCCCCGGTAGCGCCGTTCGCGCCGCGCCAGTTCCTGCTCCTCGCGCCGCGTCACGGCGTCCACCTGTTCCTGCGTGACGCCCATCAGCCCGGGCACGCCGGGCTGCAGGACGCGCACGCCGCCGCCGGCGATGGCGCCCATGGCGAATTCCTCCTGCCCGGGCAGGCCGAGCTTGCGCACCAGCATCAGGTCGAGCTCGGCATGCAGGGCCTCGGCGACGGGGAAGGCCACCGGCACCCCGCCGCGCGGCAGCGCCAGCACCAGCGTCTGCCTGCCCGCATACTGCTTGAGCCTGCTCGCCAGCTGCCTGCCCGCGTGCGCGCGGTCGCTGAAGCCCTCGTGTTCCATGCTGCGCGTCCTGAAAAACAAAGACCGCGTCGACTGCACTACGCCGCACCGCGAAAAAAACAAAGACCGCGTCGACTGCGGCTTACGCCGCAACGCGGTCTTGCGGACCACCCGGCGGTGGCCCGTGAGTGGCGCCAGGCGCTTACTGGATGGTCAGGCGGCGCGCCTCGCTGCCCTGTTTTTTCGGCAGGGACAACTGAAGGACGCCGTTCTCGAGCCTGGCCTGCGCGGTCGTGTCGTCGACTTCCAGCGGCAGGGTGAAGCTGCGCATGAACTTGCGTGCGGTACGTTCAGCATACACCACCGTTTCGCCCTCGCGGCGTTCGTTTGCCTGACGGCATTCCGCCTCGATCTGTACGCGCGCGCCGTCGATACTGACCTTGACGTCCTCCTTGGCGACGCCGGGCAGGTCGGCCTGCACTTCATAGGTCTTGTCGGTTTCGGCGACGTTGACGCGCGGGGTGAGGGCGCCTTCCTCGCTCCAGCGCCCGCCTTGCGCGAGCGGCGCGAAGAAGTCCTCGAACATGGTCTCGACCATCCGGCCGAACTGGTCCTCGACCGAGCCCGGACGGTAGGCCTGCAGCGGCGAACCGCTTCTCCTGACGAGATTCATGATGGCCTCCGATTCGGTTGGACAGATGGAGTTGCCGGCAATGCCGGCACTTTCTTTATAGGGCAGGGGCAGGCAAGTTTCAAGCGGTGCGAGCCGCAAGCGCCCGGCCGCTGGAGACGGGGCGTGCGGCGGTCCCGGCAGGGCGCCGGAACAGGTGCTCAGCCGAGCTGGCGGCGGTGGAAGCGCAGGTGGTCGGCGACGAAGCTCTGGATGAAGTAATAGCCGTGGTCGTAGCCCGGATGGCGGCGCAGCGCGAGCGGCTGGCCGGCGCTGGCGCAGGCTTCCTCGAAGGCTTGCGGCAGCAGCTGTTCATCAAGGAACTTGTCTGCCAGGCCCTGGTCGACCAGGATGCCGCCGGGGAAGGGCGCCTCGGACATGCCGGCCATCAGGGCGCTGGCGTCGTAGGCTTCCCAGGCAGCCGTGTCCGGGCCAAGATAGCCGCCGAAGGCCTTCCTGCCCCATGGGCAGTGGCTGGGCGCGGCGATCGGCGCGAAGGCCGACACCGAGCGGAACAGGGTAGGGTTGCGCAAGGCCATCACCAGCGCGCCGTGGCCGCCCATCGAATGGCCGAAGATGCCGGCGCGGCGAGGGTCGGCCGGCAGCTCGGCCAGCACCACTTCGCGCAGCTCCAGGATGTAGCTGTACATGCGGTAGTGGCGCGCCCACTCGCCCTCGGTGGCGTCGACGTAGAAGCCGGCGCCCGCGCCGAAGTCCCAGGAGTCGGTCTCGCCGGCCACGCCGGCCCCGCGCGGGCTGGTATCGGGCGCCACCAGGATCAGGCCTTCCTCGGCCGCCACGCGCTGGGCGCCGGCCTTGATCATGAAGGTCTCTTCGGTGCAGGTCAGGCCGGCCAGGTAGAACAGCACCGGCAGCCGCCTGCCTTCGTGGCCGGGCGGCAGGTAGACGGAAAAGCGCATCGGCAGGCCGATGGCGCTGGAAGCGTGGCGGTAGAAGCGCTGCACGCCGCCAAAACAGGCGTGTTCGGAGAGGAGTTCGAGCATGGCGGACACGGAAGTGGAGGATGGCGCCAGTATGCCGTGTCCTCCCCGGCGGTGCCAACTACACCAGCCTGAAAGCGCCCAGCACGGCCCCCGCGCCCAGCAGCCAGAGCAGGTGGATGCGGGTGCGCCAGACCACCATGCAGGTGCCCGCCGCCAGCAGCCACAGCGGCCAGTTGGCGACGCCGGCGCCGCTGCCGCCGGAGGCCGCCAGCAGCCAGGCGGTCGAGAGCAGCATGCCGATCACCAGCGGTCCCATGCCCTGCTTGAAGGCGCGCACCGCGCGCAGCTCGCGGTTGCGGTGGCCCCATTGCGCCACCTGGTAGGTGAAAATGGTGGAGGGCAGCATGATGCCGATCATGGTGGTCGCCACGCCGAGGATGGCGGCGGCGGTGCTGCCGGCGTTGAGGCCCACGTGCCAGCCCATCAGGGCCACGAACAGCACGTTCGGCCCGGGCGCCGCCTGGGCCAGGGCGATCGCTTCGTTGAACTGGGCCTGGGTCAGCCAGCCCTGCTGCTCCACCAGGTAGCGGTGCATCTCGCTCGAGGTCGAGATCGCGCCGCCCAGCGACATCAGGGACAGCATCAGGTAGTGGCCGAACAGGTCGAGCCAGTCCTGCCAGCCGAGCACGATCTGGTGGGTGCTCATCGCAGCTTCCGCCAGGCCAGCAGGCAGCCGAGGCCGCCCAGCGGGAACAGGACCCAGCTCAGCGGCACCCGCACCCAGGCCAGCAGCACGAAGGCGCTGGCGGCGATGCCGGCGCCAAGGACGAGCGGCACCGGATTGCGCGCCAGGGTGGCGGCCATGCGCAAGCCGGTGGCGGCGATCAGGCCGGCCGAGACGGCGGCCATGCCGCGCAGGGCGCCGGCCACGTGGGGATTGCCGGCGAAGCGCGCATGCACCAGGGCCAGCAGCAGGACCACGACCAGCGGCACCGCCAGCAGGCCGGCCAGCGCCGTCAGCGCCCCGGCCAGGCCGAACCAGCGCGCGCCGAGCATCATCGCCAGGTTGACCACGTTCGGCCCCGGCATGATCTGGGCCACGGCCCAGTCCTCGATGAATTCCTCGTTGCTGAGCCAGCGGCGGCGCTCGACCACCTCGCGCTGGACCACGGCGAGCACCCCGCCGAAACCCTGCAGGGCCAGCAGGGTGAAGGCGATGAAGAGGGCGGTCAGCGAGGCGGGACGGGGCCGGTCGGGGCCGGCGCCGTGCCCGGATGCGGATTCGGGCACAGGAGAAGCGGAGGGCGGGGCGGCAGATGGTGAAACGGTCATCCAGCCATTATTGCACGCCCAGCTTTCGCCAGGCTTTCAGCCGCCGCCGATCCCGCGCATGACGCGGCCGCTGCCGCCGCACTCGGGACAGGACTTGCCGTCGCCCAGGCGGCCGGTGCCGGCGCAGGCTTCGCAGATGTCCTCGCCGGCGCCGGGGGTGCCGGGTTCGGCTTCGTCGCCGGGATTCAGGTCGGGATCGGGATGCATGCTCATGGCGGCCTCGCTCGGGTGAAGTGGTGCTGCGATTGTAGGCAGGAGCGGCGCGGGGCGGCGCAACGCAGCGCGGCCCGCGTCCGTGGCGGGTGATAAGGGTGTGATATTGACTTCATGGGAGGATGCGGAATAATCGTGGGCGCAATCCCACCCCTCATGGAGGCCCGCATGCGCCCCAGCCCCAGCGAACCGGGTTCCGTCCCCTCCGCCACGCCCGACTTGCGGCGCGACCTGCTCCAGCGCGACGTCGTCGCACGCGGCCTTGCGCTGCTGCGCGACTGCGGCACGCTCGCCGCGCTCGAGTTCCTCAAGCGCCATGCGGTCCAGCCCCAGGTCATCGAGCGCGTGCTGCTCGATCCGGGGCGGCGCGCGGCGGCATGATTTGCCGATTCGCGCACTTTCTGCCATGCTGGTTATGCACATAAATTGTGTGTGGTTAATTTTGTAAGTGAGGCTATCAAAACCGCAACAGGCTTGTGTAAACCCTTGATTTTCGGGGTTAACCACAGTGCCTTCCCAATAGGCAAATTGTTGAAACCCGCATCCTGGGCCGCATCCGGCGTGTCAAGCCCCTGTTTTTCCACAGTGTTTTCCACAGACTTTGTGGATATCCGGAAAAGTTTTTATTTTTCCAAGACTTAGCTCGCCTTGTGCAAGTAAAGCCTCAGCACGGGGCGGCGCCGTTTTTTCTGCCGCGAAAGCGTCTTGCGCTTTCCACTTGCCCAACAGGACTGGATAAATGTACAGTATGGCATTTTCCAGCCTCAGAGCATCATGTCCGCCGTCCTCACCCCCGCCCAAGACGATCCCTTCGCCGCGCTCAATCCCGAGCAGCGCGCGGCGGTCGAGCACGATATCGGCGTGGCGCAGCCGCGCCCGCTGCTGGTGGTGGCGGGCGCCGGCTCGGGCAAGACCAATACCCTGGCGCACCGGGTGGCGCGCCTGATCCAGGCCGGCGCCGATCCCCAGCGCATCCTGCTGCTGACCTTTTCGCGCCGCGCCGCCAGCGAGATGACGCGGCGCGCCGGCGGCGTGCTGCAGCGCCTGCTGGGCAAGTCCGGCAGCCAGGTCCAGGTGGACCTGCCCTGGGCCGGCACCTTCCACGCCGTGGGCGCGCGCCTGCTGCGCCAGTTCGCCGGACGCATCGGCCTGGACGACTCCTTCACCATCCACGACCGCGGCGATTCCGAGGACCTGATGGGCATGGTGCGCCACGAGATCGGCCTGTCGCAGACCGAGAAGCGCTTTCCCCTGAAAGGCACCTGCCTGTCGATCTACTCGCGGGTGGTCAACAGCCGCGCGCCGCTCGACGAAGTGCTGCAGGCCTTCTTCCCCTGGTGCAGCGAATGGGAAGCCCAGCTCAAGACCCTGTTCGGCGCCTATGTCGACGCCAAGCAGGAGCAGAACGTGCTGGACTACGACGACCTGCTGCTGTTCTGGGCCGAGATGGCGGCCGACCCGGAGCTGGGGCCGGAACTGGGGGCGCTGTTCGACCATGTGCTCGTGGATGAGTACCAGGACACGAATCGCCTGCAAGCATCGGTCCTCACCGGCATGAAGCCGGACGGGCGGGGTGTGATGGTGGTGGGCGACGACGCCCAGTCGATCTATGCCTTCCGCGGGGCGACGGTGCGCAACATCCTCGACTTTCCGCAGCAGTTCAGCCAGCCGGCCCACCTGATCACCCTGGAGCGCAACTACCGTTCCACCCAGCCGATCCTGGACGCCTCGAACGCGGTCATTGCCGGCGCCCTGGAACGCCACGCCAAGACCCTGTGGACCGACAAGGCCTCGAGCATGAAGCCGCAGCTGGTCCTGATTCCCGACGAGGCCGAGCAGGCGCGCTGGGTCTGCAAGCGCATCCTCGAACAGCGCGAAGCGGGCGTCGCCCTGACCCAGCAGGCGGTGCTGTTCCGGGCCGCCAGCCACAGCGCGGCGCTGGAGCTGGAACTCATGCGCCGCAACATCCCCTTCGTGAAGTTCGGCGGCCTGAAGTTCCTGGAAGCGGCGCACATCAAGGACGTGCTGGCGGTGTTGCGCTTCGCCCAGAACCCGAGCGGGCGCATGGCGGGCTTCCGCGTGGCCCAGCTCATCCCGGGGATCGGCCCGGCCACCGCCTCGCGCCTGCTGGACGCGGTGGGCGAGAGCACCGACCCGGTCGCGGCCTGCGAAGCCTTCGCCGTGCCGGCGCGCAGCAAGGAAGACTGGGACGCCTTCCTGGCCCTGTACCGGCGCCTGCGCACGCCCGGCCTGCGCTGGCCGGCCGACATCGAGCTGGTCAAGGAGTGGTACCTGCCGCACCTCGAGCGCATGCACGACGACGCCCATGTGCGCGCCGCCGACGTCGAACAGCTGGCGGCGCTGGCCGGCGGCCATGGCAGCCGCGAAAGCTTCCTGGCCGAGATCACGCTCGACCCGCCCGAGGCCACCAGCGACCGCGCCGGGCCGCCCCTGCTGGACGAGGACTACGTGATCCTGTCGACCATCCATTCGGCCAAGGGCCAGGAATGGAAGTCGGTGCACGTGCTGAACGTGGTGGATGGCTGCATTCCCTCGGACATGAGCACCGGCAGCCAGGACGACATCGAGGAGGAGCGCCGCCTGCTCTACGTGGCGATGACGCGCGCCAAGGAAAACCTGCACCTGGTGGTGCCGAACCGCTTCTTCATCAAGCAGCAGTCGCAGATGGGCGACCGCCACGTGTATGCGGCGCGCACCCGCTTCGTCACCCCGGCCATGCTCAAGCATTTCGAGGAGTGCGCCTGGGTCGATGCCGACCGGCGCGAGGTGCGCGGGCCGGTTCCGGAGAGCGTTCGCATGCTCGTGCGGGAGCGCGCCAGGAACGCGTGGAAATGACGCAAGATGACGGCACGATGAAGGCCGAAGTCGGAACGGGGAAGCCGACTTATCCCCCGGCTCGCACTTTTGTAGGACTTCGCCGCAGTGAGGGCAAGGCGTGGAAGTGGCCGTTGTGCAAGTAATTGATTTTACTGGGGATATTTTTTGCCTGTAGAACGGGCATTTTGTTGAAACCCGCACCAATACTGACCTTGCGGCTTGTCAAGTGCCGCTTTTCCACATACTTATCCACAATTCTTGTGGATAGGGTGAAAGATTGAATAGAATCAGCCACTTAGCGCTGATGTTTGCGTTAGATCAAATCTGTCGCCTGGGCCAGGGCTTGCATCGCCGCGAGCGCTCCCATCGCCAATGACACCCCATCGGCTACCTCCGCTTCGCGCGGATTGACGCGGATGACGGGGACGCCCTGCGTCTCAGCGCAGCGGCGCACCGATGGGATGGCGGTGCCGGCGCCCAGTTCGATCACCGCCAGCCGTCCCACCCTGCTGCGCCATGCATCCAGGCGCCTGTATTGCTGTTCGGTGCGCGCGCCGATCCAGGCGCCGTCGCCGAACATCAGGATGTTGGGCCGGGCCAGCGCGCCGCAGCGCGGACAAAGGGGCAGGGCCGAGGTGAGCAGGCATTGCGCGGCGTCGACCTCCGGCACGAAGCCGTCCGCCGGCCAGGTCGCGCCGCAGCAGGGACGGGTGCATTGCAGGTGGTGGATCGAGCCGTGGCATTCGGCGATGCGGTCCTCGGCGAACCCGGCCTGCTGGAACTGGCCGTCGACATTGCTGGTAAAGACGAAACTGCCGTGCGCCATGCGCTCGCCGAACGCGTGCAGGATCGCGAAGCCTCCGTGCGGCCGGGTGCGCCGGTACAGGTCAAGGCGGTGGCCATAGAAGCCCCAGGCCAGGCGCGGGTCGGATGCAAAGGTGTCGGGGCAAGCGACCTCGTGAAAGGGCAGCCTGCGCCGGGCAAGCGCCGGATAGGCGCGCCAGAAGCCGCTCGTGCCGCGAAAGTCCGGCAAGCCGGAATCGACGCCGATCCCGGCGCCGGCGGCGATCAGGAGACCGTCCGCCTCCTTGAGCAGGGCGGCGGCGCGTTCGATGCCGTCAAGCGGGGGCGAGTTGGACGGCATGCTTGAGCCGCTCCAGTTCGGCCAGGAAGCGCTCGCTCGCCAGGGCGGGCGGCCAGGGTTCCCAGGGCGTGCAGCCGTAGTGAAGCGCGAGCGGGTCCGCGTCCAGCACGGCGGCGCGGATCTTGAGGGTGCGCCGCACTTCCTCGATCGACCAGCCTGCCACGTGTACCGCCTCGGTGGCTGCCGCCAGCCGGTCGGCGCGCTTGTGCGCCGCGTGCGCGCGCGCCTCCCAGGCCGGCAGGCCGTAGCGCAGGAACACCGCGTGCTCCAACCGCCGGGTCAGGTCGCGGAAGGCTTCGCCCAGGAAGGGCTTGATGACCGAGATCGCGTCGAAGCCGAGCAGGCCCTCCTCGGCGTCGTGCAGCAGTTCGCGCAATTCCTCCAGCGGCGAGACCGGACCGGCGGCGCGGCGCAGCAGCATCACCGTGATCGAATGCTGGGCCACCGAGAGCGGCAGGGGCCAGGCCGAATGGCCTCCCCAGCGGTAGGTGCGCGCCAGGCCCAGGGCCAGGTCGGCGTCGTCCCAGTCGAAGGGGGTGGGGTCGAGCAGGTCGAGCCGGCGGCCGGAAGGCATGCGGACCCAGGCGCGGGTATTCACTGGAGCTGGAGCTTGTTGCGCGGCCGCTTGCTTGACATTGTGCATGTGGCGATTTTACACACGGCGGCCGCCAAACTCCGCATAATTGATCCAGGCAAACACCGTCTCCACGCCAGCTTCCTACACTGGCCTGGATCAGGCGTGCGGACGCGTGTGGAGGAGGCGGCATGGGCGGAATGGACAAGACGGTCGACTGCGACCTGCTGGTCGTGGGCGGCGGCATCAACGGCGTGGGCATCGCGCGCGATGCGGCCGGGCGCGGGTTGAAGGTGCTGCTGTGCGAGAAGGACGACCTGGGCGCGCACACGTCCTCCTCGTCGAGCAAGCTGATCCACGGCGGCCTGCGCTACCTGGAGCACCGCGAGTTCGGCCTGGTGCGCAAGGCCCTGATGGAACGCGAAACGCTGCTGCGCAGCGCGCCCCATATCATGCGCCCGCTGCGCTTCGTGATGCCGCACGACGCCGGCCAGCGCCCCGCCTGGCTGATCCGCGCCGGGCTCTTCCTCTACGACCGCCTGGCGCGGCGCGAATTCCTGCCGGGCTCCGAGAGCGTGGAGCTGGGCGCGCACCGCGCCGGGCAGCCGCTCAAGCCCCAGTTCACGCGCGCCTTCGTGTATTCCGACGGCTGGGTGGACGACGCGCGGCTGGTCGTGCTGAACGCGCTCGACGCCCGCGAGCATGGCGCCACCGTCCTGCCGCGCACCCTGTGCAGCGAGCTGCTGCGCCGCGCCGACCACTGGGACGCCACCCTGGTGGCGGACGGCGTCGCGACCAGGGTGAGGGCGCGCGGCCTGGTCAATGCGGCCGGGCCCTGGGCCGGGCGGCTGGCGCACCAGGCCAATGCCGCCGCTCCGCACCGCAAGCTGCGCCTGATCAAGGGCAGCCACATCGTGGTGCCGCGCCTGTTCGACCATTCCTGCGCCTACCTGTTCCAGCATCCTGACGGGCGGGTGGTATTCGCCATTCCCTACGAGGGCGCCTTCACCCTGATCGGCACCACCGACGTCGACTACGAGGGCGACCCGGGCGAAGCCGCCATCGGCGTGCAGGAAAAGCGCTACCTGTGCGAGCTGGCCAACCGCTACTTCCGGCGCGAGCTCGCGCCCGAGGATGTGGTGTGGAGCTATTCCGGCGTGCGCCCGATCCTGGAAGACGAGGCGCACAGCGCGGCTGCCGCCACCCGCGACTACTACCTGGAGCAGGACGCCGCCGGGCCGCCGCTGCTGTCGGTGCTGGGCGGGAAGATCACGACCTACCGCAAGCTGGCCGAGCAGGCGATGGACTGGATGGCGCCGGCACTCGGTTGCGCGGCCCCGGCCTGGACCGCGGGGGCGGTGCTGCCGGGCGGGGACCTGTTCGGGCCGCTGCCGGAAAGCCGCGCGGTGCTGGAGTTCGACCGCTGGGTATCGGCCCTGCAGCGCCGCCACCCCTGGCTGCCGGCGCCTCTGGCGCTGCGCTATGCGCGCGCCTACGGCACGCGGGTGGAAAGCATGCTGGGCGGGGCGGGCTGCCTGGAGGACCTGGGGACGGAGGTGGTGAGCGGCCTGTACGAAGCGGAGCTGCGCTACCTGATGCGCGAGGAGTGGGCGATGACGGCGGCCGATGTGCTGTGGCGGCGCACCAAGCTGGGGCTGCACCTGGCGCCGGGGGCGGCGGAGAAGGTGGGGGCGTGGATGGCCGAGCAGGGGAGTAAAACGCTGGAGCCGGCATGACCGCACAATAAAGCAACGTCGTTCCGGCCTTCGCCGGAACGACGTGCATAGGACGCATGGAAAAGGAGCGGAACGTGGCCCGCGAATGCAGTAGCTACCTCACCCGCTTATACCAAGCCCCATCCTCGAACACCCGCTGGTAATCCTCCGCGAACGCATCCGTCGCCCCCAGCTCGCGGTCTATCCCCATCACCCCGAACAGCGCCAGGCTGTCATGGAACAGCCTTAAAACACGCTGGCGCAGCACGGGCCCGAAATCGGCCAGGGCGCGGCAGCAGACGATGGCGTGGAACTCGTTGAAGGAGGCGTCGGTCACCAGGCTGTACTGCGCCCAGGTGATGCGCTCGCGCAGGCGCGGCAGCAGGCGGGCCTCGCCGCTCGCCACTTCGAAGTAGTCGGCCAGCCGCCCCGTGCCGCCGCTCTGCTCGTACTGCGCCTGGAACTCGGCGAGCTGGGCCACCGGCAGCGTGGCGTCGCGCAGCTCGGCCAGCAGTTCGTCGCTGGCCAGGGTGGCGAACACTTCGGTGCGGGCGTACAGCTTTTCCTCGGCAAGCAGGATGGCCATGGTCCAGGCCTCGCCCACGCCGGCCGGCTCGGCCAGCCAGACCTTGGGCAGGGCGGTGGGGCGCAGGCTGTCGGCGAGGGCGATGCGCTGGCGCCGCACCCAGTCGGGACGGTCGAAGAGCGGCGCGTTCGGCACCGCCAGCGTGCGCACCACGGCCAGCGCGGCGCCCGATTCGTGCAGCACCTTCTCCTGCAGGGCCGACACCGTGGACAGCCCACGCTGGCGCAGCAGCGCCAGCAGCTTCCTGCGCAGCAGATGCCTGTCGTAGCCGCGGAAGTCGACACCGAAGCGCTGGAACAGGGCTTCCAGCAGCAGCTCGATCTCGAGCTCCTCGGTCGCCTGCAGGGAGGCGAAACCGGTCATTGCATCCATCAGTGCAGCCAAACCCGCATCATCGACAGCAGCTGGGCCACATCCACCGGCTTGGTGATGTAGTCCGAGGCGCCCGCGGCGATGCACTTGTCGCGGTCGCCCTTCATCGCCTTCGCGGTCAGGGTGATGATCGGCAGCGAACGGAACTTCGGAATGCGGCGGATCGCCCGCATCGTGTCGTAGCCGTCCATCTCCGGCATCATGATGTCCATCAGGACGATCTCGATGCTCGGGTCCTTCTCCAGCACCTCGATGCCGTCGCGGCCGTTCTCGGCGAACAGCACCTGCATCTGCTGGCGCTCCAGCAGGGTGGACAGGGCGAAGATGTTGCGCAGGTCATCGTCGACGATCAGGACCTTGCGGCCCGCCAGGCCGCCGTCGGCCGCGTGGATCTCTTCCAGCATGCGGCGCTGGGTCTCCGGCAGGCTGGCCTGCGAGCGGTGCAGGAACAGCGCCGTCTCGTCCAGCAGGCGCTCCGGCGAGCGGGCGTCCTTGATCACGATGGTCTTGGCGTAGCGCTTGAGCTTCGTCACTTCGCTGCGCGACAGTTCCTTGGCCGTGTAGATCACGATCGGCAGGTCGCGCAGGCGCTCGTTCTTGCCGATCTTGTCCATCAGCTCGAAGCCCGAGATGTCCGGCAGGGTCAGGTCCAGCACCATGCAGTCGAAGTGCGAGCTTTCCAGCGCTTCGAGCGCGCCCTTGCCGTCTTCCACGGTGACGATGTGGATGTCGGTGTTGCCGATCAGGGCCACGATCGATTCGCGCTGGGCCATGTCGTCTTCCACCACCAGCAGCGAACGCTTGCCGCCCATCAGGAACTTCTGGATGCGCTTGAATTCCTCCTGCAGCTGCTCGCGGCCGACCGGCTTGTTGATGTAGGAGATGGCGCCCTGGCGCAGCGCGCGCTCGCGCTCGCGCAGCGAGGACATCACGTGCACCGGGATGTGGCGGGTGCTCGGGTCGCGCTTCAGGCGGTCGAGCACCGTGAAGCCGTCGATGTCCGGCAGGTCGATGTCGAGCAGGATCGCCGACGGCAGGTAGTCGCGCGCCAGCGACAGCGCCGAGTCGCCGCGGTGGGTGACGATGCCCTTGAAGTTCTTTTCGCGCGCGAATTCGAGCAGCACCTTGGCGAAGCGCTCGTCGTCCTCGACGATCAGCACCGAAGGATCGCCCGGGGTCACCAGGCCGCGGTCGTCGGCCATGGACGCATATTCGACCAGCGCGCCGGTGGCGTCGAGCACCTCGACGGCGCTGATGTCGGCCTGTTCCTGCGCGGCCGGCAGCTGCGGCGCCTGCATCTGCTGCTGCGGCGGAGCCAGGCGGGCCGGCTGCGGCTGGCGGGTCTGCTCGTAGTTGATGAAGCCGGCGCGGTTGTAGGGCAGGTAGAGGGTGAAGGTCGAACCGACGTTGACGGTCGACTCCACGCGGATCTCGCCGCCCAGCAGGCGCGCCAGTTCGCGCGAGATCGACAGGCCCAGGCCGGTGCCGCCGTACTTGCGCGCGGTCGAGCCGTCGGCCTGCTGGAAGGCTTCGAAGATCAGCTGCAGCTTGTCGGACGGGATGCCGACGCCGGTATCGCGCACCGAGAAGGCCAGCACCGCGTCGGCATGGACCAGGTTCGGGTGGTCGGCGGTCCAGCCGCTGCCCACCAGGCTGATGGTCAGCGCGACGTTGCCGTGGCTGGTGAACTTGAACGCGTTCGACAGCAGGTTCTTCAGGACCTGCTGCAGGCGCGTGGTGTCGGTCATCAGGGCGGTCGGCAGGTTGTCCGCCAGCTCCACCTGGAAGCCGAGGTGCTTGGCTTCCGCCATGTGGCGGAAGGTGCGGTCCACGTAGTTGCGCAGGTTCGAGAAGCGGTACTCCGACACGTCCAGGGTGACGGTACCGGATTCGATCTTCGACAGGTCGAGGATGTCGTTAATCAGGGTCAAGAGGTCGGAACCCGAACCGTGGATGGTCTTGGCGAATTCCACCTGGCGCGCCGACAGGTTGCCCTCGGGGTTGTCCGAGAGCTGCTGGGCCAGGATCAGGAGCGAGTTCAGCGGGGTGCGGAGCTCGTGCGACATGTTGGCCAGGAACTCGGACTTATATTTGGAGGACAGTGCCAGCTGGGTCGCCTTTTCTTCCAGCGCCAGCTTGGCCTGTTCCACCTCGCGGTTCTTGCGTTCCACCTCGATGTTCTGCTCGGACAGCAGGCGCGCCTTCTCCGCCAGTTCCTGGTTGGTCTGCTGCAGTTCCTGCGCCAGCGACTGCGACTGGGTCAGCAGCGACTCGGTACGGCTGTTCGCCTCGATGGTGTTCAGCACCACGCCGATCGATTCCATCAGCTGGTCGAGGAAGGACAGGTGGGTTTCGGTGAAGCGGTCGAGCGAGGCGATCTCGATGACCGCCTTGACCTGCTGTTCGAACAGGATAGGCAGCACCACGATGTTGTTCGGCGGCGCCGAGCCCAGGCCCGAGGACACCACGATGTAGTCGCGCGGCACGTCGGTCAGCCAGATGCGGGTCTTCTCCAGCGCGCACTGGCCCACCAGGCCTTCGCCCGGCAGGAAGGAGGTCGGCAGCTTGCGGCTGGAACGGTAGCCGTAGCTGGCGATCATGCGCAGGCGCGCATCGGATTCCTGCGAATCCATCATGTAGAACACGCCGTGGTGGGCCGAGACCAGCGGAGCCAGTTCCGACAGGATCAGCTTGGTCACGGCCTGCAGGTCGCGCTGGCCCTGGAGCAGGCGGGTGAAGCGCGCCAGGTTGGTCTTCAGCCAGTCCTGCTGCGCGTTCTTCTGCGTGGTCTCCTTCAGGTTGCGGATCATCTCGTTGATGTTGTCCTTCAGGTAGGACACTTCGCCGCGCGCTTCCACCTGGATCGAACGCGACAGGTCGCCGCGGGTCACCGCGGTCGCCACTTCACCGATCGCGCGCATCTGGTTGGTCAGGTTCGCCGCCAGCTGGTTGACGTTCTCGGTCAAGTCCTTCCAGGTGCCCGCCACGCCGGACACGTTCGCCTGGCCGCCCAGCTTGCCTTCCGTACCCACCTCACGGGCGACGCGCGTCACCTCGGATGCGAAGGAGGACAGCTGGTCCACCATGACGTTGATGGTGTCCTTCAGTTCGAGAATCTCGCCCTTCACGTCCACGGTGATCTTCTTGGACAAGTCGCCGCGCGCCACCGCGGTCGTCACCGCCGCGATGTTACGCACCTGGCCCGTCAGGTTGGACGCCATGAAGTTCACGTTGTCGGTCAAGTCCTTCCAGGTGCCGCCGACGCCGGGCACGTAGGCCTGGCCGCCGAGTTTACCTTCGGTACCCACCTCACGCGCCACACGGGTCACCTCGGATGCGAACGAGGACAGCTGGTCCACCATGACGTTAATGGTGTTCTTCAGCTCGAGAATCTCGCCCTTCACGTCCACGGTAATCTTCTTGGACAGGTCGCCGTTCGCCACCGCGGTGGTCACCTCCGCGATGTTACGCACCTGGCCGGTCAGGTTACCCGCCATCGAGTTCACGCCGTCGGTCAAGTCCTTCCAGGTGCCTGCGACGCCAGGCACGTTCGCCTGGCCGCCCAGGCGGCCCTCGGTACCCACCTCGCGCGCCACGCGCGTCACTTCCGATGCGAAGGAGTTCAGCTGGTCGACCATCACGTTGATGGTGTTCTTCAGCTCGAGAATCTCGCCCTTCACGTCCACGGTAATTTTCTTGGACAGGTCGCCGTTCGCCACCGCGGTGGTCACGTCCGCGATGTTACGCACCTGGCCGGTCAGGTTACCCGCCATCGAGTTCACCGAGTCGGTCAAGTCCTTCCAGGTGCCCGCCACGCCTTTCACGACCGCCTGGCCGCCCAGTTTGCCCTCGGTACCCACCTCGCGCGCCACGCGCGTCACTTCGGATGCGAAGGAGGACAGCTGGTCCACCATCACGTTAATCGTGTTCTTCAGTTCGAGAATCTCGCCCTTCACGTCCACGGTAATCTTCTTGGACAAGTCGCCGTTCGCCACCGCGGTCGTCACCGCCGCGATGTTACGCACCTGGCCCGTCAGGTTGGACGCCATGAAGTTCACGTTGTCGGTCAAGTCCTTCCAGGTGCCCGCGACACCCGGCACGTAGGCCTGGCCGCCGAGTTTACCCTCGGTACCCACCTCGCGCGCCACGCGCGTCACCTCGGAAGCGAAGGAGCGCAGCTGGTCCACCATGACGTTGATGGTGTCCTTCAGCTGCAGGATCTCGCCGCGCACGTCCACGGTAATCTTCTTGGACAAGTCGCCGTTCGCCACCGCGGTGGTCACCTCCGCGATGTTACGCACCTGGGACGTCAGGTTACCCGCCATCGAGTTCACCGAGTCGGTCAAGTCCTTCCAGGTGCCCGCCACCCCCTTCACCTGCGCCTGGCCGCCCAGCTTGCCCTCGGTACCCACCTCGCGCGCCACGCGCGTCACTTCGGAGGAGAAGGAGGACAGCTGTTCCACCATGGTGTTCGCGGTCATCGCCGCGCGCAGGTACTGGCCCTTCAGCGGGTGGCCGTCGACTTCCAGCGCCATGGTCTGGGACAGGTCGCCCTTCGCCACCGCGCCGATGACGCGCGCCATCTCGGTGGTGGGGCGCACCAGGTCGTCGATCAGGGTGTTGACCGAGCTGATGATGGTACTCCAGCCGCCCACCACGCCCGGGAGGTCCGCACGCTGGGTCAGGTGGCCCTCGCGGCCGACCACGCGCGACACTTCGGTCACGGTCTCGACCATCTTCTGCTTGGTTTCGATGATGTCGTTCAGCGTATCGGCGATCTTGCCGGACACGCCCGTCCAGTCGGACGGCATGCGCACCGAGAAATCACCCTTTTTCAGCGCCATCAGGGTGTTCAGCAGCAGCTTGACGTCCAACTGTTCGCCCATGTCGGTCATGTTGTTCATCGATAAATCCTTGTTTCGTAGAAGAGAGGGATCGGCAGGTAAGGCGGCCTGCGACTGTTACAAATCAAACTGTGAAAAGATACTCTTGTGTATATCCAAGTCAAGTATTGCCGTGGAGTTAAGGAATGTTCTCAAAACAAAACTTGCAAAAATGAAATTTCTAGACGTGAATCCGGCGGAGAGTAACCGAATTCATAGAGAGGATGGCGCACGATTGGTGGATTCGTCGTGTCTCCACTACAACAATAACCTTAGGTTGTAGGGCCATGTCTTAGAATTATTCTTCAGATGTTAATTTCTGTGAATCTTTAAGGGGGTGAACTCAACTAGCATAGCGGTGTTGCATATTAACTGGGCTCATCCCATGATCAATACCGCCTCACTTGCCGACATGATGCACTGCCGGGACGTCCTGTCCTGGTCCGACCTGCTGTTCAAGCTGGCGCGTGGCCAGGGCTTCGACCGGGTGCTGTACGGCGTGGTGAATTCGCGTCACACGCGCTTCGATTCCGCCTTCTTGCGAAGTAATTATTCGTCGGAATGGCGGGAGCGCTACGACCGCAAGGGCTTCGCCCAGGTCGATCCGACCGTCGGGCATTGCATGACCAGCAGCCTGCCGATCGTGTGGGAGCCGGCCACCTTCACCGAGCCGGCCCAGCGCGCGATGTACGACGAGGCCAGCGAGTTCGGGATCCGGAGTGGCGTCACCCTGCCGGTCCATGGACCGCAGGGTGAGTTCGGGGTGCTCAGTTTCGCGTCGGATGCGGAGCCGGACGATGCATTCCGCAAATCGGTGGCCGAGGTGCTGCCCGGCCTGTCCTTGATCCGCGATTATGCGTTTGCCTCGTCGGCGAAGTTTCGGGTTCAGGATACCCGTCAGGAAAGTAGTGTTCCGCGTTTGACGCGGCGCGAACTGGAAGTGCTGCAATGGGTGGCGGCTGGCAAGTCATCCTGGGAAATCGCACGCATTACCAGCTGCTCCGAGGCGACCGTCAACTTCCACCTGGCGAATGTGCGCCAAAAATTTGGCGTCAACACCCGCCAGCAGGCGGTGGTGAAGGCGATCGCCCTGGGCTTGATCAGCCCTGAAGATCCCCATCGTTGAGCTTGCCGTTGATGTAGAGGCGCAGCAGGATCGCGACCGGGGCGGGAATCGCCAAGCCGGTTTCGAACCGGCTGCCGCTCGACTGGGTCACGCCGAAGCGGCTCCAGAATTTTTCCTGGCTTTCGCGCTTGCTGATACGAAGGCGACGCAGTTCGTGGGGCGCCATGCGAAGCGCTCCGGCTGCCTGTACTACCTGCTGGGCCTGAAGCTCTGCGGCCAGCGCGTCGCACATCAGATCATTTGCCATGGTACTTCCTTTCCTGAGGATTCGTTAGTCACTACAGGAAGAAGTATTCCACCGACCGGCCCCGTCGCCACCTAGCAGAGCTGATAGTGTGGAAACAGGTCTCTGGAACAGGGCCGAATTCGAGGCCAATTCCGAGCCGGTTCAGGGCCGCTTCGACAGCGCGTCGAGCAGGAAGGTATAGGTCAGCGCGAGCATGCGCGCGGTCTGCGCATTGTCCGCCGCGCCGGCATGGCCGCCCTCGGTATTCTCCCAGTACAGCACGTCGTGGCCTTGCTCGAGCATGCGCGCCGCCATCTTGCGCGCGTGGGCCGGATGGACCCGGTCGTCGCGGGTCGAGCTGGTGAACAGCACGCGCGGATAGCGCTGCCCCGCGGACACCTGGTGGTAGGGTGAATAGCGCGCCAGCCAGGACCATTCGGCCGGGTCGTCGGGGTCGCCGTATTCGCTCATCCACGAGTGCCCGGCCAGCAGTGCGTGGTAGCGGCGCATGTCCAGCAGCGGCACCTGGCACACCACGGCGCCGAACAGTTCGGGGCGCTGGGTGAAGGCGGCGCCCACCAGCAGGCCGCCGTTGCTGCCGCCCATGATGCCGAGATGCGGCGGGCTGGTCAGGCCGCGCGCGATGAGGTCCTCGGCCACGGCGAGAAAATCGTCGAAGGCGCGCTGGCGGTGCTGCCTGAGGGCCGCCTGGTGCCAGCGCGGGCCGAACTCGCCGCCGCCGCGGATGTTGGCCAGCACATAGATGCCGCCCGCGTCCAGCCAGGCCGCGCCCGTCATGCCGCTGTAGAAAGGCTTGAGCGAGACTTCGAAGCCGCCGTAGCCGTAGAGCAGGGTCGGGTTGCGGCCGCTTGGCAGGGTGTCGCGGTTCATCACCACAAAGTAGGGGACCATGGTGCCGTCCTTCGAGCGCGCCGCGTGCTGGCCCACCGTGTAGGGATGGGCGTCGAAGAAGGCCGGCATCGCCTTGAGCGGCTCGAGCTCATCCATCCCGACGCGCATCAGGTAGAGCGTGGTCGGGTGCAGGAAGTCGGTCACGGTCAGGAAGAATTCGTCGGAACCGTCCGGGTCAAGGCTCGCCACGCCGAGCGCGCCCATGGCCGGGGCCGCGACCTCGCGCCGCCGCCAGGCGCCGTCCACGTGGCGCAGTTCGACGACCCGGTTCTTGACCTTGTCGAGGATGGTCAGGAGCAGCGCGCTGCGGGTCACCGCGACGCCGTCGAGCGAGGTTTCCGGCGTCGGTGTGAAGAGCAACTGGAAATCCAGGCCGCCCGCCATGAACTCGTCGAAGCCGGTCGCCAGCAGCGCGCCTTGCGGATACAGCCTGGCGCCTGGCTGCCAGTCCGAGCGCAGCTCGATCACGAGCTGGTCGCGCACCGTGAAGGCATTGGCGTCGAGCGGCTTGGGCACCAGGAGCAGCCGGCCGCCGCGGCGCAGGAACAGTTCGCTGGTGGTGAAGTCGAGCTGGCGCTGGATGAATTCGCGCTCGTAGCCCGGTGTGCTGTCCGTGTACCCGGACGCCGCCAGGTCGCCGGGGCGGGCCTCGTACACGGTCACGGCGCTGCCGAGCGGCGTGCCGCGCTTCCATTCCTTGACGATGCGCGGGTAGCCCGATTCGCTCAGGCTGCCGGGGCCGAAGTCGGTGCCCACGAACAGGGTGTCGCGGTCGATCCAGGCAACGTCGCTCTTGGCTTCGGGCAGGAAGAAGCCGCCCTCGACGAAGCTGCGCGCTGCCAGGTCGAATTCGCGCAGCTCGTGCGCGTCGCCGCCGCCGCGCGACAGCGCCACCAGCACCCGGTCGCCGTGCGGCTCGAGCCAGGTGACGCCGGCCCAGACCCAGTTCTCGCCCTCGCCCCTTGCCAGTTCGTCCAGGTCGAGCAGGGTCTCCCATGCCGGCTCGGGGCGGCGGTACTGGGCCAGGGTGGTGCGGCGCCAGATGCCGCGCACGTGTTCGGCGTCGCGCCAGAAGTTGTAGCACAGGCCGCCGTGCACGCTGGCGTAGGGGATCTTTTCCCTGGAATCGAGGATCGCTGCCAGGCGCGCGCGCAATGCATCGAAGCCCGGCCGTGCCTTGAGCTCGCCTTCGGACTCGGCGTTGCGCGCGGCGACCCAGGCAAGGGCTTGCTCGCTATCGATGTCTTCTAGCCAACGGTAAGGATCGTCCTGCGCGGCATCCCCCGCGTTTCCGGTAGACGGCAGGCCAGGTTTTTCTTCAGCGAACTGTTGCATTACAGCCTCTCTCCTTATGCCTTTGTCACCTGCGGCACTTATACTAGCAATTTTTGGGGGCCGGGACCGTCCGCGGGAACAGCATGATGCGATCAAGACAGGGCGGGGAAGGCAGCACGCGCGCCGCGGCGGATAGCCGCCGGGGTGGACGCGCGCGCCGCAGCGGTGCTGCGCGCCT
>NZ_JAGPWC010000082.1 GCF_018119405.1 Massilia sp. ST3 | reverse complement strand
CGATCGGCGGACGGGGCGCGCCGCCCAGCCGGGCTTCTTGCAGCCGGGCCAGCTCCTCCGCGATCCAGCGCCGCCGGTCCTCGCCCTCGGGCAGGAAGCGCCACCCGCCGTCCTCGCGGTATTGCCGGGTTAATGACGCCGACAACTCGTCGAGGCGGTCCAGTTCGATGGCCACCGCGTAGTCGCTGAAGCTGGCCAGTACGTTTTGGCGGAGCAAGACCACGCCGGTTGCGGCTACCGCGAGGATGGCCAGCAGGACCGATGCGAACAAGCGGAAGCCGATGGAAATTTTCACGTTGTCGAGTATCAAGGAAGCTTGCCCATTGTAGTACAGACGCACTACGCCGATATATTTCTGATAACCGTCATGCTAATAACTCGGTGTATGCATAAAATTTGAACGCTTGTTCGTTTTGTATTCCGACGGAGAAGACGGGTAGGGCAGTGGGGCGTCGTCCTACAAGAACACCGTCCATTTCTGGTGTTCAGGCCGCGACGGGATGACTACGATGGGTGTCCCGTTTTCAGCCAAAGCGGCTGATCTGTTCACTAATGATAGGAGGCAATCATGGCATCGAACAACCAAGGCGGCAACAACAAGCAGGGCGGCAACCGAGGCAACAACCAGAGCGGCGATACCAGCAACCGCGGCTTTGCTTCGATGGATCCGCAGCGCCAGCGCGAAATCGCCAGCGAAGGCGGCCGTGCGGCCCACGCATCGGGCAATGCCCATGAGTTCAATTCGGAAGAAGCGCGCCGCGCCGGCTCGATGAGCCACAAGAACGATGGCAACAACCAGAGCGGCGGCCGGGGTAGCCAGCAGAGCGGCAACCAGGGCGGCAACCAGGGTGACAACCGCGGCAACAACCAGTACACCGACCAGGGCGGCCGTGGCAGCCAGCAGAGTGGTAACCTGGGCAACCAGGGTAACCAGGGTAACCAGGGCGGCAGGGGTGTTCAGGGCGGTACGCCCGAGCAGCACGCCGCGGCCGGCCGGCAGAGCCACAAGAACGACGACAAGCGCTAAACGCGTTTGACGTATCGACCGGCGGAATCACAGCCGGTTGAACGCGTCGGCAGCGTTGCTGCCGCCGCGTCCATCAATACACGTCGCGCCGGTAACGTCCTTCCTCCACCAGCTTGTCGACCGCATCCTTGCCGAGCACCTCGACCAGGGCCTCATGCACGCCGCCCGCCATGCCCTGCAGGCTGCCGCACACATAGATCGCCGCGTTGTCCGCCACCCAGGCGCGCAGCACGTCGGCCTGTTCGCGCAGCAGGTGTTGCACATAGCGCGGGCCAGTCCCGTCGCGCGAGAAGGCCAGGTCCAGGCGGGTCAGCTTGCCCCTGGCGAGCCATCCTTCCAGCTCTGCGCGGCACAGGAAGTCGTGCGCCGCATTGCGTTCGCCGAACAGCAGCCAGTTGTCGCGCACCCCCGCATCGATGCGTTCCTTGAGCAGGGCGCGCAGGCCCGCCAGTCCGCTGCCGTTGCCGATCGCGATCAGGGGCCGCTGCGCATTCGCGCCCAGGCGGAAGCGTTCGTGCGCGCGCATGCGCAGGCGCACGATGTCCTTGGGCGTGGCCTGTTCGCACAGCCAGCCTGACGCCGCGCCCGGCGAACCGTCCTCGCGCCGCTGCAGGCGCACCATCAGTTCGAGCCGGCCATCCCGCCGCAGCGAGGCCACCGAATATTCGCGCGGGTGCTCGGGGTCGGCCGGGGCGCTGACCTGGGCCAGGTCGCCAGCCTGCCATTCGGGCAGTTCGCCTTCCAGCGGCGCCAGCGCCACCCGGTACAGGGGCGCGCCCGCGCTGCCCGGATTCATCAGCTCGCGCGCGGCGATGCGCCATTCGCCATAGCCCGGCGCTTCCCAGTCCGGCGCATCGCTGGTGCCTGCCAGGCGGCTGAGCTGGTGCTGCCATTCGGCCAGTGCGGCCGGCGCGCCGCGGTCGACTTCGATGCGCGCGAACAAGGGGGTGGCGCCGTGCGCCGCCAGCCAGCCATCCAGCTGGCGGCCGAAGCCGCAGTAATTCGTGTAAGTGCTGTCGCCCAGGGCCAGCACCGCGTAGTGCAGGTGAGACAGGTCGGGCGTGCCGCCCATCGATTCGCCCGCGAAGCGCGCGGCGCTGTCCGGCGCGTCGCCCTCGCCATAGGTGCTGGCGATGAACAGGATCCGCTCGGCCTTGCCCAAGCTGTCCTTGTCGAGCGCCGACACGCAGGCCGCGCGCGCATTCAGGCCGCCGGTCACCAGGGTCTCGGCGGTGCGGCGAGCCAGGTATTCGGCGCTGCCGGTCTGGCTTGCGTAGACCACCAGCCAGTCGGCCGGTGCGGCGGAGAGGCTGATGCGGGCCGCGCGGGCGCGCCAGATGGCCAGGCACATGGCGAAGTAGCTTGCGGACAGCGCGAGCGCGCTGCCCCAGCGAACGGGGTCGATCGTCATCATTGGAGCAGGCCGCGCCAGGCGGCGCTGGTGGTTTCAAGCAGGGCGCCGGGCCGGCGCACCAGGAAGCGGGCGGCGATGCCGCGCGCGTCGGCGAAGGCCAGGCCTTCGTCGGGACCCATCACGGTCAGCGCCGTGGACAGGGCATCGGCGGCCATGCAGCTGTCCGCCACCACCGTCACCGAGGCGAGGTCATTGGCGACCGGATGGCCGCTGCGCGGATCGAGCGTGTGCGACGCGCGGCGCTGGCCGTGGTGGAACCAGCGCCGATAGTCGCCCGAAGTGGCGACCGCCAGCCCGTGCAGGGCCAGCACCGGTTGTTCGGAAAGGGCGCCGCCATCGGGCACGCCCTCGATCTCGACCCACCAGGGTTCGCCGTTGGATTTCATGCCGGCGCCGCGCAGCTCGCCGCCGACTTCGGCCACGTAGTGGCGCACGCCGTGCGCTTCCAGGCGCAGGGCCAGGCGGTCCACGCCATAGCCCTTGGCCACGGAAGAAAAATCGAGGATGGCGCCGCCCGGCTGCAGCAGGCGCCGTCCTTCGCGGTCGAGGACGGGGCGGCCGCCCGTGCGCCGCGCCAGCACGGACGCGATGGCGTCCGGGGACGGCGCATAGAAGCCGGCCTGGTCGTAGCGCCCGCTGGGCCCGAAGCCCCACAGGTTGACCAGCGCGCCGCCGGCCGGGTCGTAGGCCCAGCCGCTGTCTTCGGCCACGCGCAGCGCGTACTCGGCCACCTCGAAGAACTGGAGCGGCAGCGCCAGCCAGCTGCCGGCCGCCATTCGGTTGTAGCGCGCCAGCAGGGAATCGGCTTCCCAATGGCTCATCTGGGCCACGATCTCGTCCAGCTCGCCCTGCAGGGCGCGCGCCAGCGCGGCGCCGTCGACGCCGTCCGGCAGCATCAGGCGCACCGACCAGTCGGTGCCCATCGAGGTGCCGGCGGCGCGGCGCAATACGCTGCCAGGGGGCGGCGGGGCCGGGTCGATGGCAAGCGGGACGAGTACTGCGCGCATGCTTACTGCGGCAGCACTTCCAGCGTGGCCGAGTAGCTATAGCGGCGGTTTTCGCCGGCGGCGTCCGACGGGCCCTTCGGCTGCTCGACCGGGAATTTGGCGGTCAGCCAGTACATGTTGGGGGCCGGCAGGGTGAAGCTGGCCTCGCCGTTGGCGTCGGTCGTGAAGCGGACTTCGCCCAGGGTGCCGCGGTACTTGACGCCGCCTGGCACCATGCTGAACGGGAAGTTCGCCAGCGGCTTGCCGTTCAGCTGGAAGCGGAAGCGCGCGTTCTCGCCGGCGTGCAGCTCGTTCGGGTGGGTGACCGGCACCAGTTCCAGGCCCTGGCCGCTCGGCTTGAGCGCGCCGGCCGAGGTCTTGTTGGCCGAGACGAAGGTTTCCAGGCGGGTCGCGGTGATGGTGGTCTTCACCTCCTGCGCGCCATGGGGAAGGTCCTTCGACAGGTTGGCCTCGGTCGTGCGGAAGCGCTTGACTTCGCCGTTCAGCTTGTAGCTGCCCATGACGTTGTTGTTGACCAGGGCCAGGCGATAGGTGCCGTCCTTCGGCAGCTGCAGGTCGAGCGTGCTGCGCAGCTTGCCGAGCACCGCGCCTTGCGCCTGGGTGGTGACGCCGTCCGGGTCGGTAACGGCCAGGCCGTCCAGGCGCAGCGGAACGTGGTCGATGTCGAACAGGCCTTCCGAGATCGCGCCGTCGAGCGTCACCCAGGCGTCCTTCTTCTCGACCAGGGTGGAGCTGGGCAGGATCCAGCCGCGGTGGGCGCTGGCGGACAGGGACAGGCCGGACAGCAGCAGGGCCAGGACGGTGTGCTTCAGGATACGGGTGTGCATGGGTGCTCCCTTTTTATTGGATGTGCTTACTGGATCTGCACCGAGACGGCGCCGAGTTCTTCCTTGCCCGCGGCGTTCGCCGCCAGCTTGCCCTTGGCCGGCCAGGCGAAGGGCACCTTGACCAGTTCGCGGCCGCCCGCTTCGCGCGCCGCCTCGATGACCAGCTTGTAGTCGCCGGCCGGCAGCTTGTCGAGGCCGTTGACGGCAGGGCCGAAGGACAGGGTATGGGTGCCCGCCGCGCGGGTGGCGCCGCTGACGCCGTCGATCGGCAGCTTGGCGTCGCGACCGGCCTTGCGCCACCAGGTGCGCAGGTCCTTGACCCACTTCTCGCCGGCGTTGTCCTTCTTCTTCACGTCGTACAGGACAGCCAGGTTCGACGCCACGCCCTGGTCGGCCTTCTCGATCCACACCGCCACGTAGGGCTTGTGGTACTCGGCCACGTTCAGCTGCGGCAATTCGAACTTCACGGACAGGTCGGCGGCCATGGCCCAGCCGGAGGCGAGCGGCAAGGTCAGTGCGAGCGAGTGGGACAGTTTCATCGGATAGCCTTATAGAGACGGTGGATGGTATTAATGGACGAACAGGAGCGCGATCACGGCAGGCAGCACGATGCCGAAGCCGATCACCGGCCAGGTCGAAGGCCGGTTGGCCGCGTGGAATTTCAAAATCAGGAAACCGGTAATGCAGAACACCAGGCAGGCGATCGCGAAGATGTCGATGAACCAGCTCCACACCACGCCGGTATTGCGGCCCTTGTGCATGTCGTTGAGCCAGCTGATCCAGCCGCGGTCGGTCCGTTCGTATTCGGCGCTGCCGTCGGCCGCGATGCGCAGCCAGGCGTCGCCGCCCGGGCGGGGCAGGGCGACGTAGGCGTCTTCCTCGCTCCATTCGGCGCGCTTGCCGCGCACGTCGACCGGGAAGGCGCCGTTGGCCCAGTCGGCCAGTTCGGCCGGGAGCGGCACTTCGGCGTCGGCATGTTCGGCGGCATAGGCTTCGAGCTGGGCGCGCAGCGGCTCGGGCAGGGCGGCCTTCAGGCGGGTGACTTGCGGCTTGGCCTCGATCTGGGCCGCGTGGTTCAGGGTGAAGCCGGTGAAGCTAAACAGCAACATCGCCATCAGGCAGATCGCGGAACTGATCCAGTGCCACTGATGTAATTGTTTTAACCATACGGCGCGGCGTGCGCCGGGCAGGGCGGAAGGCGTTGGCGAGGCTGGCTGGGAAGGTCCGGTCGGGTGCATGCCGCAAATGATAACGATTATCATTTACCTGGTCAACAAGGCAATATCGATTTCTCTTCTTTCATAAATAATTTCTCTGGGTGTGGTCAGCCTTGCGTGATCTGATGCGTTACAATGTCGCGGGCCACGCTGGCTGCCGATAGGCGGTTCGGGTACGCAAAAGCGTACGCGTTGGCGGCCTGTATTACCGTCCTTCCCCCACAACTTGATGTAGTAAGTGCGATCCGCTAACCGGTCAGGCCGTGTCGCGGAAGGTTAGACTAACCCGCCCCATACTCGCGAAGCGCGAAGAAAGGTGAGCAACAAATGATGCAGCAATATAACGCGAACTCGTACCTGTTCGGCGGTAATGCGCCGTACGTGGAAGAGTTGTACGAGGCCTACCTGAACAACCCGGGTTCGGTGCCGGAAAACTGGCGCGCCTATTTCGACCAGATGCAGCACGTGCCTGCGGTCGACGGCTCCAGCCGCCCCGACGTGGTTCACTCGTCGGTCGTCGCCTCGTTCGCGGAACGCGCCAAGCAGGGCCCGATCCGTACCGTGACCGCCACCCCGGACGCCGAGATGGGCCGCAAGCGCGTCGCCGTCACCCAGCTGATCGCCGCCTACCGCTACCTCGGTTCGCGCTGGGCCAACCTGGACCCGCTGCAGCGCCAGGAACGTCCGCCCCTGCCGGAACTCGATCCGAGCTTCTACGGCTTCACTGACGCGGACCAGGACACCGTCTTCAACATCAGCAACACCTACTTTGGCCAGGAAACCGCCTCGCTGCGCGACATCCTGAACATGCTGCGCGACACCTACTGCCGTTCGATCGGCGCTGAGTTCATGTACATCAGCGACCCGGCCGAAAAGCGCTGGCTGCAGGAACGCCTGGAATCGATCCGCTCGACCCCGACCTTCAGCGCCGAAAAGAAGAAGCACATCCTGGAGCGCCTGACCGCGGCCGAAGGCCTGGAACGCTACCTCCACACCAAGTACGTCGGCGCCAAGCGCTTCTCGCTGGAAGGCGGCGAATCCTTCATCGCCTCGATGGACGAACTGATCCAGCGCGCCGGTGAAAAAGGCGTGCAGGAAATCGTCATCGGCATGGCCCACCGCGGCCGCCTGAACGTGCTGGTCAATACCCTGGGCAAGAGCCCGGCCGACCTGTTCGAAGAATTCGAAGGCAAGCACGCCGACGACCTGCCGGCGGGCGACGTCAAGTACCACCAGGGCTTCTCGAGCGACATCTCGACCCCGGGCGGCCCGGTCCACCTGTCGCTGGCCTTCAACCCCTCGCACCTGGAAATCGTCAACCCCGTCGTCGAGGGTTCGGTCAAGGCCCGCATGGAACGCCGCGGCGACCGCAAGGGCAAGGAAGTGCTGCCGATCCTGGTGCACGGCGACGCAGCGTTCGCCGGCCAGGGCGTGGTCATGGAAACCCTGAACCTGGCCCAGACCCGTGGCTACGGCACGGGCGGCACGGTCCACATCGTCATCAACAACCAGATCGGCTTCACCACCTCCGACCCGCGCGACGCGCGCTCGACCCTGTACTGCTCGGACGTCGTCAAGATGATCGAAGCGCCGGTCCTGCACGTGAACGCCGACGACCCGGAAGCCGTCGTCCTGGCCACGCAAATCGCCCTCGACTACCGCGTCGAGTTCGGCAAGGACGTCGTGGTCGACATCATCTGCTACCGCAAGCTGGGCCACAACGAGCAGGACACCCCGGCCCTGACCCAGCCGCTGATGTACAAGAAGATCGCCAAGCACCCGGGCACCCGCAAGCTGTACGCGGAAAAACTGGCCGCGCAGGGCACCACCGCCGCCGACGAGGGCGACAAGCTGGTCTCGGCCTACCGCGACGCGATGGACGCGGGCAAGCACACCGTGGACCCGGTGCTGACCAACTTCAAGAACAAGTACGCCGTCGACTGGGCGCCGTTCCTGAACAAGAAGTGGACCGACGCCGCCGATACCGCCGTGCCGCTGACCGAACTGAAGCGCCTGGCCGAACGCATCACCAAGGTGCCGGAAAACTTCAAGCCGCACTCGCTGGTTGAAAAAGTGCTGGCCGACCGCGCCACCATGGGACGCGGCGAGATGAACCTCGACTGGGGCATGGGCGAACACCTGGCCTACGCCTCGCTGCTGTCCTCGGGCTACGCCGTCCGCCTGTCGGGCCAGGACGCCGGCCGCGGCACCTTCGTGCACCGCCACGCCGTGCTCCACGACCAGAATCGCGAGCGCTGGGACCAGGGCATCTACCTGCCGCTGGCCAATGTCTCGGACAACCAGGCGCACTTCACCGTGATCGACTCGGTGCTGTCGGAAGAAGCGGTGCTGGGCTTCGAGTACGGCTACTCGACCGCCGAACCGAACACCCTGACCATCTGGGAAGCCCAGTTCGGCGACTTCGTCAATGGCGCCCAGGTCGTCATCGACCAGTTCATCGCCTCGGGCGAAGTGAAATGGGGCCGCGCATCCGGCCTGACCATGATGCTCCCGCACGGCTACGAAGGCCAGGGCCCGGAACACTCGTCGGCCCGTATCGAGCGCTTCCTCCAGCTGTGCGCCGACAACAACATGCAAGTGGTGCAGCCGACCACGGCCGCCCAGATCTTCCACCTGCTGCGCCGCCAGATGGTGCGCCAGTTCCGCAAGCCGCTGGTGATCTTCACGCCGAAGTCGCTGCTGCGTAACAAGGACGCGGGCTCGCCGCTGACCGACCTGGCCAAGGGCGGTTTCCAGACCGTGATCGGCGAAGTGGACGAGAAGATCGAAGCGTCGAAGGTCAAGCGCGTGATCGTCTGCTCGGGCAAGGTGTACTACGACCTGGTCAACACCCGCAAGGCGCGCAACGCCGGCGACGTGGCCATCGTCCGCATCGAGCAGATGTATCCGTTCCCGCACAAGTCGTTCGCCGCCGAACTGAAGAAGTTCAGCAACGCGACCGAAGTGGTGTGGGCGCAGGACGAGCCGCAGAACCAGGGTCCGTGGTTCCAGATCCAGCACAACATCTTCGAAAGCATGGAAGAAGGCCAGCGCCTGGCGTATGCCGGCCGCGCAGCCTCGGCGTCCCCGGCGGTCGGCTATGCCGACAAGCACGTGGCGCAGCAGAAGGAACTGCTGGAAACCGCGTTCGCGAAGTTGAAGGGCTTTATCCTGACCAAGTAAACACCACTGCCCCGGGTTCGCGCCCGGGGTCTTTGCACAGAATACATAACGGAGTTAAAACAACATGGCACAAATCGAAGTCAAGGTCCCCCAACTGTCGGAATCGGTTGCTGAAGCGACCCTCCTGTCCTGGCACAAGAAAGTCGGCGAATCCGTGTCGCGCGACGAGAACATGATCGACATCGAGACCGACAAGGTGGTCCTGGAACTGCCGGCCCCGAGCGCAGGCGTGATCACCCAGCTGATCAAGGCCGACGGCGCCACCGTCGTGTCGGGCGAAGTCATCGCGATCATCGACACCGAAGCCTCGGCCCAGGTCAGCCCGCTGCAAGTGAGCGCCGTCCCGTCGGCAGCCCCGAACGCGCCGATCCAGCAGCCTGCGGCCGCCCCGGCAGCCGACCAGTCGAAGGCAGGCGTGGCCATGCCGGCCGCCGCCAAGATCCTGGCTGACAACAACATGAGCGCCGCCGGCATCGACGGCTCGGGCCGCGACGGCCGCGTGACCAAGGGCGACGCCCTGGCCGCTGTCGCCGGCAAGCCTGCCGCCGCAGCTGCACCGGCCCCGGCCCCGGCCGCGAAACCGGCCCTGGCGCAAGTCGCCGCACCGGCCCCGGCCAACCTGGGCGACCGTCCGGAAGAGCGCGTGCCGATGAGCCGCCTGCGCGCCCGTATCGCCGAGCGCCTGCTGCAATCGCAACAGACCAACGCCATCCTGACCACCTTCAACGAAGTGAACATGGCTCCGGTCATGGAACTGCGTAACAAGTACAAGGACAAGTTCGAGAAGGAACACGGCGTCAAGCTGGGCTTCATGTCCTTCTTCGTCAAGGCCGCCGTGGCAGCCCTGAAGAAGTACCCGATCCTGAACGCCTCGGTCGACGGCAACGACATCATCTACCACGGCTACTTCGACATCGGTATCGCTGTCGGTTCGCCGCGCGGCCTGGTGGTGCCGATCCTGCGCAACGCCGACCAGCTGTCGATCGCCGACATCGAGAAGAAGATCGGTGAATTCGGCCAGAAGGCCAAGGACGGCAAGCTGACCCTGGACGACCTGAACGGCGGTACCTTCTCGATCTCGAACGGCGGCGTGTTCGGCTCGATGCTGTCGACCCCGATCATCAACCCGCCGCAGTCGGCGATCCTGGGCGTGCACGCGACCAAGGACCGCGCCGTGGTGGAAAACGGCCAGATCGTGGTGCGTCCGATGAACTACCTGGCGATGTCCTACGACCACCGCATCATCGACGGCCGCGAAGCCGTGCTGGGCCTGGTGGCCATGAAGGACGCGCTGGAAGATCCGGCCCGCCTGCTGCTGGACCTGTAATCCGCGGTTGACTGTTACGCGCGCCGCCTGGACGCTGTTTGGAGAATGACATGAACCTGTCTGACGAAATCAAACGGCTGCACGAGCTGCACCAGGCCGGCGCGCTGACCGACGCCGAATTCGAACAGGCCAAGGCCAGGGTGTTGTCGGCCCAGTCCACCGTGAACCTGAACAAGGGGAACGGCGCGCTGTCCGACGAGCTCAGCAGCTTGCGCCGCTCGCGCGCCGACCGCTGGCTGGGCGGCGTGTGTGGCGGCCTGGCGCTGGCCTCGGGCGTGGACTCCTGGGTCTGGCGCCTGGTGTTCGTGCTGTTCGCGATCACCTTCGGATTCGGCGCCGTGGTCTACCTGCTGTTGTGGATTTTTGTTCCCGAAGAATAAATAGTTCGGTCCAGGACGTCCCCGACGTCGTTAGCTATTGAACGTCATCCCCGCGAAGGCGGGGACCCAAGTTTGCGTGCTCAATACCAGTGCGTCACGCCAGTGGGGACGCGACGAACTTGGGTTCCCGCCTTCGCGGGAATGACGTGTTTAAGCTGCTGGCCACAGGACGCGGATCGAACCAACAAGGATAAATAATGAGCGATAAACAATTTGACGTCGTCGTGATCGGCGGCGGTCCTGGCGGCTACGTGGCTGCCATCCGTGCAGCGCAACTGGGCTTCAAGGTGGCCTGCATCGACGAATGGAGCAACGCTGCCGGCAAGCCGGCGCCGGGCGGTACCTGCACCAACGTCGGCTGCATCCCGTCGAAGGCCCTGCTGCAATCCTCGGAAAACTACGAGCACGCCAGCCACGGCTTCGCCGAGCACGGCATCAAGGTCTCGGGCCTGGAAATCGACCTGGCCCAGATGCTCAAGCGTAAGGACGGCGTCGTCAAGCAGAACAACGACGGCATCCTCTACCTGTTCAAGAAGAACAAGGTCACCTTCTTCCACGGCCGCGGCGCCTTCGCCGGCAAGGCGGAAGGCGGCTACACCATCAGCGTCACCGGTCCGAGCACGGAGACCCTGAGCGCCAAGAACGTCATCGTCGCCACCGGTTCGAACGCCCGCGAACTGCCGGGCGCGGCCTTCGACGAGAAGCTGATCCTGTCGAACACCGGCGCACTGGCGATCGGCGCGGTCCCGGCCAAGCTGGGCGTGATCGGCGCCGGCGTCATCGGCCTCGAAATGGGCAGCGTGTGGCGCCGCCTGGGCGCGGAAGTCACCGTGCTCGAAGGTTTGCCGACCTTCCTGGGCGCGGTCGACGAGCAGATCGCCAAGGAAGCGCACAAGCTGTTCACCAAGCAGGGCCTGAAGATCAGCCTGGGCTGCAAGATCGGCGCGATCACCAAGGGCGACGACAGCGTCACCGTGGAATACGCCGACAATACCGGCGCCGCCCAGACCGCGACCTTCGATCGCCTGATCATCTCGATCGGCCGCGTGCCGAACACCATCGGCCTCGGCATCGAGACCGTCGGCCTGCAGCTGGACGAGCGCGGCTTCGTGGTCGTGGACGACGAATGCCGCACCAGCCTGCCGGGCGTGTGGGCGGTGGGCGACGTGGTGCGCGGCCCGATGCTGGCGCACAAGGCCGAGGAAGAGGGCGTCGCGGTTGCCGAGCGCATCGCCGGCCAGCATGGCCACGTCAACTTCAACACCATCCCCTGGGTCATCTACACCTCGCCGGAAATCGCGTGGGTGGGCCGTACCGAGCAGCAGCTGAAAGCCGACGGCGTGGCCTACAAGGCCGGCACCTTCCCGTTCATGGCCAACGGCCGTGCGCGCGCGCTGGGCGACACCTCGGGCATGGTCAAGTTCCTGGCCGACGCCACCACCGATGAAATCCTGGGCGTGCACATCGTCGGCCCGATGGCTTCGGAACTGATCTCGGAAGCCGTGGTCGCGATGGAGTTCAAGGCCTCGTCGGAAGACATCGCCCGCATCTGCCACGCGCACCCGTCGCTGTCGGAAGCGACCAAGGAAGCGGCGCTGGCGGTGGACAAGCGTTCGCTGAACTTCTAAAGCAATGGAGGCGCACCTGCGGTGCGCCTTGGTAGGGTGGGCGGGTTCCCCGCCCACGCGTTCACACCACGTGTCGCGGCCCGCTCCGTGGCCTGATAACGCTGGTTGAACGCGTGGGCGGGAGACCCGCCCACCCTACGTTTAACACCAAGTTTTCCATGAACGTCCAAGAGTATTACCAGCACGCGCTTACCGAACGCGGCTTCAAGTCCGATCCGGCCCAGCAGGCCGCGGTCGATCGCCTGCAGCAGGCGTACGACGACTGGGTCCACTACAAGGCCCAGCGGTCGTCCGCTTTCAAGCGCCTCATCAACCGCCCCGACGTGCCGAAGGGCGTGTACATGTGGGGCGGGGTGGGGCGCGGCAAGTCCTTCCTGATGGATTCCTTCTATTCGGTGGTGCCGGTGGTGCGCAAGACCCGCCTGCACTTCCACGAGTTCATGCGCTCGGTGCACCACCAGCTCGACCAGCTCAAGGGCGTGGCCGATCCGCTTGACGAAGTCGCCAAGCGCGTGGCCCGCAAGTACCGCCTGATCTGCTTCGACGAATTCCACGTCTCGGACATCGCCGACGCGATGATCCTGTATAACCTGCTCAAGGCCTTGTTCGACAACGGCGTGAGCTTCGTGATGACCTCGAACTACGAGCCCTCGACCCTGTACCCGGACGGCCTGCACCGCGACCGCATGCTGCCGACCATTGCGCTGCTCAAGGACAAGCTCGACGTGCTGAACGTCGACGCCGGCAACGACTACCGCAAGCGCGCGCTGGAGCAGGTCGAGGCCTATTACACGCCGCTCAACGCGGCGTCCGACCACCTGCTCCGCGAAGCCTTCGGCAAGATCGCCGACACGGCCGAGGACCCGCATCCCGTGGTGCGCATCGAGAACCGCGAGATCCGCCCGCTGCGCCGCGCCGGCGGCGTGATCTGGTTCGATTTCGCCACCCTGTGCGGCGGCCCGCGCTCGCAGAACGACTACCTCGAACTGGCCAGCCAGTTCCACACCGTGATCCTGTCCGGCATCCCCGCGATGTCGGCCGGCCAGGCCTCGGAAGCGCGCCGCTTCACCTGGCTGATCGACGTGTTCTACGACCACAAGGTCAAGCTGATCATGTCGGCCGCCGTCGAGCCGGAAGAACTCTATACCCAGGGCCAGCTGGCGAACGAATTCCACCGGACGGTATCGCGTATCATCGAAATGCAATCGCGCGAGTACATGCTCGCCGAGCGGCGCGGCGCGGCCGACGCCATCGCGTGATCGAAAGGACATCCATGCATCCACCATTTGCCTTCCGCCTGCTGGGCGCCGCCATCCTGGCCGGCCTGCTGGGCGCCTGCGCCAGCACCGACACCACGCCGATGGCCGTGCCGACCGAACCGACGACCTCCGTGGCGCAGGCCGACGAGCGCCTGGCCGCGGTGGCGAAGGAACGCGCCGCGATCGAGGCGCGCTACGCCGAGCGCGAAGCGGTCTGCTACGAGAAATTCTTCGTCAACAACTGCCTGGACGAAGCCCAGGAACGCCGCCGCGCGGCCCTGTCGGCCCAGCGCGCGATCGAGATCGAGGCCGAGCGCTTCAAGCGCCGCGTGAAGGTCGAGGAACGCGACCGCGAGATCGCCAAGGCCGAAGCCGAGTACCAGGCCGAGGAAGCCGCCCTGGCCGCCCAGCCGCCGGCGCCGCCGCGCGAGACCCCGGCCTTGCCGCCGCCGCGCCCGCGCCCGGCCGCATCGCGCCAGAAGCAGCGCGCCGGCGAAGCGGGACAGGAGCGCCTGAGCGAAGCGGAGCGCGCGGCGAATGTGAAGGCTTTCGAGGACCGCAAGCGCAAGTCGGAAGAGCGCCAGGCGGAAGTCGCCAAGCGCACGGCGGAGCGCGAGGAGAAGGCGAAGCGGCGGGCGGAGGAAGAGGCCAAGGCGAAGGAAGAGGCGGCCAAGGCTGTTGGCAAGTGATGCGCTTCGAACTTGGGTCCCGGCCTGCGCCGGGACGACGGTCTCTAGGCTAGTGGTATGGCCTCTCGTTACCGATCACGCATGAACCGTCGTACGCGCCACTGGCGCCTACGACTTCCGGCGAAGGCCGGGACCCAAGTTTCCCGGCATACCGCTAACGTATCAAACCACCTTCCTCACCTGCATCCCCGCCCCATCCTGCGCCGGCTTCACCAGCTTCACGATCGCCATCGTGCAGTTCCCGCCCTTGCCCTGCGAGCGCTCCGCCGCCTTGTCGATCAGCATCTCCGACGCCTGCCGCGGCGTCGCCTTGGCCGTCACCGCCGCCAGTTCGGCATCGGTGAAGAAATGCCACAAACCATCCGAGCACAGCAGGAAGCCGTCGCCCGCCGCTAGCCCGCTGTGGCTGCCGATGGTGACGAAAGGCTCCTTGCGCGCGTTGCCCAGCACGTTCAGCAGCAGCTTGGACTTGCGGTGGTTCCTGGCGGCGTCCTCGGGCAGGCGGTCGGCCATCAGGTGCTCGACATAGGCCGCATCGCTGGTGCGCGCCGCGCACTTGCCATCCTGGAAACGGTACAGGCGCGAATCGCCCACGTGGGCCCAGACGGCCTCGCCGTGGGGCGTCAATACCAGGCCGACGAAGCTGGCGTGGATCTCGGTCTTGGCCGCCACCGCGTTCATCTTGATCACCAGGTGCGACTCGCTGACGATGTCTTGCAGTAGTTGCCCGAGCCGTTCCAGGCTGGGATGGTCGCCCGGCTTGAACTCGTCGAACACCTGGCGCGCCGTATGCAGCACCTGCTCGGCCCCGGCCGAGCTGGCGATCCCGTCGGACAGCACCGCCAGCACGTAGCCGGGCGCGCGCGCCCCGGTCATGAGGGCAGTGCGGTCGTTCTGCTGCGGGCGGTTCCCGATGTGTTGCGCGGTCCCCGCTTCGATCTTGTATGAAGTCATGAATTCGTGTTTTCCGTAGCGCCTACGCCAATCTTTGTTGGCGGCAACCTCAGCGTAGATTAAACTATGCACTGAGAAGCCCGAATGTTGCAAGCCGTAAAGGCTGAGCGACACACTGCACCGCCTTCAGCGGTCCGCTTTCCCGCAACGCATAACACCAGAACTGTTTGGAACAGACATCATGATCGACGTCCAGGATATCCAGCGCCGTATTATCGAACTCGACGTGGAACACCGCGACCTCGACGCTGTCATTTCCATGCTGACGGCGGACGGTCATGCCGACCAGTTACAGCTGCGACGCCTGAAAAAGCGCAAACTGCAGCTCAAAGACCATATTACGCTGCTGAAGATGCAGCTGGTGCCCGATATCCCGGCTTGAGGCGCTCCGCGCCCGGCCACACCGAACCCACTATTTTGACCGAACATCTCCCTGTTTCCGACTCCGCGGACGAGCCGGCCGGCGCTCCATTGCAGGAGGCGCCGGTCGAGCCTGCGGCGCCGGCCGGCAAGCATGACGCCGAGCTCGACCGTTTGTTCGGCGCGGGCGGCCCGCTCGCGCCCGCGGTCGGCACCTTCAAGCCGCGCCAGTCCCAGACCGAGATGGCCAAGGCCATCGCCCAGGCGATCGCCGACCAGCAGGTGCTCATGGCAGAGGCCGGCACCGGCACGGGCAAGACCTTCGCCTACCTGGTCCCGGCCCTGCTGTGGGGCGGCAAGACCATCATCTCGACCGGCACCAAGAACCTGCAGGACCAGTTGTTCCTGCGCGACATCCCGACCGTGCGCGCCGCCTTGCGCGCGCCGGTCTCGGTGGCCCTGCTCAAGGGCCGCGCCAACTACGTCTGCCATTACAACCTGGAACGCACGCTGCAGAACGGCCGCCTGACCTCGCGCGACGACGTCGGCCACCTGCGCGAGATCTCGCGCTTCATGAAGATGACCAGTTCGGGCGACAAGGCCGAGCTGGCCAAGGTGCCGGAGAACGCCACGATCTGGAACCTGGTCACCTCGACCCGCGACAACTGCGTGGGCGCCGAGTGCCAGTACTACCAGGACTGCTTCGTCATGAAGGCGCGCCGCGAAGCCCAGCAGGCCGACGTGGTCGTGGTCAACCACCACCTGTTCTTCGCCGACGTGGCCCTGAAGGACACCGGCGTGGCCGAGCTGCTGCCGTCCGCCAATACGGTGATCTTCGACGAGGCGCACCAGCTGCCCGACACCGCGACCCTGTTCTTCGGCCAGTCGGTCTCGACCTCCCAGGTGCTGGAACTGTGCCGCGACGTGCTGGCCGAAGGCCTGGCGCATGCGCGCGGCGGCCCGGACTGGGCCAAGGTCGTGACCGTGGTCGAGAAAGCCGCGCGCGACCTGCGCCTGGCCTTCGGCGGCGACAGCAACATGCGCCTGTCGCTGCCGCAGATCCTGCCGACCTCGCAATTCTTCCCGGCCCTCGATGCGCTTAAGGAAGAGCTGTCCGGCATGATCACCGTGCTGGAAGAAAACGCCGCGCGCGCCGAGACCCTGGAAGCCTGCCGCGTCCGGGCGCTCGAGCTGGCCGCGGCCTACGAGGCCTGGAAGCCGGACGCCAAGGCGGCCGCCGCCGAGCAGAGCGTGCTGTGGGCCGAGGCCTTCTCGTCCTCGCTGCAGTTGCACAAGACCCCGCTGTCGATCGCCCCGATCTTCTCCAGCCAGCGCGAGGGCACCCCGCGCAGCTGGATCTTCACCTCGGCGACCCTGGCGGTGAAGAACGACTTCCGCCACTTCTCCGACCAGCTGGGCCTGACGGGCGAGCCGGCCAAGACCTGGCCCAGCCCCTTCGACTACGGCGACCAGGGCATCCTGTATGTGCCGACCGGCCTGCCGGAACCGAATTCGATGGGCTATACCGACGCCGTGGTCGATTGCGCGCTGCCGGTGATCGAGGCCGCCGGCGGACGCACCTTCTTCCTGTGCACGACGATCCGCGCGGTCAACCGCGTCGCCGAGCGCCTGCGCGCCGAGTTCGCCGAGCGCGGCCTGGATTTCCCGCTCTTCGTGCAGGGCGAGCGCGGCCGTACCGAACTGCTGGATTCCTTCCGCAACGCCGGCAACGCCGTGCTGGTCGGCAGCCAGAGCTTCTGGGAAGGCGTGGACGTGCGCGGCGACGCGCTGTCCCTGGTCATCATCGACAAGCTGCCGTTCGCGCCCCCGGACGATCCGGTGCTGGCCGCCCGCATCGAGGTGATGGAAAAGCAGGGCATGAACGGCTTCATGCACCACCAGCTGCCGGAAGCCATCATCACCCTCAAGCAGGGCGCCGGGCGCCTGATCCGCGACGTCGAGGACCGGGGCGTGCTGATGATCTGCGACCCGCGTTTGATCACCAAGCCGTATGGGCGGCGGATCTGGCAGAGTTTGCCGCCGTTCCGAAGGACCAGGGTGCAGGCGGATGTGATTGGGTTCTTCCAGCCGGGTACGGTAGAGACGGCGGAAGGTGGCGAGGCTGCCTGACGCCAGTTTGCCAAGTTTCGTTCGTTATCCGTAAGACCGTCGTTCCGGCGAAGGCCGGAACCCAGGTTTTGCGTGCGTCACGGCTGCTCAACGAACTTGGATTCCGGCCTTCGCCGGAATGACGGTTTTACGGGTGGTGGTGAAATTGAGTTAGCCGCTAGCCGCTAGCGCGTCCCGCCGCCAACCACTCACGGCGCAATCACCACCTTGCCCACCACCTTGCGCCCGGCCATGTCGTTCAGCGCCTGCGCCGTCTCCTCCAGCGCATAGCGCTTCGACACCAGCGGCCGCAGCTTGCCCTCCGCCATCCAGTCCATCAGCCGCCGCATCGCCGCCGCGTGCGCCGCCGGCTCCTTGCGCGTGAAGTCGCCCCAGAACACGCCCACCACCGAGGCGCCTTTCAAGAGCATCAGATTCCAGGGCAGGCGCGGAATCTCGCCCGCCGCGAAGCCGACCACCAGGTGGCGGCCGCGCCAGGCGATCGAGCGCAGCGCCGGCTCGCTGTAGCGGCCGCCGACCGGATCGTAGACCACGTCCGGCCCCCGTCCGCCGGTCGCCGCCTTGATCGCCTCGCGCAGGTCCTCGCGCTCGTAGTTGATCAGCGCATCCGCACCGTGGTCCTTGCACACCGCCAGTTTCTCGTCGCTGGATGCGGCGGCGATCACGCGCGCGCCCAATGCCTTGCCGATCTCGATCGCCGCCAGGCCGACGCCGCCCGCCGCGCCCAGCACCAGCATGGTCTCGCCCGGCTGGAGCGCCCCGCGGTCGGCCACCGCGTGGTAGGAGGTGCCGTAGGTGAGGGTGATTGCGGCGGCGGTGTCGAAGTCCATGCCGTCCGGCACCGGCAGCAGGGATTCGAGCGGCGCCAGCGCCTGCTCGGCGAAGGCCCCGGTGCGGGTGAAGCCGATCACGGCCTGGCCCGGGGCGTAGGCGGTGACGCCCGGCCCGATGGCGCGCACCACGCCCGCGAACTCGTTGCCGGGAGTGAAGGGCAGTTCGGGACGGTACTGGTACTTGCCCTGCACGGTCAGCACGTCCGGGAAGTTCACGCCGGCCGCCCTGACGTCGACCACGACTTCGCCCGGGCCGGGCGCCAGGTCGGGCAGCTCGGCCACCTCGAGGCTCTCCGGCGGCCCCCAGTCCTTGCAGCGTACGGCTTTCATGCTTCCTCCTGTATTGATGTCGGCACGCATTATGCCCGAAGGAAAGTGCAGGCATCGGCCATGCCACCGCCTGTCACCATTGTGCGCACGCAAAGTGGGACAGGTCGGGCGCGCTAGAGTCGAAGGAGGCAGGCGCCCAGTCCTGCGCCTGGGAACCGGAGAAGTGCATGGCAATCCGTTACGGTTGTTTCTTCAGTTATGCCCACGGCAAGCACGACCTCATGAAGCGCTTCAAGTCGGCCCTGGCCGATGCGCTGCGCTGCTACCTCGAACCCTACTTCGACAACGAGGACGAACTGTTTATCGACACCGAACAGCTCGGAGGCGGCGACGACCTCGACCGCAAGATCGCGCGCGCCATGTGCGAGAGCGTCTGCATGATCCTGATCTACACCCCCAAGTACGAGGCCCATGCCTACACGCGGCGCGAATACGCGGCCATGCGCCTGCTGGAACAGGAGCGCGCCACCTGGTACGACCTGCCCAGCCACCTGATCATCCCGGTCATCATGACGCGCCATCCGGACAGCCTGCCGCGCCAGATCACCGAGAGCAGCCTGTACGTCGACTTTTCTCATTTCACCATGGCCACGGCCGATCTCAAGTCGAACCCGGATTTTCTTCCGGACATTGACAAGATGGTCAAGCGAATCGCAACCCACTACGCATACCAAAAAAAGCATACGCCGCCGGGCCACGACTGCAACCATTTCGTGCTCCCTGATGTCCCACCCGAGTGGCGCGATCGTCCAGAGCTGACTTTTCCAAAATAATGAGGAGCCCTATGGAACACAACTGCATTCCGCTGCCGCCGCTGGACACAGCGGGCGAGGTGACCACCTTCTATGCCTACGAGGGCGGCGCCGCGCGCAACGCGATGCTGTCGGCGCTCGCCCAGTACCTGGCGGGCGCGCGGGCCGGCGCCTGCGGGGGGAAGGCCGCCGGTGCACCGGTCCTGGTGATCGACTGGGACTTCGACGCGCCGGCCCTTCACCGGCATTTCGACCTGGCGCCCGCCGGCGGCAGCCTGGATGCCGAACCCGGGGCAGATATCGGCTGCGGCGACGAGGCCGGGGCGCATGCCGGGCCGGCGCCGTGCGCCCGTCCCGGGCTGATCGAATTCTTCGAAGCTTGCAGCATGCACCTGCGGCAGCTGCGGCACGAGCCGGCGCAGCGAGCCGGAGCGGAAGGCGGTGCGGCAAGCGACGAGACGCTGGCCGAGCGCGTGCTCGACGCGGTCGACTGGCGCGAACATATCGAGCGCGCGGACGGCCGGCGCCCCCTCTACCTGATGCGCGCCGGGCGTTTCGACGACAGCTATGCCGAGCGCAGCGGACGCTTCGACTGGGAAGCTTTGTTCGGCGCCTGTCCCGCGTTGTTCCGGCGCTTCGGCGCGCGCATGGCGCGCCATTTCTCGCACGTGCTGGTCGCCAGCCGTCCCGGGCGTTCACCGGCGGTGAGCGTGTGCACCACCTTGCTGGCGGACCGCCTGGTCGGCCTGTTCACGCCGGCCCCGGGCAGTGTGGAAGGCTTCGAAGGCGTGGTGAGGCGGGCCATCGAATACCGCTGCAGCCACGAGGAAGAACAGCGTCCGCTGCTGGTGTATCCGCTCGCCTGCGCGCCCGACGGCGCCCGCAGCGATCCGCACCAGCGCTGGCGGCGCGGCGACGCGCGCCTGGGCGCCCCCGGCTACCAGCCGCGCATCGAAGTCCTGCTGCGCGCCTGCTACGGCTGGCCGCGCGTCAACCTCGACAGCTACTTCGACGAACTCCAGCTGCCGCTGGCCGACGCCATGTCGACCGCGGGCCCGGGCACCGACCGGCGTGCGCTGGCGCGTATCGCCGGCCTGCTGGCCGAATGGGTGGCGCCGGGACGCTTCCCCTGGCAGTCGCTCGAGGAGATCCGGCTACGCGCCGCCGTGGCGCGGGCGCGCAGCGCCGCGTTTTGCGCCGA
>NZ_JAGPWC010000081.1 GCF_018119405.1 Massilia sp. ST3 | reverse complement strand
GGCGGTTCTTCCAGGCCGCCTTCGACCGGCGGCTCCTCCAGGCCGCTGCTGTCGCTGCCCGACGAGGTATCGAAACCGCCCTGCGCCCCCATCTCGACCAGCTCGGTGGGCGCGGCGTCCGGCGCGGTGGCGAAGCGGTAGCTGACGCCCATCACGGCCACGAAGGCGAGCGCCGGCAGCATGGCCACGAACAGGTTCGACACCAGGGTGCGGCTCGGCACGTGCGCGGCGCGCTCGCCCTTGATCGCGCGCACCAGGCCCGACACCGCCATCTTGTTGTAGGCGTTGGGGATGGCCTGAGTGTAGGCTGGCAGCGCGACCACGCGCTCCTCGGGCGGCAAGGGCGGCGCGGCGGAAGGCTTGAGCTTGGCCACCAGCAGCACGTAGCCCACGTACAGGCTGGCCAGCATGATCCCCGGGAAGAAGGCCCCCGCATACAGCTTGACCACCGAGACCCCGGCCGTCGCGCCGTACACGATCAAGAGCACCGAAGGCGGAATCAGGATGCCCAGGCAGCCGCCCGCCGTGATGCAGCCGGCCGACAGCTGGGTGCTGTAGCCCGCCTTGAGCATCGCAGGAAGCGCCAGCAGGCCCATGAGCGTGACCACCGCGCCCACGATGCCGGTGGCGGTGGCGAAGATGGCGCAGGTGACGATGGTGGCCACCGCCAGCGATCCCGGCACCCTCGCCATGGCGATGTGCAGGCTCTTGAACAGGCGCTCGATCAGGTTGGCGCGCTCCACCAGGTAGCCCATGAAGATGAACAGGGGCACCGAGATCAGCACGTCGTTGGCCATGACCGAATAGGCGCGCTGCACCATCAGGTCGAGCGTGAGCTGGACCGCCTGGCCGGGGTCCTGGCTATGGAAGGCGAACCAGGCGAACAGCACCCCCATCCCCATCAGGGTGAAGGCGGTGGGGAAGCCGAGCATGATGGCGACCACCACCAGCGCCAGCATCAAGAGGCCCAGGTGGCCGTTGGTCATCTCGGACGGCGGCGGCATCAGGGCGAACAGGGCGACGACGATCGCCACCAGGATCGACACGCCGAACCAGATTTCTTTTCTCATGGCGCTTTCCCTTCCTCGGCCTGTACCGATGCCTTCAGCTTGTCGACGTCGACTTCCTCGACGTCGGCCTCGCGCGCGGGCCAGGCGCCGTCGCGCAGGCAGATCACGCAGCGCACGATCTCGACGCAGCCCTGCAGCAGCAGCAAGGCGCCGGCGAAGGGGATCACCATCTTGAAGGGATACAGGGGCGGACCGTTGGCGGTGAGGGTCGAATGCTCGCGGATGGCGAAGGATTCGGCGGCGTAGGTGTAGCCGGCCCAGACCAGGGCCACCACGCCGGGGATGAAGAAGACGAAGTACAGGATCAGGTCCAGGCCGGCCTGCAGGCGCGGCGGAAAGAAGGTGTACAGCACGTCGCCGCGCACGTGGCCGTTCTTGGCCAGGGTATAGGCGCCGGCCATCATGAAGGCGGCGCCGTACATCATGATCATCAGGTCGAAGGCCCAGGGGTTGGGCCTGTTGAGGGCGTAGCGCGCGAACACTTCCCAGGAAATGAGGAAGGTCAGCACCACGATCAGCCAGGAAAACGCCTGTCCTACCCAGCTGCTGACCCGGTCGACGAAAAACAAAACGTTCTGCATGAAACTGCTCCCGGTCGCGACGAAGAGCCACCCTGCGAGTGCGGGGTGGCGCATGAAGGCACTGCGGTATGGTGGCGACGTTTGTAGTGTTAGCCTACGCCCGTGGTGCCGGCGACGGCGGTAACGACGGTTTTGAGGCTAACTAACCGTCGTCACCGCTGGCGGATAGCCTTATGCCTTTTTCGGCGCGGGAGCCTTGCGGCCAAAGTAGTGGTTGTAGGCCATGCGGCGCGGATTGTTGGTGTCCATGTCCCACTTCATCGCGCGCTCGGCAAAGGCGCGCATGGACGCCTCCACTTTCTTGAACAGCGGATTGTCGGCGCCCTTCTTGGCCACCACCTCGTCCCACACCGCCAGCTGCGCCTGCAGCACCGCGTCCGGGGTCTTGTAGAACTTGACGCCGTCCTTGGCCTGCATTTCGCGGTAGTCCTTGGAATAGCGGTCGACCGCCTTCCACGACATGTCGGCCGATGCCGCCTCGACGGCGTTCTCGATGATGGCCTTGATCTTGGCCGGCAGCGCGTCGTACTTGGGCTTGTTGAAGGTGACTTCGAACTGCTCGGAGCTCTGGTGGAAGCTCTGCAGCATGCAGATCTTGGAGACGTCGGGGAAGCCGAGCAGGCGGTCGGAGCTGGCGTTGTTGAATTCGGCGCCGTCCAGCAGGCCGCGGTCCATGGCCGGCACGATCTCGCCGCCCGGCAGCGCATTCACCGCCGCGCCCATGGCCGTGAACAGGTCGATCGCCAGGCCGTTGGTGCGGAACTTCAGGCCCTTCAGGTCTTCGCGCTTGGTGACCGGTTTCTTGAACCAGCCCAGCGGCTGGGTCGGCATCGGGCCGGTGAGGAAGGAAACGATGTTGGCGCCGATGCCTTTATACAGTTCGGCCAGCAGCTCCTTGCCGCCGCCGTACTTGTGCCAGGCGAGCACCATGTTGGCGTCCATGCCGTAGGCCGGGCCCGAGGTCCACAGGGCGATCGCCGCCTGCTTGCCGTAGTTATAGCCCATCACGCCATGGCCGCCGTCGAGCGTGCCCTTGGACACGGCGTCGAGCAGGCCGAAGGCCGGCACCACGGCGCCGGCCGGCAGCACCTCGATCTTCAGCTCGCCGCCGGTCATGTCGTTGACCTTCTTGGCGAAGTCCAGCGCGTATTCGTGGAAGATGTCCTTGCTTGGCCAGGTGCTCTGGAAGCGCATCTGCTTCGGTGTTTGTGCGGTCGCGATACTCGGGAAAGCCAGTGCGGCGGCGCCGGTGCCGGCGGCTGCGCTGCCCAGGAATTTCCTGCGGGTTGCTACGGTCTGCTTCGAATCCTTGTCGCCCTTCTTCATCGTATGTCTCCTGTCTAATTATTGAGTACGGACTGATACATGAAACGGAAATGCCTGGGACTGAATCGCTAACGCACAAATTTGGCCGTCGGGACGCCTCCTGATAAAAAACTGACACTATTTCCTAGAATTCACGCGTTTCCTTACAGATTCCTTACTGCAAGGCTACCCGGGATCTTACCGCTTTGTTGTCTGTTCGACCAGCTTGCTCGTATGCATGCCTGCCTAGCTGGCCAGCAAGTGCGGGCCGATCTCTGCGACCGACTTCACGCCGGTCAGGACCATGGTGGTGCGCAAGTCCTTTTCCATGATGGCCAGCAGCTGCTCGACCCCGGCCTGGCCACCCACCGCCAGCGCGTAGACGAAGGCCCGCCCGATCAGCACGCCATCCGCCCCCAGGGCCAGCATGCGGAACACATCGGCGCCGGTGCGCACGCCGCCATCGGCGAAGATCGCCAGCTTCCCTTTCACCGCCTCGGCAATGGCGGGCAGCGCCTGGGCCGTCGACATCGCGCCGTCCAGCTGACGGCCGCCATGGTTGGAGACCACGATGCCGTCTGCGCCGAAGTCCAGCGCGGCGCGGGCGTCGTCGGGCTCCAGGATGCCCTTGAGGATCAGCTTGCCCTGCCACTCGTCGCGGATCCATTGCAGGTCTTGCCAGCTGATGTCGGGGTCGAAGTTCTCGCCCAGCCAGCCGATGTAGTCCGCCAGGCCGGTGGCATGGCCGCGGTAGGCGGAGATGTTGCCGAGGTCGTGGGGACGGCCGTGCAGGCCGACGTCCCAGGCCCAGCGTGGAGACAGCATCGATTGCAGCACCCGGCGCAGCGGACCGTTGGCGCCGCTCATGCCGCTGTGGGCATCGCGGTAGCGGGCGCCGGGGACCGGCATGTCGACCGTGAACACCAGGTTGCGCGCGCCCAGGTCCCAGGCGCGGCGCATCACGTCGCGCATGAAGGCGCGGTCCTTCAGCACATAGAGCTGGAACCACAGCGGACGCGAGGCCTGCGCGGCCACCTCGGACAGCGAGCAGACCGAGACCGTGGACTGGATGAAAGGTATCTGCCGGCGGCAGGCCGCCCTCACCGCCTGCACTTCCCCGCGGCGGGCGTACATGCCGGCCAGGCCGATCGGCGCCAGGGCGATCGGGAGGGTATAGCGCTCGCCGAACCAGTCGCAGGCCAGGTCGAGCTGGGCGGAGCCGCGCAGGACGCGCTGGCGCAGCTTCACCAGCTGCAGGTCGTCGACATTGGCGCGCAGGGTCTGCTCGGCGCCGGCGCCGCCGTCGAGATAATGGAACAGGAATGGCGGCAGCTTGCGGCGGGCCGCTTCGCGAAAATCGGTGGCTGAGGAAATGATCATGAGCGTCGCGCTGGATGTCGCCTCATTTCGAATTGCGTTGATGTCGGGTGAAGTTTGCCGCATTTCCAAGAAACAATCTAAATTATTTCTGGTGACTCTTTCCGATGAGGTAGGCGGCAAGGAGTACGTAGCACAATGGATAAACGCAGTAAATATGCGGCGTGCTTAGTGTGGCGATTGAGCCAATATTTTTTATCCGGTGATTTTTTGCTTGAAAAGAGACTAGGATATTCTCGTTCAGATCAAGGAAAACACGAAAGGAGGCCCAACTGGTGCGCAGCCGATCGGGGTACATCCTTGTTTTCTTGTTCGACGGTGCTGCTTCCAGTGCGTGGTCTGCGCCGCCAAGCTGAATGGCGGCTTTTCTCCTTCGCTTGGCTGAATGATCCTGAGCTTCAGGCCAATAACAAACACTGGGGAGCACATCATGCCGTCACATCCCGCCGCCGGCGCGCGGCCACGCACATCCTCCATCGCCCCTCCTCCGCCCGGCGCCCTCAAGGCGAAAAAGAAGACGACGCGGGAAGCCAAGGCGCCGGAAAAAAAACCGCCATCGAAGGAGCTGCGCAAGAACGGCGGGCCAAGGGGCAAGGGCGCGAGCGATGCCGACATCGAGCAATCCGGCAAGGCGCAAATCATCCGTCCCAAGGCGGGCGCGCAATACCGCTGCAATGCGCGCGCCGACACCCTCGATTTCCGCGACCGCATGTACGAGCCGACCTTGATCGAGGTGCCGTCGACAATCCCGCTGGCACAATACCTGGCGTATAAGGTCCCGGTGCTCGACCAGGGTCAGGAAGGCGCGTGCACGGGCTTCGGCCTGGCGACGGTCGCCAATTGCCTGCTGATGCGGCGCAAGCAAAAGCCGGACAAGACGCAGGTGAGCGCGCGCATGTTCTATGAGCTGGCGCGCCGTTACGACGAATGGCCGGGTGAGGACTATGAAGGATCGAGCGCGCGCGGGGCCATGAAAGGCTGGCACAAACACGGCGTATGCTCATGGGACGACTGGCCCTACAAGGTGCCGCCGGGCGACCATGGCTTCACCGACGCCCGCATGTGCGCCGCGCGCACGCGTCCCCTGGGCTCCTACTTCCGGGTGAATCACAAGGACCTGATTTCGATGCACGCGGCGATCGCCGAAGTGGGCGTGCTGTACGCGACCTGCGCGGTCCACACCGGCTGGCAGGAGGTCGGCGCGGACGGGATCATCCACCAGTCGGACAGCATGATCGGCGGCCACGCCTTCGCGATCGTCGCCTATGACCGCGACGGGTTGTGGATCCAGAACTCGTGGGGCGACGACTGGGGCAAGGAAGGCATGTGCCACCTCTCCTACGACGACTGGCTCGCCAACGGCACCGACGTCTGGGTGGCGCGCCTGGGCGCCCCGGTCAATATCGGCAAGCCGCTTTCCTTCGCCACGGCGCACGCCAGCACTTCCGGACACTCCGTGGCCTACGCCTACGCCAACCTGCGGCCCCACATCATCAGCGTCGGTAACGACGGCAGGCTCCAGCCCGGGGGCGACTACGGCACCAGCGAGCGCGAGGTCAAGGCCATCTTCGAGGCGGACCTCGAGCCCCAGGTCAAGGCCAAGAAGATCTCTCGGCTGGTTCTGTATGCCCATGGCGGCCTGGTGGGCGAGGACGCCGCGGTGCAGCGCGTCGCCGAATACCGCGCCTCGCTGCTCGATGCCGGCGCCTATCCGCTGGCCTTCATCTGGCACAGCGACTACTGGACGACGATCACCAACATCCTGCAGGATGCGGTCCGGCGCCGGCGTCCCGAGGGCGTGCTCGACAAGGCGAAGGACTTCATGCTGGACCGGCTGGACGATGGGCTCGAGCCGGTCGCCCGCCTGCTGTCCGGCAAGGCGGCCTGGGACGAGATGAAGGAGAACGCCCTGCGCGCCAGCGCAGCGGGCGGCGCCGCCGATGTCGTGGTCAAGTACCTGGCCAAGCTCATGAGCGATCATCCGCAGCTCGAAGTTCACCTGGTCGGGCACAGCGCCGGATCGATCTTCCTTGCTCCGCTGGCCCAGCTGCTCGCCACCGAGGGCGAGATCGAGAAGGGTCCGATCGCTGGACGCACCGGTGCGAACCTCCCCGTCGCGAGCCTGACGCTGTGGGCGCCGGCATGCACGGTCGACCTGTTCAACGCCTGCTACCGGCCGCTCATCGACGCCGGCGCGATCGCACGCAGCGCCATGTTCTACCTGACCGACAAGGCGGAACAGGACGACAACTGCGCCAGGATCTATAACAAGTCCCTGCTCTACCTGGTCTCGCACGCGTTCGAAGCGCGGCCCCGCATTCCGGTCGTGTTCGACGAAGGGATACCGATACTCGGCATGGAGAGGACGCTCAAGAGCGATCAGGACCTGGCGAAGTGGATAGGCGGTGGAAAAATGGATCTGGTTCCTTCGCCCAACGATGTAGCGGTCGGAACTCAAGCGGCAGCCAGGGCCACGCACCATGGGGATTTCGACGACGACATCGCGACGGTGAGTGCGACCTTCTTGCGGATTCTGGCATCGGCCGGGAAACCGCATGCGAAGCCAGCGCTTGCCGCGGCAAAGCCCAGGAATGGGTTGCCCGCCGCCGTTCGCAATCTCGTATTCGAGAAATCGGCCAGCCGCTTGCGTAGCAGGAGGCTGGAGATCGATGCTCAGACAAAAGTCGGCGCTTAGTCCAGGCTAGCCCTGGCAAGCGGTAATGATGTTCAGTTAGCTGAAAAACCGTCGCCCCGGCGCAGGCCGGGGGCCAAGTTGAGCGTCTCGACAGCTCGTGAGAACTCAGGTTCAACCCTCGGCGCGAGCGACATGTATTCGCTCACTGAACAGCATTCCCAGCACTCAGGGTGTTCAGTAGATCTGATAACAGCTTATTGCTTGCGGCGACGGCGCGACGCGGCGACGCCGAGCACGCCAAGTCCCAGCAGCGCGAGCGAGGCAGGTTCCGGCACCTTGGCGATCGGTGCGTCGACGTATTCGATGTAAACGAGGCCGTCGGCGCCGTTGCCGCCCGCGAAGCGCATGGTCGAGTTGAAGCTGCTGTTGAAGCCCCCTGCTCCGCCACCGGCGCCGTAGCCGACACCGCCCTTGCCGCTGAAGCTCTGGCTGCCGTTGGCAGCCGCTGCGCCGGCGCCGTTGATCAGGATGCCGCCAGCGCCGCCGCCGCCCGCATGCGTACCGGTACCGCCCGCACCACCCGCGCCGGCAGTGATCTGGTTTTGGGTGAACAGCGCCAACAAGGCGGCGTAGCTGCCCTGGCCGTTACCGATCGGCATGCCGCCCCAGCCTGCGCCGCAATAACTGCCGCTGCTGCCGCCCGAACCACCGGCGCCGCCCAAGGTACCGCTATTGCACGCGCCACCGCCGCCGGAGCTGCCGTGCTGGCCGGACATATTGACGCCTGCCACGACGCCGCCGCCATTCGCGCTCAGGTAGTTGCCGAACATGGAAATGCCGCCTGCGGTGATGCCGGTGATGGTGTTGTCCGGACGTCCGAGTGCACCGGTGCCGCCAGCGCCGACTTTCACGAGGATGGTGTCGCCGCCGTTGACGGCGACCGTGCCGGCCGTGAGATAACCGGCGCCACCACCACCCTGGTGGCCGTTCGCACCGCCGCCGCCGCCGCCCATGACCAGGACGTTGATCGAGCTGACGTGGACGGGCACGACGAAGGAATAGGCCGCAGTCGGGTCGGTGAAGCTGATGAAGGCGGCGTTGGCGTTGCTGACGGTGGCCAGAGCGGCGAGAGCGAGGGCGGTACGGAGCACGGGACTTCCTTGGTTGTAATTTGAACTAACACTAGAAGCAACTTCCGGGCCAGGAAAAATTGTCTTTTGAAAACAGGTATTTACAAAAAACAATCGATCTCAAGCTTACCCGCTGTAAATTTTTCCGACAAGCTTGAAAAACTGCTACACGGCAATACTCGACGTAGAACAGGGAGCTCCTCGGTATCGTGAGGGGCGCGCCGCCACGCTGAACACGCGCACCTGGGCGCCAGCAAAGTCTGCAATGTTGACGCCCTCGGTCATCGCCGGTCCCGACATGCGGGCTACCCGTAGCGGCGGATAATCGAAACGCGGAGCACGAGCCTTATGGGGTATGGCGAGCCAGACGTCGGATGACTGCTGCGTGGTCAGGTCATGAAAACGCAGCGCGGAAAGCAGGCATAGCACCCCGCTTTCGCTGCGTGTCGTTACCTCGGCAAAGCTCTCCTACTCGGACGCAGACCGGTCAGGCAATGTGTACAGACCTCGACCGAGTTTGAGCAGCCGGCCTTCGGCGGTCAGCGAGGCCAGCAGTGCGCGCGATGCACCGGCACTGTCCACATCGCGTGTACGCAGTATGCCTTTGGAACGGGCAAGCTCAAGAATTCGTCCAGCTTGTTGACTCATGAAGCCAGGCTACACAAAACGTTTGCACTTATCCATATATGCCGACATTTTGTTCAGTATCTCTTTTTAAAGTGCTGAGCTGGATGCAGATTGAAGGCATCGAATCCATTGGGTTTGCATATGATTGCAAACATACCGATTGCTCTACGGCAGCATGCTTCGGCATACAATTGATGAGTCGACAAACCATCCCGAAGGTCATGCAGACCATTCCTCACTACGATCAGAACGCCGAGCAGCTTGTCTCCCAGTACGAATCGCTGAGCTTCGAGTATGTGCACCCTGCCCTGCTGCATCTGCTACCACCGCCCGGCGCGACGATTCTGGACGTCGGCGCCGGTTCCGGAAGGGACGCCGCCTGGTTTGCGGCCGAAGGATACGATGTCGTCGCCGTCGAGCCCTCGGAAGCGATGCGTACGCTGGCGCGCCAGCGCCATCCTTCGCCACGCATTCACTGGGTGGCTGACAGCCTGCCAGACCTAGCCCAGGTACGCCGGCTGGGACTTACCTTCGATCTGATCCTGCTCTCTGCGGTCTGGATGCACGTTCCACCGGGTGCCCGCCAGCGTGCCCTGCGAAAACTGGCGACGCTGCTGTCGCCAAATGGACGCATCGCCATCAGCCTTCGCATCGGCCGACCCGATACCGATCGCGCCATGTACGAGGTGACGTTATCGGAGCTGACGGCGATGGCCCAGCAGTTCGGCCTCAGGCTGGTGCGCTCCGATGACAGCCCCGACAGGCTGGGCCGACCCGGCATTTCATGGACGACTGCGGTTCTTGGACTACCCGATGATGGTTTAGGTGCGCTTCCACTTCTACGCCACTTGATCCTCACGGACGGGAAGTCATCAACCTACAAGATTGCCCTCCTACGCATCCTCGCCAGGATCGCCGATACCGCGGCGGGTGCAGCGCGCCATGAGGCGGACTCCGTTGTCCTGCCAATGGGCCTGGTAGCGCTCTTCTGGCTACGCATGTACAAGCCGCTCATCGAAGGCGGCCTTCCCCAGATGCCGCCTAACCGGGCTGGAAACGCTCCTGGCTTCGTGACCAACAACTTCACGGCCTTGCGCCTAGTTCGGCCGGTTGACCTTCGTGCGGGGATGGAGTTCTACGATGACACGGCGCGCCATCTTCACGGCAGCCTATGGGAGATCTCCAGGCTGATCCGCGAGATGCCGGTCAAGTACCTGCGCTGGCCCGCGAGCGATGAGAACATCTTCCACATCAAGCACCAGCGCCGCACATCGACACCTTCAAGCCTGCGGATCGATGATCCATTCCTGTGGAGCTTTGGCGAGTTCCACGTCCCCCTTCCAATCTGGGATGCGCTTAGCCACTACAACGTGTGGGTCGAGCCGGTTCTCGTAGCGGAATGGGTGCGCTTGATGGAGTCCTATGCGGGGCAACTTGGGCCGACGATAAGCCAGACCGCGTATTCGCTACTTGCGTGGGCAGATCCCGAGCGCGACACCAGGTTCGCGCGTGCTGCGGTCGAACGGCTTCGCAACCAGGGCAAATCCATTTACTGCGTATGGTCGGGCCAGCGCCTGAAGGACGACTTCGACATCGATCATTGTTTTCCCTTCGCTGCTTGGCCCTGCGGCGACGCATGGAACTTGATGCCTGCATCGAGGCGGATCAACAGCGAGAAGTCGAACCGCCTGGTCACCCAAACGGCCCTGGAACGAGCCAGCGAGCGGATCACCGAATGGTGGGAAGAGGCGTTCCTGTCGGCGGGGATTGATGCGCGGCACCGTTTCTTCCTCGAAGCCGAGCAAACGCTTCCACTGCTGGGTGCAACCGCTTCTCCAGCAGACCTGATCGATGCGATGAAGGTGCAGCGCATCCGGTTGGCTAAGGATCAGGGTTTGCGCCCATGGGAGCCAGCTGCAGCTCAAGAGCGGCTCATACTCGCCCCAAGCTTTAGCTGATCGGCATATAAGGCCCGAAGACTAAGCCATGACATCATCGCCGAGGGCATTGAGAGCTGATCGCCGCCGCCGCCCTGCGATCGGCATACGGTTTGCCACAATCACCTTCCCAAGCAAACTATCGCAAATTCCGTAGATCCTTCTCACACGCAACCTTGACTGCTTTCAATCGACGAAGCGATAGAACGACGACTATAACCTCTTCGCATCAGAAACTTGAAGCGAAATTCAATCGTAGGCGGCATTCCACGCCTCTTATTCGAAGCGAGAACAGATCGTACCTACCTGCTTAGGAGACTGATTAATGTCGGATTTCTACAAGTACTTCAAGGAAAACATGGATGCGCTCGGCCTCCCTGCGCCGGAGAGCTTGTTTGGATCAGTGCAAAGTACCGTGGGCACAGTCACGGTACTCCTCGGCTCGATTGACAAATTCGGTACCAAGGTAACTGTAGGAGAACTGATCGGTGCGGGTACAAGACTCGAGAAGCTAGGAGTCGTCGCAGCATGCTCTGCCGCGTACTATGCTGGGGCGGTCATCGGCAGCCTGGCGGTTGCGACGGGGCGTAGTCTTGGGCACGGGACATCGCTCGGCGATGTACTTCTCGAGGCTGCGAGATGGGGATTCAAGCGACCGTGGCTTGCCTCGCTTCTTCATCGCTTACCCGGTGTCTACGATCCTCATGTGAAGGCGCGGAAATACTACAAGCACCAGGCAGCGATCCGATGAAAGATTCGCTTTCATTGCTCGCGGCCGGCGTGCTACTCGCTCTCGTCGGCTGGGCGTTCTGGCATTACTTGGGAACCGATGCACCATCTGCGCTCGTTACCGTTGCGCTGATCGCTGTGACGGTAGACAATGCTCGGCTTCGCCGGCAACTGCACAAAAGAGAGAAAGGGTAGTCGGTGCAGCGGGGTCCACGCCTTTAACCACATGGCAGGATCAAGTGCGGATCCCGAGCTTAACGCAGGGGTATGTGGACGGGGGAACGGCTTGAGAGAATACTGGCGGAAGCGGTGAGATTCGAACTCACGAACGGGTTCCCCCGTCGGCAGTTTTCAAGACTGCTGCCTTCAACCACTCGGCCACGCTTCCCTAGAAGAACCGGCATTATACATAAATCGTCGGTGCTGGTCAGGCTCGTTGCCTGCGCTGTTGGTGCGCGGCGAACTTGGGCCCCGGCCTTCGCCGGGGTGACGGTCGCACAGCTAGCCATCAACTTATGCCGGACGGGCGGACACGCTCAGGCAATCAACAACCAGTTATCCCGCAAGCTCCGCTCGAAGTCCTGCGCCGGCAGCGGCTTGCTGTACAAGTAGCCCTGCACCTCGTCGCATCCCGACTCGCGCAGGAAGTCCAGCTGGTCCACCGTCTCCACCCCTTCCGCGATCACACGCAGCCCCAGCTGGCGCGCCATGCTGATGATGGTCCCCGCAATCGCGCAGTCGCTGGCATCGGCCGGGATTCCGGTCGTGAACGAGCGGTCAATCTTGAGGGTATGAATCGGGAAGCGCTTCAGGTAGGACAAGCTCGAATACCCGGTCCCGAAATCGTCCAGCGACAAGGCCACGCCCAGCGCGGTCAGGCGGTCCATGATCCCGGTCACCCGCCCGATGTCGTGCATCAGCGTGCTCTCGGTAATCTCCAGCTCCAGCCACGAGGGATCGAGCTGGTAGCGCCGCAGCGTATCGGCCACGCGGGCCGGCAGCGATTGCGTGAACTCGCGCGCCGACACGTTCACGGCCAGGCGGAACGGCGGCAGCCCGGCTTTCTGCCAGATGGCCGCCTGCGCGCAGGCCTGTTCCAGGACCCACTCGCCCACCTGCACGATCAGGCCGGTGCTCTCGGCCAGGGGGATGAATTCGCCCGGCGGCACCAGGCCGCGCTGCGGGTGCACCCAGCGCACCAGCGCTTCGGCGCCGACGATGCGGTCGCTGCCGATTTCGAACTTCGGCTGGTAGTACAAGGTCAGTTCGCCGTTGCCCAGCGCATGGCGCAGGCCGGTCTCGATGCGCATGCGCTCCTGCATGCCCTGGTTCATGTCGTCGCTGTAGAAGGCGACGCTACGGTCCGGGTTGGCGTCGTCCTTCTTGGCCCGCTCCATCGCGATGTCGGCCAGGCCCAGCAGGGTCTCGGCGTCGTTGCCGTTCTGCGGATAGACGCTGATGCCGATGCTGGCGCCCACGCGCAGGTCGTGGCCGGCGATGTAGAACGGGGCGTCCAGCACGTTCTGCAGCTTCTGCGCCACCGTGGTGGCCTCGAAGTGCTGGCGGATGTCGAACAGGCCGACCGCGAATTCGTCGCCGGACAGGCGCGCCACCACGTCCTCGTCGCGCAGGGTGTCGCGGAAGCGCTGGGCCACCTGGCGCAGCAGTTCGTCGCCGATGCGGCGGCCCAGGGTGTCGTTGATGCGCTTGAAGCGGTTCAAATCGATGAATAGCAGGCAGCCGTGGGCCTCGTTGCGCTGGGCCACCATCAGGGCCTGGTCGACCAGGCGCGCGAACAGGGTGCGGTTCGGCAGGCCGGTCAGCTCGTCGTAATAGGCCAGGTGGTGCAGCTGTTCCTCGGCCTGCTTGCGCTCGGTGATGTCGGTCAGGTAGGCGATCAGGCCGATCGGGCGTTCCGCCAGGTCGCGCAGCGGCGACAGCGACAGGCTGGCCCAGAACACCTCGCCGGACTTCTTGCGGCGCCGGACCTCCATCATGCGCCCGCCCTGCTCCGCGAACACGTCGTGGAAGCCTTCTTCCTCGTCGGCGTACAGGAACAGGATGTTGCGGCCGATGGCTTCCAGCGCGGAGTAGCCGAACAGCTCCTCGGCGCCGCGGTTCCAGCTGGTGATGTAGCCCATCTGGTCCATGGTCAGCACCGACTCGTGGATCTGGTCCAGGATCTGCGACTGGTGCGCCAGCTGCGCTTCCATTTGCGCATAGGCGTGGGTGGAGCGCTGGGCCAGCGCCTGCATCTGCATCAGGTTGGCGGTCAGCTGCGCCAGCGCGGCCAGCTGGCGATAGTCGCTGTCGAAGTAGCCGCGGCCCGCCACTTCGTAGTAGCCGAACTGCTCGGTGCCCGCGAAGACCGGATGGCGCAGCGCGCCGCCGATCATGCCGGCCTCGAAGCTGCCCGCGCCCTGCACGAAGCGTCCCGTCGGGCTGCTCAGGAGCGAGCGCGCGACGCGGCCGAGTTCGTGGGCCAGGGCTTCGCCGCGCAGGCGCATGACGGCCTCGCACACGGCGCTCGTGCCGCCGACGAAGTCCACCGCGATCGCTTCCTGCAGCTCAGACATTGCGGCCCACCTGGATCGCCCAGTGATAGGCGTGCAGCTGGCTGCTCCACCAGGTTCCCGGATCGACCTCGGCCTCTTCCAGGTCGCTCTCCGTGGGCGCGATCTCGGTCAGGCGCAGCCAGGCGCCCAGCCTGCCTGCGCGCTCCAGCAGCGCGCCCCCCACGTGCTCGGGCAGGCACAGGTCGGCGGCGATCTCGCGCATCGGCATGCGCAGCAGGCGGTCAAGCAGCGAGAACACGCCGGTCATGAAGGCCAGGTCCTGTTCGTCGCGGTCGCCGCCGGCGTCCTTGCACAGGGCTTCGAGCTGGGCGCCGCGCCGTGCGGCCAGCGGCAGCAGCAGGTTCGGCGGGCCGTCCGGCTGCTGGCGCGCGTACAGCAACAGCTGCAGCCAGCGCTGCAGCTGGCGCCGGCCCAGCAGGTTGATGGCCTGGTTGAAGCTGGTGATCTGGGTGCTCACCGCGAAGGCGGCCGAGTTGACCAGCTTGAGCAGGTGGTAAGACAGGGTCGGGTCCTGCTTGAGCTGCAGTTCCAGCTCGCGCGAATCGGCGTCGCGCGCCAGCAGGCCTAATAAGGTCAGCAGGCGGCGGCGCGAGCTGCCGTCGTCGCTGGCCGAGGGGAAGCTGGCCGGGTCGAGCGGATAGTCGCCGCTGAACCAGTCGAAGCCGGCATTCTCGCATTCGGAAAAACGCAGCGCGCTGTTCACGCCGCGCGCGAGGTGGGGACCGAACAGCGCGGCCAGGCGGCCGGGCGGCGGAACGTCCTGGCTGCAGTCGCGCGCGACCGAACGCAGCGCGGTCGGGGCCTTGATGCCTTCGGGCGCCTGGCCGTCGAGCCAGACGCGGTAGCCGAATTCATGCAGCTCGGCCAGGCGGCGCGGCGCGCCCTCCTCCGCCAATGCCGCGGCCGAGACCACGAAACCGATACGGTTGGCCGGCAGCAGGGCCAGCACGGGCGGCGTCAGGGCGGCGGGGGAATCAAGCATGAGCAGGCCGTCGAGCGGCGCGATCGCGGCCAGCAGGTCGGGCGTGCCGAACACGGCTTGCAGGCGCGCCGGCAGGTCCTCGCCGGACTGCAGGCGCAGGGATAGCGCCACCCACTCGTTCTGCGCATTAGCGACCGGGTCGAACGCAACGGGCGGGATGATGACGGGTTCCTGCGCAGCCATGTAATGTTTCAAAGGAGATATTCAGATGATCTTAGTGCACGGATTATCAGAAAGCAACACCCCTTGTTTCCATACAGATACATATCTGCATGCGCGGCGGGTTAATTACAGATTTATGACAAATTTTTATGGGTTTTCTTCGAATCCGGCGCGTTGTACCGCAAAACGGATCAATTCCGCCTGCCCTTCGATGCCCAGCTTGCGCTTGATGTTCAGGCGGTGGGTTTCCACCGTCCGCACCGACAGGTCGAGGTCGCGGGCGATCTGCTTGTTCGACTGGCCGGCGGCGATGTGCCGCAGCACTTCCTGCTCGCGCGAGGTCAGCTGGTTGTCGGCCGCGTGCGGACTGGCCAGCTGGCGCGCCAGGGCGGCGCTGTAGTAGATGCCGCCGCCCATCACGGTCTCGATGGCCAGCACGATGTCCTTGCCCGGGGCGTCCTTGAGCACGTAGCCGCGCGCGCCGGCCTGCATGGCCTGGCTCACGTATTCGGGCTTGTCGTGCATCGACAGGATCAGCACCGCAATGCCGGGATAGCGCGCCGTGAGCCGGGCGGTGGCCTCGATGCCGCTGCCGCCGCGCATGTTCACGTCCATCAGCACCAGGTCGGGCTGGCAGCGGCCGGCCTGCTCCAGCGCTTCCTGGCTGGAACCGGCCTCGCCCACCACGCGCAGGTGCGGCGCCGCCTCCAGTCGCGCGCGCAGGCCGTCGCGCACCAGGGGGTGGTCGTCCACCAGCAGGATCTTGACGTCGTCTTGGCTCATGCCCGTTCCTCCAGGTCGATGCTGGCCACCACGCGGGTGCCGAGCGGCGAGGAAGCGATCGCGAGCCGTCCGCCGATTGCTTCCATCCTTTCCATCATGTTGCGCAGGCCGATGCCGCGCTGCGGGTGCACGGCCACGCCGTCGGCGTCGAAGCCGGTGCCGTCGTCCTCGATCATCAAGGTCAGGCCGCGTCCCGCGCGCACCAGGGCGATGTCGATGCGGGTGGCGCCCGCGTGGCGTTCGACATTGGTCAGGGCTTCCTGGGCCACCCGGAACAGTACCGTGCCCACCATGTCCGGCAGGCCGTCGAGCGGGCCTTCGCTGCGGAAGCGCACCGGCATGCCGGCGTGCTCGCCGAATTCGCTGGCCAGGTGGTCGAGCGCGGGCGCCAGGCCCAGGTCGTCCAGCAGGGTCGGGCGCAGGTCGTGCGAGATGCGGCGCACCTCGCCCAGCACCGACTTCACTTGCTCCACCGTGCGCTCCAGGCCCGCCTTGGCCTGGCGGCGCTGGGCTTCGTCGCCGCCCAGGCGGATGATGCCGGCCTCCAGCTGCAGCTTGACCGAGACCAGGGCCTGGCTGATGCCGTCGTGCAGGTCGCGCGACAGGCGCGCCCGTTCTTCTTCCTGCGAGTCGACCACGCGCTGGGCCAGGGCTTTCAGTTTGGCGTCGGCCACGCGGTGCTCGCTGATGTTCAGGGCCAGGCCGCCCATGGCCACCGTCAGCGCCGCCAGGATCGCCAGGCCGGCGATCCACAGCAGGGTCGCTTCGATGTTGCTCGACTGCTGGGCGTCGATCTGGGCCAGCGCGGCTTCGACGTCGTCGAGGTAGATGCCGGTGCCCATCATCCAGCCCCAGTGCGGCACCGGCACCACGTAGCCCAGCTTGGGCGCCTGCTGGCTGCTCGAGGGCTTGACCCAGCGGTAGCGCTGGAAGCCGCCGCCGGCCTTGGCGCGCTCGATCAGGCGCTGGATGGTGGGCTCGCCCAGGTCGTCGCGCCACTCCCACATGTCGGTGCCCACCAGTTCGGGCTGGCGTGGGTGCATCAGGTTCTTGCCCTGCATGTCGTACAGGAAGAAGTAGCCGTCGTCGCCGTAGCTGAGCGAGGCCAGGATGCGCTTGGCTTCCTCCAGGGCGGCGGGATCGCTGCGGCCGGACTTGGTGAGGTGGGCGATCGAGCGCGTGGCCAGCGCCACGTAATGGCGCAGCTCCGCTTCCTTGCTGTCGAGGTAGGCGCGCTGGATGGTGGCGCGCTGCTGCTGCGCCAGGGTCACGGCCTGCTGGCGCACGAACAGCGCGATCGCCAGCATGGCCACGATCAGCGGCGCGATCGCCAGGACGATGACTTTTTGCCTCAGCTGCATGGTGCGCCCGGAATAGAAAATTGCATGCGCGCATTCTACGCCCGCGGCACGGCCGTGGCCTACGTAGTAGTGCGTAGCGCCTGCGTAATCATGCGCTTGCGACGCTATGAAGAGTGCAAGATACTGGCCGGTAGCAGTGAATAAGAGCGCCGGTTCGCGCCGGCGCATAAAGCACCAATTCCTTACCGGAGGAGTCACAATGAATCGTTCATCGGCAAGTCCAGCGGGCAAGCTCGGCTGGATCGCGCTATCGCTCCTGGGCGCGTTTTCGCTCGGGGTCGTCGCGGTCAAGCGCGGCGAAACCATCAACGCCATCTGGGTCGTCGCGGCGGCAGTCTGCGTCTACCTGATCGCCTACCGCTTCTACTCGCTCTTCATCGCCAGCAAGGTGATGCAGCTCGACCCCAGGCGCCAGACCCCGGCCTACAAGTACAACGACGGCCTGGACTACGTCCCGACCAACAAGTACGTGCTGTTCGGCCACCACTTCGCCGCGATCGCCGGCGCCGGCCCGCTGGTCGGCCCGGTGCTGGCGGCCCAGATGGGCTACCTCCCCAGCATGATGTGGATCCTGGCCGGCGTCGTGTTCGCCGGCGCGGTGCAGGACTTCCTGGTGCTGTTCCTGTCCACCCGCCGCGACGGCCGCTCGCTGGGCGACCTGATCAAGTCGGAGATGGGCGAGATCCCGGGCATGATCGCCCTGCTCGGCACCTTCATGATCATGGTGATCATCCTGGCGGTGCTGGCGCTGATCGTGGTGAAGGCCCTGACCGGTTCCCCATGGGGCACCTTCACCGTGATGGCGACGATCCCGATCGCGCTGTTCATGGGCCTGTATTCGCGCTACGTGCGCGTGGGCCGCATCGGTGAAGTCTCCCTGATCGGCTTCGTGCTGCTGATGCTGGCCATTATCGGCGGCCAGTGGGTGCACGATTCGCCGGTTCTGGGCCCGATGTTCACCTTCACCGGCACCGAGCTGACCTGGATGCTGATCGGCTACGGCTTCGTCGCCGCCGTGATCCCCGTGTGGCTGCTGCTGGCGCCGCGCGACTACCTGTCCACCTTCCTGAAGATCGGCACCATCGTCGGCCTGGCGCTGGGCATCCTAGTGGTGGCGCCGGACCTGCGCATGCCGGCCGTGACCAAGTTCATCGACGGCACCGGCCCGGTGTGGTCGGGCAACCTGTTCCCCTTCCTGTTCATCACCATCGCCTGCGGCGCGGTGTCGGGCTTCCACGCCCTGATCTCCTCCGGCACCACGCCGAAGATGATCGAGAACGAATCGCACGCCCGCTTCATCGGCTACGGCGGCATGCTGATGGAATCCTTCGTCGCCATCATGGCCCTGGTGGCCGCGGCGACCATCGACCCGGGCGTCTACTTCGCCATGAACAGCCCGGCCGCGGTGCTGGGCACGACAGCGCAGTCGGCCGCGGCGGCGGTGTCGAACATGGGCTTCGTGATCACGCCCGAGGCACTCGAGCAGATGGCCAAGGACGTCGGCGAGCACACCATCATCTCGCGCGCCGGCGGCGCGCCGACCCTGGCGGTGGGCATGGCGCACATCCTCTCGAACGTGGTGGGCGGCCAGGCCATGATGGCCTTCTGGTACCACTTCGCGATCCTGTTCGAGGCCCTGTTCATCCTGACCGCGGTGGACGCGGGCACCCGCGCCGGCCGCTTCATGCTGCAGGACCTGCTGGGCGCCTTCGCACCCTCGCTGAAGCGCACCGAGTCGCTGCCGGCCAACCTGCTGGCGACCGGCCTGTGCGTGGCGGCCTGGGGCTACTTCCTGTACCAGGGCGTGGTCGATCCGCTGGGCGGCATCAACACCCTGTGGCCGCTGTTCGGCATCGCCAACCAGATGCTGGCCGGTATCGCGCTGATGCTGGGCACCTGCGTGCTGTTCAAGATGAAGCGCGCGCAGTACGCCTGGGTCACGGTCGTGCCGACCCTGTGGCTGCTGGCTTGTACCCTGACCGCCGGCTGGCAGAAGATCTTCGACGCCAATCCGAAGGTCGGCTTCATCGCCCACGCGAACAAGTTCCAGGCCGCGCACGACGCCGGCCAGGTGCTGGCCCCGGCCAAGACGGTGGAGCAGATGGAGCGCATCATCTTCAACGACTACGTCGATGCGACCCTGGCGGGCTTCTTCATGTTCGTGGTGGTGGCGGTGCTGTTCTACGGCGTGCGCACCGTGCTGGCGGCCCGCGCCGCCGGCGGCCCGACCGCGAAGGAGACCCCGTTCGTCGCCATGCCCAACCCGCAGGTGCAATGATGTTCGGCTCGCTGGCACAGGCAGGCAAATACCTCGGGCAGAGCCTGCGCCTGATGGTCGGCCTGCCCGAGTACGATACCTACCTGGCGCACATGGAGCGTACGCACCCGGACCAGACGCCGATGAGCTACGAGGAGTTTTTCCGTGAGCGGCAGGAGGCGAGGTATGGCGGGTCGAGGGCGAGCTGCTGTTAAGAAGTGATGGAGGGGATGCGAAGGCGTCCCCTTCTTTTTTTGCTCGCCCACCTTTTGCCTTTCCTCTCGCCACCGCCCGTAAGACCGTCATCCCCGCGCAGGCGGGGACCCAAGTTTGCATGCGTATCTCCTACGGCACACTCGGCCGGTGCGCGACGAACCTGGGTCCCCGCCTTTGCGGGGATGACGTGCGGCGGAAGGTGGACGTGCTTGACACTGCGGCCCTCACGCGTATCCCCCACCTTGCGTTCCCTCAAAGCCCCCGCCCCCCGCTAACCGTATATTTTTTTCTTGCGGGAATTTGCATTCCGCAAAGGAGGACCAGCTACGTCCCTTGCCGGTCCGCTTCGCCGTCCGCCTGCGGGAACCGCAATGCCGAACTTCGAGCGCTCGAGCCTGAACCAGAAGCTGACCATCATCTCGCTGCTCTCCACGGCGACCGCCCTGCTGTTCGTGTTCGCCGCCTTCGCCGTCACCTCGGTCATCAACCACCGCCAGGACGAAGCCATGCAGCTGGCCTCCTTCGCGCGGGTGATCGGGGCGGCCAGCGCCGGCGACCTGCTGCTGGTCGACCGCAGCCAGGCCCAGGCCACCCTGGCCGCCCTCGAAGCCCAGCGCGGGATCTCGGCCGCGGTGCTGTTCGATCGCCTGGGCCGGCCGCTGGCGCGCTACCAGGCCGCCGGCCGCGTCGATGCCGGGCTGGAGGAATTCGACGGGGTCGACGCCGCCAGCCTGGCCCAGGCCAACCAGGACGGCCGCGCCCTGCTGGCGCGCCACATGCGCCATTACCACGAGGTGCGCCTGGGCCAGATGGCGGTCGGCGTGGTCATGGTCGAGGCCGACCTGCTGCCGATGTGGCTCGACATCGTCGCCAGCCTGGCCGTGATCGGCCTGGCCATGGGCGCCTCGCTGCCCGTGGCCCTGGTGCTGGCCGGGCGCTTCAAGCGCAGCATCCTGGAGCCGGTCACGAAGCTGATCCAGGCCGCGCAGAAGGTCTCCACCAGCCAGAACTACGGCCTGCGGATCAGCCACGGCCGCAGCGACGAGCTGGGCGCCCTGATCGACAGTTTCAACACCATGATGGCCCAGATCCAGGACCGCGGCGCCGCCCTGCTGCACCACCGCGACGAGCTGGAACGCCAGGTCGGCGTGCGCACCGAGCAGCTGGAGAAAGCCAAGAACGCAGCCGAGGCGGCCAGCCGCGCCAAGAGCGCCTTCCTGGCCACCATGAGCCACGAGATCCGCACGCCCATGAACGGGGTGCTGGGCATGACCGAGATGCTGCTGGCCACCGAACTCACCGAGGCCCAGCGCAACTACACCACCCTGGTCAAGCGCTCGGGCGAGCACCTGCTGGTGATCATCAACGACATCCTCGATTTTTCGAAGATCGAGGCCGGCAAGCTGACCATCGAGTACATCAACTTCAACCTCTGGGACCTGCTGGACGACATCCACAACGTCTATACCCCGCAGGCCGCCGCCAAGGGCATCGGCTTCGACTTCGACATCGCCAACGACATCCCGGTGGCGATCTGCGGCGATCCGAACCGGCTGCGCCAGATCATGGCCAACCTGCTCGGCAACGCGATCAAGTTCACCGAGCAGGGCCGCATCCTGGCGCGCGTGCGCGTGGCCGGCGAGGACGCCCAGCAGGTGCAGCTGCGCTTCGAGGTGCACGACACCGGCATCGGCATCTCGCGCGAGGCGCGCGCCCGCATCTTCAACGCCTTCTCGCAGGCCGACGACTCGACCACCCGCAAGTACGGCGGCACAGGTTTGGGGCTGGCGATCTCGAAGCAGCTGGTGGAGCTGATGGGCGGGACAATCGGCGTCGACAACGCGGCCCAGCGCGGTTCGATCTTCTGGTTCACGGTCAGCTTCGACAAGCGCCGCGTCGATCCGGACGCCCCCGGGCACCGCCAGCACACCCTGGAGAACCTGCGCGTGCTGGTGATCGACGAGCAGGACGAGACCCGCGAGGACCTGGTGCAGCAGCTCGTGGCCTGGCGCGCCAGCTGCGAGGGCGCGGCCAGCGCGGCGGCCGGCTACGAGCGCCTGCTGGGCGCCGCGCGCGCGGGCCGTCCCTTCGATGCGGCGGTGCTCGACATGGAACTGGCCGAGACCAGCGGCCTGGCGCTGGCCGCGGCGATCCGCGCCGAGCCGGCCGCGCGCGCCACCCACCTGGTGCTGCTCAGTCCCGAAAAGCTGGCGGCCGACCCGGTGCAGCGGCGCGAGGCCGGCGTGGCCTACCAGCTGGTCAAGCCGG
>NZ_JAGPWC010000080.1 GCF_018119405.1 Massilia sp. ST3 | reverse complement strand
GGCGATGCTGGTGCTGGTCACCCAGCGCAGCGTGGCGCCGCCCGGCCCCGGTGTCTCGATGCTGCTGGCCTGGAGTGCGCTGCTGCTGGCGCTGGCCTGGACCCGCCGTCCCCACCTGCTGGCGCTGAGCGCCGCCGTGCTGCTGGGCGCGGGGCTGCTGGTGCAGCTGGACATGGGACTGGGCGCGCGCGACACCGCCTGGCTGCGGCACTTCCAGAACACGGCCGCCCTGCTGGCGCTTGGCCTGCCGCTCGGCCTGCTGCTGTTCTCCGGGTTCGCCAGGGGCGCCGTGTCGCGCCCGCTCACCGAACGCCTGCTGCTCGTGCTGGCCGGGGCCGCCCTCGCCGCTTTGCTGGCGCAGGTATGGCTGGGCGACGAGACCGGCGTGTTCGAGCTGCAGCCGGTGGAATTCGCCAAGCTGGCGCTGGCGGCCCTCAGCGCGCATTGCCTGGCCCTGGCCGCCGATGCGGGCGCTGCCGGCGCCGGCAAGCGCGACTGGCGCTTCTGGCTGCGCATGGCGGCGCCGGTGCTGCTGTTCGTCTTCCTGCTGGCGGCGGCGCTGGTGCGGGTCGACGATTATTCGCCGCTGGTCCTGCTGCTGGTATGGGCGGGCGCGATGGCGCTGGCCTGGTGCTGCGCCAGCGGCCGCAAGGGCGCGGCCTGGCTGCTCGGCGGCGTGGCCTGCGTGGCGCTGCTAGGCGGCGCGGCGCTGCAGCGCTCGGCCGGCGCCCTGGGCGAGGCCGGATTCTATCCGGAACGCTTCCAGGTCTGGAGCGATCCCGGCCTGCATCCGCACACCGGCCAGCAGATGCTGCTTGGCCTGCGCGCCGTGGCCCAGGGCGGCTGGTTCGGCGCCGGCGGCGCGCTCGGCTTGGACGCCCTCGGCCAGCCGGCCGGCGAGGCGCTCGCGATTCCCGCGGTGCAGGACGATTTCGCGCCCTCCTGGCTGCTGCACCGCCACGGCCTGGCCGCGGCCCTGGCCCTGTGGAGCGTCCAGGCACTGTTCCTGGCGGCGCTGCTGCGCACCGCGGCCCAGGCATGGCGGCGCGCGTGCGAGGCCGGCGACTTCCGCCGCGCCTGGCTTGGACGCTTCCAGTGCTTCGCCCTGTGCGGCGGCGCGGCCTTCGTCGCCGGCCACCTGCTGCTGTCCTGGGGCACCAACCTGGCGATGTTCCCGATCATGGGCCAGCCCATGAGCTTCCTGTCGTCGGGCGGCTCGCACCTGCTGTTTTTCATCTGCCCCCTGCTAGCGTTCGGCATGGCGAGCGTCCAATTTCACGAGGAGAGTCAATCATGCCGGTCTATGTCCAACACGAAGTCCTAGCCAAGGTCAGCGATGTGTTCAACGCCGAAGCCCTGTGGCAGGCGCCGGGCCTGGCGCTGTTCGCGCGCCGCCCGCTGCTGCGCGACCTCCTGGAGCGCAGCCCGCGCGAGCAGCGCGGCCGCGCGGCGACGCGCTGCTTCTCGCACGTGACCCTGATGCTGCCGCAGGACGAGGTCGACGACGACCGCCACCTGACCCGCGGCGCCCGCGTGCGCGACCTCGCGCAATCGCTGGCGGCCCTGCACCAGAAGGACTTCGCCGACCTGCTGAACGGCGACGAGGTGCGCTACCACGTGGTCGGCACGGACGGCGTGGCGCCGGGCGAAGTGAAGGTGAAGTTCGGCCATGCGGTCTACCTGCCGGCGCCGGGGGAACAGGTGCTGTACACGGTCAGCGCCTCGACCGACAGCGCGGTCTGGCGCCCGGTGTGCGCGATCTATCCGAACCAGCGCCTGACCCTGGTCGGCATGGATGCCGCCAGTGCCACCTACGCGGTTCCCGGCTGGCCCTTCGGGCCGGAAGGCGGCCTGCTGCTGGTGAACGACGAGCCGGGCGCGCCGGTCGAACTGCAGGTACGGCCCAAGGATGCCTTCGCGTGCAGCTTCGACGCCGCCAATGGCTACTACGTCCTGCGCGCCAAGGGCAATACCGGCGCGCGCCTGCTGCTCAAGATCAGCCGCAGCGCGGCAAGCACCACGGTGCCGGCGCCGCCGCGGCCCGCCGCCCCGCCAAGCGCCCAGCCGCAACGCCCGCCGGCGGTCTGGAAGCCGCGCGGCGCGCTGGTCCAGGCCGACATGACCGCGATGCCGCTCGCCGCCGCCCACCCGCCGGCCGCCAGGGCGCAGCCCGAGCTTGCCGACGCCACCTATGCCCCGGTGGCGCGCCACCGCATCACCCTGGCGGCGCTGGCACTGCCGCGCCTGAGCCGCTACCGCGACACCGGCGCCCAGGCGCTGGAAGTCGGCCTCGACACCCGGCTGCTGCCTGCCGCGCCCGGCAAGGACAACGTGATCCGCTTCGCAGTCGACGAGGCCGACGAACTGCATGCGATCACCGCCGCCGGCAGCCAGCGCATCGCCGTGCCCGCGAACTTCGCGCCGCTGGAGAACGCCGACATCCGCCTGCTGGCCGCGCCCGGCGCGCTGGCCGAGCGCTATGCCGCGCTGCTGGTGCTGCCCGAAGGACCGGTCCAGCAAGCCCTGCCCGGCACGCGCATGAATTTCGGGCGCGGCATGCCGTCGCTGGCGGCGCTGCGCATGCTCGACACGCCCCAGTTCCTGCGCCAGCCCGAGGGCGCGGCCGGCAGCGCCGACCGCCTTGGCCTATCGCGCAACGCCTTCAGCTGGGAAGCGGATGCCGGCGGCCTGCGCGTGGCGCGCCTCTCGAGCAGCCAGGCCTTGTACCACCTGGACGAGCAACTGCGGCTGGTCGCCCAGATCGAGGAAGCGACCGCCGAGCAGCCCTACCTGGTCCCGCCCGGCCATCACCTGGTGGCCGGCCACTACGTGCTGCGCTTCGACGCCTGAGGGCAGGCATGGCCACCGTTCTCCTCGCCTTCGGCGCCGGCCTGCTGCTCTCGCTCTGGGCCTGCGCCTACCTGACGCCGCGCGCCTGGTGGCGCCGGCCCAATTTGCGCGCGGGCGGCGCCCTGGCGGCCGGCACCGCGGTCCTCGGCACCTCGCTTTACATGATGGCTGGCGCCCCGGACCGGCACGCCGCACCCGCGGCCCTGGCTGTATTGCCCGCCGCCCCGATCGCCGGCGCAGCCTACCGCGCCCACGATGCGCTGAACCTGCGCGCCGCCACCGGCACCGACGCACGGCGCCTGGCCGTCGTGCCGGCAGGCAGCCGGGTGGTCGCGACCGGCCGCCGCGAAGGCGACTGGTGGCAGGTGAGTGCGCAGGTCGACGGGGTGCGCCAGGAAGGCTGGGCCAGCAGCCTGTGGCTGCGCCGCGCCGACGAGCATCGCTAGGTGGCCGGCCTGCTACTGTCGCAGCTGGAACGGGCCGACGCCGAACCGGGACGCGGCGCGGGCGCATCGGACAGGCGCGACGGCGAGCGCCGCCAGGTCCGGGCGGACGCGGTCGGTGCCGGGGCTCCGGCGGCGGTGGAATGGACTTCTGGGAATGCCGGACCAGCCCTAGGACTCGTCCGGCGCCGGATAGCGCATGGGGTTGAAGTACAGCCCCTTGGCGCACTGGGTCGGCGCCACCCGCACGAAGCCGAAGGCCTCGTACACCGGCACCGCGTAGTTGGAGGAATTGACCGTGAAGGCGCCTTCGCCGCCCTCGGCCAGGGCCGCGTCGCGGGCCACTTCCCACAGGCGGCGCGCGATGCCGCGCCGGTGCCAGCGCTTGCCAACGAACAGGTGGAACAGGTGGCTGCGGTCGCGCACGGCGACGAAGCCGGCCAGCTGGCCGTCGACCAACGCCACGTGATAGACATGGCCGCGCGCCAGGAAACCGCGTACGCCCATCTCGTCGTTCTCCGCGAGGAAGGTCGACGCGCCTTCCGGCGGCGATTCATGGACGATGTACTCCTTGGCCAGTTCGCGCAGCAGCGCGGACACGGCCGGGATGTCGGCGGTGACAAGCGGTCGGATTTCCATGGTCTCTTTTTGGTCAGCGAGTGCTGGAAGCGCCAACATACCACAGATTTGAGTTGCCGCATGGCAATTTCATTGACCCGTGCCGCCGAGCACGTCTACACTGGCCGGACCATGTCCCATGCCAGCCTGAGCTCTCCGCAGACCGCCGCCGCGCCGCGCCGCAAGGTGCCCCTGACCCGTCCGCTGCGCCACCCGCGCTACCGCAGCATCTGGCTGGCCAACCTGGTGTCCAACATGGGAACCTGGATCCAGACCTTCGCCTCGGCCTGGCTGGTGGCCTCGCTGTCGAAGTCGGCCGCGATCACCTCGCTGGTCCAGACCGCCACCTATGTGCCGATCCTCCTGTTCGCCCTGTTCGCCGGCGTGGTGGCCGACGCCGTGCACCGTCCGAAATTCCTGTTCTTCTGCAACCTGTACATGGCCTGCTGCGCGGGCGCCATGGCGCTGCTGGTCTGGACAGGGCAGATCGCCAGCGGGCCGGTGCTGGCGATCACCTTCTGCCTCGGGATCGGCACCGCCTTCATCTGGCCGGCCTGGCAGGCGGCCCTGTCAAGCCTGGTCGAGCCCGACGAGGTCGAGGCGGCCGCCACCCTCAACAACCTTTCCTACAACCTGTCGGCCGTGATCGGCCCGGCCCTGGGCGGATTGCTGTTCGGCTGGATCGGCCCGGGCGCCCTGTTCCTGGCCAACGCGATGTCCTTCGCCGGCCTGCTGGCCGTCTACTGGCTGTGGTGGCGCGAGCGCGCGCCGCAGGCCGCGGTGCGCGAGGACTTCCGCGAACGCTTCCGTCACGGCCTGCGCTGCGCCATCGGCTGCGCGCGCTACCGCCGCATCCTGCGCAACGTGTGCTCGGTGTTCTTCGCCACCATCGCCTTCGCCAGCCTGCTGCCGGTGTTCGTGCGCGACGTGCTGCGCATGAATTCGGGGGTCTACGGCACCCTGATGGGCTGCCTGGGCGGCGGCGCCGTCATCGCCGCCTTCTTCCTGCCGCAAGTGCGGGCGCGGGTCGACAAGACCGGCGTGCTGGCCGGCGCCCTGTTGGTTTACGGCGCCATGTTGCTGGCCATGCCCTTCATCCGCTCGCCCATGGTCCTGATGCCCCTGATCGTGTGCGGCGGCATGGCCTGGTCGGCCACGGTCTCGACCCTCAACGCCGCGGCCCAGCTGTCCTTCCCGGCCGAGGTGCGCGCGCGTACCCTCTCGATCTACCTGTTCGTGATGTCGGGCGGCTATGTTGCGGGCAGCCTGTTCTGGGGCCGGGTCGCCGACGCCTGGGGCGTGCGCGTGGCCCTGGCCGCCGCCGGCGCCTGCGTGGTGGTCAATGCCCTGGTGCTGGCCACCGGCGGCCGCAAACACCCCATCTAATCGAAGCTTTGAAAGCGGGCGCGCCGTAGTAAAGTAGCAAGGTCAGTCCATCTACCTTGCCGATGCCGCCATCCATCCTCGCCTTCCACCTCGGTCCGCGCTTCGACGCCGCGGTCGCCAGCCATACGGGCTACGGCCCTGCCGCCCGTCCCGAGAACCAGGATAACTTCGTCGTCATCGATGGCGGCGGCCAGGCCTGCCACCTGCACGGCGGGCAAGCGCGCCGGGTCACGGTCGCGGGCTGGCCCCAGGGCCATGCACGGGTTGCGGTGCTCGACGGCATGGGCGGCCACGGCCACGGGCGCGAGGCGGCGGAAGCCGTCGCCGCCGCCCTGCTCGCCGTGCCGCCCTGCACCGGCGCCGGCGAACTGGCCTTCCGGCTCGACGCCCTGCATGCCGAACTGCAGCACCGTTTCCTGGTGGACGATGGCCTGCCCCGTCCCGGGACCACGCTGACCCTGCTCGAACTGCCCCTGGACGGCGACGCCTTGCTGTACCACGTGGGCGATTCGCGCCTGTACGAACTGGCGCCCGACGGCGCTCATGCGCTGACCGTCGACCACGTCCCGGCGACGGCTGCGGCCATGGCCGGCCGGCTGGACGAAGCGGGCTGGCGGCGCCAGGTGCATGGCCGGCATGCCCCCCAGATCGCCCAGGCTTTCATCCTTGGCAACGCTTTCACCGATCCGGCCCGGCTGTCCGACGCCCTGTACCCGCTCACGCCGGAGCGGCTGCCGGCCTGGCTGTCCGCCATGCCCGACCGCCGCGCCCTCGCCCTGCGCCCGAACCGCGCCTACCTGCTGGCCACCGATGGCTTCTGGTCCTGCGCGCAGCCCGACCTGTTTGTCGGCGGCTGGCCGCAGCTGCTCGCCGGTTGCCGGGACGCGGCCGGGATCGTGGAGCGGCTGTTCGGCGCCATCGAGCACGATCCGCCACCCGGCCTGCTGCCGGACAACCTGACCGCCCTGGTTTTGCTCCCGTCCTTGCTTCCGTCGCCGCTGCCGCGCCATGCGGACGAGACTGCGCTGCCCGAAGCGGATGGATAGTTACTTAAAGAAAATAATGTTGTTAATCAACTTAGTCGCCGCGCCACAGGCCGCCAAAACAGCGTAAGCTAGCAATATTGCCGACTGAACGATCCATGCGCTTCCGCCCAGCTCATCAATGAACCGCTGCCGCAATCCCGATCATCCGCACTGCACCGTCTGGGTCCTGCCCGGCGATGCGGTGTGCGCGCACGGACATGCGCAGCCGGCCGAGGCCGGCCCTGCTCCTGCGGCGCCGGCGCCGGGCGGCCTGCCGTCCAGCTTCGACGCCATCTCCGCCCTGCGCAGCCGCAGCGCGGCCGTGGCCGGCGAACGTGCGGCGCCCGTGCTGCAGCGCCCGCAACTGCACATCAGCGGCTTCGACCCGCGCGCCGCCGGCGGCCGCCAGGCGATCCGCCTGGAGCTGCGCGGCATGCCCATGGATTGCGCGCCCGAGGTGCGGATGCTGGTGCGCTCGAGCCTGCGCCTGCACGGGGGCGAACGCTATGCCTTCCAGCGCACCTCGCGCGGCGACTGGCGCCCGCTGTTCCTGGAATTCTCCTCGCGCGGCCTCGAGCATGGCCAGTACCGGATCGAGGTCGAGCTGCACAGCCGCCACCCGCAATCACCCGAGGCTGCCCGCACCTGGACCTGCTCGCCGGTGATCCTGGTGCCGCGCCAGGACGCCAGCCTGGGCGAGATCCACCAGGCCTTCCTGGCCACCCACAAGAACGTGCGCGTCATGGCGGACGACGCCGGCATCGCGCGTGTCAACGCTCCCGGCGGCGGACGGCTGGACATCGACGTGACGGCCCGCAATGCCTCGATCGCCCAGGTCAACCTGGAAGCCCAGACCGGCAAGATCGACCTCGGCTTTTCCACCATCGCGTGGGACGAGGACCTGATCGAGATCGACCTGCCGGCCAGCGCCACACCCCATCCCTGCGCGGCGGACAGCGCCTGCCTGGTCCATGCGGAAGCGGACTCGGCCACCCAGCGCCACGTGCGCCTGTTCGCGCTCGACGAATGCGTGCTGGGACGTTTCGAAACCCTGGCGCCGGAGGCCGACCTGTTGCTGGCGCATTACGGCGAGCACGGCGAAGACCACGGCGGGCTCACGCGCCGCATCTCGGGCCGCCATGCGGTAGTCCGGCGCGGCCGCCTGGGCTGGGAAATCGAGGATGTATCGCGCTACGGCCTGCTGGTCGACGGCGTCTGGCCAGGGAAGCACACGCCGGTGGCCCTGCGCCCCGGCATGCGCATCGAACTGACGGCCAGCATCAAAGGCATCGTGAGCCTGGAAGTGACGGCCGTGACGGCGCACGCCCTCGTCCTGCACCGGCTGGATGGCGGCGCACAGGCGGAATGCTTCTACCTCATGGCGCCGGAGCAGGAACCAGCCACGTCCCCCGGCGCCTGCCTGCCGCGCGCGAGCGCCCTGCCGCTGCTGTTCCACCGCGACGGCGGCTTCTGGCTGCGCGACCAGGCGAGCGGCAAGGACACAGCGCTCGCTCCCGCCATGGAGGGCGAGCGTCTTGGCGGCCTGGGCCAGCGGGCAAGGTTTACTGCCAACGCCTATCCGGACACGCGCGTCGACCGCCGCGGCGCCGGCGAGCGCCGGAGCCGCGTCCTGGCCCCCATCTACCACGCCTGAGCGGTCGGCCCGGGGTTACACGCCGGACGGGCGCAGCACCAGGAAGATCAGCGCGGCGCCAGCCAGCAGCGCGGCTTGCAAGGCAAAGACGATGGCGGGAACCTGGAGATGTTCAGGAATTTTCATGGCGCATCCTTTCAGCAGAGAAGGAAACACCGGCAGGAAAATCCGGTCGGTTGTTCCAGCTTACTCCTGTCGCGAAAAAAACGCGCGCTAGCCTCGAAATAGTGTGTCACGTACCATTCAGCCTGCCTGTTTGAGCGCCCTCCGATGTCCACGAATCGATACCCGTAGTTGCGCGCGCCAATACCGGGACGCGATGCGCTTCCAGGCGGAATCTGTTTGCTCCATAGTTGGCCATCCACTCACTGCCTGGAGCGAACACATGAAGACAAGCGGCTTGCGTTGGCTGGCGCGATTCCTTACCGCATTCGCCTGCGGTTTGTTGCTGTCGATGGTTTATTTGACCTTGGCCTATCCAGTCATTCCATTTCACGGACTGCTGCAGTTCAAGCTGGCATCGTGGCTGGACAGCATCGTCAAATCCGCGCTGCTATTCCTTCCCGTCTGCCTTGTCGGCCAAGCAGGTCTCCCACAGCTTGTGGTCTACGTAACACCCATTACCTTCTTTACCCTGGCCATCGCATCCGCTGGCGGCTCTTGGGGCTTTCCTTCCATATCGACGGTCCTCAAGATTGCGGCCCTCCCTGTTGCAAGCGCGTGCATTGGCGCGGTTCTCATGCTGGTAGCGCATGCGCTGGTAATCCGCCGAACGCAATCCGGGGACACGTAATCTGACCGCAGAGCCGGTCGGCAGTTCGGCGTCCCATGCTCATGGGCGAAGCATGCCTGGACTCGGCTTAGTGTGCCTTCGCAGCGCCAAGCTCCACCATGCGCTTGTTCAGGTAGGCGAGCCGCCCGGCATCCTGCTCCACCGCCGCCATCTTCTTGAGGATGCTCAGCTGCGCCGTCCTGAATGCTTCTTTCGCCGGAACAATGATATCGGGCGTCACGCCGACGCCTTCCCAATTCGACTGCGTGACCGGGCTGATCGGACGGCCCAGCGGCATGAAGACGCTGAAATGCGGCGACAGTCGGCGGTCGTCGCCGGGATGCGCGCCGCCGCCGGTGGTCTCGCCGACCACGGTCGCGCGCTTGAGGTTCTTGAGGGCGTAGCTGAAATCTTCCGCCGCCGAGAAGGTCTCCTTGCTGGTCAGGATGAGGACGTCTTTCTTCTGGCCATAGCGCAGGTCCGGCGCCACCGCCGCGCTCCAGCGCTGCTCGAGGCGCTCGCCCCTGAGATAGCTGAAATCGTTCAGGCGCACCGGCTGGTCGAACAGGTAGCCGGCCAGCAGCTTCACGGTGGCGGCGTCGCCTCCGAGGTTCTCGCGCAAATCGATGATCAGGGCGTCGGTGTGGGCCAGCACCCGCATCGCGGCCGCGATCGTCTCGCCCGCATCCTTTGCCGAGAAAAAGCCGTTCAGCTCCAGGTAACCGATGTTGAACGGGAGGTGCTCGATCCTCCTGACGCCGAAGTTCTCCGAGCGCATCATCGCCAGCTTGCCGGCCATGGCTTCCGGCGACGGCGCACTGGCAGGTGCCCTGACCGGCAGCGCCTGTGCGCTATAGCTGACGCGCAGGTGGCGGTCGTTCGTGGCCGCCTGCAGCTCCCGGGTCAAGGCTTCCGACAATGCCTGCGCGCTGGCAATGCCGTCGTAGGCGCCGCGCTGTTGCCGGGCGCGCAGCGCGGCCTCGGCCTGCCTTGCCCTCTCCGGAAAGACATAGCTGTCCTTGAGCTCCTTGACCAGGCTGTCGATCAGCTGCCGGCGGCTCTCGGCGTTCATCCGCATGTCGGCCTGCTGCGCCGGCTCGGGCGCTTGCGCGTAAGCCGGCGAAGTCGCCAGCAACGCGGCAAGGCAGGCGCCCAGGATGCTCTGCAATATTCTCATTGTTCCCTCGAGGTGCGGTCACTCCGCTTGTCCGAGCAGGACATCCCACCCGTTCACCTCATGTAGAGAAAGGTTGCAAAATTTCAATAGCACCAAAAGAAATCGGATAGGCCTCAGTCGCGCCGCCAGGCGGGCGGCCACTGCGGCAGCGGAATCCGCTCGTCGTCGCCGGGAACCGGGACGAAGCGCTGCGCTTCCCAGTCGCGCGCAGCCTGCTCGATGCGGTCGCGGCTGGAGGACACGAAGTTCCAGAAAATGAAGCGGCGCCCGTCCAGCGGCGCGCCGCCGATCACCACGAAGCGCGCGCCGTCCTGCGAGCTCACCCGCACCGCCATGCCCGGCTCGGCCATGGCCATGGTGTTGTGGCCGACTTCCTCGCCGTCGATGGCGATGGCGCCGAAGGGTGCGTAGAAGGCCGTCTCTTCCGGCAAGTTGTCGAGGACGATTTCCGCGCCCGGATCGAGCTGGACGTCCAGGTACAGGGTCTGGCTGAAGGTCGGCACCGGCGAGGTATGGCCGAAGGCGCTGCCGACCAGCACCCTCACCTGTCCGCCTTCGAAGCGGATCTCGGGAATCTCGCTGGCCGGCGTGTGGCTGAAGGCGGCCGGGGCTTCCTCGTGCTCGCGCGGCAGCGCGGCCCACAGCTGCAGGCCATGGGTGCGGCGCGGCTTGTCGAGCAGGTCGTCCGGCGTGCGCTCGGAATGCACGATGCCGCTGCCGGCCGTCATCCAGTTGATGGCGCCCGGTTCGATGCGCTGCTCGGTGCCCAGGCTGTCGCGGTGCATGATCGCGCCTTCGAACAGGTAGGTCACGGTGGCCAGGCCGATGTGCGGGTGCGGACGCACATCGTGGCGCGAGCCCGGCTGGGCCTCGACCGGGCCCATGTGGTCGAAGAACAGGAAGGGCCCTACCGACTGGCGCGCGGCCGCCGGCAGGATGCGGCGCACGGTGAAGCCGCCGCCCAGGTCCTTGTCGTGCGATTTGAACAGGTGTGCAATGGCCATCTCGGTTCCCGTGGTGAAAAAAGCAATGCCTTACTCTACACCAGAACCACGGCGCCGGCTTCCCGCCTTCGGCCCAGACCTTCGCCTTACTGCGCGCAGGCGAACGCGGGCCGTCGCGCCGCATCGAGGCGCAGGAAGCGCTCGACCGCGCCGCCGATGGCATCCTTGAGCGCCGGCGGACCGCCGTCATACATGTCGTTGTGACGTGAGGCCGCAAGGTCCAGGATGCATGACTGGTAGCGGCGCCTTTCCTCCGCGTCCGGCAGCACGCCCGGGTCGGCGCCGGTATCCGCGGCGCGTAGCGACAGCACCCGGATCGCGCTTGAACGCGGCAGCGCAGCGCGGCGGTTGTCCAGCGTGACCACGGCCGCGATGCCGGCCGGGTCGGTCGAGGCCAGCAAGGCCGAGCTGTCTCCACCCATCGAATGCCCTGCCAGCACCACCCGCTGCCAGTCGTAGCCGCGCAGCTTCTGCGCCAGCTCGCCATGCACGAAACGGATCGTCGTGGCGCCGCGGCGCGCCATCTCGGCCCGCTGGCGCACCATGTCGCCCTGCGGGTCCAGCCTGGCGTCGCCCGGCGCCTCCTGGCCGATGGCGGCCACCAGGTAGCCCAGGCGCGCCAGGCGCTCGGACAGGAAACCGTATTCGAGATGGCTGTTGCCGTAGCCTGGACTGAGCAGCGCCACCGGACAGGGACGCGCCGGCGTGCAGTCCGGATGCGATGCGGGGAAGTAGAGCGCCACCGGCACCGGACGGGCGCGCTCCTTGTCGAACAACGCGATCGTGTCGGAGGGTCCCGCAGCGGCGGCGGTCTGGATGTGGCAGGCGAAGGCGAGCGCCCCCAGGGCAATCAGGCGCATCGTGTCTCCTCGAGGATGGTCAGACCAGCTCGCGCACCACGCGCAAGCCGACGATGTCGTTCGACAGCGCGGCCGAGAAGCCGTTGCGCAGCGCCGAACGCAGGTAGCGCGGATTATAGAGCCAGGAGCCGCCGCGCAGGATGCGGCGGGCCTGGTCGCCGCCCAGTTCCCAGGCGCTGCCGTCGACGGGCGCGCCCTCGTAGTTCTCGTGCACCACGTCCTGCACCCATTCCCAGACATTGCCGTGCATGTCGTGCAGGCCCCAGGGGTTGGGAGCGAACATGCCGGCCGGCGTGGTGCCGCGCCGGTATTCGCCGCGCGGTCCGCCGTTGTAGGTGAAGGTGCCGTCGTAGTTGGCCTGGTCGGTGGAGATGGTGTCGCCCACATGGAAGGCGGTGTGGGTGCCGGCGCGGCAGGCGTATTCCCATTCCGCTTCGCTCGGCAGGCGATAGCGCTTGCCGGTCGCCGCGCTCAGCCAGGCCACGTACTTCAGGGCGTCGAACCAGGTGACGCCCACCACCGGGTGCTCGTCGGTCTGCGGGAAGCCCGGTGCGGCCCAGTCGACCTCGCCGCCCGGCTGCCAGCCGGTGGCCAGCACGAAGGCGCGCCACTCGCCCACCGTCACCGGATAGCGGCCCATGGCGAAGGGTTTCTCGATGCCGACCCAGTGCTGGGGCGTCTCGCGCGCCAGCCAGTTCTTCTGCGCGCCGGCCGCCATCGCGATGCGGCGCTCGTGCTCGGGAGAGCCCATCTGGAAGCGACCGGTCGGAATCAGGACCAGGGCCGGCCCTTCGCCGGCGCCGTCCAGGAAGGCATCGCGCAGCAGGCCGTGGCTGTCGGCGACCGGGCTGGCCGGCGTCGGCAGCATGGCCTGCAGCTCGGCGGCCGTGCGCGCGGCCTGTTCTTCGCGCGCCCGCTTCTGTTCGAGCAGGTAGGCCGCGGCCGCCTTTGCCTGGGCGGCCTTGCGTTCCGCTTCGTCCTGGGCCGCCTTCGCCTTGGCCGCCTCCTCGGCGCGCTTGGCCAGCAACTGCTGGCGCAGGGCCTCCTTGCGTGCGGCGCGCGCCTCCTCGGCGGCCGCACGCTCGCGGCGCTGCTGTTCGCGCTGCAGCTCGCGGCGCTGGCGCTCGATCAGGGCCTGGGCGGCCGCCGCCGCGTCGGCTTCGGCCTTGCGGCGCGCGGCCAGCTCGCGCGCGGTCAGTTCTTCGGCAGCGCGACGCGCCGCCATGCGCGCCGCCTGTTCTTCCTCGGTCGGTCCGGCGCCGAGTTCGATCGCCTCCAGCAGCGCCCATACGTTCGCGGGCCGTGCGGCGGGATCGCGTGCGAATCCCGACCGCAGCGCGGTCCACTGGCGCGGGCGCAGGGCGCGCGGCGCACGGGCCGCCGGGCCGGCAGGCAGCTCGCCCTCCAGCATCTGGTAGATCATCACCGACACGGCGTACACGTCGAGCCCGGGCTGCGGCTGGCGCTCCGGATCGGCGGCCTCGGGCGCGCGGTAGCCGGCGGTGCCGGACAGCGCCGGCGCTTCCAGCATTGCCGCGCCGCCGGAGGCGCGGGCGCGCGCCGCGATCCCGAAGTCGAGCAGCTTGACCTCGCCCTTGCCGGTGACGAACACATTGCCCGGCTTGATGTCGCGGTGCACCAGGCGGTGCTTGTCCCAGGCGTAGTCCAGGGCCTGCGCCACCGGCCGCAGCAAGCCTTGCACGCGCGGCCAGTCCAGCCGTCCCTCGCGCGCCAGCAGGCTGTCGAGGTCCTCGCCCTCGAGGTATTCCATGATGACGAAATGGCTGGCGGTGGCCGGGTCCCGGGCCCATTCGTAGACCCGCACGATGTGTTCGTGCGCCAGGCGGCGCGCGCGGGTGGCTTCCTGGATCAGGAGCTTGGCCTGGCTCGCGGCCTGGGTCGCCTGGGGCGGCAGGATCTTCAGCGCCACCTGGGCGCTGTGTCCCAGCTCGGCGTGGGTGGCCAGGTCGGTGGCTTGCCACACCTGGCCCATGCCGCCATGCGCGATCAGGCGTTCCAGGCGGTAGCGGCGGTTCGGCGGTCCCAGCTCCTGCCCCACCATCAGGCCGATCTCGGTGCCGGGCCGTACCGGCGCTTCCTGCAGCGGCTGCACTCCCTCCGGCTCAGGGGCATACTCGGCGTCGAGGATCGCGTTCTTGCGCAGGTCGAACTCGTGACGGCTCAGCAGGCCGTCCTCGTGCAGGGCGCGCAGTTCGCGGATCTTGTCGATGGCCGTCTGCATCGTTCAGGCAAGGGCCAGCGCCGCGCCGCAGGCCGGGCAGAAGCGGTCCTCGCCGCGCGCCGGGTGGCCGTGGACGCACTGGCGCCCGCCAGCCGGCGCCAGCGCGGCGCCCAGGCCGGCCTGCGCGGCCAGCGCCGCCTTGTTCACGTCGTTCTGCAGCGCCAGCAGGTCCAGCTGGTGGCGCCGGTCCTTGTCCACTTCGGCCTCGCGCCGCGCCTGTTCCTCGCGCACCAGGGCCTGCGCCTCGGCGGGCGACAGCTTGCCGCTCGATAGCGCGGCCAGCTGGTCCGCATCCATGTTGGCGTGCACCCGGGTCTTCATGAAGTCGTTCAGCAGCGCGGCGTTGGGCGCCGCGGCCACGGCCAGTTTGGCGGTGTCGTCCATCGCCGCCAGCGATTCGCCGCGCGCGATCTCCATGCGCGCCAGTTCCAGTTCGTGGGCGCGCTCGAAGGCGCGCGGCAGGTCCTGGACTTCGGCCAGGCGGGCGTCGGCCTCGATGGTGCGCAGCAGTTTTTCATGCTGGGCCAGGGCGTCGGCCTGGCCGGCGCCGCGGCGCGCGTCGCCGATGCGCTGGCGCGCCTGCTCGTCTTCCCATTCCTGCAGGCGCTCGGCTTCGCGGCGGTGGGCGGCGTTGGCCAGCAGCAGCGCCTGGTGGCGCGCCACGTGTTCCGCCTCGTCGATGTCGCGCACGCGGCGCGCGGCCTCGGCTTCGTCCTGGCGCAGGCGGGTGAGCTCGGCGTGCTGGCGCGCGGCGTCTTCGATCTGGCGCGCCTGCTCGATCTTGTTGCGGATCTGCTGCTGCAGCAATTGCTGCGAAAAGCGCTGCTGCGCCAGCTGGCGCGCCTGCACCGCCTCCTGGCGCGCCGCTTCCAGTTCGGCGCGCATGCGCACCTGGGCCAGCGCGCGCAGGTGCTGCCATTCGGCGGCTTCGTCGGCGCGCGCCGCGCTTTTCTGCGCCCGCTCGTGCTCCAGCTCGGCCAGGACTTCGGCAGCGCCGTTGCGGATCGCCTGTTCGCGCGACTGCGCTTCCAGGATGCGCCCGTACAGCTCGATCTGGCGCGCCCGCACGCCATGCGCGCGGTCGGCGCCCTGCAGCGAGAGTTCGGCTTTGGCGATCGCCTCGTCCTGGCGCAGCTCTGCGCGGCGCTGGCGCAGCTTCAGCTCCTGCTCGGCGCGGGCGATGCGGTTCCATTCCTCCGCCGTGTAAAGTTCGTCGAGGTGGCGCGCGTGCTGGATCTGCACGTGCTTCTCGTCCGCCGCCAGCCACAGGCTGCCGACCCGGGCGCGGTTGGCGTCGAACTTGTCGTGGCGCAGTTCCAGGGTGTCGACCGCCGTCACCGCGAGGCCGTATTCGGCCAGCAGCAGCTTGAGGCCGCCCTGCAGGCGCTCGTCCAGCTGCTCGCGCAGTTCGCGGTTGCCGGCCATTTCGCGGATCGAGCGCGCGCCGACGAATTCCGCCGCCAGCTGGCGCACCGGATGCGCCAGCAGCTCGCGCAGCTCGGCTTCGCCGATGGTGCCCGGCATGGTCATGAAGTGGCGCGCGAAGGGCGGCACGTTCTCGATCCTGATGCTGACCGTGAAGCGCGCGGACACGGGCAGGTGCTCGGCGGTGTGCACGTCGCCGAACTCGAAACGCACCGGCAGCGCGCCGGTGCGGGTCACGAGGATCTCGGCGTGCTGGTCGCGCAGCAGGTGGTTCAGGCGCGTGAAGAAGCCTTCGATCTCGTACTCGCCCTGGGGCACCTCGGTCGCCTTGTCGCCCTGCAGGATGAAGGCGCGCGCCGTGGCCGGCACCCGCAGCGTCTTGACGAACAGCCCCGAGAGTTCGCGTACGCCGAAGAACACGGCCAGTTCGTCGGGGCCGGCCACCCAGCGGTTCTCGCGCAGCACCGGGGCGTTGCGCGGGGCGCCGAGGATCAGGCCGCAGCCGGCGCAATAGCGGGCGTCGCCGCCATTCTTGCGCTCGCAGCGCGGGCAGCCGGCGCCTTTTACTCCGAACATCTGGAACATATCCGACTCCACTTCTCTACTTGATGTCTGCTCTACAACACCCACCGGCCGATTCTAGCAGGCCGGGGCCGGTCAAATGATCCCGATTCGCTCGACGCAGGCCAGGCTGGCGCCGCGTGCCCGCGCGTCCTCGCGCAGGCCGGGCGGCAGTGCCGCTTCCCATTCGCGCGGCAGCAGGACCCGGTCGCCCGCGGCGAGTTCGCGCAGGATCAGGGCGCACTTCGGCGCCAGCCCATCCACCGCCTCCACCCGGCCGGCATGCCAGGCAGAGGAACGGCCGGTCGCGATGACCCGCCCGCGCGCCAGGAATTCGCGCCCGCGCGCCATGCGGTCGGCCAAGACCAGGGCCAGTTCGTAGGAATCGCCCTGGAAGCGCGGCTCGCCGAAACGCACCGTGGTGCGCCATTGCCCCTGGCCGCGGCCGTCGAAATGGCGGCTGGCGGCCAGCACGGCGCGCACCTGCGCCTGCCGGGCGGCGTCGAGTTGCGGCGCAGCCACCGCGCCCTCCTCGTCCGCCGCGGCATGCGCGAACGGACGCAGGCTGACCTCGACCCAGCCCAGGCTGTCCTGCTCGCCGCCGCTGTGCAGCGGGAACCAGGCGCGCGCGCTGGCCACGCCGATGGCGGGATCGGGCTGGCCGAGCAGCGCGCCCAGGTGGGCCAGGCCTTGCGGTCCTCCGGCAATCGCGCCTTCGGGGAGCTGCGCCAGGGCGCAGCCGTCGACGCGACCCAGGTGCCAGGCGTCGGACCAGCCGTTGGCGATCACAGGCTGCTTGGGCGCCCACAGCCCGCGCACGATGCGGTCGGCCAGCACGGCCGCCAGCTCCCAGTCGCGGCTTCCTTCCGCCGGTGCGCGGTCGAGGCCCAGCACCACCTGGTCGCGGCTGTCGGCGCGCGCCTCGGTGTGGCGCGCCAGGCGCACCGCCTGCTGCATGCGCCGCGCCACATCGGGCGCATCGGGCACGCTGCACTTGACGTCGGCGCGGCCGGCGCGCGGGCGGCGCGTCGCGGTAACGCTCAGGAATCCGCCGCGCGGATCGACGCTGCGCACCACGGCGCTGTCGATGCCGCCGCTCATGGCGCCACCTCGTCGATCTCCTCGATGCGCACGGCGCGCCGCGCCGCGGTGTCGGCTTCCAGGTTGCTGACGATGCGGTCGGCCTCGTCGAACAGCGGCGCCGGCGTGACGTCGCCGGCCTGCTTCAGGCGCGCCAGCAGGGCCCAGGCTTCGTCGAGCGCGACGGCCGCCCGGCGGCTGTGACGCGCGCGGCGCAGCTGCTCGCCGCCTTCCAGGGCCTGGTTGGGCGCGGCCAGCTCCAGTGCCGGCATGGTGCCGACTCCCAGGCTGACCAGGTCGAGCCGGCGCAGCAGTTCCTGGTGCTGGCGGAACTGCGACTGGTCGGCCGGCAGCACCGCCATGCGCAGGGAGCACATCAGGCAAGGCAGTTCCAGGAACAGGCGGCGCAGCGCGCGCGCGTCCTCGCAGGCCGGGTCGAAGGCTTCCTCGTGAACGACCAGCGGCGCGGGAATGGCCGCCGGCGCGGCGCCGCTGGCGGCCAGGCGCGCCTCCAGCAGCTGCGGATAGTCGTGGGCACCTGCGTGCGAGGCGGCCAGGTCGACCGGCACGCAGTCGTCCACGGTCACGCCGAAGCGCGTGTACATCAGCTGGTTGAAGCCGGAGCGGAAGGCGTTCCACTCCTCCAGCGTGGTGCAGGGCGGGAGTTCCAGGTTGCCCTGCGCCAGCTCGTGCTGCAGCGCGTGTTCCAGCATCATGGCGAAGGCTTCCAGGCCCACCGGCCCATGGGCCTCGCTGGCCAGGAACAGGTCGAAGCGCTGCTGGGTGGCGCGCGGGTCGCTGGCGTCGATGGCAAAGCTCATCCGCAGGCCGATTTCGGGGCTGGCGGCAAACGGCACCAGCTCGCAGGTATACGGGCCGGGATGCACGGCCCAGGCGCTTTCTCCCTCGATCAGGGCCAGCCGTGCGCCCTCGCCGAGGCGGCGCGTGCGCCCTCCCCGGTCCACCAGCACCGCCGCGCAGCGCGGCGGCACGGTACAGCCGCCGGGCGCCGGCAAGGCGATGGCGCTCACGCCCAGGCTGGCGCAGGAGAATTCGACCTGCCGCAGCGGGCGCCGCAGCGAATGCTTGAACAACGAACCGAACATCAAAGTCCTTCCCGGGCCGGCTCCACAGTGAAGACCGCCCCATGCCGCTGAAAATGCTGCGCCGGCGGCGCGGCGAAGGGCCAGGGCCCCTCGCATTCACCGTCGGCGTCCAAGACCCCTTCGAGCACGAGCGAACCCGCGCCGTCCTTCACCATCACCTTCATCGATTCATGCCCGGCCAGCAGCCGCGCCGCGCGCGCCGCCTGCAGATCGAGCTGCAGGATCACCTGGGCGCCCGCGAAGTGCAGGCGCCACATGCCGTCGTCCGTGGCCAGTAGCTCCAGCGCGGCGCCGCTGTCGGCGGCGCGCAGCAGGCCGCGGCTGCCCTGCCAGGCGGCGCGGGCTTCGCCGGCCAGGCGCCGGAAGCGCCGCAGGGTCAAGGGCGAGCCTTGCAGCGCGGCGCGTTCGGCCGGCCGCAAGGGTCTGCTGCCGTCGAGCGCCGCGCGCAGTACGGCATCGTCCAGCACCAGGCGGTCGCCCTCGATCCGCTGTCCCGCCAGCAGCTGCGCCTGCAGCCTGCGCTCCAGTTCCGTCATGTCCATTCTCCGTTCTCCTTATCCGCCTTCGACAGCGCCCCTTGCAGGCGCGCGATCGCCGTGTCGCGGCGCTTGCGCAGGGTCGGCAGCGAAATCCCGTCCAGGCCCGCCAGCTGCTGCATCGTGGGCAACTCGCCGGTGGCCGGGTCCAGCCACTCGGCCGGATAGCTGTCGTCGAAGGGCCCGAGCAGCTTCAGGTAGACCGCCAGGCGCACCGGCAGCGAATCATCGGCCATGGAGCGCACCGCCCAGCTTCCGCGCTGCTGCGCGCCGGCTGCTGCCTGGATGTAGCTGGGGGGAAGAGAAACCGCCTGCGCCGCGGCGGCCAGGCGCAGCGGGTCGCCCTCGTCCGTTTCCACGGGCGCATCATGGGTCACTTCGGCCGGTTCCGCGGTATCCAGCTCGTCCTGGCGCAGTTCGAGGATGAGGTCCGGGCCCGGGGTGCTGGCCTGTTCCGACTCGCCCAGCACGCGCCAGTAGTCGTCCAGCCAGGCCGTGGCCTCGCCGGCGTCCTGCAGCCAGTCGCGATCGCGGTTGCTGGAAATCTGTTCGTAGTCGCCGATCTCGCGCAGCATGGCGCCGATCTTGTCCGGACTGGCCTTGAGGCTGGCGAAGCGCTTGGAGCGGGTATGCAGGGGACCCGGCGCGCCGCCGAAGGCTTCCAGGCTTTCGCTCCAGCGCAGCACCCATTCGGGACGGCAGTCGGCGATGGAACGCAGCCGGCGCGCCTCGATCGGCATCGCGTCGAGCTCGCGCCCGAGGATGGCGCCGACCTGCGCGGCGTGCTCGCGCCAGCCCTCGAACAGGCGCGCGATCTCGTGGAAGGCGGTGTCCAGCATGCGGTAGGCATACATGCGGTTCGGGCTGCAGGGGCGGCCGCAGGCCGCCTGGTAGTTGTCGCTGTCGACCTTGTCGCGCAGGACGGCGTATAAATCGTTGAATTTCTTGCGCAGCTGCGCTTCGCCGCCGGGCTGCTCCCAGAAGCGCCCCAGGCGCGCATGTTCGCCCGCCACGGCCGCGCACAGCGCATCCCAGTCGGCGGGACGGGCCTGGAGTTCGTAGACCAGGACCAGGGCCAGCTCGGCCACCGTGTCGCCGTAGCTGTTGCCGGCAGCCGCGCCGCGCCCGCCGCTGGCATGAATGGCGCGCGCCACGGCGTCGACATAGAGCGACAGCGCGGTGGCGCCATCCGGTTCGAGCAGCAGCGCGGGATCGAGGGGCGAGGAAGCACGGGCGAATGCCTGCAGGGAACATTGTCCCAGCAGCTTGCGGACCTGTTCCCAACCATGCTCCTGATACCGGGTTCCCGGTAAACGCATACCTACCTCGTCCTCGATTCAATCCCGCCCGGCGACATACACTGGCGGACTGAAACAGATGATGCCATACAAACACATCTTCGAGGCGCGCAGAAAGCGGCTATTTCCCCTTCTGTTCCCGCGACTGCGCCTCCATGGCGCGCAACAGGGCCGCGACGGCGGGCGCGGCATGGCCGCCGCCGGTGGCGTCCGAGTGGCTGACGAAGGCGGCGAAGGCCAGGCGCCGGGTCTGGCCTGGCAGGCTGCCAGGCTCCAGCCAGCCCATGAACCAGACCGTCGCCAGGCCGTCCGGCCCGGCCGGGGCGGTGCCGGTCTTGCCGAACAGGCCGGGGCGCAGGCGTGCGAACTCGGGGCCGCGGAAGGCGCCGGCGGCGGTGCCGCGGTCGATCACGCCCTTCATGCCGGCCCGGACCCGGTCCAGGCGCAAGCCGAGCGCTTCGCCCCGGACCTCCTTGGCGGCGCGGCCGTCCAGTTCCAGCAGCAGGCGCGGCGTCACGGTTCGGCCTTCGCCGACGGCGGCGGCCACCAGCGCCATCTGCAGGGGCGTGGCCTGCATGCGCAGCCCGATCGCCATCTGGCGCAGCTCGTGCCGGGTCAGGACCGGATCGATGGCGGAGGCGCTGGCCTGCAAGGCGTCCCACTCGGCCCAGCGGTAGTCGGGCGGCAGCAGGCCGCCGTCCAGGCGCACGGCGCTGCCGAAGCCCAGGCGCCGCGCCATGCCGGCGATGGGGCGCACCGCGTCCAGGGCCTCCACATCGAGGGCGCGCACGCCGGGTACCCCGCCCTCGGGCAGGCCCAGCAGGCTGCGGTCGCTCAATTCCCCGGTCCAGGCGAACCAGGTATTCACACTGAAGGCCAGCGCCTGCTCCAGGCCCAGGCGCCCGCCGTCGGCGCGCGCGCTGCCTAGCTGTTCGCGGAAATTGGTGACGTGGGCGCCGTGGCTTGACGCTGGATAAACGGCGCTGGCGGCGCGGAAACCGTAGCCGCCCTCGCGCGCCAGCCGGTCGATATCGGCTAGTGGCATTCCCGACAGCAAGTTGTCGAGGCGGGCATCGCCGCGGGCGGCCTGCTCCAGGCCCAGGGCGCTGACCACCTTGAAGGTCGAGCCCGGGGCCCGGTGCGCGCCGCCGTCATGCTGGAAAGCCGGGATGCGCAAGGGGCTGCGCGCCGGATCGGCGCGGTCGAAATCGCGCAGCTCCGGCCAGTGCGCCGGGTCGGCCTTGCCGGCGCCGCCGGAGGCTGCGGCCAGGATGTCGCCGCGTTCGGCGTCGAGCAGCACCAGGCCCGCCTGGCGTCCGGCCGGGGCCGCGTGCCCGCCGCTGCAGGCCTTGCCGTCCCAGCGTCCCTGGCGCATGCCGACACAGTCGAGCGCCGCCTGGGCCCGGGCCTGCAGCGCCAGGTCCAGGCTCAAGCTGGCCTGATGCCGGCCGCCGCCCAGGCGCGCCAGCATGCCGGCGACGCTGCTGCCGTGCAGGCGGTGCACGCCCAGCAGCGGACCCAGTCCCGCATCCACCGCAGGCCGGCCATCTTCCCACAACAGGGCGCCATGGCGGTCGCTCAGCCGAACCAGCGCCGGTGCACCGGCGCCCGTCCGCCCCGCCGCCGCGCCGGACAGCGCATGCCAGGCAAGGCGGCCGTCTTCGAGGCGCAGGTGGCGGTAGGCGGCATCGGCGCCGCCGCTCAGGCGCGACAGGTCGAGCGGCGCGATGTCCAAGATGACCTTGCCGGCGCCCGGCTCGGGCGTTAGCAGCAGGTGCTGGACCATCTCGCCGTCAGCGCAGGCGCGGCCGTCGCAGGCGGCGCTCACGCTGGCGCGCGCGCCCTCGACCTTGAGCAGGCGCCCGGCCAGCAGCAGCTCGGTGGGAGCGTGCAGGGCCGGGGCGCTCAGGCGCGCGTGGCCGCCGGAGCGGCCGGCGTCCCAACCCGCCACCCGGTTCCAGGGCATCCAGCCTTCCGGCAGGCGGGCGAACAGGCGCATCGCCGCCACCGGCAAGCCCTCGGCGGCCGGCACGGGCGCATCCGCCAGGCTGGCCTGCCAGTCCGTGGTGCTGCCGGGGCGCACGCGCCAGGCCACCAGCCGGCGCTCGCTGTTGAACACCCGCACCTGCTCGCGTACATAGGCGCCGTCGGCGCGGCCGTACAGGCGCCCCAGCAGGACACGGTCGCCGTCGTCGAGATGCAGGCGCTCCCAGCCCGGCAGCGGCGCCCGCGCGCCGGAATCCGCCGCCTGCCAGGCGGCCAGGTCGCGCGGCGCCAGTTCCACCAGGCCGCCCTTGCTGAGCCGCAGCAGCCCGCGCGCGCGCAGCTGCTCGAACAAGGCCTGGTCTTCCATCCCGGGCGCCGGCGCGGCCGGCACCAGGTGGCTGCCTGGGCCTAGGCGCAGGGTCAGCGCCTCGCCGTCCGCCGGATAGGCCTGGACCAGGGCCGGGCCGGCGACGGACGCATCCGGCCGGTAGCGCTGCACCAGCAGTTCGCCGGCCTGCGGGCAGGCGCGGCTCGGCCGCTGCGTGAAGCGCAGCGCTTCGCCTTGCCAGGCCAGCCACCCGCTGCGGCCCAGCGGCGCCTCGCCCTGTGCTCCACGCTGGGCCATGCCTCGGGCGGCGTCACCGATCCAGGCGGCGGGCGCGGCGGCGCTCCAGGCCAGTTTCAGGCCATGGGGCGCCTTGCCCGTCACGGTAATCTGCGGCAGGCCGGCGCCCAGCAGCACATTGCGCGGCGCCGCGCCGCCTGCCCGGGCCAGCGCCGCCGCCTCGGGCAAGGAATAGCCGATCCGCAGCGGCAGCAGCGCCGGGCGGGCCGGATCGAGCATCTGGGTGCACAAGTCGATGCGCAGCGGCGGCTCGGCGCGCGCGCCTGCGGCCAGCACCAGTGCGGCGCCGCCATGCTGGA
>NZ_JAGPWC010000008.1 GCF_018119405.1 Massilia sp. ST3 | reverse complement strand
GACGGCGTTCCCGTGCCCTGGCCCGCGCGCAGCCGCGCGATCCTGGCCTGGGCCAGCGCGGCGAAGCGGCCCTTGGGGTAGGCCTTCAGGTAGGCCTCGTAGTCGCTGACGTGGGGGCTGTCCTTGATCGATTCCCAGAAGGCCAGCTCGAACTGCTCGGCGCTGTTCTTGGGAACCACACCCGCGAGCTGGAGGTCATGCCCGCGGTCCTGCGCGCTTGCGGCGCCCGCGAAGACCGGGCCTGCCAGTACGCACACCATCGAAAGTTTGTGCCACATGAGCGGCTCCTTTTTTCTCGCTGGGCGAGTGAGGAATTACCTTGCGATCTGAGTGAGAGTGTGCCAGATTTAAGAGTATAGATGCACACCTCAGTCTTCATTTGGCGGGAGGTCTCAATGATGCGCTCCATCCGCATTCTTCCGGCGCTGTGCGCGGCATGCCTGCTGCCGGGTGCGGCGCTGGCCCAGCAGGCCCAGCCCGCGAAGCCCGCCCAGGCATCGCAGCCCGCCGCGGCGCCCGCCAATGCCCAGGTGTACTTCATCTGGCCCCAGGACGGCATGGTGATCGAGGGCGGCAAGTTCTGGGTCAGGATGGGGCTGCGCAACATGGGTGTCGCGCCCAAGGGCACGGCGGTCGCCCACACCGGGCACCACCACCTGCTGATCGACACCGAACTGCCGCCGATGACCGAGGCGATCCCCAACGACCGCAACCACCTGCACTTCGGCGCGGGCGAAACCGAGGCGCGGGTCGAGCTGCCGCCAGGTAAGCACACCCTGCAGCTGCTGCTGGGAGACAAGGACCACGTGCCGCACAAGCCGCCGGTCCAATCGAAGAAGATCACCATCACGGTGCGCTAGGCCCCTTGCCGGGCGCGAAGGTCCATCACAAGAACAACGGAGACAAGCATGCGCAAACTGTTCGCCGCCGCCACCTTCGTGGCCGGGCTCGCCGGTTTCGCCCCGCTCGGCGCGCCGCCGGCGGCAGCCGCCGACGCGCCCGCCAACGCCTACTGCTACATCGGCTGGCCGCGCGACGGCGAGGTCCTTGCCGCCGGCAAACCCTTCCGCGTCTGGTTCGGGCTGCGCCACATGGGGGTGGCGCCGAAAGGCGTCGCCTTCGGCAATACAGGGCACCACCACCTCTTGATCGATACGGAACTTCCGCCTGCCGGACAGGTCATTCCATCGGACCGCAACCATTTGCATTTCGGCGCCGGCGAGACCGAAACCATGATCGAGCTGCCTCCCGGGAAGCACACGCTGCAGCTGCTGATGGGGGACGAAAACCACGTGCCCCACAAGCCGCCCGTGCATTCCAGGAAGATCACGATCACCGTCCGGTGAGCCAGGCCGGCCGTGCGCGGGGAATCTTCCATGGAACCGAACGCCACTTTCTCCGCCGCCACAGGACCCGTCAGCGCCTATATCGAATGGCTGGGCACGGAATCGGCCAAGCCCGCCGTGTTCCCCCTGCATGACGAAGCCGTGCTCGGACGCGGGCCGCAGGACGCCCTGGCCGACGACAAGAACGTCTGTATCCCGGAGCAGACCATCAGCCGCCGCCATGCGCGCATCCGGCGCCGCGGCGCCACCTATTTCATCGAAGACCTGCACTCGCGCAACGGCACCTTCGTCGATGGCGAGCGCCTGGCGCCCGGCAACTGGCACGCCTTGCGCGACGGCGAGGAACTCGCCCTGGCTTCGGCGCAACTGGTGTTCCACTCGCTGATGCTGCCGGAGCGCGGCAGCGCGCCGACGGTCATCACGCGCTCGGTCGATGCGACCCGCTTCGCGCCGGTGGTCGACACGCAGAACGCCGCCCGCAGCGAACTCGAGAACACGGTGCACCGGCTGCATGCGATGGCCCAGGTCAGTATCGCGCTCGGCGCGGTCACCGACCAGGACACCCTGATCGAGAAGATCATGAACCTGATCTTCGACCTGTTCCCCCTGGCCGAGCGCGCATTCATCATGCTGCGCGGGACGGAGCGCGATCCGCCGCGGCCGGTGGCGGCGCGGCGCCGCGGCGGCGCCGTCGAAGACCCGGCCCAGGTGCGCATCTCGCACACCATCGTCGACGAGGTGCTGGTGCGCAAGCGCGCCATCCTGTCGGTCGACACCCTGGCCGACCGCCATTTCGCGGCCCAGGAGTCGATCGTGGCCCAGGCCATTCTGAGCGTCATGTGCGTGCCGCTGATCCTGGGCGAGGAAGTGCTCGGCCTGATCCAGGTCGACACCTCGTCCGATCCCTATGCCTTCCAGGACGCCGATCTCGAGATCCTGAGCGGCGTGTGCGCGGAAACCGCGGTGGCCCTGAAGAATTTCCAGCTGTATTCGGACATCAAGGGCTTGCTCGACGGCTTCGTGTGCGCCTCGGTACAGGCGATCGAGGAGCGCGACCCGGTCACGGCGGGCCATTCGTTCCGGGTTGCCGGCTATGCCGAAGGGCTGGCGATGGCGATCGAGCACGCCGGCGACAGCAGCCTGCGCGCGGCCGCCTTCACCCCGGCCCAGCTGCGCGAGATCCGCTACGCCGCGCTGCTGCACGACTTCGGCAAGGTGGGCGTGCGCGAGCACGTGCTGCGCAAGGAAAAGAAGCTGCATCATGCCGACATGCGCCTCCTCGAGCAGCGTTTCCAGTACGCGCGCGCCTGCCTGGAACGGCACGCCTGGCGCAGCCTGGCCGAACGCCACCTGCACGGGGAACTCAGCATGACCGAATTCCGCCGCGAGCGCGACCGCATCGAGGCCGAACTGCGCGACGAGGGCGCTCGCCTGGACGAATTCCTCGAGCTGATCGTGCGCGCCAACGAGCCCTCGGTTTCGCATGCCGAGCCGCCGGCCGAGCTGGACGCCATCCGCTGCCATGCCTGTCCCGGCACCGACGACCCCGGTTTCCGCCTGCTCAGCGACGAGGAGTTCGCCGCGCTGAACATCGGCAAGGGCTGCCTGACGCCGGACGAACGGCGCCAGATCGAGGCCCATGTGGCCGATTCGTATTCCTTCCTGATCCTGATTCCCTGGACCCGCGAGCTGGCCGGGGTGCCGGCGATCGCCCACGGCCATCACGAGAAGCTGGACGGTTCCGGCTATCCAATGGGCCTGCGCGGCGGCCAGATCAGCCTGCAGACGCGGATCCTGACGATCAGCGACATCTACGACGCCCTGACGGCGCGCGACCGTCCCTACAAGCAGGCGGTACCGCCCGAGCGGGCGCTCGACCTGATGGCCGAGGAATGCCGCGCCGGCCACCTGGACGACCGCCTGTTCCAGGTATTCGTGGAATCGAAGGGCTGGGAAGCGCGCGCGCACGCTTAAGGGGCCGGAGGTCGACATGAACGCTGCAGCATATTCCAGGATCGGACGCCGGGCGCTGGCGGGGGCCATGCTCGCGCTGCTTTCCGGCTGCCCCGATGTCAGCATGAAGCCCTACCAGCGTCCGGAAACCCCGGTCAAGGCCGAGTGGTCGAGCCAGGCGGGACTGCCGGTGGCGCCCAGCGAAATGATCGCGCCGGACTGGTGGAAGCAGTTCCGCGATCCCTACCTCGACGGGCTGGTGGAGCGCGCCCTGGGCGCCAACTTCGACCTCAAGATCCTGGCCGCGCGCATTCGCGTGGCCGGCGCCGAGATCGACGAGGCGCGCGCCGGGGCCTTGCCGACCCTGGACGCCGGCGCCGGCGCCAGTTTCGAGAAGAGCACCGGCCAGAAATTCAGCAAGCAGTTCAACCTGGGCACCCAGGTGAACTGGGAGATCGATGTCTGGGGCAAGGTGGCGAAAGGGGTGGAAGCCCAGACCGCCGAGTTCAAGGCCACCGAGGCCGACTGGCGCGCGGGCTACCTGAGCCTGGTGTCCGAGGTGTCGACGACCTATTTCCAGATCATGCAGTTCGACGAGCAGGGCGCCCAGCAGCAGCGCACCCTGGAAAAAAACAAGGAAATCCTCGCCACCTACGAGGCCATGATGCAGCAGGGCCTGGTGCCGCAGACCAGGGTGATGCAGCAGCGCGCCGAGATCAACCGCATGAGCAAGGACTTGATCGAACTCAAACGCCTGAGGGCGCTGGCCGCGAACGCGCTGGCGACCCTGCTCGGCACGCCGGCCGGCCAGCTGCAGGTGCCGCCCGGCGCACTCCAGCAGCGCGTGCAGCTGCCGACGGTGCCCGAGGGCCTGCCGTCCCAGCTCCTCAAGCGCCGCCCGGACATCGTGGCCGCCGAATACCGGGTGCTGGTCGCCTACGACCTGGTGGGCCAGGCCAAGCTGGCCCAGCTGCCCTCGATCAGCCTGACGGGGCGCGGCGGCACCTCGAGTTTCGCGCTCGGCTCGCTGCTCAAGTCCTTCACCTTCGGCCTGCTCCCCAGCATCAATTTCCCGATCTTCGATCCGAGCGTGAAGGCGCGCCTGAAAACCAGCGAGGCGCGCACCGAGGTCGCCGAGCAGCAGTACCGCAGCGTGGTGATGGCCGCCTTCGAGGAGGTCGAGAACGCGCTGGTCAACCTCGACGCCCACCGCCGCCAGCGTGTCGAACTGCAGCAGCAGTCCGAGCAGCTGGGCACGGTCGCCACCCAGGTCGAGGCCCAGCTCAAGGAGGGCATGGTCTCGCAGCTCGAGGTGTTCGAGGCCCAGCGCAGCCTGCTCGCGGCCCAGCTGGCGCTGCTGGCCAACCACCAGCAGATCCTGTCCGATACGGTGACCCTGTACAAGGCCCTGGGCGGCGGCTGGCCGGCGGTGGAGGTGCGCAATGCGGCGCGCGAATGAGCGCCACGCCGGACAAGGCGCCGCGTGCAATGCGACGGGGAGGGCGCCGCCATGGCTGCCGAGGTGATGGCCGCGCCCATGCGCCGCGCACCCGGCGCCGCGTCGATGATCGTGCTCGAGCCGGTCTCGCATCCGGAGCTCGCCCCGATCCGGATCGACGACACCCTGTTCGCGATCGGCCGCAACGAGGCGCCTTTCGACACCTATCCCGCCGAGCTTGCCGGGGACCTGTCGCGCCGCCACGCCCGCATTTTCTGCGAGCACGGCGCCGTCTACCTGGCCGACCTGGGCAGCAAGAACGGCACCACGGTCAACGGCGCCGCTGTGCGGCAGTCGATCATGGCCCTGCGCAGCGGCGACCTGGTCGGCTTCGGCAAGCGCCTCAGCTACCGGGTGGAGCTGGAACGGGCGGCGCAGCAACCTGCGCGCGCGCGCCTGGCCAGCCTGACGCTCCAGCCCGAGGGGGGAGAGGGCTTGCAGCCCATCGTCGTGAGCCAGTTTCCCTTCCTGGTCAGCAAGGCCGACGAGACCTTCGCGCGCTACCGCGACGCCAGCGCGACCCAGGTGAACTACCTGTCGCGGCGCCACGCCCATCTCTTCCTCAAGGGCGGCGCGCTGTATGTCGAGGACCTGGGCAGCACCAACGGCACCTTTGTCAACGGCGCCAGGCTCGACGAGCATGCGCGGGCCCTGCAGGACGGCGATGTGCTCGCCTTCGGCGGCCGCCATTTCGTCTACCGGGTTGCACTGCAATGGGAGCCGCTGGAGGTCGACCCCACCGTGACCCGCATCGGCGTGGTGACGGCGGCGGCGCCGCTGGCGGATGCCGACCGGACCACCTTCGTGGGCGCCGCCGATTCTTTCCTCGAGATCTTTTGCATCGACCCCGGCCCCGGCCAGGACGAGACGCCGGAGGCCGCCGCCGCCTCCGATGCCGCACAGGAATCCGCGCCGGCCGGCGCCGGCGGCAAGTTCGGTCTGATGGCGGCCGGGCTGTACAAGGCCTTTGGCGGCAAGCGCCAGATCGAGGCGCGCCAGCTGCGCACCTGGGGCCTTGCCGCCGTCGGCCTGCTCGTGGTCCTGGTCTGGGCCCTGCGCAGCCTGGGCGGGCCGGAACGCGAGATCGAGGGTCTGCTGGCCGAGGGCGCCTACGCACAGGCCGCGACCGTGGCGGGCGCCGCGCTGGCGCGCGACCCGGGCAATGAGCGGCTGGCGTCGCTTGGCGCGGAAGCCCAGCTCAAGGCCGGGCTGCCCGCCTGGATGAATGCGTTGAAGGCGGGACGCTACCGGGACGCGTCGGCCAAGGTCGAGGCCATGCGGCGCCAGGGCGGCAACAACCCCGAACTGGCGCCTCTCCTGGCTGAGCTCGACTGGATCGCCGGCCTCAAAGCCTTCGTGGCCGCCAGGGGCGGGGCCCAGGCCGCCGTGCGCGACCCCGCCGACGGCGCGACGGTTGAAAGGGTGCTCAAGCAGTGGGAAGAGCAGAACGAGGCGCACCAGCGCGCCTTCGCCACGATCTCCGCCCACGTGCCGGCCTACCGCGACGCCTACGCCGATGCGCTCAGCGACCTGCGCAAGCTTTCCCTGGTTCGGGGCCAGCCATGAAGCCCCAGACCCTCACGCCATTGTCCGAAGCGCTGGAAGACCATAGCGCCGAAGGCATCGGTATCCTGACTTCCGATCCGTGGCGCTACACCCAGGCGCTGGTGTATTCCATGCTCGGCCTGGTGCTGACCGCACTGCTGTGGTCCTTCTTCGGCCACGCCGACGTGTTGGTGACGGCGAACGGCACCCTGGCGCCGGCCTCCGAGGTGCGGCGCCTGTACGCACCCATCGATGGGGAACTGAGCAATATCTACATCGCCGAGGGGCAGCCGGTGAACAAGGGCGACGTCGTGGCCCGGATCTACGCGCGCGGCGCGATCGAGGCGGCGCGCAATGCCCTCGAGGCGCGCCTGAAGCTGGAGGACGCCGAGCGCGAATGGCAGGAGTTCCCCGAGAAGAAAGCCCTCATGGAAAGACGCGCCGCCGCGCTGAAGGAAGCGGTGGCGCTCGAGGAACGCCAGCACCAGCGTCGCATCGGCGAGGGCAGCAGCAGCCTGTCGCTGGGACAGCAGGCGCAGTTGCAGGAAGCGCGCACCAACTTCGAGGATGCGCAACGCGCGCGCGACGCCGCCAAGGACGAAGCCGACAAGTATGCCCGCCTGTTCGCCTTGCCGGGCGGCGGCGGGGTGTCGCAGTTGCAGGTCGAGAGCAAGAAGAACGCGCTGCAGGCCGCGGAAAACGCCGTGCGGGTGGCGCAGTCGCGCATCAGCGAGCTGCGCGCGCGCCAGAGCCTGGAATCGAGCCAGGCCAGGACCGAGCTCGAGACCAGCGGCCAGGAAGTGACCAAGCTGCGCCTGCAGTCCGAGGCGGCCGACCGCGAGGTGGCCAATGCCGAGGACAAGATGCGGCTGCAGGTGCAGACGGCGCGCCTGGTGGCCGACGCCGCGGCGCGCATCCAGTTCGAGAACATCGACAAGGAGAACTTCCTGCGCATCGTCGCCCCGGTGGACGGCGTGATTACGGAGGTGACCTCGACCCAGCCCGGCGACAAGATCCAGGCCAACGCGCCCCTGGGCGGCATCGCCCCCAAGAACGCCAAGCCCGTCCTCAAGATCGAGATCGCCGAGCACGACCGCGCCTTCGTGCGCGAAGGCCAGGCGGTCCAGCTCAAGTTCAACGCCTTCCCCTACCAGCGCTACGGCGTGACGCGCGGCACCCTGCAGTTCATCTCGCCGGCGACCCGGCCCTCGGCGCAGACCAAGCAGCCGGTCTATGAAGGGCGCGTGACCCTCGAGCAGGATCATTACAAGGTCGGCGAGACCCGCTATCCGCTGCGCTACGGGATGACGGCAGTGGCCGAGATCGTGGTGCGCGAGCGGCGCCTGATCGACCTGGCGCTGGACCCGTTCCGGAACATCGGCGGCTGAGGGCGGCCAGCCGGCCCTCCAATCAGGGAAGCAGGCGCTCGGCGCGCAGCCGGGCGAACAGGTCGAAGAAGGACGCGTCGGTGGCCTGGTAGGCGGAGAAGCCCAGGCGACGGCTGTTCGCCATGTCCGTCATCACCTCCAGCGGCCGCCCGAGGTCGAAGTCGGTGTGCCAGGCCGAAGCCAGGCGGTCGAGGTCGGGTTCCGCCAGGCCATGGCGCTCGGCGATCGCGCGCCAGAGCGCGTGGTCGTGCGCCATCGCCTGCTCGAGGGGCTGGATCTGCCCGTTGAAACCGGCGGCCTGCACGCCGAACCATTCCGCCAGCTTCGGCCAAGGCCGGCCGGGTCGAGCAGGTCGGCCGCCACGTGCCGCACCGCGGGCAGGTCGCTGGGCGGGCGGCGCGACAGGCCGACGACCTCCCAGCCATTGGCGAGCAGCTCGCGCGCCACATGGTTGCCGCCGATGCCGGTAATGCCGGCGATCAATGCTGTCCGCTTCATGGGCTTCTCCTCTGGCCAGGGAAGACCATTCTACGTTGAGCGCCAAAGAGCCTGCGCACCTCGGCGGACCGGTTTTTGTGCCGCTGTGTTTTCCACTGCACTGTTCCCGCCAGCTAATCCCTGCACACTGGGATCAGAGTGAATTTTTGGGGAAAACACGATGTCGAGCGCAGCCACGACAGTGGAAGAAGCCATCCGGCTGGCCGGTGTGGGCAAATTCCAGTACCGCCTGTTCGTGATTTTCGGGCTGGTCTGGATGGCGGACGCCATGCAGGTGCTGTCGATCGGCTTCAGCGCGCCCTCGATCGCCAGGACGTTCGATCTGGCGCTGCCCCAGGCGCTGCAGACGGGCACCGCCTTCTTTATCGGCATGCTGCTTGGCGCCTTCGGCTTCGGGCGCCTGGCGGACCGGATCGGGCGCCGGCCGGTGCTGATGGCGGCCGTGGTGGTCGACGCCTGCTTCGGCGTCGCCTCGGCCTTCGCACAGGATTTCGGCTGGCTGCTGGCGCTGCGCTTCCTGACCGGCGTCGGCGTCGGCGGCACCTTGCCGGTCGATTACACCATGATGGCCGAGTTCCTGCCCAGCGACCGGCGCGGGCGCTGGCTGGTGCTGCTCGAATCCTTCTGGGCGGTCGGCACCATCCTGCTGGCGGTGCTGGCCCTGGCCGCCGTGGAATGGGGCGACGGCGCCTGGCGTGTAATCCTGTTCGTCACCGGCTTGCCGGCCCTGATTGGCGTGGTGCTGCGCTTCTACGTGCCGGAGTCGCCGCTCTACCTGCACCGGCGCGGCAAGTCGGAAGCGGCGCGCGCCGTGCTGCAGCGCGTCGCCGCGGTCAATGGAAGCCAGGTAACGATCCCGCCGCTGCGGCCCGAGGTGCCGGTGCGGCAGGGCCTGGCGGCGCTGTTCTCGCCCGCGCTGCGGCGCCGCAGCCTGTCGCTGTTCCTGGCCTGGGGATTGATCTCGATTTCCTACTATGGCGTGTTCGTCTACCTGCCGGTGAAGTTCGGCGCCGAAGGTTTCGGCTTCATGCGCGGGCAGGAATTCCTGATCCTGCTGGCGCTGGTCCAGCTGCCGGGCTTTGCGCTGTCGGCCTACGGGGTGGAGCGCTGGGGACGCAAGCCGACCCTGGTCGGCTTCCTGCTGCTGAGCGCGGCGGGCTGCATGCTGTACAGCGGCGGCAGCACGGCGCCGCTGGTGGTGGGGTCGACGCTCCTGATGAGCTTTGCACTGCTGGGCACCTGGGGCGCCCTGTACGCCTTCACGCCCGAGGTGTATCCGACCGCGCTGCGCGCCAGCGGCATGGGCGTGGCCGGGGCCGTGGCGCGCTTCGGCGGCCTGTTCGCGCCGGCCATCGTGGCGCCGGTGATGGCCACGCATTTCACGCTGGCGCTGGCGATGCTGGCGGCTTTCCTGCTGGCCGGCGCCGCGGCGATCGCCGGCGTCGGCGTGGAGTCGCGCAATCGCGCCCTGGAGTAAGCGCGCGGCCTACGGCCGGTCAGCGCAGCCAGGTCCGCAGCACCTCGGCGCTCCTGTCCATGCCGGTCTTGAGGCGCCGCTCGGCATGCGCCGAGCACTGCTCCAGGCTGCCGTTGCCTTGCTCCGCGGCCTTGGCGGCCAAGGCCTTGGCCGCGACCCCGAAGGCCGTGATCGCCTCGTCCCAGCTCAGGCCGGACGCTAGCGCGTGTTCGACGACGTGGGCGGCAAGGGCGCCAAGCTTGTCGATGCGGGGATCGGTCGTAATTCCTAGTTTCAACATTTTTCCTCCTGGCGCGACGCTGCATGCATGGACCTCGTTTGTAGCACGGCCGGCCGGCACGTTCCGTTCGCCAGGCGGCGTAGCCGGAGCAGCGAATGCCTGTAAGATACTGAACAGTGAATCACATGCTCGCGCAGGGAGAACGGTATGGCGGAAGCGAAGGGGAAGGGTAACGCACGCGAGGATGCGGGCAAGCTGGTGCTGCGGGTGGCGCTGGGACTGCTGATCCTGCTGCACGGGATTGCCAAGCTGCGCGGCGGTGTCGGATTCATTTCCGGAATGCTGGCCCAGCAGGGATTGCCGGGCGCGCTGGCCTATGGCGTCTACGTGGGAGAGGTGCTGGCGCCGCTGCTGATCCTGGCGGGCGTGTGGACGCGGCTGGCAGCGGCCGTCGTTGCGGTCAACATGGTGGTGGCGGTGGCCCTGGTCCACATGGGCGAGCTGTGGTCGCTATCCAAGACCGGCGGCTGGGAACTGGAACTCCAGGGGATGTTCCTGGCGGCCAGCGTGGCCTTGGCCCTGCTCGGCGCGGGGCGCTACAGCGTGGGCGGGGCGCGCGGACGCTTCAATTGAGGCGCCGCATAGCCGGCCCGCCCAGACTGCGGCGGGCCACGGTATTCAACATGCATCATTGCATTACGGTAAAATATATTTCGTGCAATAAAATAAAGCCGCATGCTTTCCCTGTCCGGCATACTACAGGGCCTCGATTCCTCGCCGGATAGTCTTACCCGAACCAGATTGAAGATCCTTTCCACACTCGCCTCCCTGCGTGGCCGTCTCACCTTCATCCTCATCATGCTGGTGCTGTCGGCATGTGCGCTGGTGGCCGGCATCGCCTTGTCGGTGGTGGAGCAGGAGGGCCGCGCCAGCATCGGCGCCCAGCAGTTCTCGCTGCTGTCCGCGGCCGCCGAGCACCTTGCGGCCGACATCGACAACAAGCAGATCCTGCTGGGCATGCTGGCCGAGAGCATGGCCGGCGCCGACAAGCCGGACGGGGCCCGCATGCAAGGCATGCTGGAAAGGCACGGCGCCCTGCGCACGGAATTCGACAGCATCATCGTGCTCGACCGCGCAGGCAGGCTGGCTGCCGGTGTACTGAGAGAGGGCAGGCCGGTCTTCGGCGACCAGCGCTTCGACGACCGGCACTACTTCAAGGCCACGCTCGCGCAGCGCAAGAGCATCGTCTCGGAGCCCGTGATCAGCAAGGTGTCGGGCAAGCCGCTGATCCTGATCACCGCGCCGGTGCTCGGCGCCGGCGGCGAGGTCCTGTACGTCCTGGGCGGCAGCATCCGTCTCGACCACTCCAGCTTCTTCGCCAAGATCCGCAACCTGAATCCGGGCGACAGCGGCTACCTGTTCGCGCTGACCGCGGACGGCATGATCCTGCACCATCCGAATACCACGCGCCTCCTGCGCAATGTCCGCAGCGAGGCCGGCGCCCCGGTGCCGTCGACGCTCAAGGCCCTGGGCGGCTGGGAAGGCTGGACCCTGGGCAGCTCCAAGAACGGCACCCGCGCCGTCCTGACCTACAAGCGCATGCGCGGCACCGGCTGGATCCTGGGTTCGGTCTATCCGTCCGCGGAGGCTTTCCGCGGCATCCACATCGCGCGCGAGACCGCCTGGGTCGACGCCGCCGTGGTGGCGCTGCTCGTCGGACTGGCCGGCTGGTACCTGCTGCGCCTGGTCCTCAATCCGCTGCACCTCCTGCGCCAGGCGGTAGAAGAGGTGGAGCTGGGCCAGCGCGACATCGACGCCTTCGATCTCAAGCGCAGCGACGAAATCGGCGCGCTGTCGCGCGCCTTCCATTCGCTCTCGCTCAAGCGCCGCGCCGCCGAGGCCCAGCTGGCCCGCATGGCGCTGACCGACGCCCTGACGGGCTTGCGCAACCGGCGCAGCCTGGACGAGGCGCTGCGCGCGGCCTACGAGCGGGTCAAGCGCACCCGCGGCACCCTGTCGGTGGCCTTCCTCGACATCGACCATTTCAAGCGCATCAACGACACCTGGGGCCACGAGGCGGGCGATATGGTGCTGCAGGAGTTCGCGCGCAGGCTGCTGAAGTCGGTGCGCGCCACCGACGCCGTGTTCCGGCTGGCGGGCGACGAATTCGTGATCATCTTCGAGTTCGCGGACCCGGCCCATGGCCTGGACGTTGCGGCCGCCAAGGTGGTGCAGGCGATGCAGGCGCCGTTCGAGATCGGCGGGCGGTCGCTGTCCGCGACCACCTCGATGGGGGTGGCGGCTGCCCATTGGAGCGAAGCCGATCCCAAGCGGATCATGCTCGCCGCCGACGAAGCCTTGTACGCGGCCAAGCGGGCGGGCCGGAACCGCTACCATCTCGCCTCGCCGGACGTCCTCGTGCCGGAGCCTGCCGCACGGCGCTGAGCGGTGATGGCGGGTGCGTGGCGCGGACTACCGGGCAAAGGCGGTCAGGACCGCACCATCCGCGAGCAGGCGAAGATGCGCGCGTCCCTTGGCCCCGCTGCCATACTCGGGGCACAGGTCCTCGGCGACAGCGAAATCGATGTGTCCGCGCTCCGGATCGATGGCGAGGATGCGCATCGCTTCGAAGCCGAAGAAACGGCGCACGGCGCCGTGCAATCCCTTGTAGAAACTTTCCTTGGCCGAAAAGGCCAGCGCCACGAGCGTCTCCTGGTCGATCGACGGAGCGCCGGCGGCGAGCGCTTCCAGCTCTTGCCGTGCAAGCGCGGTAGCGATCACGCTGGCCCGGGCATCAGGCGGAAGCGGCATCTCGATGTCGATGCCGAGGCCGCGCCGGCGCGTTGCAGGCACAACGGCGGCGCACCAGGGAGCGGCATGCGTGATGCTGCCGATGACGCCGGGCGGCCACACCGGCTCGCGCTGCATGCCGGTTTTCACCATCTCGGCGCCCAGGCCATGCGGTTCGAGAGCCAGCCGTGCGGCGAGGCGCCCAAAAAAATATTCCGCCTGCCGCTTCGGCACGCTGCGCGCGATATGCACGGGCAGGTGCAGCCCTGCCGCTGCAAAGGCGCTGGGATCGAAACGCTGGGGCGCGTACTCGACCATCGGAAGAACCTGATCGAGGCCGTCGATCGTTCAGTGGAGAAGCTCGAGGCGCTGCAGGCCGAACTGGCCGAGGGAGTGGGGCAACACGATGAAATCGGAAAAAGTGGCTATTTTGCCGAAGATCGCGTCGCCGCAAACACAATTTTTCTGCCGGACACGATGACAAGCCTGCATGAAGGATCCGCCCAGGTGGGAGTGCCGACGGCGCGGGCGCCGTTAGCGTTCCTGGTTGCCGGCGCCGTCGTTGCCGTCCTGCGCATCGGGCGTGCGCGCGGTCGGCAGGTGCCAGCCGTAGCGGATCGCGGCCAGGCGCAGGCCGAAGCACAGCGCCGCGCCGGCGCAGGCGGCCGGGGTGGTTGGCAATTGGAGCGCGTCGCCGATCACCACGACGCTGGCGCCGGCGAGGGCGGCAACGGCATAGATATCGGAGCGGAACACGGCGGGCACGTTCGACAGGAGCACGTCGCGCGCGACGCCGCCGCCGATGCCGGTCAACATGCCGAGCAGCGCCGCCATCACCGGCTCGAGGCCGAACACCAGCGCCTTCTGGGCGCCGGCCACGCAGAATAGCGCCAGCCCGGCGGCGTCGAACAGCGAGACCGCATTGCGCATGCGGTTGATGACCGGGTACCAGAAGAAGATCAGGACCCCGGCCAGCATCGACACCGCCAGGTAGCGCCAGTCGCTGATCGCCGCCGGCGGCGTGGCCCCGATCAGGACGTCGCGCACGATGCCGCCCGAGTTCGCGGCCACGAAGGACAGCACCAGCACGCCGAAGATGTCGAGCCGGCGCCGCGCTCCGGCGGTGGCGCCGCTCAGGGCGAAGACGAAGGTGCCGACCAGGTCGAGGGTGAGGACCAGGGTTTTCATGGCGGCGCCCATGTCAAGGGAGAGTACTGCGAACACGTTTGCTTGCCTTATCAAGTGGGGATCGACGGTCGGGCGCGAGGGCGCGGGCGGCCGGTCGCATGCGGGCCAGGATCGCCGGCCTGGGATGCACCGCGGACCGGCCAAGCTGCGATAGTATCGTGCCGACGCGGGAATTGGAAAGGGCGCCGGCGGCGCCCGCCTCTTTCCCGCACCGGAGCGAGTCGACTGCCACCAGTGGAGCGGACCATGGGCCTACCCGGATTCAAGCGGCGCCGCGAGCGTCCGCCGGCATTTCCTGTCTTCCCATTCGACAAAGACCTGCTTGCTCTCAGCACAGGCATCTCCAGCGTGCTCGCGGTCAGTTACCTGTGGGTTTACCTGGGCTATATCGGCCGCCCGGACCTTCTGCTCCCTTCCCTGGGCAACGCGGGCGCGCTGCTGGTGCTGTTCGCGATGTCGATGTTCTACTTTCCGCTGATGGCCTTGCTGGTGGCGCTGCCGGCGATCCTGATGGTCACGGCTGATCGATGGGCGCGGCGCCTGGATCCGGGCGGGCGCATCACGCCGCCCTGGCTTGCCGCGGGCGCGTTGTCGGCGCTCGGTGTGAGCGCCGCGCTGCATCTGGTACACAAGGGACTGGCCGATCCACCCGCCTATTGGCGCGGCGCCTGGCTGGAACTCCTGGCCCCGGCGCCGTTCCTGGTCTGGTTCGGCCTGCGCAGGCTGGGCGGCGCAGGCGCCTGCCAGGCCGGGCGCCCGTCAACGGCATGGTTCAGGGCGGGCATGGCCGGACTGCTCGCCTGGCTGCTCGCGCTGGCGCTCGGTGTTCCCGCCAGCCAGGCCTTGAAGGGCGACGAGCCGCCCGCCCTCAGGCTCGCGCGTGCGCTTGCACTGGCGGCGTGCGCGCTGGTCGCCGGCTTGCTGTTCATGCGCTGGCGCCGTGTAGAACTGTCCCGTGCAAGGATGATCACGCGTCTGACGCTGGTCAGTGCGCTGCTGGTCGTGGCAAGCCTCTGCCTGTCTCCGCGCCTGTTCGAGCGGACGATGAAAAAGGTCGCGTACTCGACGGGCATGCGCGACAAGAGCGTAGGCCTGTTCCTGGTCAATGCGCCGTTTCCGGCTTCTTCCTTCGATGCCAATTGGGGAGCCTGCGCCACGCAGGAGGAGGGCAAGGTCCTGGTGTGGGGCCGCAAGATGTTCGCGTTCGGCGACACGCTCTTGATCTGCCCCGGCAATTATGAAGGGCCGACGTCGAAAGCGATGCGGCGCTGCGCGGCGGAGGAATGCATGGCGCTGTCGGCGAAGGATGCGGCCCGATGGATCGCGCCGCGGCCAGGCGTGTGTCCGCCCATGCCGGTCCTGCCCGACAAGGTCGACGGATGCCGCGATTACAGGGTTGCAGGCCCCGGCGCGGCGCCGGCGCCGTTCAGTGCAAGGCAGGTTGCGGCGCCAGGACCGCGGGCTGGACGCTGATGCCCAGGCGCGCCGCCGCCATCGCGGCCTCGGTGCGGTTCTGCACGCCGAGCATCCTGAATGCCGCGGACAAATGCGCCTTGACCGTGCCTTCGGCCATGTGGAGCTCGCGTGCAATGACCTTGTTGGCCTTTCCCTGCACCGCCTGGAGCAGTACTGCCAGCTGGCGCTGCGACAGTCCGCCCGGATCGCGCGCAGGCGGCGGGGGCGCGGCATCGCCATCCGGCAGCTCCAGCAGCACCCCGGGAGGAAGATAGATTCCTCCCGCCAGCACCAGGCGCAAGGCCGCCACCAGCACCGAGGGGCTGCTCGACATGGGCAGGTAGCCAGCGGCGCCCGCAGCGAATGCCCGCTTGATGACGCGATAGTCGTCGTCGCCCGGCAGCACCACCACCGCCGAAGGGCGGAAGGCGTTGCGCACCATGGCGAAGTCGGCTTCCCAGTCCAGGCCGCCGGCGGCGTGCAGGTCCATCAGGACGAGATCCATGTGCGAGCTGGAGGCGCAGGCGAGGGCCGTTGCGCAATGCGACGCCTCGATGAAGTCGATGCCCGGCGCCAGGTCGGCCAGCAAGAGCTTGAGTCCCTGCCGGAACAGTTGGCGATTGTCGATCAGTAAGATTCGCACAGGTCCCCCTGATGCGTGAGGTGAGCCAAGCCAAATGGCCTAGGCATTGGTCTAGATTAGCACATTGTTAATGCTCAAGGAATGACCGATCGCTTAACCAAGAGTTGGATTTTCGCGACACCGTACTGTTTCTATACTCTCTACACGAACGGGATCGGGCAGACCCACGGCGAAAACGCATTCTGCCCGCTGAAGTCTGCGAGGCCGGGCGAGCGCGACAAGGAGACCTGGAACGGCAGGCGAACTGGGGAGAGGGAACATGGATTCCGAAATAGGCTTGTCCGTCGGCCTCGAGGCGAACCTGAGACGCAAGCTCCAGAACCTGAACTACGACTGCAGCAAGGGACTCGCGTCGGCGTGCGCGTTGTTCATGAAAGACCATGAGCTGAAGGACACGGGCGAGCTCTGGGCCAAGCTGACGGAGCTGGGCGGCGTGATGTTCAGCGAGGCCTTCCAGTACGAGCTCGATGCGTTCGACGGCCTGGACCCGAAGGGGCCGCGGGAAGCCGAGCTCGCTAGCGTGAACGCGCGTGCCCACGACAGCCGGCTGGCCGGACTCGCGTTCTCGGGAGGCGGAATCCGCAGCGCGACCTTCAACCTGGGCGTGCTGCAGGCCTTGGCCGAGATGAAGCTGCTGCGCGGTTTCGATTACCTCTCCACCGTGTCGGGCGGCGGCTATATCGGCGGCTGGCTGACGAAATGGATCAGCGAGTGCCGCGGCGAGGTCCGGGCAGTCGAGGACGGACTGGTCGCGGCCAAGGTGGCGGAGTGTCCGCGGACCGAACCATGGCCTGTCCAGTTCCTGCGGCGCTACAGCAACTACCTGACGCCACGTGTGGGCCTGTTCAGCGCGGATACCTGGACCCTGATCTGCACCTACGCGCGCAACACCTCGCTGAACATGGCGATGCTGTTCGCCATCCTTGGGGCGGTGTTCCTGTTGCCGCGCTTCGCCATGCTCGGCGTCGAACAATCGGACCTGGCGCGTAGTGGCCAATGGTGGACCATCGCGGCGATCGCGCTGTTCCTGTGGAGCGTGTTCAGGATCGCCTTGAGCATCTCGCGCAAGGGCAGGCATCCCCTCGACGGCCCGCTGGCGGAACACCAGGGCGTCGTGCTGCGCTATATCTGCCTGCCGCTCGTCCTGGCCGGGTTCGCCGGCAGCGTGGCCGCCTGGGCCAACCGGAGAACGCTGGCGGGGTACTGGGACGCCCTATGGGATCCCCTCAGCAACCTGCCTTTCCTGGTGATTCCCGGCGCCTGCTACTTCGGCGCCTGGGCGCTGGGCTGGAGCGCCGCGCAACTCCTGAACCGCCCCGCCCAAATCATGGAGAACCCGTTCGGCTTCCTGCGCAGTACCGCGATACAGGGTATCGGCCACGCGCTGAGCGCGGCGGTCGCGCTGGCCGTGGGCAGCGTCCTGCTGCTGAAAGGGGCATCGCTGATCGAGGCGAATGCGTGGGGACCGCTGGATTCCGTGCAGCGCGTGAGCTTCGGCATGCCCTTGATGATGGCGCTGTTTGGCTTGACGATCACGCTGATGATCGGCCTGGTCGGCCGCATGTATGGGGACCAGAGCCGGGAGTGGTGGGCCCGCCAGGGCGGGTGGACAGTGATCCTTGCGGTGTCCTGGCTCGCCGTGTTCGCCAGTGCCTTCTATTTGCCGCCCTTGCTCGACTGGGCGTGGCATGCATGGCTGAAGACGACCGCAACCGGCACCGTGCTGACGAGTATCGCCATGCTCGTCGGCCTGAAGTCCGGCAGCGACAAGGACACCGGCAAGGAAGGCAGCGCACGCTGGAAGGAGCTGGTCGCGCAAGCCGCACCCTACGCCTTCACCTTGTTGACGATCGCTGCGTTGACGACGGTACTGCAGTGGCTGGTCGCGCCCGAGCCGGTGATTCCGAAAGGGAGCGAAAAGAACCTGGCGGCCTATTTCGAGGCCTATGCGGCGGCAAGCGAGAGCACCTCGCTGCTGATCCCGGGAGCCCAGCCCGAAACGCCGCCGTTTGGCCTGGCCGCGCTGTGGGCCGGCCTGGTGGCTGTCGCCGCGGTCCTGAACTGGCGGGTGGACGTCAACAAGTTCTCGCTCTACATGATGTATCGCCTGCGGCTGGTGCGGGCTTATTTCGGCGCATCATCCGGCGCGCGCGAACCCCATCCCTTCACGGGCTTCGATCCCTGCGACGACCCGTCCCTTGCCGCCATGCGCATGAAAACGGATGCCGACGGCGTTCCAACCGCCGAAGTGCAGCGTCCATTCCACCTGATCAATGCGGCCGTCAATATCGTCGGCGGCAAGGAACTGGCCTGGCAGACCCGCAAAGCCGGCAATTTCTGTTTCTCGCCGGCGTACTGCGGCTTCGAATTGCCCCAGCTGCCTGCCGACGGCCGGCGCCAGGCCTCCCCACGCGGGGCATTCCGCCAGACCGCCGATTACGCCTCCAAGGCCGGACCGTTCAAGGACGAAGACAGCGGCGTGAAGCTCGGCATGGCGATTGCCGTGTCCGGCGCCGCGGCGAGTCCGAACATGGGCTATCACAGCTCGCCACCCCTCAGCTTCCTGATGACCCTGTTCAATTTGCGCCTGGGCCGGTGGTCGCCCAATCCCGTCCGCGAGAAGGTGTGGAAGCAGGCGTCGCCGCACTCCGGTATGGCAAGCATCCTGCTCGAGCTGCTCGGCCTGACCGACACCAGCGCCGACTTCCTCTACCTGTCGGACGGCGGGCATTTCGAGAATCTCGGCATCTACGAGCTGGTGAGGCGGCGCTGCCATCTCATCGTGGTGGTGGACGCCAGCTGCGACCGGGAGAATGCCTTTGGGGATCTCGGCAATGCGGTTCGCAAGTGCCTGACGGACTTCAATATCCCGATCGAGCTGGACGCCGGGCGGATCAAGCCGCTCAGCGCGACCACCACCCAGGGCGTCACTGCCGTCACCGGCACGATTCGCTACAGCCAGGCCGACGGCAACAAGGTGTGCGATGGGGTGCTGCTGTACATTAAACCGACCTTGATCGGCGGCGAAAACGCCGACGTCCTCAACTACAGCAAGATGCATCCCGAATTTCCCCACCAGAGCACCGGCGACCAGTGGTTCGACGAGGACCAGTTCGAAAGCTACCGGACTCTCGGCTACCGCGCGGTGCGCAGCGCGCTGCGCGGGATTGCGGACGATCCGAGCCGCATCCGCACCGTAGCTACCGATCCGGTGCGCGAGGGAAAAGAGCGCATCGAGGCGATCTCCCGCCTGCTGCTGCGCCGCAAGGAGCAGCGGTCGGATAACGTGACGCCGCTACGCCGGCACAACGCACGCACGCATTCCGTATGGCGCGAGAAACACGCCTGAGCCTGGTGCGCGGGGGGCGGCGCCGGAGCCCGATGCCCTGCGCCGCCGCCGATTGCGGCGCCAGGACTTGTTTTCGCGGCGGGACTACCTGTCGGGTCCAGGACGGCACAGCAATCCGGCGCGGCCGCAGAATGGTACCTAAATGTTATAGCAAACATATAAAAGTTAGCGTTATCATCCATAGCCGCCTGCTGTCGCGTTGGCGGTCCATTGGAGGAGATAACGCATGCAGAACAAGAGAACAATTTCAGGAATGGGCGCGCTCGCACTATGCGCCGTACTTGGAGGCAGCAATGCGTCCGGCGCCACCTACTCATTCCAGGATCCGGCGCAGCCGGTCGAGGCGCGCATTGCCAATATGCTGTCCCTGATGACGGCGGACGAGAAGATCGAGGCGCTGTCGACCAACTCGGGTGTGCCGCGCCTGGGCATTCCGAACTTCGGCAGCACCGAGGGCATCCACGGCATCGTGCGCCGGGGCGACGCCAAGAAAGGCCGCCAGGCCATCACCACCACCCAGTTCCCCCAGCCGCCCGGCATGGGCGCGAGCTGGAACCCGGAGCTGGTGCGCCGGGCAGCCCAGGTGCAGTCGGTCGAGGCGCGCTACATCACCCAGAGCGCGGCCTACGGCCAGCCGATGCTGATGCAATGGGGGCCGCAAGCCGACCTGGCGCGCGATCCGCGCTGGGGCCGCAGCGAAGAGGTGTACAGCGAAGACCCCTACCTGGCGGGCAGCATGGCGGCCGCCTTTACCCGCGGCCTGCAGGGCGAGCATCCGCGCTACTGGCGCGGAGCGGCCCTGCTCAAGCACTTCCTGGCCAACAGCAACGAGAACGGGCGCGCGAATTCGTCCTCGGACTTCGACGAGCGCCTGTTCTGGGAATACTATGCCGTCCCGTTCCGCATGAGCTTCGAGGAAGCGGGCGCGCGCGGCGTGATGGCGGCCTACAACGCCTGGAACGGCACGCCGATGCACCTGCATCCGGTGCTCAGGGACACCGTGATCGGCAAGTGGGGCGTGGACGTGGTGTCGAGCGATGGCGGCGCCGTCGGCAACCTGGTCAAGTGGTACAAGATTTTCCCAAGCCAGAAGGAAGCCGCGGTGGCGGTCCTGAAAAGCGGCATCAACCAGTACCTGGACACCTACAAGGACGAACTGCGCGCCGCACTCAAGGACGGGACGGTCGCCGAGTCCGAGCTCGACGAGGCGCTGGCGCGCAAGTTCCGCGTGACGATTCGCCTTGGCCTGGTCGATCCTCCAGAGGGCAATCCCTATGCCGCGATCAAGGACGGGCCGGCGCCCTGGCTGGGCGAGGACCACCAGGCGGTGTCGCTGCGCATGGCGCTCGAATCCATCGTCCTGATGAAGAACGCGCAGCGCACCTTGCCGCTGGCCAAAGGGCGCATCAAGCGCATCGCGGTGATCGGGCCGCACGCCGACAGCGTGCATTGGGACTGGTATGGCGGCATCCCGCCGCACAAGGTGACGGCGCTGGACGGCATCCGGGCCGCCCTCGGGCCAGGCGTCACAGTGCACCATGCCGCCGACAACACGGGCGGGGCGGCGGCCAAGGCCGCGCGCGAATCGGACGTGGCCGTGGTCTTCGTCGGCAACGACCCGACCTGCGGCCCGAACATGGCGACCGACTGGACCGACAACGGCACCAAGCCCTGTGCCGATCCGGGCGACGGCCGTGAAGGGCGCGACCGCGAAACCCTGGCGCTGGCCCAGGAGGAACTGGTGAAGCAGGTGCTGGCCGCGAACCCGCGCACCGTGATGGTCCTGATGTCGAGCTTCCCCTACACGATCAACTGGTCGAAGCAGCACGTCCCGGCGATCCTGCAAATGGCGCATTCCTCGCAGGACCAGGGCACGGCGCTGGCGAAGGTGCTGTTCGGCGACTACAACCCCGGCGGCAAGCTGGTCGCCACCTGGCCGGCGTCGATGGCGCAGCTGCCGCCGATGATGGACTACGACATCCGCAAGGGCCGCACCTACCTGTACGCCAGGGACAAGCCGCTGTTCGCCTTCGGCCATGGCCTGAGCTACACCAGCTTCCGGTACACGAAGCTGCGCGTGGAAGCGGACAGCCTGAAGCCGGACGGCGCGGTGGGCGTGGACGTGGAGGTCGCCAATACCGGCAAGCTGGCTGGCGACAGCGTGGTGCAGCTGTATGCCTCGTGGCCGGAGTCCGCGGTGGCGAGGCCGCGGCAGGCCCTGGTCGGATTCCAGCGCGTCAGCCTGCGGCCCGGCGAGAAGCGCACCGTGCGCATTCCCCTCGAAGCGAAGCGCCTGGCCTACTGGAACGCGCAGCGCAAGGCGCTCGAAGTCGAACCTGGGCCGGTCAAGCTCATGGTGGGCGAAGCCTCCGACGCGATCCGCCTCAGTACCGCGATCGAGGTGCGTCCCTAGTCCCTGGCCCTCTGACTAGCGGCGCACCGACAGCGCACCAGCGGCAACCATGGCGATCTGCTCGCGCGACGCCAGGTTGAAGTCGCCGGCGATCGAGTGCTTGGCCACCGCGGCCGCCAGGCCGAAACCGGCGACGGCGGCCGGGCCCTCTCCGCGCAGCAGGCCGTCGAGGATGCCGGCCGCGAATGCGTCGCCGGTGCCGATGCGGTCCACGATCTCGTGCAGATGGTAGGGGCCGGCCTCGGCGGCCCCGCCTGACGCGTCGCGCGTGCGCAGGCAGGCGCGCAGCTCGTGCTGCTGCACGCTCAGTTCGCGGCGCCGGGTGAAGGCGATGTGGCCCAGATGGGGAAAGGCGGCGAAGGCGGCGGCCACCGCTTCGTCTTCGCGTTCCGGCTGCGCGAGTTCCGGCCGGCCCAGCAGCAGGGCGAAGTCGCGGCCGTTGGCGAAGGCGAGATCCGCCCGCGCCATCAGGGCGCGCAGGACGCCGGCGCCGTCCTCGCCGCGCGCGGCCCAGAGCGAAGCGCGGTAGTTGCCGTCGAAGGACACGCGCACACCCAGCGCACGCGCGCTGCGCATCGCCTCCGCTACCGCCCGGGCCGGCGCTGCGCCGACCGCGGGCGAGATGCCGGACACGTGCAGCCAGGCGGCGCCCGCCAGCAGCGCGTTCCAGTCGTAGCCGGCCGGATCGGCGCAGGCGAAGCTCGATCCGGCGCGGTCGTAGACGATCTCGGAGGGACGCAGCACCGCGCCAGGCGTCAGGAAGTACAGGCCCATGCGGCCGGGTTCGCGCCGCACGCCGCCCACGTCGACCCCGTGCGTGCGCAGCGCGTCGACGGCGATCTGTCCGGGCGCGCTGTCCGGCAGCGTCGTTACCATCGCCGTGGCGTGGCCGAGGCGGGCGAGCGAGACGGCGACGTTGGCCTCGGCGCCGCCGGTGCACAGGTCCAGGGTGGAGGCTTGGGCCAGCAGGCGTCCCGCGGGCGGCGACAGGCGCAGCAGCATTTCGCCGAAGCAGACGATGCGACCGGGTAGAGGTGCGGACATGGAACTCCAGGTGGATGCGGTGCCGGCCAGTATAGTCGAGGGCGGCCTGCGGCGGCTCCTCCCATCTGGCATACTCGGCCTACGACAACGACCGGCGCAGCGCGCCCGACGAGATGAAACCGGAGATCCTTGTCCTCGGCAGCGTATGGCCCGCCGAGGTGCTCAACCTGCTCGAGCAGCACTTCCACTGCCATTTCCATGCCCAGCTGGGCGAACAGGAACTGGACGCCTGCGCGGACCGGCTGCGCGCCGTGCTGACCACCGGCGGCATCGGCCTGCCCGCCGCGCTGCTGGCGCGCCTGCCGGCGCTGGAGCTGGTGTCCGTGCATGGCGCGGGTGTGGACGCGGTGCCCCTGGCCGCCCTGGCCGCGCGTGGCGTCCATCTCACGAATACGCCCGACGTGCTCACCGACGACGTGGCCGACCTGGCGGTGCTGCTGCTGTTGGCGGCGGTGCGCAGGCTGCCCCAGCTGGACCGCTACGTGCGCGCAGGCGCCTGGCCCGGTAAAGCGCCGCTGCCGCAGGCGCGCAGCCTGAAGGGCAAGGTGGCGGGTATCGTGGGCTTCGGCCGCATCGGGCAGGCCGTGGCCGCACGCCTGGAAGCCTTCGGGCTGCAGATCCGCTACCACCAGCGCAGCGCCGGACCCAGGCCGGACAGGCGCAGCGACTCCCTGCTGGCGCTGGCGCAGGAAAGCGACATGCTGGTGCTGTGCACACCGGGCGGCGCCGAGACCATGCGCATGGTCGACGCGGCCGTACTCGACGCGCTCGGGCCGGAAGGCACCCTGGTGAACATCGCGCGCGGTTCGGTGGTCGACGAGGCCGCGCTGGTGGCGGCCCTGCGGGAAGGACGCCTGGGCGCGGCGGGACTGGACGTGTTCGAACACGAGCCCGAGGTACCGGACGCATTGCGCACGCTCGACCAGGTGGTGCTGACGCCGCACGTGGGCAGCTTCACCGTCGAGGCGCGCCGCGCGATGGGGCGGCTGGCGGTGGACAACCTGGTGGCCCATTTCGACGGAAGGCCGTTGCTAACCCCGGTCTAGGGTGGTTTGCAGAGGATATTTGCATGGGAAGCGCTTCGTGCAAATATCGTTTGCCGCTCACTTTCACCTAGCCGCAAAACCGTCATTCCCGCGAAGGCGGGAATCCAAGTTCGTTGCGGGCAGTCAGCGCCCATTGTGGCTACTCACGCAAACTTGGGTTCCCGCCTACGCGGGAATGACGATTTAGAGGCAGGTGAGAGTATCGGAGACTGCAATGGGCAAAGGCCGGGACCTAAAGTCCCAAGTTCAGCCCGTCACCGCATTCGCATCCAGCCACGCAAAAATCCGCGGCCAGATCCGCGCATGCGCATTCGCCCCCACCAGCACCCCCACGTGCTGCAGGTTGACGCCCACATCCCCCTCGTAGTGCAGCATCAGCTTGCGTTCGCTGCCCGCCGCCGCGTGGAAGGGCGCCATGGCCTCCAGCGGGATCAGCTTGCTGCGCGGGTCGGCCACGCAGGCGAGCGGCGCGCGCAGGTCGCCCGGGCCGATGCGCCGTCCGCCGATCTCGAGGCGGCCCTGCATGAGGGCGTCATGGCGATAGATCTCCTCGACGATTTCCGTAAACAGCCGGCCCGGCAGCGCGAACTCGTCGTGGGTCCAGCGTTCCACCCGCATGTGGTTGGCCAGCGCAGCGGGATTCGCCAGCGACAGGAAGCGGTCCAGCATCCGTTCGTACTGGAAGGCCTGCGGCTCGGCCATGGCGCTCATCATGTTGAGGAAGACGCCCGGCACCTGGCCAAAGGTGTCGGCGATCTGGCGCGCGTGCGGCGTGGCGCGGACCAGGGGATTGAAGCAGCAGGACTTCGCCTCGACGTGCAGCGGCGACTCCAGCAGGACGGTGGCGCTCAGGTGGTCGGGATGCAGGCCGCTGTAGATCGCGGCCAGGATGCCGCCCAGCGAATGCCCCGCGATCGCCATGCGTTCCTCGCCGCTGTCGGCGGCGATGTGCGCGCGGCACACGCCCAGCAGGCGGTCGCCGTAGTCGTCGAGTCCGAAGTGGCGATGCTCGTCGGATACTGGCAGCCACTGCGCCAGGTAGACCCGGTAGCCGTGCTCCAGCCAGCGCCGCACGACGCTGACCTGGGGCGCCAGGTCCCAGATGTAGGAGCGCTTGATCGGCGCCGGCACCAGCAGCACCGCCGGTCCCGTCGGCCCGTCCTTGCGTTCGCCGTAGCGCAGCAGGCTGAGGCCCGGCTCGCTGTGGAGAACGATGGACGGCGTTTCCTGTGGGCCGTAGCCGGCGCGGTCCAGCATCTTGCCGCGCGCCTGCCGCGTGCGGTCCATCTGCTTGAAGGCCTGGGCCCCGAACAGGCTCAGGGCGTTCCAGTTGCTGCTAGTCCACTCGTTCATGTGCATGGCGGCCTCGTCGGGTTCAGAACCACATGACTTTACGCCAACCGGCCCGCGCTTCCAACCGTGCGCGTATCGAACGATTGCGCTGCGCCAAACGGGCGGGGCGGCCCGGAACGCGCTAGCATGGGAAGCACGGCGCCTCCCATCCCATTGCAGCCATGTTTTACCGTATCCTGGCCGACGCAGTCCTGCTGCTGCACCTCGGCTTCATCCTGTTCGTCGTGTTCGGCGCCCTGCTGGTGGCGCGCCGCCGCGGCCTGATGCCCGCGCACCTGCTGGCCGCGGTATGGGGTTTCGGCATCGAGGCGACGGGCGCGGTGTGCCCGCTCACCTACCTGGAAATCGCGCTGCGCCGCCTGGCCGGAGAGGCCGGCTACAGCGGCGGCTTTATCGAGCACTACCTGCTGTCACTCATCTATCCCGCCGGACTCGGGCGCGGCACGCAGTATGTCCTCGCAGCGGCGGTGCTCGGGATCAATATTGGGCTGTATGCCTGGATCCTGCGGCGGGGCCGGGCTCGCTGAGCGCGCGGGCAGGCGCACGGCCTGGGCCACCGGCATCATCCTGAGCGCGACACCCGGCGTGGCGGCGGCCTGGCTGCAGTTCTTCCAGGGCGCTGTCGACCCGGTCGATGGGCCAGGGGAAGGGCCGCGGCGGCCGGTCGAGGGGGCGGGTGAAATTGTCCCAGTGGACAGGAATGACCAGGAAGGCCCCTCTGTCCCTGACCGCCTCGCGCCAGAATTCCCCGATCTCCGCGGGACTGCGCTTGCCGAGCTGCGCGATGCTCAGGAACACGATGTCGGCCCGCACGTCCCTGAACATGCCCATTTTGGTGGCGGCGCTGGGAACGACCAGGATGGAACCGAGCGGATGGCGCACCAGGAAAGAGAAATTGTCGCCGAGCCGGTAGTGATAGATGCGCGAGCGCCGCGCGAAGGGGGACGCGACTTCGCCGTCGAGCAAGGTGGCGATGTGCGGCGTGGCGATGATCCTGATGTCGAACTTGCCGACCCGGATCCAGTCGCCGCCCTCGACCTGGCACACCCGTCTCGCACCCAGGCCGGCTCCCTGGGCGATCGCTGCGGTCGAGGCCGAGCCGACCAGCACGGCGCCGGTCGCGGACGCCACGAAAGGTGCGTCCAGGGCATGGTCGTAATGGGAGTGCGCCACCAGCAGCGCGTCGACCTTGCGCAGGCCGTGGGCGTGCAGGGTGGTCCTGACCAGCTCCTCATCGGTCTTCAGGGGCAGCAGCGCGGCCGGCAGCCAGTGCGGACGCGACAGGAAGCCGTCGATCAGGATCGTGGTCTCGCCGTCGCCCAGGTGCAAGGTGCTGACGCCGAACCACTGTGCAGTGATGCCCGGTGCGGCGGGCGCCGCCGGGTCGTGCTGGAGTGCCGGCACCGGGGAATGCCAGCCGTCCTGCATGAGGCCGCAGCCGGCGAGGCAGAGGGCGGCGAAGCTCAGTTTCAAGGACCTGGATCTTATTACTACCGGCATGGCGTCGTCTCCGCAAAACGCGACCGGCGCACAAGCGCCGGCCCTGGGACAGCTTCCGCGATCAACGGAACTGCCGGCAACCATACTGCTCCCGTTTGATTGCCGACGCAACCGGCGTCAACCCTCCTTACTCGCGCAAGGCCAGCGCCGGCCGGATACGCATCGCCGCCAGCGCGTGGCGCGCGGTGGAGCCCAGGGCCACCAGGCAGGCGACCAGCAGCGCCGCGGCGACGGTCCAGGCGCCGATCGGCGCGCGCTCGGTGAAGCCGGCCAGGTAGCGTTCGATCGCGAGCCAGGCGGCAGGGAGGCCGATCAGGGCGCCCACGCCCAGCAGGGCCGCGAACTCCCTGCCGACCAGGCCGGCGACCGCGCCCTTGCCGGCGCCGTACAGCTTGCGCAGCACGATCTCGCGCGCCTTGCGCTGCACGCTGTAGGCGGCCAGCACATAGATGCCGAAGGCGGCAATGGCGGTCGCGATCACGCTCGAGGCGCCCAGCAGCTTGGCCAGGCGCAGGTCGTCCGCGTAGTTGAGGGCGAACATGCCGGCGGCGCGCTGGACCTCCAGCACGTCGTTCGGGAAATGGCGCGGCCACAACTCCTCGATGGCGCGCTTGACGTCTTCCTGGCGCGCACCCCCGTCCTCGGTGCGTACGCTGAACACCGGGGTGCGGGTTTCGAGGAAGTAGACCGTGGCCTGCATCGCTTCGCGCGCCGAGCGGTGGCGGATGTCGGGCGCCACGCCGATCACCTGCATCGGCGTGCCCGAGCCGTCCGGCTGGCGCACGTACTTGCCGACCGCGTCCTGGGCGCTGGCGAAGCCGAAGCGGCGCGCCCCGGCCTCGTTGATCACGATCTTGTCCTCGTCCTCGGCCTTGTCGCGTCCCGGGTCGTAGAGCCGGCCCGCGACCCGCTTCAGGCCGTAGACGTCGAAGAACTCGGGGCTTACGTAGAGGGTGCTGATCTCGACCGCCTCGCCGCCGTCGCGGCGCAGCGCGGTGCTGTTGCGGTTGACGGTGACCGGGGCGTCGCTCTCGGCCACGCCGGTGACGCCGGGAACGCGCAGCAGGGCGTCGCGGAAAGCGCGCACCTTGGCGTCGCGCATGTCCTCGGATGCCGTCAGGACCAGCAGCGGCGCCGGATCGAAGCCCGGATCGAGGCTGGAAGCGTAGCGCGTCTGCCAGGCCACGGCCAGGGTCATGCCGGTCAGGCCCATGGCGGTGGCGAACTGCAGCACCGTCAGCACGCGGCGCAGGCGTAGGCCGCCCACGGTCTCGCTATTGCCGCGCCCCTGCAGGGCGGCGGTCGGCAGCACCTTGAGCGCGGAGAAGGTCGGGTAGGCGCCGGCCAGCACGCCCAGCAGCACGCCGGTCGCCAGGCTCAGGCCGACCGAGAGCGGCGTGAACATGCGGTCCAGCTCGCGCTGCACCAGGTCGGCGAACACCGGCAGCAGCAGCCAGGCCAGCAGCAGGCCGATCGCGGTGGCGATCAGGCACACCAGCACCGACTCGGCCAGGAACTGGCGGCTGACGGCGCCGGCGCCCGCGCCCAGTACCTTGCGCACCGCGATCTCGCGCTGGCGGCGCAGGGTGCGCACGGTGGCCAGGTTGACGTAGTTGGTGGCGGCCAGCACCAGGATCAGCAGGGCCACCGCGGCCAGGCCGAAGATGGTCTTGCGGTTCCCGTGGCGCTTGCCGCCGTCTTCCACGCTCGGGTCGAGGTAGGCATCGGGCAGTGGCCCCAGGCGGAAGCTGATCATGTCCTGGCCGTTCAGGGCCGCGATCTGGTCGGGCGTCTGGCGCTGGTAGAAGCTGGAGGCCAGCATGGCGCGGCGCACCGAATCGAGCACCGGCGCGGCGTCGGCGCCGGTCGGCAGCTTGACGTAGACCGGGCCGTGCGAGGAGCCCCAGTTGGTGGTGACCAGGCGCCGGTATTCCTCGTTCCAGACCGCGGTGCGGATGCCGGCCAGGGCCGCGTAGGGCAGGGTGGTGGCGGCCGGCTGGTCCTCGAGCACGGCGGCGATGCGGTAGGGCCGCCCCGCCACCTGCACCGTCTTGCCGACCGCGTCCTCGCTGCCGAACAGCTTGACGGCGGTCTCGCGGGTAAGGGCGAAGGTGTCCGGCCGGGCCAGCGCGTCGGCCAGCTTGCCGGCGACGACAGGCGGCTTGAAGATCTGCTCGAAGGCCGGGTCGACCACGGTCAGGCTGATGGTCTGCACCTGGTTCCCCACGCGCACGTCGATATTGCGCTCGATGAAGGTGGAGGCCAGGACCGGCACGCCACTCTGGACGACCGCGTCGCGCGCCGGCAGGCTGCTGGAATTGCTCCAGTGGCTGCTGGAGGCGGTCGGGTGGTTCCAGTGCTGCATCAGGCGGTAGATCTGGCCGCGTTCCGGGATGTGGCGGTCGTAGGACAGCGAATGGGCCACGTAGCCGAGCAGCAGGAAGCAGGCGGCGAAGCCCACGGCCAGGCCCAGGATCACCACCGCGGAATAGGCCGGTTCCTTGACCAGCAGGCGCCAGCCGATGCGGAAATCACGCAGGTTCATGCGGCTCTCCTCAGGCGGCCTGCAGCGCGTCGACCACCACGCGGCCGTCGAGCAGGTGCAGGGTGCGCGAGGCCTGGGCCGCGTGCGCCGGTGAGTGGGTGACCATGACCACGGTCGTGCCCTCGGCGTTGATGGACCGCAGCAGGCGCATCACTTCGTCGCCGTGGGCGGTATCCAGGTTGCCGGTCGGCTCGTCAGCCAGCAGCATGGCCGGCCGCGCCACCAGGGCGCGCGCGATCGCCACCCGCTGCTGCTGGCCGCCCGAGAGCTGCGACGGCCGGTGCGCCGCGCGGTGGGCCACGCCCAGGCGCTCCAGCATTGCGCTCACGCGCTGGCGCCGTTCGGCGGCCGGGGTGCCGGTGTACTCCAGGGCCAGCTCGACGTTCTCGAAGACGCTCAGCTCCTCGATCAGGTTAAAGCTCTGGAAGATGAAGCCCACGCGGCCACGCCGCAATTCATTGAGTTTCGACTCGCTCCAGCCGGCCACGTTCTGGCCCTCGAACCAGTAGGCGCCCTCGGTCGGCACGTCGAGCAGGCCGAGCACGCTCAGCAGGGTGGACTTGCCGCAGCCCGAAGGGCCGGTGATGGCGACGTATTCGCCGGCGGCGATGTCGAGGTCGATGCGGTCCAGGGCGGTGGTCTGGACCTCGCCCGCGACGTGGATCTTGCTGACGCCTGAAAGTTTGAGCATGGTGCTTCCTTTGTCTTCTTGGGTTGGCGATGTTGTTTAGGGATTCAATTCCAGCAGCTCGGCCTTGCCGAAGGCCGCATAGCTCGAGGTGATGACCTGGTCGCCTGCCTTCAGGCCGGACAGCACCTCGACCTGGCTGTTGTTGCGGCGGCCCAGGCGCAGCGGCTGGCGCCTGGCCTCGCCGCCGCCAGGGGCGAGCACGAAGGCCCAGGCGCCGCCGCTGTCGCCCAGCCAGGCGCCGGTCGGCAGCATCAGGGCCGGGGCGGGCTGGCCCAGGGTCAGGCGCGCGTCCAGGCTCTGGCCCGGGCTGATCACCTCCGGCTGGGCGCCGGTGAACACCAGTTCGGCGGTGAAGCGGCCTTCGCGGATCTGCGGGAAGACGGTGCGCACCTTGATCGGATAGGAGGTTTCTCCCTGGCTGACGCTGCCCTGGAGCCCGGCCGACACCCGGCTCAGGTAGAACTCGTCGATCAGCACGGTGAGCTTGAAGCGCTTGGGATCGTCGATGCGGCCGATGTGCTGGTCGGGGCGCACGGTCTCGCCCACCTGCAGGCGGAAGTCGGTCAGCACGCCGTCGCTGGGCGCGCGCACGGCCAGCGCGTCGACCGTGGCGTCCACCAGCTGCAGGCCAGACTGCAGGCCGCGGATCGCGGTCTCCATCTGCTGCAGCCCTTGCTGGCGGACGCGCTCCTCGGTGGCGATGCTGTCGCGTTCGACCTGAAGGGCGCGCTGCTGCTGGGCCAGCTTGTCGCTCGACTCCTCCAGCGCGACCGAGGAGATGAAACCCTGGGCGGCCAGGCGGCTGTTGCGGGCGTACTGCTTGCGGGCCTGATCCAGCGCGAACTCGAGGTCGGCGATGCGGCGCTGGTGGTCGGTGCGCCCGGCCTCGTGGGCTACGCGCAAGGTGGCCAGGTTGGAGATCTGTTGCGCATGCTCGGCCTGGCGCTCCAGCAGTTCCAGGTTGCGCTGCGGATTGGACAGGCGGAACAGCAACTGGCCCTTCTTCACCGGGTGGCCGTCCTGGACGAAGACTTCCTCGACCCGCCCCGACTCGACCGAGTCGAGGATGATGGAGTTGAGCGGCTCGGCGGTGGCGCGCACGACGATGTCGTCGCGGTAGACGCCACTGACGGCGCGGGCGATGCGCAGGTCCTGGCGCGCCACCTGCAGTCCGTGCGGCATCAGCTGCCAGGCGGCCCAGGCAAGCACGGCGAGTGCTGCGGCCATGAGGCCGATGCGCAGGGCCAGTCGGCCGCGGCGCCTGGGCACGACGGTGTCCATGGCGGCGCCGGTGACTGCGTGTGGGGGAATGCGGTCCATGCTGGCTCTCGAAACGAAATGCCTTTGTATCTGCAAGCTCCGTGCCAGTGCCTTTTCGGCCATGTTTTCGCGTTTTCCCGTACTGGGCACAGCTAAAGTGTCCGGATCCGGACAGGTGGAGGTGTGCGCTTCCGGACAGGCGTCCGCCGCCTGTCCCCGGCGCGCCGGGGCGCTGCTAGAATGGCAATCCCGTTCCCGCACTCTCAGCCAGATGGCCGATTCCACCGCCCACATCCTGATCCTCGACGACGACCACGACGTCGCCTGCGCGGCGCAGATGCTGCTGCGCCGCCGCCACGGCGCGGTCGAGACCCTGGACGACCCGGCCGGGCTGGAGGCGCTGCTGGGGACGCGCACGCCGGACGTGGTGCTGCTCGACCTGAACTTCACCCCGGGCCGCATCGACGGCGCCGAGGGCCTGAGCGTGCTGGATCGCCTGCGTGCGCTGCCGCGCCCTCCCGCCGTGATCGCCCTGACCGCCTACGCGGACGTGCCGCTGGCGGTGGAAGCCCTGAAGCGCGGCGCCAGCGACTTCATTACCAAGCCCTGGGACAACGCGCGCCTGGTGGCCGCCGTCGACGGCGCCCTGGCGCGGCGCGCGGCGAGCAGCGCGCCCGGCGCCTCCAGCCTGATGGGCGACTCGGCCGCCATGCGCGAGGTGAAGGCCATGATCGCCAGCGTCGCGCCGACCGAGGCCAACGTGATGGTGCTGGGCGAGAACGGCGTCGGCAAGGAACTGGTCGCGCGCGCCATCCACCAGGCCTCGCGCCGCGCCGGCGCCACCTTCCTGGCGGTGGACATGGGCGCGCTGCCGGAATCGACCTTCGAGAGCGAGTTGTTCGGTCACAGGCGCGGTTCCTTCACCGACGCCAAGGCCGACCGCGCCGGACGCTTCCAGGCTGCGCGCGGCGGCAGCCTGTTCCTCGACGAGATCGGCAACATGCCCTTGCCGGCCCAGGCCAAGCTCCTGACGGCCCTCGAGCGGCGCGAAGTGACCCCAGTCGGCGCCGACCGCGCCGAGGCGATCGACGTGCGCATCGTCAGCGCCACCAACCTGGACGAGGCGCGCCTGTTCGACCCGGCGGTGTTCCGGCCCGACCTGCTGTTCCGCCTGAACACCATCGTGATCCGCGTGCCGCCGCTGCGCGAGCGGCGCGACGACATTCCCGGCCTGCTGCATCACTACCTGTCGCTGTACGAGACCCAGTACCAGCGCCCGGTGCGCGAGCTGGCGCCGAATGCGATGGAGCGCCTGTGCGCCTGGTCCTGGCCCGGCAATGTGCGCGCCTTGCGCCATGCCTGCGAGCGCGCCGTGATCCTGGCCGGCCAGCCGGAATACCGTTTCGAGGACTTCGGCCTGGCCGTACCTGCTCCGATTGCCCTTGCCGCCACGGAGCCGGCGCCGGACGACAGCTTCAAGCTGGGCGCCCTGGAGCGCGACACCATCGCCGCGGCCCTGGACAAGGCCAACGGCAACATCAGCCTGGCGGCGCGCATGCTGGGCCTGAGCCGGGCGGCGCTCTACCGCAAGCTGGGCAAGCATGGCATCTAGGCGCCTGCGGGCGGGCGTCCTGCTTGCGGTCGCCGGCGTGGGCCTGCTGACCTGGAGCGCCGGTGTCTTGCGCGATTCGGCGCGCCTCGCGGTCCTGTGCCTGCTCGGCGTGCTGCCCTGCCTGATGCTGCTGTGGGGCTGTTTGCGCCGCCTCGAAGCTCCGCGCGTGGCCGACACGGTCACCGGCTACGGCGCCCTGAACATCGAGCAGCAAAGCCTGGTCGACAACGCCCTGGCGCTAGAAGCGCGCCTGGAGTTCGCGCCTATCGCGCTGTTCCGCATCGAGGGAGCGGCGGGTGCGGGCGCCGTGGCGCCGCTGAATGCGATGGCGCGCAAGCTGGTGGCGCCGGGGCGCGCCACCGATCCGGCCGGGCTGTATGCGGAGCTGGCGGCCCAGCCCACCGAAAGGCGCGCCACCCTGCAGTTCGAGACCGAGCGCGGCGGCGAGCGCGCCCTGGTCGCGCTGGCCTCGGTGGCCCTGCAGGGCAAGCCGCAGCGCCTGGCGGCCCTGATGCCGGTGGAAAGCGAGCTGGAAGCCGAAGCGCTGAACGCCTGGCGCCAGCTGGTCCACGTGCTGACCCACGAGATCATGAATTCGCTGACGCCGGTGGCCTCGCTCTCGCACACCGCCTATGAGCTGGTGCGCGAAGCCGAAGGACTCGACCCGGACACCAGCGCCGACCTGGGCACGGCCCTGGATGCGATCCGGCGCCGCGCCGACAGCCTGGTGGCTTTCGTGGCGAGCTACCGCAGCCTGTCCAACGTGCCGGAGGCGCATCCCGAGCGCATCCGCATCGCGGAGATGTTCGAGCGGGTGGCGGCCCTGGTGAATCCGCTGTGGCGGGCGCGCGGCGGCGAGGTGGTGTTTTCGGTGGAGCCGGGCTCGATGGAGCTGGTGGCCGACCCCGGCCAGCTGGAGCAGGCCTTGATCAACCTGCTGAAGAACGCCTTCGAGGCGACCGCCGGTATCGACAAGGCGGGCGCGCGGGTGAGCGCGCGCCTGGTGCGCGGCGCGCGCTTGCGGATCGAGGTGGCGGATGACGGGCCGGGTGTGCCCGGAGACGTGGCCGCCCACATCTTCACGCCCTTCTTCACCACCAAGAAGCAGGGCGGCGGCATCGGCCTGGCGATGGTCCGCCACCTGGTGCACGCCAACGGCGGCACCGTGCGCTACGCCCGGCCGGTCGGCAAGGGCGCGCGTTTCGTCATTAGCTTCTAGTTATTCCACCCAGGCGAAGCCGTCGCGCGCCAGCAGCGCGAAGGATTCCGCCGGCCCCCAGGAACCGGCCGCGTACGGATGCGGCTTCTCGCCCAGGGTGCCCCAGCCTTCGATGATCGGATCGGCCCAGGACCAGGCGGCTTCCAGCTCGTCGCGGCGCATGAAGTGGGTCAGGCGGCCGCGCACCACGTCGATCAGGAGGCGCTCGTAGGCTTCGGCGCGGCGCTGCTGGAAGGCCGACTGCAGGTCGAGGTTGAGCGTGACCTGCTGCATCTGCATGCCGCTGCCCGGCTGCTTGGCCATGATCTGCAGCTTGATCGCTTCCTCTGGCTGGAGCTCGATGACGAGGCGGTTGGCGACGCCGCCCGGCGCGTCCGGGAATAGCGGGAAGGGCGGGTTGGCGAACTCGACCACGATCTTGGACGAGCGGCGCTGCATGCGCTTGCCGGTGCGCAGGTAGAAGGGCACCTTGGACCAGCGCCAGGTGTCGATGTGGGCGCGCAGGGCGACGAAGGTCTCGGTCTTGCTGTCCGCCGGGACGTTCTTTTCTTCGTGGTAGCCAGGCACCTCCTGGTTGCCGCTGACGCCGTGGCTGTACTGGCCGCGCACGGTGTCGCGGGCGATGTCGGCCAGGGTCAGGCGGCGCAGCGAGCGCAGCACCTTCAGCTTTTCGTCGCGCACCGCGTCGGCGTTGAGCGAGGTGGGCGGCTCCATGGCCACGATGCACAGCAGCTGCAACAGGTGATTCTGCAGCATGTCGCGCATGGCGCCGGTGCCGTCGTAGAAGCCAGCGCGGCTGCCCACGCCGATTTCCTCGGCCACCGTGATCTGCACGCTCGAGATGTTCGGTGCGCGCCACAGCGGTTCCAGGATCGAGTTCCCGAAGCGCAGCACCATCAGGTTCTGCACGGTCTCCTTGCCCAGGTAGTGATCGATGCGATAGATCTGCGATTCGGCGAAGTGCTTGCCGACCGCTTCGTTGATCTCGATCGCCGAGGGCAGGTCGTGGCCGAGCGGCTTTTCCAGCACCACGCGCGACTGCCCGTCGACCAGGCCGGCGGCGGCGAGCTTGTCGCAGATGGTGGTGAACAGCGAGGGCGCGGTCGACAGGTAGAACACGCGCTGGGCGCCGGCGCGCGAGGCCTGGGCCAGGACGCCGAAGTCCGGCGCCGCCTGCACGTCCAGGCGCACGTACTCGAGCAGCTTGAGGAAGCCGTCCCAGGTCTTCTCGTTGAAATTGTTCTCGCTGATGAAGGAACGCGAATGCTCCCCGACGTGGGCGAGGTAGGTCTCGCGGTCGAAGTCCTGGCGGCCGGTGGACAGGATGCGGGTCGTGGCCGGCAGGTTGCCATGAAGGTAGGCCATGTAGAGCGCGGGCAGCAGCTTGCGCATCGCCAGGTCGCCCATGCCGCCGAAGATCACCATGTCGAGGGGGAGGCCGTTTTCAATCTCAGTCGAGGGATTCATTTCGTGTGTGCAGTAAAGAGTTAAATGGTCGCCCGCCGCGCAGGGCGCAAGAAGCGCCGCGCCGCCGGGCCGGCGGAGCCGGATGTCATCCCCTGCGGCGTCCTGCACACGGTAGCAGGAAGGCAGTGGCGAGCGCGCTCGTGGCAAGGGGCTTGTGGCCGGCCGGAGGCGCAGGGAAGGGGTAGCAGGTCAATCTGCCCGGATGTGCTCATGTCCGCAGTCAGCTTTCAACCTAATCAATCATTCGTAAATGATAACCGTTGTAGCCGATTGGTGTGCGGGAGGGGAAAGGAAGCTTTTTCGGTCATGCCGTGTTTTCGTGCCAGGGAGCATGGTATATTGAATTGGCAACGTTTCCAACTTCATTCATCCCACCAAAAGGAGACACCGACGATGCAAACCACAAGGGCAGTACTGCGCCGCGCCGTGCTGGCGACGCTGCTGGGCGGCTGGCTTTCCCACGCCGCGGCCGAGGGTGCGGTCCAGGCCTGGGTCACCACCGGGGACCAAAGCAAGCTGCTGGCGCGGGACGCGGATGCACGCCTTGGCAAGGTGAGCGCCGCCGGGACCGTGATCGAGATCGACCCATCCAGGCGCTACCAGGAGATCCAGGGTTTCGGCGCCTCGATCACGGACGCCTCGGCCTGGCTGATCCAGCAGCGCATGAACCCGGCGCAGCGCGAAGCCCTGCTGCGCGAGCTGTTCGGGCGCGATCCTGGCCTCGGCCTGTCGTTGACGCGCCTGACCATCGGCGCATCGGACTTTTCGCAGAGCCACTACAGCTTCGACGACATGCCTCCGGGCGAGCAGGATCCGGAACTCAAGCGTTTCTCGATCGATCCCCAGCGCGCCACCGTGCTGCCGACCGTGCAGCGGGCGCTGGCGATCAATCCGCAACTGAAGGTGATGGCCTCGCCCTGGAGCGCGCCTGGCTGGATGAAGACCAGCGACAGCCTGGTCAAGGGGGCGCTGAAGCCCCAAGCCTACGGCGCCTTCGCCCGCTACCTGGGCCGCTACCTCAAGGCGATGCAGGCGGAGGGCGTGCCCATCTTCGCACTGACCCTGCAGAACGAGCCGCACTTCGAACCGGACAACTACCCCGGCATGCGTGTCGATCCGCCCAGCCGCGCGGCCTTCATCGGGGGGCACCTGGGCCCGCTGCTGGCGCGCGAGCACCCCGGGACCACGGTGTTCGACTGGGACCATAACTGGGACGAGCCGGATTCGCCCAGCGCCGTGCTGGGCGACGCGGCGGCGGCGAAGTACGTGAGCGGCGTGGCCTGGCACTGCTACGCGGGCAACGTGGCCGTACAGGCCCAGGTGCATGCGAAGTTCCCGGACAAGGACACCTGGTTCACCGAGTGTTCGGGCGGCCGCTGGTCGCCGGACTGGGCGAAGAACCTGATGTTCTTTACCCGCACCCTGGTGATCGACACGACGCGCGGCTGGGCGCGCGGCGTGCTGCTGTGGAACCTGGCCCTGGACGAGAAGGACGGCCCGCACCTGGGCGGCTGCAACGACTGCCGCGGCGTGGTGACCATCGATTCGCGCACCGGTGAGGTGACGCGCAACGTCGAGTACTACGCACTGGCCCACGCCAGCCGCTTCGTCAAGCCGGGCGCGCACCGCGTTGCTTCGAGCGAGGCGGCGGGGGAGTTGGCCAACGTCGCCTTCCGCAACCGCGACGGGTCGATGGCGCTGATCGTCACCAACGGCGGCAAGGAGGCGCGCGACTTCTCGGTCCGCGTGGGCAAGCAGGGCTTCCGCTATATGCTGCCGGCCAACAGTGTCGCCACCTTCAGCTGGAACGGCAAGCGATAAGGACGGGGCGGCGTATTCACAATTGGATTGACAATGCATTTACAGCAAGACCATAATGTGACCGCATGTTTGGCAACGTTTCCAATCCTCTGTCCTAAATTGGCAACGTTTCCAATGTCAACGGAACCGTCGGCCGTTTCATGAGGACGGCAAGTAGTTGGCAACGCTCCTGCCGCACTCTGGCTGGAGCCGTTGCCAATTATTTTGGCCGCAGATTGGCAACGTTTCCAAATTCTTTTATTATAAAAACACTGGAGACCGATATGACTCGTTTTGGCAAGACCGGCGCATTCGCCGTCACCCCCATCGCTGCCGCCTGCGCGCTGCTGTTGTGGAGCGCGGCGGTGCAGGCCCAGGAGCAGGCGCAGCGGGGAGAAGAGACCCCCGCCCAAGTCGTCGTGACCGGCATCCGCGGCAGTATCGAAAGCTCGATCGCGATCAAGAAGGAATCCGATTCCATCGTCGAGGCCATCACCGCCGAGGACATCGGCAAGCTGCCGGACGTCTCGATCGCCGAATCGATCGCGCGCCTGCCGGGACTGACCGCGCAACGCGTGGCCGGCCGCGCCCAGGTGATCTCGCTGCGCGGCCTGGCGCCGGACTTCGGCGTCACCCTGCTCAACGGCCGCGAGCAGACCAGCACCAGCAACGACCGCAGCGCCGAATTCGACCAGTACCCGTCCGAGCTGCTCAGCGGCGTGACCGTCTACAAGACGCCGGACGCCAACATGACCGCGGCCGGCCTGTCCGGCACCATCGACCTGCGCACCGTGCGTCCGCTCGACCGCAAGGGACGCACCATCGCCTTCAATGTGCGCGGCGAGCATAACGGCAACGGAGAACTGAACAGCGGCTGGTCGATCAGGGGCAAGCGCCTGTCGGTCTCCTACATCGACCAGTATTTGAACAATACGCTGGGCCTGGCCATCGGCTACGCCCACCTCGATTCGCCGGGCCAGCAGAAGGAATACAAGTCCTGGTGGTGGGGCGACCAGAACAACCTGCCGGCCGGGAACGAGGACGTGGTGGCGCTCAAGGGCGCGGAAGTGACCTCGACCTCGCGCAAGCAGGTGCGCGACGGCCTGATGGCCGTGATCGACTGGAAGCCGGGCCGCGACGTGCGCTCGACCCTGGACCTGTACTATTCGCAGTTCGACCAGGAAGAGATCATGCGCGGCATGATGTGGAACTCGCACCAGTGGAGTGCCGTCACCTACCGCAACCCGCAGATCGAAACCATCGGCGGCGTGCGCTTGCTGACGGGCGGCAGCCTGGTCAACCTCGAGCCCATCGTGCGCAACGACTACAACGAGCGGCGCGACGAGATGGCCGCCGCCGGCTGGAACACCAAGGTGCGTCTCAACCCGCGCTGGACGGCGGACGGCGACCTGTCCTGGTCCTCGGCCAAGCGCCGCGAGACCACCTCCGAGACCTACGCCGGCCTGGGCCCGGCCGGCTCTGGCGTCACCGACAACGACTTCCAGTTCCGCATTCCGGTCGGCGCCGGCCTGCCGCAGTTCACCCCCAGCATCGATTTCACCAACCCCGGCATCGTCAAGCTGACCGATGTCGGCGGCTGGGGCCACGACGCCACCATGCACCACCCGCGCGTGGAAGACCGCCTGGGCGCGGCCAAGGTGAACCTGCGCGGCGAACTCGATGGTTTCTTCCGCGACCTGCAGGCGGGCCTGAGCTATTCCAAGCGCGACAAGTCGCACGAGGATGTGTCCCAGACCTACTGGCTGAAGAACAACCGTGCTCTCACCACCGTCCCGGCCAACATCATCCAGCCGATTACTTCGCTGTCCTGGGCCGGGATCCCGGGTGTGCTGAGCTTCGACCCGCGCGCCGCGCTCGACCAGTTTTACGACAAGCGCCCGGTCGACACCGACGTCGCCCAGCAGGACTGGGCGGTGACCGAGAAGCAGAGCATCGGTTACCTGCGCCTGGGCATCGACACCGACCTGGGCCCCGTGCCGCTGCGCGGCAACCTGGGCGTGCAGTACGTGCACGTGGACCAGCAGGCCGAGGGCAAGGCGGTCAGCGGCAACGTGATCACGCCCCTGCGCGACGGCCACAGTTACCACGACGTGCTCCCCAGCTTGAACCTGAACTTCGACCTCGGCAACTACCTGCACGATACCTACCTGCGCCTGGGCGCGGCCAAGACCGTGGCGCGGCCGCGCATGTCGGACATGCGCGCCGGCGTGTCGGCGGGCGTGGACGCGACCACCCGCATGTGGAACGGCAATGGCGGCAACCCGCAGCTCGAACCCTGGCGCGCGAATTCCTTCGATCTGTCGCTCGAGCACTACCTGGGAAAGGGCAGCTACCTCTCGGCCGCCTACTTCTTCAAGGACCTGAAGAGCTACATCTACAACCAGCAGCGTCCCTTCGATTTCACCGGCTTCCCGAATTCCAGCGCCGTGGTGCCGCTGACGAACATCGGCACGATCAACCAGCCGGCCAACGGCCAGGGCGGCTTCGTGCGCGGCATCGAGCTGACCGCGGCCCTGCAGTTCGGCATGCTGTGGGAGCGCCTGGATGGCTTCGGCGTGCAGGCCAGCGCCTCGGGCACCGAGAGTTCGATCAGCCCCAACGGTCCCGGCACCACCGAGAAGCTGCCCGGCCTGTCGGGCGTGGTCGCCAACCTGACCGTGTTCTACGAGAAGCACGGTTTCTCGGCGCGCGTGGCCCAGCGCTACCGCTCGGCCTTCCGCGGCGAGGTCACCGGCCTGTTCGCCCAGCGCGCCTTCAGCGAGATCCTGGCGGAGAAGCAGGTCGACGTCCAGCTGGGCTACGAATTCCAGGACGGCCCGTACAAGAACCTGTCCTTCCTGCTGCAGGTGAACAACCTGGGCAACGAGCCTTACCAGACCAAGCAGGGCAGCGCCTTCGCCAGCGGCGCCTACGCCCCAGAACGCTACACGACCTACGGCCGCCAGGTGCTGTTCGGCGTCAACTACAAACTGTAACAGGAGACCGGATGACGACGAAACGACAGACGATGCGCATGGTGTGTGGCGCCGCACTGATGACGGTACTGGGCGCCCAGGCGGCGCCCGGCGCCACCTGGCATGTGGTGACGACGGCGCAGGGAAGCGGCCAGCGGTTCGCCGCGCAGTCCCTGGGCGCGGCGCGCCCGGCCGGGCAGCCGCTGGAAACCGAGACCGCGGTCTTCGTCGACACGCGCCAGCGCTTCCAGGAGGTGTTCGGCTTCGGCGGCGCGGTGACCGACGCGGTGGCCGAGGTGTACGCCAAGCTGACACCCGCGGCCCAGCGCGAATACCTCAAGGCCTATTTCGACCCGCGCGAAGGCCTGGGCTACAACGTGCTGCGCACCACCATCCACAGCTCGGACTTCAGCAGCGGCAGCTATACCTATGTGAAGGATGGCGACCGTTCGCTGGCCTCGTTCAGCATCGAGCACGACGAGCGCCACCGCCTGCCGCTGCTGCGCCAGTCGCTGGCCGCCGCCAAGGGCCATGGCACCGACATGCGCGTGTTCGCCAGTCCCTGGAGCGCGCCGGCCTGGATGAAGTCCAACAACAACATGCTGCAGGGCGGCAGCCTGCTGCCTGAAAACCGCGACCTGTGGGCCGGCTACATCGTGCGCTTCGTCCAGGCCTACGAAAAGGCGGGCATCCCGCTGTGGGGGCTCTCGGTGCAGAACGAGCCGATGGCCAAGCAGACCTGGGAGTCGATGATCTACACCGCCGAGGAGGAAACCCGCTTCCTCGGCGACCATCTCGGCCCGGCGCTGGCGCGCGCGGGCCTGAAGGACAAGAAGATCATCGTCTGGGACCACAACCGCGACCTGCTGCCCCAGCGCGCGGCCCACATCCTGAACGACCCCAAGGCGCGCCCCTATGTGTGGGGCATCGGCTTCCACTGGTACGAGACCTGGGCCAAGGGCCAGCCGATGCACCGCAACGTGGCGGCCGTGCACGCCGCCTACCCGGACGTGCCCCTGTTGATGACCGAGGCCACGGTGGAGCGCTTCGATCCGGCGCGCCTGCAGGACTGGGCCAACGGCGAGCGCTACGGCAGCGAGATCATGGCCGACCTGAACGCCGGCGCGGCCGGCTGGATCGACTGGAACATGCTGCTCGACGGCCGGGGCGGCCCCAACCACGTGGGCAACTTCTGCTTCGCGCTGCTGCATGCGAGCGAGGACGGCAAGCTGGTGTACACACCGAGCTATGCCTACATGGGCCACTTCACGCGCTACATCAAGCCGAAGGCGCGCCGCGTCAACGCCACCGCCAGCCGCAGCACGCTCGACACCGTGGCCTTCCGCAACCCGGACGGCTCGCTCGCCATCGTCGTTATGAACAGGACGGCCCAGGCGCAGCGCTACCGGCTGATGGTCGACGGAATGGAAACGGCGGTCGAGATTCCGGCCCGCGCGATCCAGACTGTGTTACGTTAATCACAACGCAATCCATGGACGAGGAAGGCCTGTGCCGACGATCAAGGACGTAGCCCGCCTGGCCGGGGTGGGACTGGGAACCGCCTCGCGCGTGGTGCGCGGCAAGGGCTCGGTGTCGGCCGCCAAGCTGGAACGGGTCAAGCAGGCTGTCGAGGCGCTGGGCTACCGGCCTTCGCATGCCGCGCGCTCGCTGCTGTACGGGAGTTCGCGCATGATCGGCGTGTATATTCCCATGCTCTCGGGGACCTTCTACACGGCGATCCTCAAGATCGTCGACGCCGAGCTGCGCGCTGCCGGCCTGCACATGATGATCGCCTTCGGCGCGGGCAAGGGCGAAGCCCGGCAGGAGGCGATCGATGGCGTGAGCCTGCTGGTCGAGCGCGGCTGCGACGGCGTGCTCGTGCTGACCAGCCCCCTGCGCGAAGAAGACCTGGCCCTGTTCGGCGCAATCCGTGAACGCATGGTCGCCCTCAACTACGCCTTCGACAGCATCCCGGACCAGTGCTTCACGGTCGACCACGTGCTGGGCGGGCGCCTGGCGGCGCGCGCGCTGCTCGAGCAGGGGCACCGCGAGTTCGCGGTCATCGCCGGCCCCTGGAAGGTGCAGGACAACGTCGACCGTATCGAGGGCTTCATGCGCGAGCTGGAAGACGCAGGTATCGGGACGGCCGGCATGTGGGTGGCCGAGCGCGACTTCTCGGCAGCCGGCGGCTGGTCGGCGGCGCACGAGCTGCTGGCCTCGAACACGCGCTTCACCGCGCTGTTCTGCGCCAACGACGAGATGGCGCTGGGCGCCATGTCCTGCTTCCATGAAGTGGGCATCCACGTCCCGCGCGACGTGTCGGTGATCGGCTACGACGACGCGCCCAGCGCGGCGTTCTCGGCGCCGCGCCTGACGTCGGTGCGCATTCCCTGGCGCGAGATGACCCACAACGGCGTGGCCGCGCTGCTCAACCTGTGCGACGGCGGCCGGCGGCAGGTAGCGCGCAGCTTCCCGGTCAGTGTGACGGTGCGGGCATCCCTCGGCCCGCTGGGCGCGGGCGTGCCCAGCCCAGCAGAAGCAGCCCGCCCGCCAGCATCGCCCAGGCGGAAGGCTCGGGCACCGGGCTGACCGAAAACGCGTAGCCCGCCAGCTCGGTGTAGTAGTGGAAGGTGGCTTCGGTGTCGAGCGGGTTGATCGCCGAAATGAAGTACTGGCTGGACGCGTCCGCAGCCCGCAGCTCGTAGCGCTCGCCGAAGGCGCCTTCGGTGGCGGCGACCAGCGCCTGCTCGAAGCTGATGCGGTTTTCCTCGGCGCCGTCGTTGCGCACCGTGGCCCAGGCGGCGATGGTGAGCACGGAGTTGGCGGGCAGGGTAACGCTGCCGTAGCTGCCCCAGGCGAACTCGCTGCTGACCCAGTCCACCGAAGGCTCCGCGAAGGTGGCGACGCCGCGCGCCCCGCCAAGGGTGCCCTCGACGGCGACCTGGACAAACGCGGTCTCGTGCCCGACCGATACGCCCGCTCCGGCCACTTCCTCGTCGAGGTCGAGCCGTTCTGCGTGTTCTCCGGTGGCGCTGTAGGCGCGCGCGCTCAGTGTCTGGCGCTGGCCGGACACCGCCAGGGGCAGCTCCATGCCATCCATCGAACGCAGGCTGACATGGACGTTGCTCAGGGTAAAGACGATGCCCGCATCCTGGCTCCATGCGCCGCTGCTGGCGGCCGCCAGCGCACATGCAGCGAGTGCGCGTTTCATGTCCGTCTCCCGTGCTGGCGCGTCCGCGACGCCGTTCTCAGCGCCAGGCCTGCGGCCAGCCCGGCGGCCAGCATGGCCGAGCCGGCGGGTTCGGGCACCGGCGTCACGCTGTAGGCGTTGGCGTACAGGTTCGAGTAATAGTAGAAGGTCGCGGCCTCGTCGAGGGGATTGAGGGCGGTGAGGAAGTACTGGCTGGTCGCGCGGGAGCCGTCCAGGATGAAGCGTTCCCCGGTGGCGCCTTCCGTGCCCGCGATCAGCCCGCGTTCGAAGGCGGCGTAGTTGCTGTCCCAAGCCGCCTCGCTGTCGATGCTGACCCAGGCGACCATGGTCAGGAAGGAGCGGGCGGGCAGGGTGAAGGTGGCGCCGCTGCCCCAGACGATGTCGTTGAAGCTGGCGTCCTTTGTGGTATCGGCGGCGACGGTCGCGCTCACGTCGCCGAAGATGTGCGCGATCTCGATGCGCGAGAAACCGTCGCCGTAGGATGCCTCGACGCTGACCGGCTTGCCCGGATCGGGATAGCTGTCGAGGTGCTCGCCTTCGTTGTCGCCGTAGGAGCGCACCAGCAGGTGCTGGCGCTGCTCGGACAATTGCAGCGGGAGTGCGCCGCCGTCGAGCGAGCGCAGGGTCAGCTGGCTGTTGGTGATCGAGAAGGAAAGCTGCGGTGTCGCCGTGGACTGCGCGGGTGGACTGGATTGCGCCCGGGAATCCGGTGCGGCCAGGCTGGAAAGCGTGAGGAGTATCGCGGCAAGCGCAGTCTTCATGGCAACCCCGGCAAGGAAGTGGTCCTTGCCCGATTGTCCGGCGAACGCGCGCGGCCTGGCGCACAGCTGCACCTGCTGGGTAGCGCCCGCGCCACAGCGCACAAGCCGCCGCGGCGCGGAGGACGGGCTCACGTCAGTGGCATCAGGCCAGCGGATCGATGGTGAAGGCCGGCATCGCGGCCTGCTCGCGCGCGCAGGCCAGGAATCTATCCGCCGTGACCAGCGCCTCGTTGATGGTCACGTCCATGTCGAGGTAGCGGTAGGTGCCGAGGCGGCCGACGAAGGTCACGTTCTGCTCCTGGCGCGCCAGGTTCACATACAGTTCCAGCTGCTGCTTGTCGCGCGCCAGGCGGATCGGATAATAGGGGATGTCCTTTTCCTCGCACTGGCGGCTGTATTCCTTGTAGCACACCGTGCCTTCATGGCTTTCCCAGGGCGAGAAGTGCTTGTGCTCGGTGATGCGGGTGTAGCGCTCGGCGTCGTCGCAGTAGTTGATCACGGCGTTGCCCTGGTAGTCGCCGGTATCGCGGAACACCTCGAAGTCCAGCGTGCGGTAGGGCAGGCGGCCTTCGGCGTGCTTGAACCAGGCGTCGATCGGACCGCTGTAGAACACGTGGGCGTAGTCGCCCTTCGAGGAAGGATCGAAGCGGGTATTCAGGTGCACGGTGATGCCGGGCACGTCGAGGATGCGCTCGACGAGCTCGGTGTAGCCGTTGGCCGGCATGCCCTGGTACTTGTGGGCGAAGTAGTTGTCGTCGTAGTTGAAACGCACCGGCAGGCGCTTGAGGATGCTGGCCGGCAGCTGGTTCGGATGCAGGCCCCACTGTTTCATGGTGTAGGTCTTGAAGAAGGCCTCGTACAGCTCGCGGCCGACGAAGCGCAGCGCCTGGTCCTCGAAGGTGGCCGGGTTCTCGATGCTCTTGTCGCCCAGCTCGCGCAGGAATTCCTCGGCCTCGGCCGGACGCAGGGTCTTGCCGAAGAACTGGTTGATGGTCAGCAGGTTGATCGGCAGGGTGTAGACCTTGCCGTTGGTGATAGCCTTGACGCGGTTCACGTAAGGCTTGAACTCGCTGAAGCGGTTCACGAATTCCCAGACGCGCTCGTTATCGGTGTGGAAGATGTGCGGGCCGTAGATGTGCACCATGACGCCGGTTTCGGCGTCGCGTTCCGAGTGGCAGTTGCCTGCGATATGGGGCCGCGCCTCGAAGATCTCGACCTGGTAACCCGCGTGTGCGAGCTGGTTCGCGATGACAGCCCCGGAGAATCCAGCGCCGACGATGGCGATATTCTTGTTCATGTTTCTTTCCTAAGGTTCAGTTGTTATCCGTTCTGCTGCAGTCGACGGCGTGATAGAAAATGCAATGCGGGGGGCAGTAGAAATGCTGACAAAAATATATCATTGAAGCTGCATTCCATATCGCACAATTGGCAGCGCCGGAAGGCGGGCGCCGCGCTGGTATCATTCCCGTTCCCTTAAAATATGTGACTCGATCATGTGCGTGAATTACCGCGCGCCCACGCCGGAGCAGTTCGGCAGCATCGGCGCCTTCAGCGAGCTGCCCGCCGACTGGCGCTGGCCCGACGAGATCTGGAAGGATTACGCGGCGCCGATCCTGCGTCTGGATGCCGAACGGCGTCCCGCGCCCGCGCTGGCCAGCTACGGCATGGTGCCGCGCCGGCACATCCCGCCGGGTGTGAAGGCGTTCGACACCATGAATGCGCGCGCCGAGACCCTGGGCGAGCGGCGCTCCTTCGCGCCTGCCTGGCGCCGCCTGCAGTTCTGCGCGGTGCCGATGAGCTGCTTCTACGAGCCGTGCTACGAAAGCGGACGCGCCGAGCGCTACGGCATCGGGATGGAAGACGACGCGCTGTTCTATGTGGCGGGCCTGTGGCGCGAGTGGAGCGAGGCGGACGGGCGCATCGAGGCTTCCTTCACCCAGATCACCATCAATGCCGATACGCACCCGCTGATGCGGCGCATGCACAAGCCGGACGACGAAAAGCGCTCGCTGGTGGTGCTGCGCCCCGAGGAAATCGGCGACTGGCTCGCCTGCCCGGACGTGGAAACGGCGCGCAGCTTCCTGCGCCACTACCCGGCGGAAGGCATGAAGGCCTGGCCCGCGCCGCGCACGGTGGCCAAGGCGGAAACGCCGTCGGCCAATCTCTCGTTGTTCTGAGGCTTACCAGCCCGTCAGGCCCAGCTGGCGCGCGTGCTGGCGCAGGAAGGCCAGGTGGGCTTCGCGCGTAGCCGGGCCCTGGTAGGGCAGCAGGGTCCAGTGCTCGGACGCGCGCATCGCCTTGCCCGGCGCCAGCCGCACATAGGGGGCGTGGACTTCCATCTCCAGTACGCCTTTGCCCGCCTCGCCAGGCTGGACTTCGTGATAGAGCTCGACCTGCCCCTGGTCGGGATGGATCGCAGCGCGCGGCTGGAGGCGGAACTGGATCACGAAAGCCTGCTTGCCGTGGAAGGCGGCCATCCAGCCACCCGCGGGCTGGATAAACAGCTTGCCCTTGCGCGCACCGCCGTCGGGCTGGTCGAGCGACAGGACGCCGTCGGCCAGGGTACTGCCCGGGGCTTCCTCCGGCGTCGCCGCTTCCAGCCGCACATCCTCTTTCGACGCCACCGGCACATAAACCCGGGTGTCGGGCCGTACCCGCGTGTTGAACCAGATGTCGCGCGCCACCGGCTGGTTGCGGCGGTTGGTGGCGCGCACGTCCAGCTGCAGGCTGTTCGGCCGGCCCTTGATCAGCGCGTAGCGCTTGCGCAGCTGGATACCCGTCACCAGGCTGGGCGGGCTGTCGACCACCAGTTCCGCCGGCGTGCGCTGCACCAGCGCGTACGGGGCCAGGCTCAGGTAAGGGTCGGGCGGCCAGGGCGCCCTGGCCTTGGCGCGGTCGGGATTCACGGTCTGGTCGGTCCACCATTCCTTTTGCGGTCCCACCCAGACCTCGTGGCCCAGATAGGGGACGTTATTGCTGAAGGCGTTGAAGCCGGCGTCGGGATTGCCCGCGTTCTCGTCGACCAGCAGGAAATTGGGCTGCCCCGCCAGTGCGAAGGACAGCAGGCGCCCGCCGGCGGCTTCGCTGGCCAGCACGGTGACCGTGCCATTGTCGATGCGGTGCGCGCGCAGCTGCGCGCTTGCGGGCGCCATCGCCAGCGTGCACGTGGCGGCGAGGATAGAGAGGAGGGGCGCGAGGCCTGGGCGCGGCATGGTGATCCTTGGTGGTGGGCTTCCGAGGATAGCAAAGAAACAAGCCTTTGGCATGACGCTTTTGCCACAGCCCGGTATTTACCGCTGTCTCCCTGTGATGACACGTTGTTATAATATCGATATCAAAAAACAAGGGATGCTGAGGAGCTACGCCATGTCGGAAATGCAGTTTTCCAATAACTACCGGGACCTGAGCAATTCGTCCGGCGTCGACGCCGGCTTCCAGTTCGAATTCTATTGCGAGCGCTGCAGCGACCGCTGGCGCACCATGTTCCAGCCTTACCGCAGCGGCCAGGCCTCCGGCTGGCTGCAAAAGGGGGCCAGCATGTTCGGCGGCCTGCTGGGCAATGCCAGCTCGGTACTGCACGGCATGGCCGAAGCGGGCTGGCACAGCGCGCGCGACGAAGCCTTCAAGGAGGCGGTGGCTGCGGGCAAGGCCCATTTCAACCGCTGCGGCAATTGCCATGACTACGTCTGCGGCCCCTGTTTCGATACCGCCAAGGGCCTGTGCTTCAACTGCGCGCCGAACGTCCAGGTGAAGATCACCCAGGCGCGCGCCGAGGGCGAGGTGTATACCGCGTCGGAACTGGCCTATGATGAGGGCAAGGCGCGTGGCGCCCGGCCCGAAGTGCGCGCGCAGGTGCGCCAGGACATGCAGCTGGTCTGCCCCCAATGCCGCGCCGAGACCCACGGGGCCAAGTTCTGTCCCGAGTGCGGTTTCAAGATGGTGCAGCAGGCGCCCTGTGCCAGCTGCTCGACGATGCTGCAGCCGGGCACGAAGTTCTGTACGGAGTGCGGCACCCGCCAGGCCTGAGGCCTGAGGCCTTTGGCCGAGGCGTGCGCACTGCCCGGAGTGGAGGAAGCGTGGTAAAGAGAAAGACAGGCCTGCGGCCCCTGCTGGCGTCGATGCTGTGCGCCAGCCTGTTGCAGGCGGCGTCCGCGGGCGCGAACGAGCACACCTTGCGCGCCACCCTGGCGCAGCTGGAGCGGGACCGGGCGGAAGCCATCGAGGAAGGCGATACCGACACACTGCAGCGGCTGATGGACCGCAGCTACCTGCACGTGGACAGCCGCGGAAGGGTGCGCAGCAAGACCGAGCTGCTGACCCGGCTGGAACGCCAGGAAATGCGCTTCCGCAGCTACGACCTCGAAGCGCCCCAGGTACAACTGGTCGACGGCGGCGCGGCCGCCATCGTCACCGGCATGTTCCGCTCCTCGATGGGGTCCGCAGGCGACCCCAGGCCCTTCCGCGGACGCTATGTTCGGGTCTGGGTACGCCAGCCCGACGGCTGGAAGAACACCTTCCACCAGGTGACCGAAATCCGTCCCCAGCCATGACACACGGGGCACCCCTCCCAAGCGAAGCATTGCGTTAGCGGTAACATTGCGTCATTATTGACTCATCCATCACAAGAAGAGTTCGAGGAGACACGATGAGCTTTGCAACCCGCCGCCCGGCCGGCCCTGCATTGAGCCCTGCCTTGCGCCTTGCATTTCCGCTCGCATTGTCGCTTGCCGCCGCGGGCTGCGCCGGCACCGCATCCATGCGCGCCGCATCCGGCGATCTGGCCCTGTACCAGGGGCGCGCGCCAGACGGCTACCAGGTGGTCGCGATCGATCCCGACCGCGAACATCCGATGACCGGACAGGCACTCGCGCTGGACAGCGTCCTGCAGGCGAAGCATCCGAACAGCGCCATCGAGCTCAGCCGCAGCGGAAAAGCGGCGGCCGACGACGCGCTCACCTTGCGCTGGAAGAATATCTGGAAGAGCGGCATGCGCATCCAGGGCGGACCAGCGGACCTGCGTCCCTACCTGGCGACCGGCAGCCTGGCTTTCGACCTGAAGGTGGCCGACCTGTCGAAGGGCGGCATCGCCGTCAAGTTGCATTGCGGTCCCGATTGCGAGCGCCAGGTTTCCTATGTGCTGCCCGGGCGCTCGGCCGAGGGCCAGGGCTGGCGGCATGTGGAACTGGCGCTGCAATGCTTCGCGCGCGAGGGCGACGACTTCAGCGCGGTTGCCAAACCCTTCACGATCGAAGGCACGGGCAGCGGCGAAGTCAGTATTGCGAACGTCACCCTCAAGCGCGGCGGCAAGCCGAACACCGCCTGTCCCGACTACCGCACCGTGGCCCTTACCCCCGACAAGCTGAACGAATCCTGGTCGATCTCCTGGTGGACGCCGCGCCACCTCAAGAAGCTGGACGACATCAAGGCGATGAAGGCCGCCGGACGCAGCCCGCAGCTGGTGTTCATCGGTGACTCGATCACCCAGGGCTGGGAAAAGGAGGGCGCGCCGGTCTGGGACCGCTACTACCAGCAGCACGACGCGATCGCGCTGGGTTTCGGCGGCGACCGCACCGAAAATGTGCTGTGGCGCCTGCAGCACGGGGAAGTGGACGGAATCGATCCCAAGGTGGCGGTGCTGATGTTCGGCACCAATAACACCGGCCACCGCCAGGACCTGCCGGCGCTCACCGTGCAAGGCATCCAGCGCAACATCGAGGAACTGCGGCGTCGCCTGCCGCGCACCCGCATCCTGCTGCTGGCGATCTTCCCGCGCGACGAAACGCCGGATGGCGCGCTGCGCCGCCTGAACGGGCGAATCAACGCGCTGCTGCCGTCGCTGGCCGACAATCGCCAGGTGCATTTCCTCGACATCAACCAGGCCTTCCTCCAGCCCGATGGACGCCTGCCGAAGGACGTGATGCCGGACCTGCTGCACCCGAACGAGAAAGGCTACGCGATCTGGGCCAAGGCGATGCAGCCGGAACTGGACCGTCTCATGTCCCTGCCGCGTCCCTGAAACCGGCACGGACCTCGTCCGCGAACAGGCCATCGCCGCGCCAGCGCGGCAGGCCGGACGGGGCCGAGGCCGGCACCGCCTTGCCGGCGTAGTCCGGGCCGAGCCTGGCGATCGCGCGCGGAAACGCGCGGCAATAGCCGGCGGCGACGCCGGCCAGGTGCGCCAGCTGGCGGTACTCGAGCACGTGGCCGGGCGGCAGCGCGTCGAGCACCATGCGCACGCGCTCGCGCCAGTCTTCCGGCCAGGCCGGCAGCAGCGGACCGAGTCCGGTCACGCGGTCGCCAGCCTGGATGCGGCCCCCCGCCAGCACGCGCGCCAGCATGCCGCGCCGCCCGCCGATGGCGCGTGACAGCCCGGGCTGGTGCCGGTCCAGGCTGCCGCAGGCTTCGCACTGGAACATCAGGCGCAGGGTGAACGTAGCGCCGATGCGCAACACGTCGCCCGAACGGAAGGACGCGGTATCGGCCTCCAGCAGCAGGTTTTCGCGCAGGGCCAGCGCAGGCAGGTCAAGGTCGGCATAGGCCAGCGCCCCGGCCAGCAACAGCTGGCGCGGCGATACCGGGTCGGCGTGCCGGTCGCCTTCCAGCCCGTGTCCGGCGAAGGCCTCCGCCTGCCGTACGCGCTGTGGCGCCGCGCCGGCGGGGCGGACCGCGATGCCGAGTAGGTGTCCGAGATCTTGCTCCATCCCCCATTCTAACGAGAGAGAATCATGATGAACAATCCGACTCACGCGCCACGCATCCGGCTCGGCATGGTTGGCGGCGGCGAAGGCGCCTTCATCGGCGCGGTGCACCGCATTGCGGCCCGCCTCGATGACCGCTATGAACTGGTTGCCGGCGCGTTGTCGTCCACGCCGGAGGCGTCGCGCCGTTCCGGCCTGGCCATCGGCCTGGCGCCGGAGCGCATCTACGACGACTATGCGGCGATGGCACGGGCCGAAGCCGCGCGCCCGGACGGTATCGAGGCGGTCAGCATCGTCACCCCCAATCACCTGCATGCGCCGATGGCGCGCGCCTTTCTCGAAGCCGGCATCCACGTCATCTGCGACAAGCCTGTCACGACCACTAGCCTGGACGCGCGCATGCTGCAGCAACTTGCCGCCGAGCAGGGCCTGGTCTTCGCGGTCACCCACAACTATTCGGCGTATGCGATGGTGCGCCACGCGCAGCAGATGGTGCGCATGGGCGAACTGGGCGAGGTGAGGGTGGTGCAGGTGCAGTACGCCCAGGACTGGCTGGCCGAGCCGATCGAGCAGGAGGGCCAGAAGCAGGCGGCCTGGCGCACCGACCCGGCCAGGTCGGGCGGCGGCGCGATCGGCGATATCGGCACCCACGCCTGGCAACTGGCCGACACCATTGTCGGCCAGCCCGTGGATGCGCTGGCGGCGGAGCTGAGTTCCTTCGTGCCGGGACGGGCGGTGGACGACGACGTGCAGGTGCTGCTGCGCTACCGGAACGGCGCGCGCGGCATGTTGTGGGCGAGCCAGGTGGCGACCGGGCACGCCAACGAGCTGCGCATCGGCGTCTATGGCAGCCGGGGCAGCATCCAGTGGCGCCAGGAGCAGCCGGACGAACTGCTCTGGACGCCATTGGGCGAACCGACCCGCATCCTCAAGCGCGGCACGCCGGCGGCCAATGCGGCGGCTGCGCGCCTGTCGCGCATCCCGGGCGGGCACCCGGAGGGCTACCTGGAGGGATTCGCTTCGCTATATGGCGAGATCGCCGCGCACCTGCTGGCGGCACGCGAAGGCCGGGCGGCGCCCGAAGAGGCCCAGTTCCCGACCATCGCAGACGGCCTGCGCGCGGTGGAATTCATCGAGGCGGTGCAGGCCTCGGCGCGCGCAGGGGGAAGCTGGGTCCAGCTCCCCGCTTGAGACTTACCTGGCGATGTTGAGCTTGCGCGAGGCGTCCAGGTACTTGGCCGCGTTCGGCACATTGGTCCAGGCCGGACGCACCGGATCGTTGGCGATGCCCAGCACCGCATGGGCGACCATGCGGTTGATGCGCGCCATGTTCTCGTAGTCGATCTTGTCCCAGGTGTCGTCCTTGCCGTGGTAGTCGGGGAAGCCGAAGGCCACCGCCAGGGTGTGGGCCGGCACGCCGAGGTCGGCCAGCGACTGGTTGTCGCTGTGGGCGAAATAGCGGTCGCTGTTGACCGGATGCTTCCACAGGCGGATGCCGGTCTGGGCGCCGGCCTTGCGCACCGCTTCGGTCACGGTCGAGTAGTCAAAGCCGGTGAGGGTGGCGGAGGCGACCTGCAGGCCCTCGCTGTCGTCGGTGCGGCCGAGCTGCTCCAGGTTGATGTTGGCCACCGTGTCCTTCACCGGGAACACCGGGTGGCGGCCGTAGTAGCGCGAGCCGAGCATGCCCAGTTCCTCCCCGAACAGGGCGATGAAGGCGATGCTGCGCTTCGGGCGCTCCTTCTGGGCCGCCAGGGCCGCGGCGATCTCGATCACCGATACGGTGCCGCTGCCGTCGTCATTGGCGCCGTTGTAGATCTCGCCGTTGCGGATGCCGACGTGGTCGTAGTGGGCCGACAGCAGGACGTAGGTCTGCTTGAGCTGCGGGTCGGACCCGCGCAGCAGGCCGACCACGTTGCGCAGCTTGACCGGGCGCACTTCCGGCGCACCGACCTTGGCCGCGACCGTGGCGCCGCCTTTTTCCAGCAGCGCGGCGGCGTCGGGCGCATGCAGCACCACCACCGGCACCGCCCCTTTGGCGACCGGTTTTTCCGGGTCGATCAGCCAGCCGCCGGGTGCGCCGTGGCGGCGTTCCTTGTCGATCATGACCACCAGCGCCGGCTTGGTTTTCAGCTGCTGCTGCAGGATGCCGGCCGCGCCGGGCACGGCCGCCGCCGGCACCACCAGCACCTTGCCGTTGGCCGCGCCGGGGTCGGCCAGCGCCGCTTTCCAGTCCATGTACACGGCAGGGGTCGCCGCCAGGCTGACCGGGTCGAGGAAGCCGGCGGTGGCGCCGCCCGCCGGCACGCTGAGCGAATTGCCGCCGGCGGTGATGGTGAAGGCGAAGTCGGCGTCCTTGCGCTGTGCGTACTGCCAGTTCGCGGTCTGGAAGTAGCCGTCGTCGCCCGCCGGTTCCAGGCCGGCGCGGCGGAACTGGGCGGCGATGTATTCGCTCGCCAGGTCGAGGCCGCGCGAGGGCGTGCCGCGGCCTTCCAGCAGGTCCGAGGACAGATACGAGAGGTGGCCGCGCAGCGAGTCCGGCGAGATCCGGCTCGATACGGCGTCCAGGGGCGCCTGGGCCAGGGCGGCGTTGGCGAGCAGGGCGAGGCCGAGGACGGAGGCGAGGGCGGTATGGCGCATGCGGTCGCTTTCTTCAAATAGTAAGAGTGGCAATATCGCATGGGAGCATTCTGTCGGTCAACACAGTGAATCCGTCCAGTATGTATGTCTGGAGCCGCGTTTCGGTGGAAGCGGGAACCGGTTGGCGCCATCGGCGGTCCGGTTCGTCGCACCCGCCTTGCTCCGGGGAGGGCGGCTGGGCACAATCGCCTCACTTGTTGCCACCTGATAAAGTAGAGCCCATGTCCCAAGCTATCCCCACTTCCCCGCCGCGACGCCCGCGCATGATGCGCCTGCTCGAGGACCTGCGCCTCGCGTTCGGCATCAGCGCCCTGGTCGCGGTCGTCATCACCCTGGTGGTCGGGAAGCCCGAGCTGCTGTACGAGCAGCTGGTCTTCTCGGTCTGTATCGGCATGCTGGCCTTCGCCGTGGTCGACGGCGCCCGGCTGCTGTGGTGGGACCGCGCCGACTGGAGCGCGCGCCAGTGGCTGCCCTTCATCGGCGTGATGCTGCTGGCGGCGCCGCTGGCCCACTATACCGGCATGCGCATCGGCTTCGCGGTCATGGGCTACACCATGCCGAGCCTGCGCGACTATCCCTCGGCGGGCCGGGTCAGCATGATCGTGCTGACCTTCGGCGTCATCACCTCGATGGTGGTCTTGATCCGCCACCGCGACCGCCTGCGCCGCATTCGCCAGGAACACGCCGACGCCCGCCTGCGCGCCGAAGTCATCGAGCGCCAGGCGCTCCAGGCCCAGCTGCGCCTGCTGCAGGCCCAGATCGAGCCGCACATGCTGTTCAATACCCTGGCCAACCTGCAGGGCCTGATCGCCCTCGACCCGGACCGCGCCAGCCGCATGCTCGACCAGCTGATCCAGTACCTGCGCGCCACCCTTGGCGCCTCGCGCAGCGAAAGCACCACCCTGGCCCAGGAATTCGCGGCCATGGAAGCCTACCTGGGGCTGATGGGGGTGCGCATGGGCGAGCGGCTAGCGAGCCGCCTGCAGCTGCCGGACGGCTTGCGCGACGTGCGCCTGCCGCCGATGCTGCTGCAGCCGCTGGTGGAGAACGCCATCATCCACGGCCTGGAGCCGAAGATCGAGGGCGGCGAGATAGCGATCGCCGCCGAGGCGCGCGACGGACTGCTCGAGATCACGGTGCGCGACACCGGCCTCGGCCTGAAGGACAAGCCCGAGACGCGCGGCGGCGGCGTCGGCGTGGCCACCACCCGCGAGCGCCTGCACGCCATCTACGGCGACGGCGCGGGCATCGTGCTTGCCCCGAACAAGCCGCAAGGCGCCATCGTACGACTGACCTTACCACTGGAGACCACAGCATGACCCGTGCACTGATTGCCGAAGACGAACCGATCCTCGCCGCCGTCCTGGCCAAGACCCTGCAGAAGCTCTGGCCGGGGCTCGAAATCGTGGCCACGGCGCCGAACGGCATGGCGGCCGTCGAGCAGGCCATGGCGCTGCGCCCGGAGGTGCTCTTCCTCGACATCAAGATGCCCGGCCAGAGCGGCCTGGAGGCGGCCGAGGAGCTGGCCGAGCGCTGGGAAGGTCCGGAACCTTTTCCGCAGGTGGTGTTCGTCACCGCCTACGACGAGTACGCGGTGCAGGCCTTCGAGCGCGCCGCCGCCGACTACGTGCTCAAGCCGGTGAGCGAGGAGCGCCTTGGGCGCACCGTGGAGCGACTGCGCGGCAGGCTGCAGGAGCGCGAGGAAACCCAGCCTGGGGACGGCGCCCTGGCCCAGCTGGTGGGGCAGCTGCAGGCCCTGCTGCCGCAGTCCGCCCAGAGCGAACGCCTGACCATGATCCGCGCCGCCGTGGGCAGCGTGGTGCGCATGATCCCGGTGTCCGAGGTGGTGCTGTTCCAGGCCGTCGACAAGTACGTGAACGTCGCCACCGCCGACAGCGAGGCCCTGATCCGCCTGCCGTTGAAGGACTTGCTGCCCCAGCTCGACCCGCAGGAATTCCAGCAGATCAACCGCGGCACCGTGGTCAACATGCGCTGCGTCGCCAGCGCCGGGCGCGATACCATGGGCAAGGTGGTGCTCAACCTGCGCAACCGCCCCGAAAAGCCGCGCGTCAGCCCGGTGTTCGCCCACTTGTTCCGCCAGATGTAGGCGTCAAGCGTGGCCGGCGCCGACGGCCTGGCCGTAGCGGCGTTCGAACTGGGCCACCGGCATCGGCGAGCCGAGCAGGTAGCCCTGGAGGGAGTCGCAGCCGCAGTGATCCAGGAAGCGGCGCTGGGCGTCCAGCTCGACGCCCTCGGCGACGATGTCCAGGCCGAGCTTGCGCGCCAGGGTGACGATGGCTTCGACGATGGCGGCCGCGCCGCGGTCGGCATGGGCGTCGTGCACGAAGGAGCGGTCGATCTTGAGCGCCGCCAGCGGAAAGCGGCGCAGGTAGGCAAGCGAGGAGTAGCCGGTGCCGAAATCGTCGAGCGAGAAGCGCACGCCCAGGGCGCGCAGCCGGTGCATGCGGTCGATCAGCTCCGGCAGGTTTTCCGCGAATACGCTCTCGGTGATCTCGAGGGTCAGGCATTGCGCCGGCGCGCCAGTGGCGGCCAGCACCTCGGCCACGGTGTCGGGGAAGTCGGGGTCGCGCATCTGGTGGACGCTGACGTTGACGGCCAGTTTCAAGCCTTCGAGCGCCGGGTCGGCCTGCCAGCGGGCCAGCAGGCGGCAACCCTGTTCCAGCACGTGGCGGCCGAGCGGCGCGATCAGGCCGGTGGCTTCGGCCAGGCCGATGAACTCGCCGGGCGGCACCATGCCCAGGTCGCCGCGGTCCCAGCGCACCAGGGCTTCGGCCCCGTTCAGCAAGCCGTCGCGGCCGAACTGCGGTTGACAGTAGAGCACGAATTCCTGTTCCGCCAGCCCGCTGCGCAGGCAGGTTTCCAGCGCCGCCTGGCGGTCGGCCGCCGACTGCATGCTGGTTTCGAAAAAACGCGCCGTGTTGCGGCCCTCGGCCTTGGCGCGGTACATGGCCAGGTCGGCCTGCTTGAGCAGGGTGTCGATGGCGGTCGGCTCGCCGTCATACATGGTGATGCCGATGCTGGGCGTGGTCGAGGCGGTGTGCGCGCCCAGGCGGAAGGGCCGGTCCAGGGCGTGCAGGATCTTGGTGGCCACGCTCTCCGTCTCGGCGGCCGCCTCGTCGGGACAGGAACCCAGGTCTTCCAGCACCACCACGAACTCGTCGCCTCCCAGGCGCGACAAGTGGTCGCTGGCGCGCAGGACGCCGCGCAGGCGCGCCGCCACCTGCTTGAGGAGCTGGTCGCCGACGTCGTGGCCCAGGGTGTCGTTGAGCAGCTTGAAATTGTCGAGGTCGATAAAGATCAGGGCGCCGTATTCGTCGAGCCGGCGGGCCCGCGCCAGGCTGGTGCCGAGCTGCTCGATCAGGTAGCGGCGGTTGGACAAGCCGGTGAGCGGGTCGAAGTAGGCCAGCTCGTAGATGCGCTGCTCGGCTGCCTTGCGTTCGGTCAGGTCGGTGTTGGTGCCGGACAGGCGCAGCGGCCTGCCGTCGGCGTCGCGCGTCACGAAGCCGCGCGCCAGCACGGGCACGTAATGGCCGTCCTTGTGACGCAGGCGGAATTCGATACTGTAGCGCTCGCGCGGCTCCTTGAGCAGCTGGGCGATAAAGGCGTGCATGCGCCCAAGATCTTCGGGATGGATCAACCCCATCGCCGTCTCTGGCGTGGATGGCAGGGAATCCGGCGCATGGCCCAGCATTTCCCACCAGCGCTCGGAGTAATAGACCTCGCCAGTGCGCAGGTCCCAGTCCCAGGATGCGTCGGTCGAGCCGCGCAGAACGAGTTGCATGCGTTCCTCGGATTTCTGGGCTTTGCGCTGGGCCCGCTTGAGAGCGGTGCAGTCGGTGAAGCAGACCACGACGCGGACGATGCGATCGTTGGCGTCGCGTTCCGGATAGGCGTTGCAGATCAGCCAACGGATGCTGGCGTGGCCTGCGCGGCGCATGCCGACCACGTGGTGCGACAGCGGTTTGCCGTCCTTGAGGATGAGATTGACCGGATACTCCGCCTCGGGCATGGGCGAGCCGTCGTCGCGGACGAAGGTCCATGCCGTGGTGGCGGATTCGGTGCCGACCAGCAAGGCGATACTGCGGTCGAGCAGCCGCGCGGCCATGCGGTTGGCGGACAGGATGCGCCCGTCCTCGCCGTGGACGACCACGCCCGCGGGAAGGTGTTCGAGCAGCTCGTCCAGGCGCTGCTGGACGTCGGGATGAGAGCGGGACAGCATGGCAAGCCGCCAGTCTTCTGGTCGCACGTCCTGACATGCTAGCAGCGACTGGCGGCGGGTGTCGCAGGCTTGCGCGGCCCCGAAAGCACAAGGCCAGCCCGAAGGCTGGCCCTGGCGAGACGGGGACGCGGGTCCCCGGCGGGATACTGCGATTATTGCAGGAGCGACATGACCATCGAGGACATGCTGTTCGACTGCTTGAGCATCGCGGTGCCGGCTTGCAGCAGCATCTGGCTGGAGGTCATGTTCGCGCTTTCGGTCGCGAAGTCGACGTCCATGATCAGGCCGGTGGCGGCCTTGCTGTTGGTGCTGATGTTCGACAGGTTGTTGTACACGTGCTCGAGGCGGTTGGCCGCGGCGCCCAGGCCCGAACGCACCTTGTTGACCGAGTTCAGCGCGGTTTCCAGCTTGGCGATCGATGCATTGGCGGTAGCGGTCAGCTCGGTACCGGTGGTGGCTGCGGTGTAGTTCGCGGTGGCGGCGGTCACATCGGTGACCATCGAGCCCATGTCGGCGCCCAGGTTGACGGCCATGGTCTCGCTCGACGAGGCGCCGATCTGGAAGGTCATCGACGAAGCGACGGTACCGCCGACCAGCAGCTTGGTGCCGGCGAAGGTGGTGTTTTGCAGGATGTTCTTCAGTTCCAGGCCCAGTGCGTCGTATTCCGACTGCATCGCGGTCTTGTCGCTGGCGGTCGACGAAGCGTCGGCTGCCTGGGTGGCCAGGTCCTTCATGCGGACCAGCATGTTGCCGACTTCGTCCAGCGCGCCTTCGGCGGTCTGCAGCATCGAGGTCGAGTTCTGGGTGTTGCGCATTGCCACGGTCATGCCCGAGGTCTGGGCCTTCAGGCGGCTGGCGATCTGCAGGCCGGCGGCGTCGTCCATTGCCGAGTTGACGCGGTAGCCGGTCGACAGGCGGGTCATCGAGGTCGACAGGTTGCTCTGGGTGCGGGAGATCGAGTTTTGTGCCGACAGGGCAGCGTTGTTGGTGTGCAGGCTCAGCATGATTAGGCTCTTTCCTAGTGAGTAGTTGGTGAGTGCGTTCACTCGCCCTCACCAGTACAAGGCGACCACTTTCCTTTGGGCATTAAGTGCCATGCAGAAATTTTTTTAAATATTTTTTCTTGTCGGTGACACAAGCTGCATTGATGCTCTTTTGACATCGGCGTAGGGTTGGCGGCTCCGCCGCCGACGCGGTGAAAGTTTGTAGCGAGATCATCCGGCACGAAAGCGGCGCCGGTAACGAGCACCGCGTCGGCGGCCAAGCCGCCGACCCTACCACCAATTCCCGATTGCTATATTGTCAAGCCGCCAGCGGCAGCGCCACTTCTTCCGTCCCGGCCCGGTACCAGCAGTCGAACATCCCTTCGAACACGTCGAACAGCTCGTTCACCAGCCCCACGGCCGTCTCGAACTCGCCGACCCGCAGCAGGTAGCCCGTCCCTTCCACGCCATCCTGGTCCTTGGCATGGTTCGCCTCGGCATGCTCGTGCACCTTGCCGAAGTAGTGCAGCTCCTCATACAGGCCGAGCTCGCCCACCAGGCGGTACATCGGCTCGTTGAAGCAGGCGAAGGTGGCTTCCAGGGCATCGATGATGGCCATGCGCAGGAAAGGCGTGCGGTGGGTCTTGGCCAGGAAGATGGCGTGATAGACCACCTCGCGGGTGGCGTAGTTGGTCGGCGCCCAGACTTCGGTAAAGGCCTGGGCCGGCGGCACACCCAGCAGGCGGCGCCCATGCTCGATGCGCGCCAGGTCTTCCAGGTACCACTGCCAGTGGAAGGCGTCCTCGTCGCAGTGCTGGTGCACGCTTTGTTGCAGGGGCGAGTCGTCGCGTTCGTCGCGCAGGGCGGCCAGCATGTCCTTGAAGCCCATCGTGAAGAACATCATGGCCGGAACGAAGGACAGGCGCTGGTAGGGAGGGATGGCGGCGTCGGCCAGGTAGGTGCACAGGGCGGATTTGCGAAGCTTCGCCTGGCGCGCTTCGATGACGGAATCGAGAATATCCATGAGAGTGTCCGGTAATGAGGGTTGCACGGGTGCTTGGCGCGGCCTGTCCGGCGCCGCGCATCGGATCGACGGCGGCGGCGGCAGGCTGGCAGGACGTAGTCTAGTCAGGGCGACCACGGATTTCTTCCCCCACCACGGGGGGGACTGTGGCGGCTTGCGGCAGCGGCGGCATGCATACGCGAAGCGCAACGACAGCGCTCGAACCCGGCGCGCGGATTTGGTAAACTGCATGGTTTTCCCGACCAGGTTTTCCCATGGAGCGCTCCATCGAGCTCCGCGCTTGCGCGCTGCACTGTTTGCTTGAGACCGACCCCGCCGCCAAGGCCGCCGGCGTGGCCGCCATGGCGCGCGCGCATGCCCAAGGCGCCGTGCGGATCGATAGCGCGGCAAGCCTGGGCCCCTCAGGTCCCGTGCCCGGACGCCCGGCGCGGCCGGAGCTGGTGCCGCCGCGGCTGGTGGGCCGCCGCTCGATGGTCACGGTCGAGGGGCGCGCCATGCTGGTGCACGCGCTGGCCCACATCGAATTCAATGCCATCAACCTGGCGCTGGACGCCGTGTGGCGCTTCCCGGGCATGCCGGACGACTATTACACCGACTGGCTGCGCGTCGCCCACGAGGAGTCGCTGCATTTCCTGATGCTGGACGCCCACCTGGCCACTCTTGGCTACCGCTACGGCGATTTCACCGGCCACGACAGCCTGTGGGAAATGGTCGGCAAGACCAGCGGCGACGTGCTGGCGCGCATGGCGCTGGTGCCGCGCACCATGGAGGCGCGCGGCCTGGACGCGATCCCGCCACTGCGCGCCAAGCTGGCCCAGGCCGGCGACGCCGCGGCCGCGGCCATCCTGGACCGCCTGCTGGCGGACGAGGTCGGACACGTCGAGATCGGCAACCGCTGGTATTTCTACCTGTGCGCGGAGCGCGGACTCGACCCGCTGCCCACCTACGACGAGCTCACCGTGCGCTACAAGGCACCGGTGCTGAAGGGGCCGTTCAACCTCGAGGCGCGCCGCCAGGCCGGCTTCAGCGAGGCCGAACTGCGGCGCTACACCTGATGGAGGCCGCACCCAGCCCCGGCTTGCGGCAGGGCTTCCTGCTGACCCGCCACTGGCGCGACGCCGACGCCGGCTGCGAAGTCGAGTTCTGGCTGGCCACCGACGACGGTCCATGCCGCGTGCGCCTGCCGGCCCAGACCCCGGTCGCCTTCGTGGCGGCCGAGCTGGGCGGCGCGGTGGAGCAGCTGCTGGCAAGGGAAACAGGCTGGCAGCTGCGGCCACTGGCGCTGACCGACTTCCAGCACCGTTCCGTGCTGGGCCTGTACTGCCGCCACTACCGCCAGCTGCTGCGCCTGGAAAAGCGCCTGCGCGAGCACGGCATCGCGCTTTACGAGGCCGACGTCCGTCCGCCCGAGCGCTACCTGATGGAGCGCTTCATCACGGCGCCCGTCGCCTTCGCTGGCCGGGAGAGTGACGATGCGCGGCTGGTGCTGGACGCCCAGCTCAAGCCGGCGCCCGGCTACCGTCCGCAGCTGCGCACCGTCTCGCTCGACATCGAAACCACCTTCCAGGGCGACCTGTATTCGATCGCACTGGAGGGCTGCGGCCAGCGCCAGGTCTACATGCTGGGGCCTCCCAATGGGGACGCCTCCGGTGTCGACTTCGCGCTCGAATACTGCGCCACGCGCCCCGAGCTGCTCGACCGGCTGGAAGCCTGGTTCGCGCGCCACGATCCCGACGCCCTGATCGGCTGGAACGTGGTCCAGTTCGACCTGCGCGTGCTGCAGAAGCACGCCGACCGCTTCAACCGGCCGCTCAGGCTGGGCCGCGACGGCAGCGCCCTCGAATGGCGCGAAGACCGTGGCGGCCACGAGCACTACTTCGTCGGCATCGCCGGACGCCTGGTCATCGACGGCATCGAGGCCTTGCGCTCGGCTACCTGGAGTTTTCCCTCCTTCAGCCTGGAGAGCGTGTCGCAGTCGCTGCTCGGCGAGGGCAAGGCGATCGACAATCCTTTCGACCGGATGGACGAGATCGACCGCATGTTCGCCGAGGACAAGCCGAAGCTGGCGCGCTACAACCTGAAGGACTGCGAACTGGTCACGCGCATCTTCGCCAGGACCGGGGTCATGGCCTTCCTGCTGGAGCGCGCCAGCGTGACCGGGCTGGCTGCCGATCGTAGCGGCGGCTCGGTGGCGGCCTTCGAGCACCTCTACATGCCGGTCATGCACCGCCAGGGCCACGTGGCGCCAAACATCGGCGACGTGCCGGGCGCCGACAGCCCGGGCGGCTTCGTGATGGATTCCCGCTCCGGCCTGTACGACTCGGTGCTGGTGCTTGACTACAAGAGCTTGTACCCGTCGATCATCCGCACCTTCCTGATCGACCCCGTGGGCCTGGTCGAAGGCTTGCGCGAACCCGAGGAAGCGACCGTGCCAGGCTTTCGCGGCGGGCGCTTCTCGCGCACCCGGCACTGCCTGCCGGGGATCGTGACCCAGGTCTGGGCCGGACGCGAGGCCGCCAAGCGCGAAGGCAACGCGCCGCTGTCGCAGGCCCTGAAGATCATCATGAACGCCTTCTATGGCGTGCTGGGCACCACCGGCTGCCGCTTCTTCGACCCGCGCCTGGCCTCGTCCATCACGATGCGCGGGCACGAGATCATGCACCGCACCCGCGCCCTGATCGAGGAGCAGGGCTACCAGGTGATCTACGGCGACACCGATTCCACCTTCGTCTGGCTGGGCCGCGCCCACACCGACCATGACGCCGAGCGCATCGGCCGCGCGCTGGTGGAGCACGTCAACGCCTGGTGGCGCAGCCACTTGCGCGAGGAGCTGGGGCTGGAAAGCGCGCTGGAGCTGGAGTACGACGTGCACTTCCGGCGCTTCCTGATGCCGACCGTGCGCGGCTCGGACGAGGGCAGCAAGAAGCGCTACGCAGGCCTGGCCACCGGCGCGGACGGCGCCGACGAGATGGTCTACCGGGGCCTGGAAGCCGTGCGCACCGACTGGACCCCGCTGGCCCAGCAGTTCCAGCAGGGGCTCTACGAGCGCATCTTCAAGCGCCAGCCCTACGAGGACTACGTGCGCGAGTACGTGGCGGCGACCCTGCGCGGCGAGCACGACGCGCTGCTGGTCTACCGCAAGCGCCTGCGCCGCCCGCTCGAGGAATACCAGCGCAACGTGCCGCCCCACGTGCGCGCCGCGCGCATGGCCGACGAGCACCACCTGCGCCAGGGCCGTCCGGCCATCTACCGCAGGGGCGGCTGGATCCGCTACGTGATGACCACGGCCGGCCCCGAGCCGCTCGAGACCCTGCATTCGCCGGTCGACTACGAGCACTACCTGAGCCGCCAGCTGGAACCGGTGGCCGACGCGATCCTGCCTTTCCTGGGCGAGCGCTTCGGGCGCCTGACCAGCCGCCAGGGCGCGCTGTTTTAAATGTCTTCTTAATTGCCGGCGCGATTGTAGGGTGGACGTTTGCGCAGAGATCATCCGGCACGAAAGCGGAGCCTCTATCTATCACCGCGTGGACGGCAAAGCCGTCCACCCTACGGAAAACCGATTCCGGCGCGGACTCGGTCGGATGGCCCTTGCCGCGCCGGACCGGCTTCCCAGGCGCCGCGCCCTCGCATAGCGGGTGGGTGTGGATTTTCTGATCATCATGCCCGGATCATGGACCGCGGTCTTTTGCCTCTTGTACAAGACCCTGTGATATTTCGTGGTTTTTTGGGAACGCTTGGTCCCGAGTTTGTGCCGGATTTGCGCCCGTATTGACCCAAGCGTGCGCGACCCGTCTAGAATGCTTTCCCGAAGGCATCACAATTTCACAATCGGGAAACTCATGAAATCGGTTCAACAAGAAGTCGACGAGCGCAGTAATCTGACGGGGACCAACAAGTTCGAGCTGCTGCTGTTCCGCCTCGGCGGCGACGACAACGGCGATCATAGCGAGCTGTTCGGCATCAACGTCTTCAAGATCCGCGAGATCGTGGCCATGCCGTCGATCACCTCGGTCGCAGGCGCGCCGCCGCACGTGCTGGGCGTGGTCAACCTGCGCGGCCAGATCATCCAGGTGCTCGACCTGCCGGCCATCGCCGGGGTCAAGCCGAAGACCGGCCTGAACATCATGCTGGTGACCGAGTTCGCCCGCACCACCCAGGCCTTCGCGGTCGAGAGCGTGGAAGAGATCGTGCGCCTGGACTGGAGCCAGGTGATGTCGGCCGAGCAGAGCGCCGGCAGCGGCATGGTGACCAGCATCGCGCGCCTCGATGCGGCCGGCGGCGAGCCGGGCCGCCTGGCCCAGGTGCTGGACGTCGAGACCATCCTGCGCAAGCTCAATCCCGACCAGGAACCGGAAAACATCCAGCAGGCGGTCGGCGCCAAGATCCAGATCAAGCCGGGCAGCGTGATCCTGGTGGCCGACGACTCGGTGGTCGCGCGCGCCCTGATCGAACAGGGCCTGGACGCCATGGGCCTGCCGTTCGTGATGACCAAGAGCGGCAAGGAAGCCTGGGACCAGCTCAATGTCATCGCCAACGCGGCCGAAGCCGAGGGCCGCACGGTCTACGACCGCATCGCGATGGTGCTGACCGACCTCGAGATGCCGGAGATGGACGGCTTCACCCTGTGCCGCAACATCAAGTCGACCAACCGCTTCGGCAACATGCCGGTGGTGATCCACTCCTCGCTGTCGGGCACCACCAACGAGGAGCACGTCAAGAACGTGCGCGCCGACGCCTACGTGGCCAAGTTCTCGGCCGAAGACCTGTCGCGCACCCTGCGCAAGGTCCTGAACCAGTAAGGCTCGCCGCTCCCCCAACGCAAAAAGCCCGCGCAGCGATGCGCGGGCTTTTTTCATTGGCGGCGGGGCCGGGGCCCCGGGTTTTACTCTTCCTCGTGGAAGGCTTCCTCGCGCTTCTTGCGCAGCGAGGGCAGCAGCACCACCGACATCGCGATCACGGCCAGGACCAGCATGGTGGCGCTGATCGGACGCTCCACGAACACCATCGGGTCGCCGCGCGACAGCAGCAGGGCGCGGCGCAGGTATTCCTCCATCATCGGGCCGATGATGAAGCCCAGCAGCATCGGCGCCGGCTCGGCGCCCAGCTTGGCGCAGAAGTAGCCGAGCAGGCCGAACACCGCCATCAGGCCGACGTCGAACTCGCTGTTGTTCAGGCTGAACACGCCGATCGCGCAGAACATCAGGATCGCCGGATACAGGAAGTGGTAGGGCACCATGATCATGCGCACCCACAGGCCGATCATCGGCAGGTTCAGCACCACCAGGAACAGGTTGCCGATCCACATCGAGACGATCAGGCCCCAGAACAGGGCCGGCTGCTCGGTCATCACGGCCGGACCGGGCTGGATGCCCTGGATGATCATGGCGCCGATCATCAGCGCCATCACCGGGTTCGACGGGATACCCAGGGTCAGCATCGGGATGAAGGAGGTCTGGGCGCCGGCGTTGTTGGCCGCTTCGGGCGCCGCCACGCCTTCGATCGCGCCCTTGCCGAAGTTGCGGGCGTTGGGCGAGACCTTCTTCTCGATCGAGTACGAGGCGAACGAGGCCAGCATGGCGCCGCCGCCCGGCAGGATGCCCAGCAGGGAGCCGAGGCCGGTGGCGCGCAGCACCGGGCCGATGATGCGCTTGAAGTCCTCCTTGTTGAGCATCAGGCCCTTGACCTTTTTCATGACCAGGTTGCGGGTCTCGTCGTGCTCGAGGTTGCGCACGATTTCGCCGATGCCGAACATGCCCATCGCGACGATCACGAAGTTGATGCCGTCGGCCAGCTGCGGCAGGTCGAAGGTGTAGCGCGCGGCGCCCGAGTTGACGTCGGTGCCGACCATGCCGAGCAGCAGGCCGAGCACCACCATGCCGATCGCGTTCAGCAGCGAGCCGCTGGCCAGCACCACCGAGGCCACCAGGCCCAGCGCCATCAGCGAGAAGTATTCGGCCGGGCCGAACTTGAGGGCCAGGTCGGCCAGCGGCGGCGCCGCAAGGGCCAGCAGGATGGTGGCCACGGTGCCGGCGAAGAAGGAGGCGATGGCGGCGGTAGCCAGGGCCTTGCCGGCATTGCCGTTGCGCGCCATCTGGTAGCCGTCGATGGCCGTCACCACCGAGGACGACTCTCCCGGCAGGTTGACCAGGATCGCCGTGGTCGAGCCGCCGTACTGGGCGCCGTAGTAGATACCGGCCAGCATGATCAGCGCCGAGATCGGCGGCAGGCCGAAGGTGGCCGGCAGCAGCATGGCGATGGTCGCCACCGGGCCCAGGCCGGGCAGCACGCCGACCGCGGTGCCGACGAACACGCCGATCAGGCAGTACATCAGGTTGGTGAGGGTGAAGGCCGTCTCGAGGCCCAGACCGAGGTTGCTGAGGATTTCCATGTTGTTCTTCTTTTAGTTAGCCGCCGAACCAGGCGCCGAGGATGGGCATCGGCAGGCCGAGGAGTTTGACGAACAGCACCACGGCGAACAGCGCCAGGCCGACGGCCAGGGCGATGGTCTTGCCAAGGTGGAATTTTGGGCTGGCGAAGGCGCTGACCATGATCAGGACGATGGCCGCGGGCACCAGGCCGGCATTGCGCACCAGGTAGCCGAACAGCAGCACGGCCGCCAGGATCAGCACCAGTTCCTTGACGTGGATGCGGCCGATCGCTTCGCCGTGGCGGATGAAGGAGCGGATCACGCCGATGACGCCGATGAGCGCCAGCAGGCCCCCGAGCACGACCGGGAAATAGGCCGGGCCCATGCGGCCGGCGGTGCCCATGCCGTAGTCCTGGCCGATGACGACGGCGCACAGGCCGAAGAAGATGAAGATGATGCCGATCCAGAAATTCTTCGGATGGCGGATGAAGGCAGGCACGTGGGGTCCCCTTTTATGCTTATCGAATTGCTATTCTAACGGCACATCCCGGGCCGGGCCGGCGGCCGGCCCGGGATGTGCCGCGGGTCTTAGTCGGCGTAGGTGCCGGCTTTCTTGATGATCGGGCTCCAGCGGTCGATCTCGGCCTTCAGGTGGGTGCGCAGGGCCTCCGGACGGGCGCGTTCGTCGGCCACCGGTTCGGTGCCCAGGTCGGCGAAGCGCTGCTTGACGACGGGATCCTTGAGCGCGGCGCGCAGGGCGTTCGACAGGGTGTCGACCACGGCCTTCGGGGTGCCCTTCGGCGCGTACAGGCCGTGCCACACGGCGACCTCGAAGTTCGGCAGGCCGGCGCTGGCGAGCGTCGGCACGCCCGGCAGGGCCGCCAGCGGGGCCTTGGTGGTGACGCCATAGGCCTTGATCTTGCCGCCCTTGATCTGGCTGGTGGTGTTGGTGGTCTGGTCGCACATCAGGTCCACCTGGCCGCCCAGCAGGTCGTTCATGGCCGGGCCGGTACCCTTGTAGGCGACCGTGGTCAGGTCGACGCCGATGGCGGTCTGGAGCAGCATGCCGCACAGGTGCGATGCCGCGCCCAGGCCGGCGTGGGCGTAGGTGACCTTGTCCTTGTTGGCCTTCACGTAGGCCAGCATTTCCTTGAAGTCCTTGGCCGGGAAGTCCTTGCGCGCCACCAGGGTCATGGGCACGTCGGTGACCAGGCCGACCGGCTCGAAATCGGTGACCGCGTTGTAGCTCAGCTTGCGGTACAGCGACGGCGCGGTGGAGTGGCCGATGTGGTGCAGGAACAGGGTGTAGCCGTCCGGGGCGGCCTTGGCGGCGCGCGCCGCGCCGATGGTGCCGCCGGCGCCGCCCACGTTCTCGATGATGATCTGCTGCTTCAGGGTGTTGCCCATCGACTGGGCCACCAGGCGCGCCACCGTGTCGGTCGGGCCGCCGGCCGCGAAGGGCACGATCATGGTGATGGTCTTGGTCGGGTAGGTTTGGGCCTGGGCCAGGCCAGCGCCGAACAGCGCCATGCACGCGACGGTGCACATCGTTTTGAATTTCATGGTGTCGTCCTCTGATCTCGGTATTGTTGATTTGGCAGCGCGTAGGTACGCAGGACGGTTGTACCAGAGTGTATATGCTTATGCAACTAGGGGAAACTACGGATGGCGCATCGCCAGGGATGTAGAGAAATTGATAAGGGCCGGCGCGGACGGGCCCGGCCGTCCGCGCCGGCCCGTGTCTTCAGCGCGCGGCCGGCAGGAAGGGCTCGCCGAGCAGCAGCTTGTCGGGCGTGAGCGGCGTGCTGCGCAGGCGCTTGCCGGTGGCGTGGAAGATCGCGTTCGACACCGCCGCGGCCACCCCGACGATGCCGATCTCGCCCACGCCCTTGGCGCCCAGCTGCTTGCTGACCACCCGGTCGTCCTCTTCGGCGAACAGGACCTCGATGTCGTGGATATCGGCATTCACGGCTACGTGGTACTCGGCGTAGTTGTGGTTCATGAAGCGGCCGAAGCGGTGGTCGGTGTGGGTTTCCTCGTGCAGGGCCTGGCTGATGCCCCAGACCACGCCCCCGCTGACCTGGCTGGCCGCCGTCTTCGCATTGATGATGCGCCCGGCCGCCACCGCGCTCACCACGCGCGTGACCCGCACCATGCCGAGGGCTTCGTTGACCCTGACCTCGCAGAACACCGCCGAGTGCACCGCGCGGGTGTACTTGCGCTGCTTGAGCATTTGCGGTGTCATCAGGTATTTTTCCTCGACGCGGTCCAGCTTCGAGGCCGCCAGCAGCTCCGCCAGGTCGAGGCGGCGCGCCGGATCCTTGCGCAGCACCATGGCGCCGTCGTCGAAGTCGACGTCGCGCAGGCGCGCCCTGGCGAAGGGCGAATCGGGCAGGGCCTGGGCCAGGCGCAGCAGGCGGCGTTTGAGCTTGTCGCAGGCGCCCACCACGCCGCCGCCGACCGTGGTCACGTGCGAGGACCCGCCCTCGACCGGCGCCAGCGGCAGGGTCGAGTCGCCCAGCTGGAAGGTGACGCGCTCGAGCGGCAGGCCCATGGCTTCGGCCGCGATCATGGCCATCACGGTATAGGTGCCGGTGCCGATGTCCGAGGCCGCGCTCGACACCACCAGGCGGCCGTCGGCGCGCAGCTCGGCCGAGACGCGCGCCACCATCACCAGCGAATCCCAGACGCCGGTGGCCATGCCCCAGCCGACCAGCTCGTCGCCTTCGCGCGTGCTGCGCGGCGCCAGGGGCCGCTTCTCCCAGCCGAAGCGCTCGGCGCCCAGGCGGTAGCACTCGCGCAGCGCCTTGGTGGAGAAGGGCTTGCCCTCGATCGGCGCGACGTCGGCATAGTTCTTCAGGCGCAGCGCCAGCGGGTCCATCTTCAGCGCCCAGGCCAGTTCGTCCATCGCCACCTCGAGCGCGTGCACGCCGTGGGCCGCGCCCGGCGCGCGCATGTCGATCGGCGAGTGGCGGTCGTGGGCCACCAGCTTGTAGCCGAGCGCGATGTTCTCGCAGGCGTAGAGCTGGCCCGACCAGTTGACCACCACCTCGACGTAGTCCTCGAGGCGCGAGGTCTCCTGGATCGCCTCGTGCAGGATGGCCTGCAGGCGCCCGTCGCGGTCGGCCGCCAGGCGCACCCGCTGCCAGGTCTCGGGACGGTGGCCGAAGCTGAACATCTGCTGGCGGGTCAGCACCACCCGCACCGAGCGCTTGAGCTTGAGCGCGGCCATCACGGCCAGCGGCAGCTGGTACTGGGGGCGCAGGCCGGAACCGAAGGCGCCGCCCACGTAGGGGTTGCGCACCGTGACCTTGTTCTTCGACAGGCCGAACACGTGCGAGACATACCAGCGGCAGTTCTGCGAGCTTTGGGTCTTGTCGTAGATGGTCAGGTGGCCGCCCTCGTCGCGCACCACGGTCGAGGCATGCATTTCCATCGGATTGTGGTGCTCGACCCCGGCGTAGTATTCGGCGTCGATCTTCACCGGCGCGGCTTCGAAGGCCTGGGCGGCGTCGCCCGTGGAGCCCGGGGGCGTAAAGCCCGCCTTCATCGGGCGTGGCTCGTAGGCCTGGCCGAGCGAGGCCAGCAGGTCGGTCTGGTGCTCCTCGGTCTCGTAGGTGACGCGCACCAGCGCCGCGGCATGGCGCGCCGCCTCGAAGCTGCTGGCCACCACCAGCGCCACCGGCTGGCCGCTGTAGAAGATGCGGTCGCTGTACAGGGGGCGGAAGGGCGAACCGCCGGGGGCCGTCATGTCCTTGTAGGCCAGGTCGGCGCCGCGCATCTTCGGCCGGTTCTCGTGCGTGAGGATGGCGATCACGCCATGGGCCGTGAGGGCGTCGACCAGGTCGATGCGCAGGATCCGGCCGCGCGCGATGGTGCTGTTGACGGCCACCCCGTAGCACAAGTCCGGTGCGGGATGTTCGGCGGCGTAGCGGGCGGCGCCGGTGACCTTGTCGCGCCCGTCGACGCGCGCGACCGCCATGCCGGCCCGTACCCGCCCGGTTCCCTCGGGAGCGGTCGGTGTGCGCAGTTCTGGAATCAGGTCGGTCATTGCGCTTCTCCCTCGGGCTGACAGGCCGTGCCGCGCGCGGCGCGGGCGAGGGCCTGGACGATGGCGTTGCGCGCCAGCGTAATCTTGAAATCGTTCTGGCCATGGCCCTGGGCGCCGCGCAGGATCAGGTCGGCCGCGGCCCCGAAAGCGTCCTCGCCGGCTTCCTTGCCCTCGAGCGCCGCCTCGGCTTCCTCCACCCGCCAGGGCTTGTGGGCGACGCCGCCGAGGGCAATGCGGGCGGCGCGGATGCGCCGGCCCGGCGCCAGGTCGAGGGCGGCCGCCACCGACACCAGCGCGAAGGCATAGGACAGGCGGTCGCGCACCTTGAGGTAGTACGCGTGGCCGGCGAAGCGGTCGGCCTCGGGCAGGGTCAGGTGGGTGATCAGCTCGCCCGGCTCCAGGGTGTTGTCGAGCTCGGGCCGGTCGCCCGGCAGGCGGTGGAAGTCGGCGAAGGCGATGCTGCGGGTGCCGCGCTGCGAGCGCACGTGCACCGTCGCGTCCAGGGCGCGCAGCGCGACGCACATGTCCGAGGGATGGGTGGCGATGCAGTGCTCGCTGGTTCCCAGGATGGCGTGCTGGCGGTTCAGGCCCTCGCGCGCCGGACAGCCGCTGCCCGGTTCGCGCTTGTTGCAGGGCGTGCCGACGTCGTAGAAGTAGACGCAGCGGGTGCGCTGCATCAGGTTGCCGCCGTCGCTTGCCATGTTGCGCAGCTGGGGCGAGGCGCCGGCCAGGATCGCGGCGCCGAGCAGCGGGTAGCGCTTGCGCACCAGCGGGTGGTAGGCGGTGTCGGCGTTGCGCGCCAGGGCGCCCAGGCGCAGGCCGCCCTCGGCCGAGGTCTCGATGGCGTCCAGGCCGAGGCCATTGATGTCGACCAGCCCGGGCGGCGCCATGACGCCTTCCTTCATCAGGTCGAGCAGGTTGGTGCCGCCCGCGACCGGGCGCGCGCCGGCCGCGAGGGCCGCCAGGGCGCCGTCCAGGTCGCGCGGCTGCGTGAAGGCGAAGGGCTTCATGGCGCCGCCTTCGCGCCCGCTGGCGCCTGGGCAAGGCCGAGCACCTCGCAGACCGCGTCCGCGATCTGGGGATAGGCGCCGCAGCGGCACAGGTTGCCGCTCATGAGTTCGCGCACCTCGTCGCGGTTGCCGGCCTGGCCTTCGGCGATCAGCCCGGCGGCCGAGCACAGCTGCCCCGGGGTGCAGTAGCCGCACTGGAAGGCGTCGTGGTCGATGAAGGCCCGCTGCAGGGGATGAAGGCGCTCGCCGTCGGCCAGGCCCTCGACCGTGGTGACCTCGTGGCCGTCGTGCATGACGGCCAGGGTCAGGCAGGAATTGATGCGTTTGCCGCCGACCAGTACCGTGCAGGCGCCACATTGGCCGTGGTCGCAGCCTTTCTTGGTGCCGGTCAGTCCCGCGCGTTCGCGCAGCAGGTCGAGCAGGCTGACCCAGGACTGGACGTCGAAGCTGCGATCCTGGCCGTTGATGCGCAGCCGGACCGGGTACTGCTGGTGAAGTTCCATGGCCATCCCCCATTGAATGAAGGGCAACCTTACACTGGCCGGTTGGTCGGCTCGGTTAAGTCACGCACCGAATGTAGGCCAGCCACCTTTTTCGCAGCCGTAAACGGGAAAAGGCCCCGAGGGGCCTTTTCTTGCAGCGTTCGCGCAGTGCGGGCTGATTAAGCCTGCTTCTGGCGGCGGCGCAGGACGGCGCCCATGCCGACCATGGCCAGGCCCATCAGCGACAGCGCGCCCGGTTCCGGCAGAGCGTATGCCTGGCCCGGATCGTCGACGCGTGCGCCCAGGATGTTGGCGCCGTTGCTCCAGTTCGGGTTGTAGTTGTAGCTGTTCTTGAAGCGCAGGTCGCGCAGGCCCAGATAGTTGCTGAAGTAGTCCGAGTTCAGTTGATCGGTCCACAGGCCCTTCACGCTGGTGTCGACCGACGCGTACGAGTCAGCCTGGCCCGAGAAGCCGTTGCTGCTCGGGGTCGAGCTGCCGACGATGGTGTTGGTCGGGTTGCCGATGTCCATGCCGGTGTCGAAGAACAGGCGGCCCAGGAAGGTGCCCTGGGTGTAGCCGTTGGCGCAGTCGAAACCGCAACGCACGCCGGCGGCCGAACCGGCCAGGGTGGTCTTGGTCATGGTGTTCAGGTCGCGCCAGTACAGGTCCATGTAGCCCTTGGTGGCCGGGAACGGGTTCAGCGACTGGCCGGTCTGCGGGTTGATGCCCGACGGAGTGCCCGCTTCGATGCCGTAGAACATGCCGGTGATCTGGCCGCCCTTGTCCGCGCCGTTCTTCTGGCCGCTGACGAAGAAGATGTCGCCGGTCGGATCGATCTGGTCGTGCGGGGTGTTGACGCTGCCGACTTCCAGGGTCGAGACGAGGAACACGCCCCAGTTGATTTCCTTGGTGCCAGCGTAGGTGGTGGCGCCGTTCACAGCGATTTGTTCCTGGCCCGAGAACTTCAGGTAGATCGGACCCGGTGGGAGGGACGTTGCCGGGGCTGCCGAAGCGCCGAAGCTGAGGGCCGCGCCCATTGCGGCAGCGAGAATCTTTTTCATGCTTACTCCTGGGTTAAAGAAATTGAATTCGTATAACGTAAAGCAAGCGGCGTGCCAGGTATTTGATGGGTAACGCTAAGGCATTGATCGGAATAATATTTTTCCTAAAAGAATGAAAACATGTCGACTTTGCAAATGTGTTGATCTTGCTCACTGTAAAAATTTCCGACACGAAATCATGCATATGGCATCGGGCGCCGGGCCTACTCGACCACCATTACCCGGGCCTCCGGATCGCCGGCCAGCACGAAGCGGACGATGGATTCCACGGTGACCGTATCGATCCGGCCGGCCATGCGCCGCTCGAAAGGGTGGTCGTCGAAGGCCACGTTGGCGCGCGTCAGTCGCGCTCCCAGCCGAGTGACGGCAGGGATCTCGACCGTGATGGGAACAAATCCCGCCGAGCGCAGCCATTGCTGGGCCTGCGGGCGGCTGGCGACCTGCTGCGGCGCGGCCGCGGCGGCCCAGGTCTCCAGGACCCACTGGTTGGAATTCTGGTAGCGCGTCGAATACGCATAGGACAGCATGTTATAGCGCGGCGCGTGCAGGGCCGGGGGCAGGGCGGGCTGCTGGGCGAACAGGCGCGCCAGCGCCGCCTGGGCGGACGGGCCCGGCAACAGCAGCTGGCCCTCGTAGCGGAACAGCTCGGTCAGGAAGAAATTGCCCATGCCTTCGTTGTACAGCATGGAACGGTCCGACCCGCAATCGTTCAAGGCGTGCACCACGGTCCAGCGCCCGGCCGGGTGCTCGCGTACGGCGATCCCCATGTGCGAATAGCGCAGCCCGTACCTGCGCAAGTCCTGGCCCGCGCGCGCAACCAGCGCCACGCTGGCCCCGCTGCGTTCGAGCGCATCCACCGTGCGCTGCGCCAGTTCGATCGAGCGCAGCGCTTCCCGGGCGGACAAAGGCGCTTCCTCGCAGCCCTGGCCGGCGCGGGCGGCGGTGGACAGGACGAGCAAGGCGGCCAGCAGCCACGCCATCGATAGGCGGCGCATCTCAATAGGCCCGTTCATGGTGGAGCAGGGCCTTGCCGGCCTCGTTCGGAATGAAGGCGATCGCCTTGCCGGACAGGACCAGCAACTGGCCGGCCGAGGAAGACAGCACCTCGATGACGGTCCCGGCGCCGAGCGAGAGGGCGCCGGCGGCCTTGCTGGAGAGGCGCACCGTGGCGACGCTGGCGTCGGCCGCATTGCGCAGCACCAGGTCGACGCCGTCGCCGGAGGCGCGCACGCTCTCGACCACGAGGCTGCCGCCGGCGGCAGCCAGCAGGACCGAACCGCCGACTACCGAGGCGGATACTTCGCCGATGGTGCGCGAGGGCTGCGAGGAATCCGGCGCGGCATGGGCCGCCGCACAGGCGAGGCCGAGCAGGGTGGTAACTCCGAGGTGTTTCATGCGTGCCCCCTTTGGGTCTGTGTCAAGGATGGACGCATGATGGGCGCGGCCGGCGGCCGCGGCAAGCCGCTTGCGGGGCGGTGGCGCGGCGCGCTACGCGGCGTAGCGGCCGGCGATACCGGGGGCGCGCCAGGCGCTTAGTTGCCGCGGAAGACCACGGTCTTGTTCCCGTCGACGAAGACGCGTCGTTCGATGTGGAACTTGACGGCGGCGGCCAGCGCCATGCATTCGTTGTCGCGGCCCACCCGCGCCAGGTGGGCGGGAGTGAAGGTATGGTCGACCCGGGTCAGGACCTGCTCGATGATCGGGCCTTCGTCGAGATCCGGGGTGGCGTAGTGGGCGGTGGCGCCGATCAGCTTGACCCCGCGGTCGAAGGCCTGGTGATAGGGCTTGGCGCCCTTGAAGCCGGGCAGGAAGGAGTGATGGATATTGATGCAGCGGCCCGCCAGGCGGCGCGCCAGTTCGTCCGAAAGGATCTGCATGTAGCGCGCCAGGATCACCAGCTCGGCCCCGGTCTCCTCGACGATCTCCAGCAGGCGCGCCTCCTGCTGCGCCTTGTTCTCCTTGCTCACCGGCAGGAAGACGTAGCGGATCCCTTCGCGTTCGACCATCGGGCGCAGGTCGAGGTGGTTCGACACCACCGCCGTGATCGACATGTTGAGTTCGCCGTTGCGGCGGCGGTAGAGCAGGTCGTCGATGCAGTGGTCGTACTTCGACACCAGGATCACGGTCTTGACCGGTTCGCGCGGGTCGTGGATCTTCCATTGCATCTGCAGGCGGGCCCCGACGGCGGCGCCGAACTCCTCGCGGATGGCCTCGATTGACGGCGAGCCGTCCTGCAGGCGGAACACCAGGCGCATGAAGAAGCGCTCGGTCGAGTCGTCGTCGAACTGCTCGAGCGCGCAGATATAGCAGTCGCGCTCGGCCAGGAAGCTGGCCACGGCGGCCACGATGCCCGTGCCGGCCGTGCAGCTGGCGGTCAGTATGTATTCGATGCGGGCTGGCGCGGCGTGGTCCTGGTTCATGGTGCTTGTCCTGTGTTGGCGTACGAAGAAGTCTCGGGCGCCGCCATGGGGTGGGCGGGCGGCCCGAACGGGTTCATCCGTGACGCGGTTCGACAGGATGGGTCAGCCGCTACGGGATCGCCGCCGGCGCGGATAGGCGCGGGAGGACGTGTTGTCAGAGTGAGAGCATCGCCGATGAGCCTTGCGGCGTCAAGCGTGCGCCTGCATGAGGGGGTGTGCATGCTACCATCGGCGGTTTTTCGCGTGTTTGATGCTGCTGACTTGCCTCCGATGAGTACCCTTCCGAATCCTTGCGACATCCGTCCCATGCGCGAGGCCGACCTGTCCGCCGTGCTGGGCGTGCAGGCCGCGTGCTATCCCGAGGCCATGCAGGAGCCGGGCGCGGTCGTGCTGGCGCGGCTGCGCGCCGCGCCGGCAACCTGCGTGGTGGCCTGCGAGGCCGGCGGCGCCGTCTGCGGCTACCTGTTCGCCTATCCGTCGGTGCTGGGCGCGGTAACCGACCTGGGCGCGGCCTTCGCGCCGGCTGCGCGGGCCGACACCCTCTACCTGCACGACCTCGCGGTGGCGCCCCGGGCGCTGGGCCGCGGCCTGGCGCGCGCCTTGGCCGGCCATCTGCTGGCGCTGGGACAGGCGCAGGGCCTGGCCTGGTCGGCGCTGGTGTCGGTGCAGGACAGCGCGGGATTCTGGGAGGGCCTCGGCTACCGGGCCGCGCCGGCCGCGGATTGCGCGCCGGGGCGGGGACTGGCTTCCTACCCGGCGGACGCGCTCTATATGCTGCGCGCGCTCGCCTAGATGGTCGCGGCTTACTGGACCCGGCGCACCTTGGCCGAACTGTTGCTGCCTTCGATCTTCAGGAACAGGGTGCCGAACACGTTGCGCTCGATCTTCACCTTCGGGTTGCGCATGCGGGGCAGCACGGCCTCGCTGCCGTCGACGATGCGCCATACCTGGCCGTTGGCGAGGCGGATCTGCGAACCCGGTCCCCAGCCTTCGAACTCGCCGGCGATGCTGCTCTCGATCGCGTTCGGCTGCGCTTCCTTCTGCTTGACCGCTTCCATGCCGAAGTTCTGCTCCGCACTACGCGCCGGCGCGGCCGCCGCGGCCTGGGCCGGCGGCTGGGCGGGGCGGGCGGCGCCGACCTGGATGGCGTCGTAGCAGGCCAGGCGCACCGCGGTGTCGGCCTGGGCGCGGCACTTCAGGATCGCATCGTCGGCCGGGTCGGCAAAGGCGGCGCCGGAGGCGCACAGCAGGAGGGCAAGGGTCAGGGCTTTCATCGGGGTCTTCCAGGTAAGTGAACATGCTGCCATCTGCATGGCTGCGGGAATTATAGAGGCAATGCAAGCCCGGGCTGCCGCTGTCGGAAAATTTAACACTTGCAAGGCGCAGCGCAAGCGTAAGATGTAAAGACATGTGTTAAATCAGGGGCCTGCCCGCTGTCCAGGTTTGGGCGCGTTCCTTGCTTCCATCCGTTCTTAGATTTTGTTGGAGTATCTGATGTTGCGTATCTCGTCGTATTTCTTGCCGTTGTTGCTCGTCGCCACCCTGTCCCAGCCGGCTGGCGCGGAAGTCATCTACACCTGGCGCCAGGCGCAGGCCGCGCCAAGTATGCCCCCGGGCCTGAATGTCGAACTGGTGTTTTCCGACGCCGCGGTCGCCAAGGGCGGCCTGTACCTGGAGTTCGAGAACCTGTGCATGGGCGAGGAACCCTGCCTCGATCCCCAGGACAGCCTGCTGTCGCTGCGCTACTGGTATGACGGCATGTGGCCGGACGGCAGCCAGGCGGAGTGGAACCTGATCCACTACGACTACCGCGGCTATCCGCGCTACTGGAGCGACTACATCTTCATGGACATCGTGTTCCGGCCCGACGGACGGCTGGACGGGACGATCCGCGCGAACGACAGCAACTCGGATTTCCTGATGCAGAGCAGCGGCGGCCTGTTCACGATGCTGGAAGCCCACAGCGACGAGTACTTCGGCTGCGGCGAGGTGTATCCCGAATGCCACGGTTCGCGCGGCCTGCTGCTGGACGCACGCATCGACACGCCGGTGACGGAGCCGCCGTTGATGGCGCTCGGTGCTATCGGCATGCTGGGCGCCTGGTTCGCGCGCCGCCGGCCGCGCTCCAGGTCCGCTTCCCGGCGCTGACCGCGCCATAAAAAAGGCGGAACCGAGGTTCCGCCGAAAGAGGGGTGGAGATTGCATGCGCGCCCGGCGCGCGGCCGGACGCGGTGATGCTCAGGTCAGAAGCGGTAGGTCAGCGACGCTTCCACGGCGCGGCCGAACAACGGACGCGCGTTGATCGGGCCGCTGGCGTTGCCACTGGTAAGGCGCGAGTTGCCTTCGGTCAGGCCCAGTTCGTTGGTCAGGTTGGTCGCGCTGACGCGGAACTCGAGCTTGTCCGACAGCTCGGCCAGCACGCCCAGGTCCACGGTCTCGTACGAAGGCAGGAACTGGGTGTTGGCCTGGTCCGCCCAGCGGCTGCCGACGCGCGAGAAGGTGCCGTACACGCGCACCGCCTGGTCGCCCAGCGGGATGCGGTAGCTCGGCGAGAAGCGGAACTGGAACTTCGGCTGGCGCTGCACCGTGTTGCCCTCGATCGCCGGGTTGTCGCGGTACTCGGAATCCTGCCAGTTGCCGGTCAGCTGGAGCTGCAGGCCGGCCAGCGGACGCACCGCCAATTCGAATTCCGCACCCTTGCCCTTGGAACCGCTCACCGAGTACAACACGCCGCTGGTGGTGATCTGCTGGAAGGAGATGCCGGTGAAGTCGGTGAAGAAGGCGTTCACGTAGGCGCTGTACAGCGGGGTCGCGGTCTTGAAGCCCACTTCCAGCTGCTTGACTTTCGGGGTCGGCACGCGCGAGCGGTCGTCCAGCACCGCCTGGCTGCCGGCGTTGCGCATGTCGTCGAAGTAGATGAAGGTGTGGCCCTGGTTGGCGCGCACGAACACGCTGCTGTCCTTGCCCAGCTTGTACAGGCCGCCGACGGTGAAGGAATTCACCGAGTCGTCGCGCGACAGGCCGGTGAAGCTGCCATCCGGGGTCGAGGTGCCGTTGTTGTAAAGGGTCAGCGGGTTGCCGTCCGGGTCGACCGTGGTCAGGTTCGAGATGGTGGCGTTGAGGCGCTGCTTCTCGCGGCGCATGCCGGCGTCGAGCTTCAGGCGGTCGCTGACGCGCCATTCGTCGGCGATGAAGAAGGCGGTGTTGTCGCCGTCGTAGGACGCGACCGGCGCGTAGAAGATATTGCCTTCCTTGCCCTTGTTCGAGACCACCGCGCCATTGTCCAGGCGCACGTCGATCAGGCGCGCGTTCGGGGTGGCCGTCATCAGGTGGCTGTTACCCAGGAACCAGGTGTCCTTCGACGAGTAGTTGGCGACGTAGCCGCCGGCGGTCAGGGTGTGGTTGGCGCCGATGTCGCGGCTGACGCGGAATTCGTCGGTGAAGGAGCGCAGCTTCTTCTCGACCGCCCACAGGCCGGCCTGCACCACCTGCTGGTTAGGATCCACCACGCCGCCGCCGCTGGCATAGGTCATGGCGCCGCCGGTGGCCGGGCGGCCGGCCGCGGCGACGGCCGCGGCATTGCCGTTGGCCGAAGCGATGGCGCCGCTCAGGTAGTCGCCCGCGCGCAGCGGGTTGTTACCCGTGAACATGGCGATCGTATTCAGATCGGCGTTGAAATAGTTCAGCTTGTTCGACACCTGCCAGCCGTTCAGGTTTTGCTGGAACTCGGCGCCGAACACGTTGGACTTCAGGCCGCGGCCGTCGCCCAGGTCGTAGTTCAGGGTGCGGCCGGGCGCGGCCTCCACCGTGAACAGGCGCATTTCGTTGCTCATCAGGGTGCCGGTGAGCGGATCGAAGCCCGGGAATTCGCTGATGGTGCGCCCTTCGTTGGCCGACATCAGCGGCACGCCGGTGTAGAAGGCGTTCTTGTCGTTGGTCGAGCGCATGTACAGGTTCAGCTCGCCCTGGTCCAGCTTGCGGGTCAGGGCGGCGGACAGCTGGCCGCCGTCGTCGGCCGGGAAGCCGGACTTGCGCACGCCGTCGGTCACGCGGTAGAAGCCGCCGATCATGCCGTACCAGCCTTCGGCGATCTTGCCGCTGTAGACGCCGTCGACGCGGCGCAGGTTGCCGGTGCCGCCGGTGACGCGGATCGAGCCTTCCGGCGTGTCGGTGCCTTTCTTCATGATGAAGTTCATGGTGGCGCCCGGCTGGCCGGCGGAATAGATGGTGCTCGGGCCGCCGCGCAGCACTTCGACGCGGTCGATGGTGTCGTCCAGGCGGAAGGAGGACGAGCCTTCGAAGAAGGACAGGACCGGCACCGGATAGATCGGGTTGCCGTTCATCTGCACCGAGACGAAGGGCGAATCGCTGCCCGAGGGGAAGCCGCGCACCTGGATGTTGGCGCCCGACTGGCCGCCGGTGGATTCGGCGTAGGCGCCCGGCACGATCTTCATGATGTCGGCGGTGCTGATCGGGGCGGCGGCCTTGAGCTGCTCCTCGCTGGCGGTGGTGATGCTGAAGGCGGCGTCGATCTTGCGGGTGCCGGCCGCCGACGCGGTGCCGGTAACGACCACCTGCTGGATCTCTTTCTGGACTGCGGAAGGCGTTGCTGGAGCATCGGCCGTCCCGGTTTCCTGGGCCATGGCCTGGCAGTGCGCGCCCAGTGCAAGGACGGCGAGGGCGATGGCGGACAGCTGCGGGAACTTCGTCGTGGTTGTCATGATTGTTAGCTCTCTGTTGTATGAAAATCGTGCCGGCGGGGCGTCTCCTCCCTGCCTGTCCCTTCCTGATCAATGATCTGTCGGGAAAGTCGTGCCATTGAATCATCGAATGTTATCGATGTCAACGGGATTGTTATCGATGTCATTTGATGTCGACAAAACAAAAAGTTCTGTCATAATGCATGCCGTATTGAAGCACTCGACAAGACATGGCACCGGCAAAGCAAAACAAGGTAAAGGGCGACGCGCTCCCGACGATGGAAGACCTGGCGAAGATCGCCGGCGTCTCGACCATCACGGTGTCGCGCGCCCTGCGCGACAGCCCACTGGTGACCGAGAAGACCCGCGAGAAGATCCGCCAGCTGGCGGTCGAGCAGGGTTACCGCTTCAACATCAGCGCGCGCAACCTGCGCATGCGCCGCTCGTATTCGGTGGCGGTGGTGGTCGAGATGACGCCGGTGAAAGGGCGTCCGATGTCCGATCCCTATCCGCTCGAACTGCTGGGCGGCATCACCCAGGAGCTGACCACGGCCGGCTACAGCGTGGTGCTGACCTCCAAGCAGCTGCTCGACACCGCTCCAGTGCAGGGCGCCGACGGCCTGATCCTGCTGGGCCAGGGCTCGCACGGGGAGGCGGTGCGCACCCTGCAGCAGACCAAGCTGCCGCTGGTGGTGTGGGGCGCGCCCGAGCGCGGCGGCGACTACGTGGTGGTCGGCAGCGACAACCGCAAGGGCGGCGCCAGCGCGGCGGAGCGCTTCATCGACCAGGGGCGGCGCAAGCTGATCTTCCTGGGCGACGTCGACCATGCCGAGGTGCAGGAGCGCTGCGCCGGCTTCATCGACACGCTCGCCAGCCGCGCCACCGTCCATATCCTGCGGCCCAAGGCCTTTACCTTCGAAGCGGGCTTCGACTCGGTGCAGACCCTGCTCAAGAAGAAGCCGGGCATCGTCTTCGACGGCTTGTTCGCCGCCAGCGACCTGCTGGCCATGGGTGCGATCCGCGCCCTCACCGAGGCCAGCCTGCGGGTGCCGGACGATATCTCCGTCATCGGTTACGACGATACGCCGGGAGCGGCCAGCTTCGTGCCGCCGCTGACCAGCGTGCACCAGTACCTGCGCGACGGTGGGGTACTGCTGGCCAAGAAAATGCTGGCCATGATCGAAGGCCAGCCGAGCGAATCCGAAATGCTGCCCACAACACTGATCGTGCGGCAAACCTAAGCCTCTTTTACCAAGAACCCAGCACCACCGAGCAAGCAATGCCGCGATGAGGCGGCCTAGACGAGGAAACCGAAGTGAACCATGTTATCGATGTCATCGACGCTGTCCCCGCCGAGCCCTGGCAGATCCGCGAGACCGCGCCCCTGGGGCCGCGCGCCTTCCTGCACGAAACCCTGTTTGCGCTCGGGAACGGCTACATCGGCCTGCGCGGCACCCACGAGGAGGGCGGGGCGGCCGGCCTGGAAGGCAGCTACCTGAACGGCTTCCACGAGACCGAGGCCATTCACTATCCGGAGAACGCTTACGGCCTGGCGCGCACCAACGAATTCATGCTGAACGTCCCGAACGCCAAATGCATCGCCCTGACGGTCGAGGGCGAGCGCTTCGTGTTCGACGCCGGCAAGCTGCTGGCCTACGAGCGCCGCCTCGACTTCCGCAAGGGCGTGCTGGAGCGCACCGTGGAATGGGAAAGCCCGCTGGGCCACCGGGTACGCATCGATAGCCGGCGCGTGGTGTGCTTCGGCCGCAAGCACTTGGCGGCGATCGAATACCGGGTCACGGCCCTGAACTTCGCCGGCCGCGTGGAGATCGCCTCGCGCATCGACAGCGAAGTGAGCAACCTGCAGGCGGGCGACGATCCGCGTGTCGGCTCGGCGGTGACCGGCCCGGCGCTGTCGGTGGCCGGCCGCGAGCAGGATGCGGACGGCGAGCTGCTGCTGCAGCGCACCCGCAACAGCGGCTTCCTGCTGGCGACCGGCATCCGCCATGCGGCGAGCGGCGCGACGGATGCCGGCCTGCGCGAGGGCGCCCACGTCGTCAAGGCCCGGCTGGCCGAGGGCGAGGCGCTCACCCTGCACAAGTTCATCGCCTACGCCAGCTCGCGCGACGTGGCCGAAGCCGACGTGGCGCGCCTGGCCAGGGAGGAACTGGCGCGCGCCGCCCAGGACGGCTTCGCCCACCTGGTGGCCGAGCAGGGCGTCTACCTGGAACGCTTCTGGCGCGAGGCCGACGTGGCCATCGCCGGCGACGACGCGCTCCAGCAGGGCGTGCGCTTCAACCAGTACCACCTGCTGCAGTCGGTGGGCCGCGACGGCCGCACCAACATCGCCGCCAAGGGCGTCACCGGCGAAGGCTACGAAGGCCACTATTTCTGGGACACCGAGATCTACGTCTTCCCCTTCTTCCTGTTCTCGCGCCCGGAAATCGCGCGCGCGCTGCTGCAGTACCGCTACAACGGCCTGCCCAAGGCGCGCGAGCGGGCGCGCCAGATGTCGCACGCGACCGGGGCCCTGTACCCGTGGCGCACCATTGGCGGCGAGGAATGCTCGGCCTATTACCCGGCCGGCACCGCGCAGTACCACATCAACGCCGACGTCGCCTATTCGATCCGGCTCTACCTGCTGGCTACCGGCGACTTCGACTTCATCGCCGAGTACGGCGCCGAGATCGTGCTGGAGACAGCGCGCATCTGGAGCGGGATCGGCGGCTACGACCGCGCAGGGCGCTTCTGCATCAACGAAGTGACCGGCCCGGACGAATACACGGCCCTGGTCAACAACAACTACTACACCAACGCCATGGCGCGCATGCACATGACGTTCGCCGCCGACATGGCCGAACGCCTGCGCGCCGAGCGTCCGCAAGACTACGCGCGCGTGCTTGCGGCGATCGGGCTGGAGGAGGGCGAGATCGCCGCCTGGCGCGCGGCCAGCGCCGCGATGCGCCTGCCCTATGATACGGCCCTGGGCATCCACGAGCAGGACGACAGCTTCCTGTCCAAGAAACCCTGGGACTTCGCGAATACGCCCAAGGACAAGTATCCGCTGCTGCTGCACTACCACCCGCTGGTGATCTACCGCCACCAGGTGTGCAAGCAGGCCGACGTGGTGCTGGCCCTGCTGCTGCTGTCCGACGAATTCACGCTGGACGACAAGCGCCGCGACTTCGATTTTTATGAAGGAGTGACCACCCACGATTCCTCGCTGTCCTCGTGCATCTTCAGCATGGTCGCCAGCGAAGTCGGGTATGCCGACAAGGCCTACCACTACTTCATGGAGACCGCGCGCCTGGACCTGGACAATACCCACGCCAATACCGAATACGGCGTGCACACCGCCGCCATGGCCGGCACCTGGCTGGGCGTGGCCTACGGCTTCGGCGGCATGCGCCTTACCGGCAGCGGCCTGCGCTTCGCGCCAACCCTGCCGGCCAAGTGGACCAGCTACCGCTTCCAGGTGCATGTGCAGGGCGCGCTGCTGGCAGTGACAGTCGACACCAGGGGTGTCCACTATCGCCTGGCAGATGGCGAATCGCTCGCGTTCACCCACCACGGAACCCCCGTCGCGCTGACGGGTTCCAATCCCGACATCCGCATGGAGGCAGCATGAGCCGCACCGCAGGCCGCTACAAGGCCGTGATTTTCGACCTGGACGGCGTCATTACCGACACCGCGCATTATCATTACCTGGCATGGAAGCGGACCGCCGATTCGGTCGGCGCGCCCTTCGACGAGGAGTTCAATGAGCAGCTCAAGGGTGTTGACCGGATGGGATCGCTCGCACTGATCCTGGCGCGCGCACCGCGCAGCTTCTCGAACGAGGAAAAACTGGCCCTGGCCGACGCCAAGAACCGTCACTACCAGGAACTGATCGCGACCATGACCCCCGGCGACCTGCTGCCCGGTGCCCTGGACGCGCTGGAGGCGGTGCGCGCCGCCGGCCTCAAGACCGGGCTGGCCTCGGTCAGCAAGAACGCCTTCACGGTGCTGGACCGGCTGGGCATCCGCGACCGCTTCGACACCGTGGTCGATGCGGCCCAGATCGCCAACAGCAAGCCGCACCCGGAGATCTTCCTGACCGCGGCGGCCCAGCTGGGGCTAGCCCCGGTAGACTGCCTGGGAGTCGAGGATGCGGTAGCGGGCGTCGCCTCGATCAAGGACGCCGGGATGGTGGCGGTCGGGGTCGGCAAGCCGGAGGTGTTGACCCAGGCCGACCGGGTGATCCCTTCGATGCTGGAATTCCGGCTGGAAGACTACTGAACGAGACAGCACGCGATAATAACCACTACTAGGAGACAGCGTGAACCAACGCCGCATACTGCTCGCACTTTTCCTGATCTACTTCGTGTTCGCCATCCTGCTCAACAGCGTGGGCACGGTGATCCTGCAGGTGATCAACAACTACGGGGTCGACAAGTCCTCGGCCAGCGTGCTGGAAGGCTTCAAGGACTTGCCGATCGCGATCGTGTCCTTCCTGGTCGCCTCCAGCCTGCCGCGCTTCGGCTACAAGAAGGCGATGCTGCTGGCCCTGGCGATTGTCGCAGTCGCCTGCCTGGCCATGCCGCTGCTGCCCGCCTTCGGCACCGCCAAGCTGCTGTTCCTGTGCGTGGGCGTGGCCTTCGCCCTGGTCAAGGTGTCGGTCTACACCACCGTGGGCCTGGTGGCCCAGGACCGCAAGCAGCACGCGGGCATCATGAACACCCTCGAAGGCTTCTTCATGGTCGGCGTGCTGTCGGCCTACTGGATCTTCGGCTGGTTCATCGATTCGGCGAACCCGGCCTCGACCAGCTGGCTGAACGTCTACTGGGTGCTGTCCGCCCTGTGCGCGCTGACCTTCGTGCTGGTGCTGTTCACCCGCTTCGACGAGCGCGAGGCGGCGCCGCCCGCCAGCCGCGGCCCGGTCCACGACTTCATGGAGATGCTGCGCCTGTTCTTTCGGCCGCTGGTCTGCGTGTTCGTGCTGACCGCCTTCCTCTACGTGCTGATCGAGCAGAGCGTGGGCACCTGGCTGCCGACTTTCAACAACGAGATCCTCAAGCTGCCGGCAGCGATGAGCGTGCAGGTGACCAGCATCTACGCCTTCTGCCTGGCGGTCGGGCGCCTGTCGGCCGGCTTCATCATGCGCCGCCTGAACTGGTTCCCGGTGATGGTGGGCTGCGTGCTGGCGATGGGCGCGGTCGTGCTGCTGGCGCTGCCGCTCAGCCACGGCGTGGCGCATGACCCGAACGTGAGCTGGGCCAGCGCGCCGCTGGCGGCCTTCGTGTTCCCGCTGATCGGCCTGTTCATGGCGCCGATCTACCCGGGCATCAACTCGGTGATGCTCAGCTCCCTGCCCAAGCACCAGCATGCGCCGATGACCGGGCTGCTGGTGATCTTCTCGGCGCTGGGCGGCACCACCGGCTCGATGGTGACGGGCTATGTGTTCGGGCGCTACGACGGCCAGTTCGCCTTCTACCTGACCCTGGTCCCGATCGCGCTGGTGCTGGTGGGCCTGTTCTTCTTCCGGCGCCAGGTCGAGCGCAGCGCCGCCGGCGTGGCCGGCCCGCAGGTGGCCTGAGAGGCCCAAAGGGCTCAGGCCGCCGCCGCGTCCTTGTGCTCCCGCGCGGCGGGCGCGGGCGCGGCGCCCTGGGTACGGATATAGGCCGCGGTATCGGCGGCGCGCAAGGCGCGCGAATAGTAATAGCCCTGGATCTGGTCGCACTCGGCCTTGCGCAGGGCCGCCACCTGGTCCGCCGTTTCCACCCCTTCGGCCACCACCACCAGGTGCAGGCGGTGGGCCATGGCCACGATGGCCTGCACGATGGCCAGCGACTCAGCGCTCTGCGTCATGTCGGTGATGAAGGACTTGTCGATCTTGAGCTTGTCGATCGGCAGGCGCTTGAGGTAAGAGAAGCTCGAGTAGCCGGTGCCGAAGTCGTCGATGCTGAGGGTGACGCCCAGTTCGCGCAGGCGCCGCATGATGGAGGCGCTCGCCCCCGGGTCGGTCATCGATACCGATTCCGTCAGCTCCAACTCCAGGGTGCGCGGCTCCACCGTGGACGCACGCAGCAGCTCGTCCACCAGGGTCACCACGTCGGTCTGCAGGAACTGGCGCGCCGACAGGTTGACGGCCACGGGGATCGGCGGCAGGCCTTCCTCGCGCCAGGCCGCCAGCTGGGACACGGCGGTGCGCAGCGCCCATTCGCCGATGGCCACGATCAGGCCGGTTTCCTCGGCGATCGGGATGAATTCGTCGGGCCGGATCAGGCCATATTCCGGATGCTGCCAGCAGACCAGGGCCTCGAAGCCGGCGATGCCGCTGCTGCGCAGGCAGATCTTGGGCTGGTAGGTCAAATAGAGCTCATTGTGCTCGGCGGCGCGGCGCAGGTGGCTCTCCAAGGTCAGGCGGCGGCCCTGTTCGCGCCGCAGCGCGTTCGAGAACTGGTGGATGGCCCCGCCGCCCAGCGATTTCGCGTAGCGCATCGCCAGCGCCGCACTGGTGAGCAGGGCGTCGGCGTCCTCGCCGTTGTCCGGATAGCGCGCGTAGCCGATGCTGCAGGTCAGGGCGATCTCGTTCCCGCCCGAGATGATCTGCCGGTTCACCGCGTTCAGCAGGCGCTCCAGCAGGGCGCGCGCCCGGGTGTCCTCGCCCGCGCTGTTGTCCGCGCTGTTGCCCGGATTGTCGGCCACATCGCCCAGCAGCACGATGAATTCGTCGCTGCCCGCGCGCGCCAGCATGTCGCCGTCGCGCAGGTTGTCCTGCAGGCTGCGGGTGATCGCGACAAGCGCCTCGTCGCCGGCGCGGTGGCCGAGCAGCTCGTTGAGGCGCTTGAAGCGGTCCAGGTTGATGCAGGCGACGATGGCGTGCTCGCCGCGCTCGCGCCAGCCCGCGATGCCGTTCTGGATCGCCCGTACCAGGGCCGGGCGGTTGGCCAGGCCGGTCAGCATGTCGTGGTTCAGCAAATAGGCGACCTGGCCCGCCGCCGGCAAGTTCATCCCGGCCGGGCCGGCCTCCAGCTCCTGCTGCAGGGCCTGGGCCGCTTGCGCCAGCTGGCGGTGGTAGATCTGCTGTTCCACCAGGTGGGCCAGCTCGCGCAGGTCTTCCAGCTCCTCGCCGCTCAGGGTGCGCGGCTTGTGGTCCATGATGCACAGGGTGCCGAGTTTCATGCGGTCGACCGAATGCAGCTGCACCCCGGCATAGAAACGGATGCCGGGACCGCCGACCACCAGCGGGTTATCCGAGAAACGGGGGTCAATGGCGGCGTCGGGCACCACCAGCGGTTCGTCGGTCAGGATCGCATGGCCGCAGAACGAGACGTCGCGCGGGGTCTGCTGCAGATCCGTGCCAGTGCGGGACTTGAACCACTGGGTGTCCTTGCCGACCAGCGAGATGACGGCCATCGGCACCATCAGCAGGCGCGCGGTGAGGCGGGTGATGCGGTCGAAGGCTTCCTCGGGACCGGTCCCGAGCAGGCTGGTCGCGTGGAGCGACGCAATGCGGTGGGCTTCTTCTGGCGGAATACGCGGTTTTTCCATGAGGTAATTCCATGCCGCCCGTCCAGCGGGCATTGGACGCATTACGCCAGATGTGCCGGACATTTGCAAACGCCGTCCTGCTGTGCGCGCCCCTGGCGCCGGCGGTCCGGCCGCCGGGCTCACGCCGCCTGGCGCGCGGCGCCATGGCGCAGGTACTCGCCCACCCAGGCCGCGAGTCCGGCCAGCGGCAAGGCCATGCCGGCCATCAGGGCCGCATGCCAGCCATGGCGCGCGTACAGCCAGCCGCCCGCGCCGGAACCCAGCGCGCCGCCGAGGAAGAACAGGGCGAAGTACAGGCCGTTGAGGCGGCTGCGCAGGTCGGCGCCCAGGGCGAACAGGACGCGCTGGCCGAGCACCAGGTTGGCGGCGACGGCGGCGTCGAGCACGATCGCGGCCATGGCCAGCAGCCCCAGCGCCAGCCAGTGCGGCAGGGAGGCGGGCGCCAGCAGGGGCAAGGCGAAGCTGGCGGCGCCGAGCGCCAGTGCCGCGCCGGTGGCCGGCAGGGTGTGTCCGGCGTCAGCCAGGCGGCCGGCGATGGGCGATGCCACGGCGCCCGCCATGCCGACCAGGGCGAACACGGCGATCCCTGCCTGGCTCAGGCCGAATGCGGGGCCGGCCAGCGCCAGCGGGGCCACGGTCCAGAACAGGCTGAAGGCGCCGAACAGGCCGGCGTGGTAGAGCGCACGGCGGCGCAGCACCGGGGTCGTGCGCAGCACGGTCCAGAGCGAGGCGATCAGGGCGCGGTAGGGCAGCGTCGCGGCCGGCCGGCGTTCGGGCAGCCTGGCGCGCAGCACGGCGGCCAGCAGCAGCACCAGCACGGCGGCGATGCCGAACACGGACTGCCAGCCGGCCACGCCAGCCAGCAGGCTGGCGGCGGGGCGGGCGACCATGATCCCGAGCAGCAGGCCGCTGACGACCTGGCCGACAACGCGGCCGCGCACGGCTTCTGGCGCCAGGTGGGCCGCGAAGGGCACCAGTACCTGGGCCACCACGGCGCCCAACCCGATGCCGAGGGCCGCCAGCAGGAACTGCCAAGCGCTTCCGGCGGTGGCGGCCAGCACCAGCGCCGCGCCCGTAGCCAGCAGGCCGCACACGACCAGGCGGCGGTTCTCCAGCAGGTCGCCCAGCGGCACCACGAACAGCAGGCCGAAGGCATAGCCGGCCTGGGTCAGGGTGACGACCAGGCCGGCGGCGGACGCCGGCATGCCGATGGCGGCGCTGATCAGGCCAACCAGCGGCTGGGCGTAATAAAGGTTGGCGACGATGATGCCGGCGGCGCCGGCCAGCAGGAAGACCATGGCGCGCGTGGGCGTTTCGGGCGTGGTTGAAGACATGCGGGGCTCCAGTTCGTATGGGTGCGTGACGGTATGGGCCATTGTAGGGAGGGATGAGGTAAAGATAATCTGGGCATAATGCATCCATACATGTCATTTTTTCTGAACAATCATGGACAAAGTCAAGGCGATGCAGGCCTTCGTGCGGATCGTCGAGGCCAACAGCTTCTCGAAAGCCGCCGAGACCCTGAACCTCCCGCGCGCCGCCCTCAGCGCCGCGATCAAGAACCTGGAAGGCTACCTGGGCGCCCAGCTGCTGCAGCGGACCACGCGCCGCCTGTCGCTGACGCCCGAAGGCGAGCGCTACTATCGCCAGTGCGCCGACATCCTGGCCGCGATCGAGGCGGCCGAAGCCGACTTCCTGGGCGAATCGGCGCGCCCGCTGCATGGCAAGCTGCGCATCGACCTGCCGGGCAGCCTGGGGCGCGCCCTCGTCCTGCCGCGCATCGCCGCCTTCCGCGCGGCCTATCCGGAGCTCGCACTCAGCATCAGCCTGAGCGACCGCCTGGTCGACCTGACCCAGGAGGGCATCGATTGCGCGGTTCGCGTGGGCGCGCTGCAGGACTCCGCGCTCATTGCCCGGCCGCTGGGCTGCATGCGCTTCGTGCTGGCGGCCGCCCCCGGCTATCTGGCGCGGCGCGGCAAGCCGGCCGGGGTGGAAGACCTGGCGGCTCACGAAGGCATCGTGCATTTCTCGGGCCGCACCGGCCGCCCCTTCGACTGGGAGCTGGATACGCCGGACGGCACGCGCAAGGTGGCGGTCGGCGGCGCGCTGGCCATCAACGACGCCGAGGCCAACCTGTGCTGCGCGCTGCAGGGCCTGGGCCTGGCCCAGCTGGGGCGCTACCAGGCGCGCCGCCACCTCGAGAGCGGAGAGCTGGTCGAGGTGCTGCCGGGTGTACGGCCGACCTCGATGCCAGTCTCGCTGCTGTATCCGCGCGGCCGCATGGCCAGTCCGCGCCTGCAAGTCTTCGCCCACTGGCTTGCGGGGCTGTTCGCCGAGGACCGGGATCTTGCCTTGGAGGATGATCGAAAATTTCGATGATAGGGCGGCAAATTATCCGTTTTTTATCCTGGTGGCGGACGCGCATAATGACTCCATCGCATCGAACACGACGCGGCGAAGCGCAGTAAAACACAGTGCCTACCGTCGAAGCGTTTGATGATTCCCAATCACGAAAGGAGCACACCATGTTGGACGTACGTAAAAGCAACGATCGCGGCGCCGCAAGCTTCGGCTGGCTGAAATCCCGTCACACCTTCTCTTTCGGTCACTACCACGACCCAAAGCACATGGGTTTCGGCCCGCTGCGGGTGATCAATGAAGACCACGTGCAGCCCGGCCGCGGCTTCGATTCCCATGGCCACCGCAACATGGAGATCATCTCCTATGTGCTGGATGGCGCCCTGGAGCACAAGGACAGCATGGGCAACGGGTCGGTGCTGCGCTACGGCGACGTCCAGCGCATGAGCGCGGGCAGCGGGGTGGTGCACAGCGAGTACAACCACTCGAAAACCGAAGGGGTGCATTTCCTGCAGATCTGGATCGAGCCGAATACGGTCGGCGAAGCGCCCGGCTACGAAGAGAAGCATTTCGATACGGCGTCGAAGACCGGCCGCCTGCGCCTGATCGCATCGGCCGACGGCCGCGAAGGCTCGGTCTCGATGCGCCAGGACGCATCGATCTACGCCACCATCCTGAACGGCGCCGATGCGGTCAGCCACCAGCTGGCCGCGGGACGCCAGGCCTACGTCCATGTGGTGCGCGGCAGCGTCACCGCCAACGGCGTGGCGCTCAATGGCGGCGACGCCCTGAAAGTGACCGCGGAAGACCTGGTCACCCTGGAGCAGGCCGAAGCCGCCGAAGTGCTGGTGTTCGACCTGCCGCAGTAAGCCACGTGCCGCCCCCGACGGGGCGGCCTTCACCTCAGCAACAGAACAGGGAGCAAGCCATGCAAGTGACAGCCGCACGCGGTAAGGGAAAGATGCAGCACGTGATCCAGATCGGGAGGCACCAGCTGCTGACCGACATCCCCGAGGCGCTCGGGGGGGAAGACAGCGGCCCGGAACCGCACGACATCCTGGCCGCCGCGCTGGCCGCCTGCACCGCGCTCACCGTCAAGCTGTACGCGGCGCGCAAAGGCATGGCGCTCGACGACATCCGGGTGCGCATCGACCACGGCCAGCAGGACGGCGCCTACCTGTTCAAGCGCCACATCGAGTACGTGGGCGCCCTGGGCGACGAAGACAAGCAGCGCCTGACCGACATCGCCAACAAATGCCCGGTGCACAAGACCTTGTCGGGCGTGATCCGCATCGAGACCGAGGCGGTGTGAGATGTGCCGCTCAGCCCAGCCCGGTGAGCGTGGCCCCGCAGGGTTCGGCGATCATGCGGGCGAAGGGCGAGCTGCTGCGCACCCGGTCGATCCACCACCTGAGCGCGGCGCCGTCCTCGCCGCTGCGCCAGGCCAGGTAGAAGGTTTCCTCGGCCTTGGGTTCGACCACCTGTTTCTCGACCAGCAGTCCTTTGCCGATGGCGGGCCGGGCCCAGGCCTCGGGCAGGAAGCCGAAGCCGAGGCCGCGCACCTGGAATTCGTACTTGGTGATCATGTCGGGCACGGCCAGGGTGTCCTGGCCGAACAGCAGGCCGACGGTGCGTGCGCCCAGCAGGCGCGCCGAGTCCGACACCGAGACCGCGCGGTGCGGCAGCAGGTCGGCCTTGTCGAGCGGACCGTCGGCCGAGGCCAGCGGGTGGCAGGGCGCGACGGCGAACACGAAGCGGCTGCTGCCGATCGGTTCGAGGGTGTAGCCGCCGCCGGAAGGGCCTTCGCCGGCGGCGCCGACCAGCAGGTCGACGCGGCGGTCGAGCAGGGCGTCCCAGGTGCCCGACAGGGACTCGCGCACGATGCGCAGCCGGGTCTGGTCGGCCACCCCGTAGAAGGCGGCGATGTCGGGCTCCAGGCCGGCGGCCGAGAGCATCGAGTCCATGCCCAGCGCGATCTCGGTTTCCCAGCCCGAGGCCACGCGCCGCACGCGGGATTCGAGGTCGCCCGCCGCCTTGAGCAGGTAGCGGCCTTCCTTGAGCAGTTCGCGGCCGGCCGGCGTCAGGGCCACCTTGGGGCCGAAGCGGTCGAACAGGCGCACGCCCAGGTCGTCCTCGAGCTTGGACACGGTGTAGGAAATGGTCGAGGGCACGCGGAACAGTTCCTTGGCCGCGCTGGCGAAGGAGCCCTTGCGGGCAATGGTTTCGATGATCTGGAGGGCGTCGAGGCTGAGCTTGAGCAAGGGGCTGTCCTGTGGTGGCGGTCCCGACATGGTAGCGGCTTTGGCCGGCCGGCGAAAAGAGCAATCTGATTCTAGCGCCGGGACGTCCGGGTGACGATACTGGTAACAGGTGGCGCCGGCCTGCGGCGCCGACAAGCAAAGGAGCGGACGATGTACCTGATTTCATTAGGCGCCGGCATCCTCGCCGGCCTCCTGTACGGTTTTCTCAACGTGCGCTCGCCGGCGCCGCCCGCCATTGCCCTGGTCGGCCTGCTGGGCATGCTGATCGGCGAGCAGGTGGTGCCGGTGGCCAAGCGCCTGATCGAGGGCGCGCCGCTGAGCGCAGCCTGGTTCGCCCAGGAATGCCAGCCGAAGATCACCGGTGTTACGCCGAAGGCCGACGAGCCGCAGCAGCATAGCTGAACCCTATTTCCCACGGCCGCGGTCACGCCCCGGCCCTTACTTGACCAGAAGGAGAGACATCATGAGCAATCCAAAACTCGAAGTCCTGACCCCGCAGAACTCGCAGCTGATCATCATCGACCACCAGCCGCAGATGGCCTTCGGCGTGCAGTCGATCGACCGCCAGACCCTGAAGAACAACGTGGTCGGCCTGGCCAAGGCGGCCAAGGCCTTCAACATCCCGACCGTGATCACCACGGTCGAAACCGATTCGTTCTCGGGCAAGACCTATCCGGAGATCCTGGACGTGTTCCCGGATCATAAAATCCTGGAACGCAGCTCGATGAATTCCTGGGACGACCAGAAGGTCCGCGACGCACTGAAGGAGAACGGCCGCAAGAAGGTGATCGTGGCCGGCCTGTGGACCGAAGTCTGCAACACCACCTTCGCCCTGTGCGCCATGCTGGAAGGCGACTACGAAATCTACATGGTGGCCGACGCCTCGGGCGGCACCTCGAAGGATGCGCACGACTTCGCCATGCAGCGCATGGTGCAGGCCGGCGCCGTGCCGGTGACCTGGCAGCAGGTGCTGCTCGAATGGCAGCGCGACTGGGCGCACCGCGACACCTACGAGGCCGTGATGAAGATCGTCACCGAGCACTCGGGCGCCTACGGCATGGGCGTGGACTACGCCTACACCATGGTGCACAAGGCCGCGGCCCGCAACCAGGGCCGGAACGAAGTACTGGCTCCGGTCCCCGCACCGGTGCGCTGAGCGCCGCAGCCTGAACCCGGCCCGCGCCAGGCGCGCGGGCCGGCACGCATCAACCCGCCGGCGCCAGCCCATGGCGTCCGGCGCCTCCAGGAGTACAAGATCATGCCAACACAGCCGACCCAGGGCCAGGACACCTCGCCCGCGCTCATCCTCTTCAACGGTTGCTTCCACACGGTGGACAAGAGCCAGCCCCAGGCCAGCGCGGTCGCGATCCGCGACGGCCGTTTCCTGGCCGTGGGCGATACCGACGACGTCATGCGCCACCGCAGCGAAGGCAGCCAGGTCATCGACCTGAACGGCCGCACCGTGATCCCGGGCCTGAACGACTCGCACCTGCACCTGATCCGCGGCGGCCTGAACTACAACCTGGAGCTGCGCTGGGAAGGCGTGCCGTCGCTGGCCGATGCGCTGCGCATGCTGAAGGACCAGGCTGCGCGCACCCCGCATCCCCAGTGGGTGCGCGTGGTGGGCGGCTGGAACGAATTCCAGTTCGCCGAACGCCGCATGCCGACCCTGGACGAAATCAACGCCGCCGCGCCGGATACCCCGGTCTTCATCCTGCACCTGTACGACCGCGCGCTGCTCAACCGCGCGGCCCTGCGTGCGGTGGGCTACACCAGGGACACCCCGAATCCGCCGGGCGGCGAGATCCAGGTTGATGCCGCTGGCAACCCCACCGGCATGCTGATCGCCCGTCCCAACGCGATGATCCTGTACGCCACCCTGGCCAAGGGCCCGACCCTGCCGCGCGAGCTGCAGGTGAACTCGACCCGCCAGTTCATGCGCGAGCTGAACCGCCTGGGCCTGACCAGCGCGATCGACGCCGGCGGCGGCTTCCAGAACTATCCCGAGGACTATGCCGTCATCGAGGAGCTGGAGAGCGCCAACCAGCTCACCATCCGCATCGCCTACAACCTGTTCACCCAGAACAAGGGCAAGGAGCTGGAAGACTTCCAGCGCTGGACCGGCATGGTCACGCCGGGGCAGGGCAGCGACTTCTACCGCCACAACGGCGCCGGCGAGATGCTGGTGTTCTCGGCCGCCGACTTCGAGGACTTCCTCGAGCCGCGTCCCGACCTGGCCGCCGGCATGGAGGACGAACTGGAAAAGGTGGTGCGCCACCTGGTCGCCAACCGCTGGCCCTTCCGCCTGCACGCCACTTATGACGAATCGATCTCGCGCATGCTGGACGTGTTCGAGAAGGTCGACCGCGACATTCCCTTCGACGGCCTGTACTGGATGTTCGACCATTGCGAGACCATCACGCCGCGCAACATCGACCGCGTGAAGGCGCTCGGCGGCGGCATCGCGATCCAGCACCGCATGGCCTTCCAGGGCGAATACTTCGTGGACCGCTACGGCGCCGAGGCCGCGCGCGCCACCCCGCCGGTCAAACGCATGCTGGAAACCGGCGTCCCGGTGGGCGCCGGCACCGACGCCACCCGCGTGGCCAGCTACAACCCCTGGACCGCGCTGTACTGGCTGGTGTCCGGACGCACCGTGGGCGGGCTGCCCCTGTACGGCAGCGCCGGCCACCTGCCGCGCAGCGTCGCGCTCGAACTCTGGACCACGGGCAGCGCCTGGTTCTCGAACGAACAGGGCAAGAAAGGCAAGATCCAGGAAGGCATGCTGGCCGACCTGGCCGTGCTCTCGGCAGACTTCTTCAGCGTGGACGAGGAGGAGATCAAGTCGATCGAATCGGTGCTGACCGTGGTGGGCGGCAAGATCGTGTACGGTGCGGCCGAATTCACGGCGCTCGGGCCGCCGCCGCTGCCGGTGCTGCCGGAATGGTCGCCGGTGCAGAAGGTGCCTGGTCATTACCGCAAACCGGCGCCCCAGCCTGCCGTCGCCAGCCTGGCCCACCAATGCCGCGGCGCCTGCGGCGTGCACGCCCACGAGCACGACCGGGCGCGGCGCTCGAATATGCCGGTGTCGGACTTCGGCGGCTTCTGGGGCGCGCTGGGCTGCAGCTGCTTCGCGTTCTGACATGCGGGCCGCCTCCTTCCAGCGCCTGCAGGGCGTGAGCATGGGCCTGCTGGCGGGCTATGTCGACACCCTCGGCTTCATCGCCCTGTTCGGCCTGTTCACCGCCCACGTGACCGGCAACTTCGTCCTGATCGCGGTCTCGCTGGCCGAGCCGGCGCAGACGCCTTCCTTGCTCAAGCTGCTGGCCTTCCCGGCCTTCATCCTGGGCGTGGCGGCGGCGCGCCTGCTGGTGGCAGGCTGCGAGCGGCGCGGCGTGTCGGCGGTCAAGCCGACCTATGCGCTGCAGCTGGTGCTGCTGCTGGGCTTCATGGCCTGCGGCATGCTGGCCGAGCCGGTCGGGAACAGCGCCGGCCCCCTGGCGATGGCGGCCGGCCTGCTGGGCACCCTGGCGATGGGCGCGCACAGCGCGGCCAGCAAGCTGCTGCTCACCCACCTGGCGCCGACCTCGATGATGACCGGGAACGTCACCCAGCTGGTGATCGACGGCGTCGACTGGCTGCGCGGCGCGGGCGACGCCGCCACCCGTGCGCGCTGCGGCAAGTTCTTCTGGCCGGTGGCGGCCTTCGCCCTGGGCTGCGCCATGGCGGCCTTCGCCTACCTGGCGGTGGGCTTCGTGGCGCTGGCGGTGCCGGTTGCGTTACTATGCCTGCATCTGTGGCTACCCGAACCAAGCGCTCCATGAACAAGAACCGGCTCGAGGCCTTCAGCGACGGCGTGATCGCCATCATCATCACGATCATGGTGCTGGAGCTGAAGCCTCCGCACTCGGCCGACCTGCACCACGTGGCCGAAGTGCTGCCGGGCTGGCTGCGCTACGCCCTCAGCTACGTCTACGTGGGCATCTACTGGGTCAACCACCACGCGCTGTTCGAGCGCGTGGCGCGGGTCGACGGGCGGGTCCTGTGGGCCAACCTGCACCTGCTGTTCTGGATGTCGCTGATCCCCTTCGTCACGGCATGGGCAGGCGAGAATCCGATGGCCTCGGGCCCCGTGGCCCTGTACGGCGTGGTCCTGCTGCTGTGCTCGGTCTCGTTCACCTTGCTGTCCTGGACCCTGGAGGCCGGCGGGGGCAGGGGCGTCGTGCGGGCCCTGTCCTGGCGGAGCGGCAAGAGCCGCCTGTCGATCGCCCTGTATGCGCTGGCGGTGCTGCTGTCGCTGGTGTACGCGCCGCTGGGCGCCGTGATCCACGTGCTGCTGGCCATCCTGTGGCTGGCGCCGGCGCGGTCGGAAGGAAAGGAAGCATAAGTGAAGATGAACGACAAACCGATCCGCGTACTGGTCGCCGACGACCACCCCTTGATGCGCGAAGGGATCGCCGCCGTGATCGGCAGCCAGGCCGACATGGAAGTGGTCGGCGAGGCGGCCGACGGCCAGGAGGCGGTGATCCTGCACCGGAGCCTGCGGCCGGACGTGACCCTGGTCGACCTGCAGATGCCCCGGCTCAACGGCATGGAAACCATCCAGGCGATCCGCGCCGAGTCGCCCCAGGCCTGCCTGGCGATCCTCACCACCTTCCGCGGCGACGCCCGCGCCATGCAGGCGATCAAGGCCGGGGCCCAGGGCTACCTGCTGAAAAGCGCGCTGCGCAAGGAGTTGACGGACGCGGTGCGCCAGCTGGCGGCCGGCCACCGGTATTTTCCGCCCCAGATCGCGGCCGAGCTGGCCGAGCACCTGGGCCAGGAAGCGCTGACGGTGCGCGAACTGCAGGTGCTGGAGCTGATCGCGCGCGGCCACGCCAACAAGCAGATCGGCGCAGGACTGGGCCTGTCGGAAGACACGGTCAAGGGCCACATGCGCAGCATCATGGACAAGCTGGGCGCGAACAACCGCACCCATGCGGTAACGATCGGCATCGAGCGCGGCTTCATCGAGATCTGAGGCGCGACCCAAGAGGAAGAGCGCGAACCCCCACTTTCGTGGGGGATGGGGCTGCCCCGATCTTGTCTGTTCACGAAAGCCCCCGGGCATCAACATTGTGTCTTGAACGCGCCGTTCAGACACACCGGAGATACCCGTGCAGCTTGCCCCGTCGACCCCGTCCTCCACCCCCTTCGCGCCGACGCGCCCGATCGGCCTGCGCTTGCCGCGCCAGCCCGCGGGCGGCCTGTCCGACTGGCAGGTGCGGCGGGTCACCGCCCACATCGACGCCAACCTCGGCGCCACCCTGCGCACCGGCACCCTGGCCGCGCTGCTCGGCCTGAGCGTCAGCCATTTCACGCGCGCCTTCAAGCACAGCGTGGGCGTGCCGCCCCGTGTCTACGTCATCCGGCGCCGCCTGGCGGCGGCCTGCGAGGCGATGCTGGTCTCGAGCGAACCGCTGACCGTGATCGCCCACCACCACGGCTTCTGCGACCAGTCGCACTTCACCCGCACCTTCCACGAGGTGATCGGCGTCGCGCCGCAGGCCTGGCGCCGGCGCCAGGGGTGGGCGCTCGAAGCCGCCTAGAGAAGCGGCCCAGGGAGGTGGGCGGGGCATGGCGAACGGTCGCATGCGTGCATTTTTGGTATGGTAGCGGCTGCCATCCAAACCAGGAGTGCCACCCGATGTTCGATTTCATCACCAAATTCCTCGAATCCAGCGGCTATCTCGGCGTCTTCGCCCTGATGGCGCTGGAGAACGTGTTCCCGCCCATCCCTTCCGAGCTGATCATGCCCTTCGCCGGCTTCGTCGCCGCCCGCGGCGACCTCCACGTGGCCGGCGTGCTGATCGCGGGGACTGCGGGATCGATCGCGGGTGCCTTGCCCTGGTATTACGCGGCCAGGATCTACGGCAAGGAGCGCCTGGAAAAGTTTGCCGATAAGCATGCCCGCTGGATGACGGTGACCCACGGCGAGATCGACCATGCACTGGAGGCCTTCGAGCGCCACGGCCGCAAGGTGGTGCTGTTCGGCCGCCTGATCCCGGCGATCCGCACCCTGATCTCGGTGCCGGCCGGGCTGGCCTGCATGCCGATGGGGCAGTTCCTGCTGTACTCGACCATCGGTTCGCTCATCTGGACGGCGATCCTGACAAGCGCCGGTTTCCTGCTCGAGAGCCAGTACGAGCGCGTGGCCGACTATGTCGACCCGGTGTCGAAAGGCATCCTGGTCCTGCTGCTGGCCTGGTACGTCTACCGCGTCATCACCTGGAAGCCGGCCAAGGCCTGAGCGGGCCAGCGCGGCGCGGGCATTTTCCGGGTTTGGCTACAATCGGCATGTTCGCATGCGGATGTTGGTAGATGAAGAACCAGTTGTTGGAAGATATCGGCGACGCCCAGCCGGCCTTGCCACCCAGATCGCGCAGCAGTGCGCCGCCGCCTACGCGGCCCGCGCCCGGTAGCGCCGCGCGTCCGCAGGTATGGCGCGGCCGCCGCCCGCCTGTCGAGCAGCCCGCCCGGCCGCCGCTGCCGCCGGCGCCGCCGCCGGACCTGACGGTTCCGTCGTCCGAGCCGCCGCCAGATCTTTTCTCTTTTGCAAGTCAGCAGCCGGACCTGTCGATCCAGTTGCCCGACGAACCAGTCCCGTGGATGGAGCGCTGGGGCCGCAAGGCATTCGGGTGGACGCTCGCCGCCGTTGCAGTGGCGGGCCTGGCCGGCGCCGGGCTGTGGCTGTACGGCGAGACCCAGGTCGAATCGACCCTTGCCCTGGTGGCGGACCAGACGCCGCCGGCCGCGCCCGCGCCGCCGCCCGCCATGCC
>NZ_JAGPWC010000079.1 GCF_018119405.1 Massilia sp. ST3 | reverse complement strand
CGGCCGGCGCGGCAGGCGGCATGGGCGGCACGGGCGCGGTCTGGGCCGGGAACACCGGCAGCGGCGCATTCGGCGGCGTGGTCAGCACTTCGAGCAGGGTCGCGGTCTCGGCGTCCGGATTGCCGGCATAGTCGCCTGGGCGGTATTTCATCTGGAAGGCCGCCAGGGTGGTGCGGGTGGCCTCGTCCAGCACCCCGGTCTGGGGCAGCGCGAAGCCGTGCATGGCCAGCTTGCGCTGGAACCAGGCGACGTCCGGCAGGAAGGCGTCGAAGACCGGACGCACCAGGGCCACGCGGCCCGCGTCCGGCCACTTCACCAGGCCTTCCTGGGCCAGGCGCTGCCACGGAAACAGCGGCCCCGGGTCCTGCTTGCGCAGCGGCGCGATGTCGCTGTGGCCGAGCACGTTTTCCGGCGCCACGCCATGGCGCTGCACGATGTCCTTCACCAGGCCCACCAGGGCGTCCACCTGGGGCTGCGGGAAAGGCGCGAACACGCGGCCTTCCGGGGTGTCCTTCCAGCCGGCGTTGACGATCTCGATGCCGATCGAGCTGTTGTTGAGCTGGGTGTAGTTCTTCCAGCTCGAGTTGCCGGCATGGTAGGCCGAGCGGTTCTCGTCCACCAGGCGGTAGATGACCGGCTGCGGGTCGTCGGTAAGTAAGTAGTGAGCGCTTACCTGCTGCTCGGTCAGGATCTTGATCGAGGCCGGCTTGTCCGCCACCGTGTAGTGCAGCACCAGGAAGCGCACGCGGCTCGACTGGCCCACGGCATTGTAGGTGGTGTCGTAGCGCGGGCCGGTGGCGCAGCCGGCCAGCAGGGCCAGGGCAAGTACGGAAATCAGGGTCTTCATGGTCTTCCTGTGTGAGTCTAGTCGATGCCGGGCAAGGGTCCGGCGGCCAGGCGCGCGGCGGCATGGTGGGCGCGCAGGCCGGTCTGGCTGAACGGGGTGTCGGGCGGCAGCAGGGCGCGCATGGTGTCGACGATCACCGGATGCAGCTCGGCCGCGCGGCCGGTCAGGGCCACCGGGCGCGGGCCGAAGCGGCGCGTCAATGCCAGCGCCAGGCGCGCCAGTTCCTTGCCCGCTTCGCACAGGATGCTCGCCGCCACCGGGTCGCGCTCGGCCGTGGCGGCCACGGCCAGCGCCAGTTTGCCGACTTCGCCGCGCTCGCTGTGGTAGATGAACTGGCGCGAATACGACCAGTCGCTGCCGCCGATGTGCTGGAACACGGCCTGGGCCATCGGCGAGCTTTCCCAGCTGCCGGGCTGCTCGTCTTCCTTGCGCCAGATGTGGCGCAGCGCCTCGCGTGCGATCCAGAAGCCGCCGCCGCCGTCGTCGAGCACCACGCCGCGCCCGCCGGCGCGGTGCAGCGCGCCTTCGGCGTCGATGAAGGCGCCGATCGAGCCGGTGCCGGCGTAGACCAGGTAGCCTTCGCCGGGGCTGAAGCTGGCCAGATAGGCGATCTCGATGTCGTTGCAGAGCGTGACCGCGCCCGATTCGATGCCGAGGAAGCCCGCCAGCCAGCGCGCCAGCTGCTCGCCTTCGCCGCCGAAGCCGGTCATGCCGGCGCGCACGGCCGCCGGGCGGCCATGTTCGAGCACGGCCTGGGCCATGCCGGCGAAGGTGGCGCGCACCGTGCCGCGGCCTTCGCTGCTGGCCATCTGCAAGGCCGAGAGGCCGTCCACCGTGCCTTCGGCCAGGATGTGGCCGCCGGGGGCCGCCAGGGCCCAGCGGGTCTGGGTGCCCCCGGCATCGATGCCGAGGCCCAGGCCTTCATGAGCGTGTTGCGTGTGAGTTTGCATGACCGTCAAGTTTACGCTCCCCGCGCACCAGGGCGCGAATGAATGCTGGCGCTGGCCGCATGAGCCAGGGTTATGCCTGGCATCTCAAGACTTGTTCCAGACCTGCACCCGCGCGCCCTCGACGCCGAGGCGGTCGACGGCGCTGACGAACACCGCGTCGGCCGCGCCCAGCTTGCCGTCGTCCGGAATGGTCCAGTCCACGGTTGACGCCGGGGCCACGGCGAAGCGCCATTCGTTGCCGTGGCGCGCCCAGATCGCGTACAGGGCGTTCGCCTTGCCTGCCTTGAGTTTAAGCTGGAGCGCGTTCCTGCGGCGCTCGGCCGCCACCGTCGGGGCGCCCGGTGCGTCGCCGGACAGCCAGGGCGTGGCCGGCACCAGCGCCGGGCCGGTGTAGCGGGTGGCGCGCAGCTGGTCGCTGATGCCCTTGCGGTTCTGCATCAGGGCCGCCATGCTGAAGTGGACGTGGCCGCTGGCCGCCGGGCGCGCGCGCGTCACGCTGATCTGCTGCAGCACTTCTTCCGGCTGGTAGTCCTTGGTCGGCGCGCCGATGCGGCTGGTGAACAGGCCCGGCCACATGTGGCGGCCCTTGCTGTTCTGCGAGATCCAGTAGTCGAGCAGCACGTCGTAGGCCTGGCCGGTCTGCGCGATCGGCCAGTACAGCTGGGGCGTGAAGTAGTCGAGCCAGCCGTTCTGCAGCCACAGCTCGGCGTCCGCGTACAGCTTGTCGTACTGCGAAAAGCCGGTGATGCCGGGCGGGCGGCGGTCCGGACGGCCCAGGCCGAAGGGGCTGATGCCGAAGCGCACCCAGCTCTTCTCGCGGCGGATGCCCTTGTAGATGTTCTCGATCAGGCGGTTGACGTTGTCGCGGCGCCAGGAGGCGCGATCGAGCTTGCCGCCGCCCGCAAGATAACGGTCCCAGGCCGGCTGGTCGGGGAAGTCGAGTTCCGCCTTGCCGGTCTTGCCGTCCAGCGCCGCCGCATTGCCCGCCACCTCGGCCGGCGTGGCCTCGATCGGATAGGGATAGAAGTAGTCGTCGATGTGCACGCCGTCGATGTCGTAGCGGCGCACCACGTCCAGGATCACGTCCAGGGTCTGCTGCGAAGCCGCTTCCTCGGCCGGGTCCATCCACATGAACTTGCCGTAGCGCTTGACCGCCGCCGGCTTGGTGTTGGTGATGTGGTTGGGCGCGGCCGGCGAGCGGGCGCCGTCGTGGCGCGCGCGGTAGGGGTTGAACCAGGCGTGCAGCTCCAGGCCGCGCGCATGCGCTTCGGTCACCCAGAACTTGAGCGGGTCGTACCAGGGCTGGGGCGCCTTGCCCTGGGCGCCGGTCAGGTATTCGGACCAGGGTTCGATCCTGGACGCGTAGATGGCGTCGGCCGAGGGACGCACCTGCAGCACGATGGCGTTCAGGTTGAGCGCCTTGGCGCGGTCGAGGATGGCCAGGGCTTCGGCCTGCTGCTGGGCGGCGCCCAGGTTCTGCTTGCTCGGCCAGTCGATGTTGGCGACGGTCGAGACCCAGGCGGCGCGGAATTCGCGCGGGGCCGGCGGCGGCTGGTCGCCGCCGGTGACGACCGGCGCATCGGCCGGCGCCGGCGCGCCCGGCGCCGTGCTGGACGCGGTCGGCTGGGTCGTGCAAGCGGTGAGGAAGCCGCCAAGGGCCAGGGCGCCGGCCACGCCGGCAAGCGCGAACGCGCGTTTTTTCAGGTCAGGCTGCACATCGGCTCCTTATTTTTTTCTATTCTAGACTTTGACGAACCAGCGCTTGCGCCACATGCACCAGGCGATGGCGAACATGCAGGCATTGAAAGCGATGGCGTATAACAGGGACGTGTCCACCGGGTCGAGCGGCAGCGCCTCGATGGGCGCGTACAGGCTGCGGCCGAGCGAGCGCTGGCTGCCATCCAGCTGGTCCAGCTTGATAAAGCCCAGCATCTTGGCCACGAAACCGGAGAACGCGAAGATGAACAGCGCGTTCATCCCGTAGATCAGGAAAGGCTTGCTCCACGCGGCGGCGCGCTCGCGCAGGGCCGCGTGCGGATTGGCGTCGAGCAGCCAGTAGGCCGCGCCGAAGGCCAGCAGCGCCCAGCCGCTCATGAGCAGGCAATAGGACGGCGTCCACAGGCTTTTGTTGATCGGCATGAGCAGGGCGTCCAGGGTCGAGCCCAGGGCCAGGCAGGCCAGGCCCGCCAGCAGCAGCCACACCACCTGTTCGATGCGCGGCAGCGCGGACAACAGCAGGCGTCCCGCCAGCACGCCGCACAGCTGGGTGCACAGGGCGGGCAAGGTGGACAGCAGGCCTTCCGGGTCCCAGGTCTTGGCCTGCACCCACAGGTGGCCGCCAAGCAGCATGCGGTCGAGGTAGGCGCCGAAGTCCTGGCCCGGCTCCAGCACGCCGGCGCCGATCCCGGGCACCGGGACCAGCAGCTGCAGCGCGCTGTACACGGCCAGCAGCAGGACGATCGCCGCGGCTTGGCCGCGCCAGCGCAGGTAGACCACGAGCGGCGCCGCCAGCAGGGTGCACAGGGCGATCCGCTGCAGCACGCCGGGAATGCGCACGGTCCCGAGGTCGAAGCGCGGGATCAGGTTGAGCAGGAAGCCGATCAGGAAGATGATGGCGGCGCGCACGGCGAGCTTGCGCAGCAGGCGTGGCTTGTCGGCGCCGGCGGCGGCCAGGCGCCCGAGCGACAGCGCCATGGCGACGCCGCCGATGAACAGGAAGAAGGGGAAGATGGTGTCGGTGAAGGTCCAGCCATGCCACTTCGCGTGCGCCAGCTGCGGATACAGGTGGCCCCAGTCGCCGGGATTATTCACGAGCACCATCGCGGCGATGGTGAAGCCGCGGAAGGCGTCGAGCGATGTCAGGCGCACGGGTGCGTCGGTCATGTGTACGTGAATAATCGGCGGGTTTATTTCTTCCCGAATTCCGGATCGATCCTCACCAGCGCCGCCATGATGAAGGCGGGGATCGTGGCCAGGCAGGTCCAGATGAAGAAGTGCTTGTACCCCAGGTACTCCTGCAGCGCGCCGCTCCACATCCCCGGCACCATCATGCCCAGCGCCATGAAGCCGGTGCAGATCGCGTAGTGCGCGGTCTTGTACGGGCCGTCGGCCACCATGATCATGTACATCATCATGGCGGTGAAGCCGAAGCCGTAGCCGAACTGCTCGATCGCCAGGAAGGCCGAGACGGTGGCCAGGCCGGTCGGCTGGGTCTGCGACAGGTAGACGAAGACCAGGTCCGGCAGGTGCACGGCGAACACCATCAGCCACAGGCAGCGCTTCAGGCCCAGGCGCGAGATCAGCCAGCCGCCGGCCAGGCCGCCCAGGGTAAGGGCCAGGATGCCGACCGTGCCATAGGCGAGGCCGTACTGGGCGGTGCTCAATCCCAGGCCGCCCTTCTCGACCGGGTCCTTGAGGAAGGGCGCGACCAGCTTGAGCAGCTGGGCCTCGCCCAGGCGGAAGGTCAGGATGAAACCGAGGATCAGCCAGATGTCGCGCTTGCCGAAGAAGGCGCCGAAGGTGCCGAAGAAGTCGCGCAGCGGATTGCCGGTCGACGCCACGGCATGGTCGCTGTCGGGCTTGGGAAGGATGAACTGGTGCCAGGCGAAGGCGGCGAAGAACAGGCCGGCCATCACGAAGAATGTCACCGACCAGGCCTGGTGCACGTCCGCCAGGCTCACGGCCAGGAAGCCGGCCAGCATCACCAGGGGCCCGTTGCAGACCAGGGTGGCCAGGCGATAGAAGGTGGAGCGCACGCCCACGAAGGCGGCCTGCTGCTGCTGGCGCAGGCCCAGCATGTAGAAGCCGTCGGCCGAGATGTCATGGGTGGCCGAGCTGAAAGCCATGACCCACATCACGACCAGGCTGACCATGAAGAAGGCCGGCAGGTGCAGCACCAGGCCCACGCCAAGCAGCGCGGCGGCCATCGCCAGCTGAAGCAGCACGGTCCAGCGGCGCTTGGTGCCGACCATGTCGACGATGGGCGACCACAGGGGCTTGATCACCCAGGGCAGGTAGAGCAGGCTGGTATAAAAGGCGATGTCGGTATTCGAGACCCCCATGTCCTTGTACATGACGACCGACAGGCTGTTCGCCACCACGTAGGGTATGGCCTGGGCAAAGTACAGGGAGGGCACCCAGGCCCAGGGGCTGCGCCCGGTGTGATTCGCTTGCGAAGTTTGCATGACTCTTTCGTGTGCCGGGCGGGAGGGCGCGCGGGAAGCCGCGCGCCGCGGATCAGGCGAGCGCCTTGCGCACGCTGCCGTGCGCCGCTTCCAGCAGCGCTTGCGCCTGCTCGACACTGGTTTGTTTGGACAAGGCCACGATCGCGGTCTTGACGTGGAAACCGCACTGCTCCAGCACTGCGCGCGCGGCCGCCTCGTCGGCGCCGGTAGCGAAGGAGGTCAGACGGATCGCACGCCGCACCAGCTTGGCGTTGGTCGCCTTCAAGTCTACCATCAGGTTGCCGTAGACCTTGTTCAAACGCACCATCAGGGCGCTGGAAAAGGTGTTCAGGGCGATCTTCTGCGAGGTGCCGGCCTTCAGGCGGGTGCTGCCCGAGACCACTTCCGGGCCGGTGTCCAGGGTCACGCCGATCTCGGCCTCGTTGGCCACCGGGGCGTCGGCGTTGTTGGCGAAACCCACCGTCAGGGCGCCGGCGGCGCGTCCGGCCTCCAGCGCGCCCAGCACATAGGGCGTGCCGCCCGAGGCGGCGATGGCCAGCACCACGTCGTCCGGTCCCACGTTCACGCTGCGCAGGTCGGCCGCGCCCTGGCCGAAGTCGTCCTCCGCCCCTTCCACCGCCACGAACATGGCGTCGCTGCCGCCGGCCAGCAGCGCCACCGCGCGGCCGTGCGGCCAGGAGAAGGTCGGGTAGAGCTCGACGCTGTCGAGCACGCCCAGGCGGCCCGAGGTGCCCGCGCCCACGTAGATCAGGCGTCCGCCCGCTTCCATGCGCGGCAGCGCGGCGTCCACCGCGCGCGCGATGCTGGACGCGGCGGCGCGCACGGCGTTGACGGCGTTGAGCTGGTCGTCGACGAAGACATTGACCAGGTCGGGCGTGGCGTACTGGTCGAGGGAGGCATGCGCCTGGGAAGGGGTTTCGGTTTTCAGCATCGCCGTCTCTTGTTCAAATGCGCAGTGATCGATAAAACCAGTGTAATACCAATTCGGCAAGCCATCTCATGAAAGAATCGGCTGCCCTCATGCCAAAAGCTTATGTTGCTCTACGAAGCTCGGCCACGAAATCGTAGTGGTCGCTGCGGCAGTAGGAATGCGTCAGCTCGACCGGCTCGCCCGATTCCAGGTAGCCGACCCGGGTGATGAACAGCACCGCCCGCCCTTCCGTGATGTCGAGGCGCTCGGCCAGCTCGAGCGGCGCGTTCATGGCGCGGATATGCTGCAGCGCGCGCACCGGCATGTGGCCGGTCTTGGCCAGGTGGGCGTAGAGCGAATTGGTGACGCCCTCGGGACGCGGCAGCACGGTGGCCGGGATCACGCTGATCTCGTAGGCCATCGGCATGTCGTCGGCCAGGCGCAGGCGCTCCAGCCGGGCCACGCGCGTGCCCGGCGACAGGCCCAGCGAGAGCTGCTCGTCGGCGTCGGCCGGCAGCACCTCGCGCCGCAGCCAGTGCGAGCCGGGGCGGTAGCCGCGCTGCTGCAGCTGCTCGGAAAAGCTCGACAGGTTCGACAGCGGCTGCTCGATGCGCGGCGCGATGTAGTTGCCCGAACCGCGGCGGCGCACCACCAGGCCCTGGTCCACCAGCTGGTCGATGGCCTTGCGCGCGGTCACCCGCGAGACGTCCAGCTGCTCGGACAAGGTGCGTTCGGACGGCAGCGCCTGGTCCGCCTGGTAGCGGCCGTCGCGCACGTCCTGCGCGAGCCTGCGCGCCAGCTGCATGTAGAGCGGCGAGTTGTCGTCCAGGTTGACCTGGAATCCGGTGCTGGGGGGTGTCATGGACATGAAACGAGTGTAATGGCTGTGTCGGGCGCTGGATCGGCCCGCGCCATGAAAAAATCTTGTATGCGCATGCGGCGGAGTTATGAGCATACCACTTGATGCCAATACAAAACGGTTATGCCCGTGCGACGGCTATTCATTTGGCAAGGATTCCACGCGGTCCGTATGCTCATCCGCGACAACATCGATTATCAGGAGACAGAAATGAACCAGGGACGGCGTTCCGTGCTGGGAATGGTCATGCTGGGCGCGATGGAGCCGCTGTTCGCGGCGCCCCCGGCCCCCGGCGCCTCCTTGCGCGCCCTGGACGCCGAACTGGCCGCCATCGCGGAGGACCCCGCCATGCAGCTCGCCAGCCTGTCGGTGCTGGCGATCCGCGCCGGCCGGCCGGTCTATGAAGCCGCGTTCGGGCGCCGTACGATTGGCCCGGACCGTCCCGCCGCCCCAAGCACCCTGTACCGCATCGCCTCGGTCTCGAAGCTGCACACCACGCTGGGCCTGATGCGCCTGGTCGAGGACGGCAAGCTGGACCTGGACGCCGACGTCTCCGGCTACCTCGGCTTCCCGCTGCGCAATCCGCATTTTCCCAAGCAGCCCATCAGCCTGCGCCTGATGCTGAGCCATACCTCCTCGCTGCGCGACGACGGCGGCTATTCGTGGCCGAACACGACCGCGCTGAAGGACGTGCTGGCGCCGGGCGCGACGGCCATGTGGTCGGCCCAGGCGGCGCCGGGCGAGTATTTCACCTACTGCAACCTCGGCTGGGGCATTATCGGCACCGTCATGGAACGAGTGACGGGAGAGCGATTCAATGCGCTGATGCAGCGCCTGCTGTTCCAGCCGCTGGGCATCGAGGCCGCCTACCACCCGTCCGAACTGCCGCCGGCGGCGCTGGCGAACCTGGCCACCCTGTACCGCAAGCGCACCACGGACACCGAAATATGGGACGCCGCCGGGCCCTGGATCGCCCAGGTCGACGACTACCACGCCAGGCCGCCGGCCAGGCTCGACGGCTACGTCCCCGGCGTCAACGCCACGCCCTACAGCCCCACGGGTGGGCTGCGCATCTCGGCGCGCGGCCTGGGCGTGGTCATGCGCATGCTGATGCAGGATGGGATGCATGGCGGCACCCGGATCCTCAAGCGCGAGACCCTCGAACGCATGTTCGCGCGCCAGTGGACCTTCGACCCGGCGCGCCGCAGTGGCAATGGCAATGGCGCTACCCTGGACGGCTTCTACCAGGCCTGGGGCCTGGGCAACCAGCATTTCCCCGACAAGCCGGGCATGCGCCTGGCCGAAGGCTTCGACGCCGTCGGCCACCTCGGCGACGCCTACGGCCTGCGCTCGGTGTTCGCTTTTGAGCGCGCAAGCGGCAACGGCATGGTGGTGCTGGTGGGCGGCAGCTCGGCCGACCCGGAAGCGCAGAAGGGCAGCTATTCGGCGCTGGCGCGCTTCGAGGAGCGCATCCTCACCGCCCTGCATCGCCACGCCATCCTTGGCACAAACGTCGGCCAATAGAACTGAACGGGAGTCCAAATGCGCGCATATATCCCGGTTATGAGCGCTCGCTCAGCATTCATTGGCCTGGGCCGGGCCAAACACCTAAGCTCATCCTCCGAATCTGAAAAAACGAGTGAGAAATGCAGCAAGTAATCGTCATCGGCGGCGGCGTGGTCGGCCTGACTTCCGCCTGGTGGCTGGCCGAGGCGGGCTATGGCGTCACCCTGCTGGAACGCGCGCCCGAGGTGGGCAGCGGCGCCAGCTACGGCAATGGCGGGCAGCTCAGCTACCGCTACGTCTCGCCCCTGGCCGATGAAGGCGTGCCGCTCAAGGCGCTCCAGTGGCTGTTCCAGGAGCACGGCCCGCTGCGTTTCAAGCCGGAAGCCGACCTGCGCCAATACCGCTGGCTGGCCAGCTTCCTGGCCCACTGCCGCGCCGACGTCAACCGCCGCACCACCGCCAAGCTGCTCGAATTGGGTGAGCTGTCGCGCCAGGCCATGAAGCAGCTGGAAGTGGCGGTGCCGCTCGAAGCCTTCGACTGGCGCGACGCCGGCAAGCTGGTGGTGTATCGCTCGCGCGACATTTTCGAGAAAGCGGCCGCCAAGGCCGGGGCCGGCCAGGTCTGGTCGGCCAAGGACTGCGCCGAGCGCGAACCCTCGCTGGCCGCGGCCGAACCCCTGCTCGCGGGCGGCATCTACAACGCCGGCGAAGCGGTGGCCGACTGCCACGCCTTTTGCCAGGCCCTGGCCGCGCGCCTGCGGGAGCATGCGAATTTCAAGGGCGTCGTGCATGGCGAGGCGCTGCGCCTGCGCTCGGAGAAGGGCCGCATCACGGGCGTCGAGACCGGCAGCGGGCTGCTCTCGGCCGACGCCTATGTGCTGGCGGCCGGTATCCAGAGCCGCGACATCTCCGCCAGCGCCGGCATCCGCCTGCCGCTGTATCCGCTCAAAGGCTACAGCCTGACGGCGCCGATCCGCCTCGACGATATCGCACCCGAGATCAGCGTCACCGACTTCGAGCGCAAGGTGCTGTACGCGCGCATCGGCGACAGGCTGCGCGTGGCCGCCATGGTCGACATGGTGGGCGAGGACCTGCGCCACGATCCCAGGCGGGTCGCCAGCCTGACGCACCTGGTGCGCGAGACCATGCCGCGCGCCGCCGATTATTCGAAGCTGTCGGTGTGGGCCGGCCTGCGTCCGGCGACGCCGAGCAGCGCCCCCATCATCGGCGCCACGCCCTACGGCAACCTGTGGCTGAACGTGGGCCACGGCCCCCTCGGCTTCACCTTCGCCTGCGGCACCGCCGCGCTGCTGGCCGGGGCGATGCAGGGCAAGGCGCCGCCCTTCACGCTGGACGGGCTGACCCTGCGCGGCTGAGGCGTTCCACTTCGGGGACGGGCCTCGGACATTGGCGAAATCGCGGATAATTGCCGCCATGTCTATCCGCCCTGCCTCTTCCGCCTGCCCCTGCGGTGGTGCTTCCTTCGATTCCTGCTGCGGCCCCTACCTGTCCGGCGCCGCGCTGCCGCCCACGGCCGAGGCCCTGATGCGCTCGCGCTATACGGCGTACGTGCTCAAGGACGAGCCGTACCTGTTGTCAACCTGGCATCCCAGCACACGGCCGACCGAGCCCATCATCGATGAAAAAGAGCCGATCCGCTGGCTCGGGCTTGAGATAAAATCTGCTTTACGTTTACGTCAACGTAAAGTAAATTTGCCGGACCATCCAGACAGCGACACCGTGGAATTCGTCGCCCGCTTCAAGATCGGCGGACGCGCGCACCGGCTGCATGAAGTCAGCCGCTTCCTGCGCGAGCCCGATCCCGACAGCGGCGCGCCACGCTGGTTCTACCTGGACGGCAGTTTCCCCGAGAAAGAATAACAGCAGAGACAGTGAGGACGGCACATGCCCCAGATCGAGAGCAAACTCAACCCGCGCAGTGAAGATTTCAAGGCGAACGCGGCCGCCATGCAGGCGGTCGTCGACGACCTGCGCGCCAAGGTCGCCCAGATGGCCCAGGGCGGCGGCGAAGCCGCGTCCGCCAAGCACGTCGCCCGCGGCAAGCTGCTGCCGCGCGACCGCGTGCAAATGCTGCTCGACCCGGGCACGCCCTTCCTCGAGTTCTCCCAGCTGGCCGCCTACGAGATGTACGAAGGTGCGGCTCCCGCCGCCGGCATCATCACCGGCATCGGCCGCGTCGCCGGCCAGGAATGCGTGATCGTCTGTAACGACGCCACCGTCAAGGGCGGCACCTATTACCCGATGACGGTGAAAAAACACCTGCGCGCCCAGGAGATCGCCGAGCAGAACAACCTGCCCTGCATCTACCTGGTCGACTCGGGCGGCGCCAACCTGCCGAACCAGGACGACGTGTTCCCGGACCGCGACCACTTCGGGCGCATCTTCTACAACCAGGCCAACATGTCGGCCAAGGGCATTCCGCAGATCGCGGTCGTGATGGGCTCCTGCACCGCCGGCGGCGCCTATGTGCCGGCCATGAGCGACGAATCGATCATCGTCAAGGAACAGGGCACCATCTTCCTGGGCGGCCCGCCGCTGGTGAAGGCCGCGACCGGCGAAGTCGTCACCGCCGAGGACCTGGGCGGCGGCGACGTCCACACCCGCCTGTCCGGCGTGGCCGACCACCTGGCCCAGAACGACCTGCACGCCCTGTCGCTGGCGCGTAACATCGTCTCGAACCTGAACCGCAGCAAGCCCGTGCAGGGCGTGGTGCGCGAGAGCGTGGAGCCGAAGTTCGCACCGGAAGAACTGTACGGCGTGATCCCCGTGGATACCAGGAAGCCCTTCGATGTGCGCGAAGTGATCGCGCGCGTGGTCGACGGCAGTGAGTTCGACGAATTCAAGGCGCGCTACGGCACGACCCTGGTGTGCGGCTTCGCCCACATCTATGGCATGAAGGTCGGCATCATCGCCAACAACGGCATCCTGTTCTCGGAATCGGCGCTGAAAGGCACCCACTTCATCGAACTGTGCTGCCAGCGCAAGATCCCGCTGGTCTTCCTGCAGAACATCACCGGCTTCATGGTCGGCCGCAAGTACGAGAACGAGGGCATCGCCCGCAACGGCGCCAAGATGGTGACCGCGGTCGCTACCGCCTCGGTGCCGAAGTTCACCGTGATCATTGGTGGCTCTTTCGGCGCCGGCAACTATGGCATGTGCGGCCGCGCCTTCTCTCCGCGCTTCCTGTGGATGTGGCCGAACGCGCGCATCTCGGTGATGGGTGGCGACCAGGCGGCCTCGGTGCTGGCTACCGTCAAGCGCGACGGCATCGAAGCCAAGGGCGGCCAGTGGTCGGCGGACGAGGAGAATGCCTTCAAGCAGCCGATCAAGGACCAGTACGAGCACCAGGGCCACCCCTATTACGCCTCGGCGCGCCTGTGGGACGACGGCGTGATCGATCCGGCCGACACCCGCATGGTGCTGGGCCTGGGCCTGTCGGCGGCGCTCAACAAGCCGATCGAGGACACGAAGTTCGGCGTGTTCCGCATGTAAGAAGGAGACGAACATGGAATATCAAACGCTCACTGTCTCCATCGCGGACAAGCTGGCCACCGTCACCCTGAACCGCCCCGAGCTGCGCAACGCCTTCAACGAGCACGCCATCGCCGAACTGGCGCTGGTGTTCGATGAACTGGGCCGCAACGAACTGGTGCGCGCCGTCGTCCTGGCCGCCAACGGCCCGGCCTTCTGCGCCGGCGCGGACCTGAACTGGATGAAGAAGATGGCCGGCTACTCGCACAGCGAGAACCAGGAAGACGCCGCGCGCCTGGCCGACATGCTGCGCACCATCTACCTGTGCCCCAAGCCGACCGTGGCCAAGGTCCAGGGCGACTGCTACGCCGGCGGCATGGGCCTGGTGGCGGCCTGCGACATCGTGGTCGCCGCCGACACCGTGGGCTTTTGCCTGTCCGAGGTGAAGCTGGGCCTGATCCCGGCCACCATCTCGCCCTATGTCATCAAGGCCATGGGCGAGCAGGCCGCGCGCCGCTACTTCCTGACCGCCGAGCGCTTCGACGCTGTTGAAGCGCGCCGCATCGGCTTTGCCCATGAAGTGGTGAGCGCGGATGAACTCGACGCCACCGTGGCCGCCATCGCCAAGAGCCTGGTCAACAACAGCCCGAACGCCGTCATGGTAGCCAAGAAGCTGGTGCGCGAAGTCGTCGGCGAGCCCGTCACCGACGCGCTGCTGCTTGACACCGCCAAGCGCATCGCCGCCATCCGCGCCTCGATGGAAGGGCGCGAGGGCGTGGCTTCCTTCCTCGAGAAACGCAAGCCTTCCTGGCTGAACTGACATACTGGAAAAGCATCGTGAAGCACCCCACCTCCTCCGACTGGATCGCGCGCAGCCTGCGCAGCGTGTGGCACCCCTGCACGCAAATGCAGCACCACGAGGAGGTGCCCCTGATCGCCGTCAGCCATGGCAAGGGCCCCTGGCTGGTCGACCATGAAGGCCGCCGCTACCTGGACGCCATCAGCTCCTGGTGGGTCAACCTGTTCGGCCACGCCAATCCGCGCATCAACGCGGCCCTGAAGGACCAGCTCGACCGCCTGGAACACGCCATGCTGGCCGGCTTCACCCACGAGCCGGTGATCGAACTGTCGGAACGCCTGGCCGCGCTCACCGGCCATGCGCTGGGTCACGCCTTCTACGCCTCGGACGGCGCGTCCGCGGTCGAGATCGCGATGAAGATGAGCTTCCACGCCTGGCGCAATGCGGGCTATCCGGCCAAGCAGGAATTCGTCTGCCTGCAGGGCAGCTACCATGGCGAGACCATCGGCGCCCTCAGCGTCACCGACGTCCCGCTGTTCAAGGACGCCTACGGCCCGCTGCTGCGCGCATCAACCGTGGTCTCCGCGCCGGACGCGCGCAATGCCCTCGAGGGCGAATCCGCCCAGGACGTGGCGCGCCGCGCCATCAAGGAAGTCCAGCAACTGTTCGAAGAGCGCGGCGACAAGATCGCCGCCATCATCGTCGAGCCGCTGGTGCAGTGCGCGACCGGCATGGCGATGTACGACCCGCTCTACCTGGAACTGCTGCGCGAGCTGTGCGACCAGCACCACGTCCACCTGATCGCCGACGAGATCGCGGTCGGCTGCGGCCGCACCGGCACTTTCTTCGCCTGCGAGCAGGCGGCCATCTGGCCGGACTTCCTGTGCCTGTCGAAGGGCATCAGCGGCGGCTACCTGCCGCTGTCGCTGGTCCTGACCCGCGACGAGATCTACCAGGCCTTCTACAGCGCAGACATCACGCGCGGCTTCCTGCACTCGCATTCCTACACCGGCAATCCGCTGGCCTGCCGCGCGGCCCTGGCCACGCTCGACATCTTCGAGGAAGACGATGTCCTGAACCGCAACCGCGAGCTGGCCACCAAGCTGACCGTGGCCCTGGCGCCGCTGGCCGAGCACGAGCGCGCGCGCCACTTCCGCCAGCGCGGCATGATCTTCGCGTTCGACGCCGTGGAGCCGGACAAGGACCGCGCCTCCACCTTCTCGCGCCGCTTCTTCAGCACCGCGGTGGAAAACGAACTGCTGCTGCGCCCGATCGGCCGTACCGTCTACCTGATGCCGCCCTATGTGCTGGACGACGAGGACGTCGCCGGCCTGGCCGCGCGCACGCAGAAGGTGTTCGAATCCGTGATCGCCCCATGAACCTGATCGAGCAGATCGACCGCAAGCTCGACGCACTGGCCGCCCAGAGCCTGGTGCGCCGCCTGCGCGTGGCCGACAGCGCCTGCGCGCCCAACCAGGTCGTGGACGGCCGCGCCATGCTGGCCTTCTGCAGCAACGACTACCTGGGCCTGGCCGCCCACCCGCGGGTGATCGAAGCCCTGCGCGAAGGCGCCACCCTGTACGGCGCGGGCAGTGGCGCCTCGCACCTGGTCAGCGGCCATAGCCGCGCCCACGCGCTGCTCGAAGAGCGCCTGGCAGAGTGGATGACGCCCTGGCTGGAGCAGCCGCGCGCACTCTACCTGTGCACCGGCTACATGGCCAACCTGGCGATCCTGACCGCGCTGGGCGCGGACGCCGGCGCCATGATCTTCTCGGAAGCGCTGAACCACGCCTCGCTGATCGACGGCGCGCGCCTGGCCAAGGCCGGCGTCACCGTCTACCCGCACGGCGACGCCGAGGCGCTGGAGCGCCAGCTCGCCGCCAGCGATGCAAGTACGAAAATCGTGGTCACCGACAGCGTGTTCAGCATGGACGGCAACCTGGCCCCGCTGCCGCAGCTGCTGGCCGCCTGCGAGCGCCACGGCGCCTGGCTGGTGGTGGACGACGCCCACGGCTTCGGCGTACTCGGCGAACAGGGCTGCGGCGCGCTGGAGCATTTCAATCTGCGCTCGCCCAACCTGGTCTACATGGGCACCCTGGGCAAGGCCGCCGGCGTCGGCGGCGCCTTCATCGCGGCGCACGCCAGCGTGATCGAACTGCTGGTGCAGCGCGCCCGCCCCTACATCTACACCACCGCAGCTCCCCCGGCCCTGGCCCACGCCCTGCTTGCCAGCCTTGATATCATAGGCGGGCCCGAAGGCCATGAACGCCGCACCCGCCTGGCCGCGCTGGTCGATCACCTGCGCGACGCCCTGCGCCTGCGGCGCTGGCAGCTGATGCCGTCCGCCACGGCGATCCAGCCGGTCGTCATCGGCGCCAACGACGATGCGCTGCGCGCTTCCAGCGCCCTGCACGAGCAGGACCTGTGGGTGCCGGCGATCCGCCCGCCGACCGTGGCGCCGGGCAGCGCGCGCCTGCGCGTGACCCTGAGCGCGGCGCACAGCCACGACGAGGTCGCGCGGCTGGCGCGCGCGCTCAACGAACTGGAAAGATCCGCGACATGAAGAACCTGAACGAACCGGACATGCCGGTGGTGGCGCCGCAAGCCGCCATCAAGCCGCTCCCGCGCGTGCCCGCTCCTGAACCGCAACCGCAACCTGAACTGCGCGCCAGCGAAGGCAAGCCGCCGCGCTTCTGCTGCTTCGTCACCGGCACCGACACCGAGATCGGCAAGACCCTGGTGTCCAGCGCGATCCTGCACAAGCTGGTGCGCAGCGGCCGCCGCGCCTGCGGCATGAAGCCGGTCGCCGCCGGCGCCGAGATGATCGACGGCGAGCTGCACAACGAGGACGCCGACATGCTGGCTGCCGCCGGCAACGTGCACCTGCCCTCCTCGATCACCACGCCCTTCATGCTGCGCGAACCGGCCGCCCCGCACATCGCCGCCGCGCTGGAAGGCGTGACCATCGAACCGGTGCCGATCATCGCCGCCTATGCCGAGATCCTGGCCGCGTCCGACGCGGTGGTGGTCGAAGGCGTGGGAGGCTTCCGCGTGCCCTTCAACGACGACTTCGACAGCGCCGACCTGGCCGCCCAGCTCAACCTGCCGGTGATCCTGGTGGTGGGCCTGCGCCTGGGCTGCATCAGCCATGCGCTGCTCACTGTCGAGGCGATCGTGGCGCGCGGCCTGGTGCTGGCCGGCTGGGTCGCCAACACGGCCGACGCCGACATGCGCTTCATGCAAGAGAATATCGACGCGCTGGCACAGCGCATCCCGGCCCCGATGCTGGGCCACGTGCCGCGCCTGGAACAACCCACGGCCGCCGCGGCGGCCGAGTACATCGACCTCGCAGGGCTGCCGGGATGGCCGTCCGCGCGGGTCCAGACCTAGAAGGAATCCCCATGTCCCAAACGAATACCGTCGCCCTGCACCGCCCGACCGCCGCGATCAAGGAAAGGCCTGACGCCACCTGGCCGCTGGCCGACGTGCTGGCGCTGTTCGAGCTGCCCTTTCCGGAACTGATGCACCGCGCCCAGACCGTGCACCGCGCCAACTTCCCGGATGGCGACGTCGAGCTGGCCACCCTGCTGTCGATCAAGACCGGCGGCTGCGAGGAAGACTGCGGCTACTGCCCGCAGGCCGCGCGCTACGACACCGGCGTCGAAGCCAAGAAGATCCTCGACATCGACACCGTGCTGGATGCCGCGCGCCAGGCCAAGGCCAGCGGCGCGACCCGCTTCTGCATGGGCGCGGCGTGGCGCAGCCCGAAGGAACGCGACATGGAAAAGGTCGAGAACATGGTGCGTGAAGTGAAGGCCCTGGGCCTGGAAACCTGCGCCACCCTGGGCATGCTGGAGGAAGGCCAGGCCGAGCAGCTGAAGAACGCGGGCCTGGACTACTACAACCACAACATCGACACCGCGCCGGACTTCTACAACAACGTCATCTCGACCCGCGAATACCAGGACCGCCTGGACACCCTGGGCCGCGTGCGCAACGCCGGCCTGAAGGTCTGCTGCGGCGGCATCGTGGGCATGGGCGAGACGCGCGAACAGCGCGCCGGCCTGCTCGCCCAGCTGGCCAACCTGAACCCCTACCCGGAATCGGTGCCGGTCAACCACCTGGTGCAGGTGGAAGGCACGCCGCTGCACGGCATCGAGAAGCTGGACCCGATCGAGTTCGTGCGCACCATCGCGGTGGCGCGCATCACCATGCCGCAGGCGCGCGTGCGCCTGTCGGCCGGCCGCCGCGAGCTGGGCGAAGCCGTGCAGGCGATGTGCTTCATGGCTGGCGCCAACTCGATCTTCTACGGCGACAAGCTGCTCACCACCGGCAACCCGGAAGCGGACGACGACCGCGTGCTGCTCGAGAAGCTCGGCCTGAAGACCCGCGCCGCAACCTTGGAATCGGTGCAGAAGGAAGCCTGCGGCTGCTGATTCACCACGCGGCCGGAGAGACACGGCCGCGCCCCTATCCGAACAACCATAAGCGAAAGATTCAAACGCATGTTCACCAAGATCCTCATCGCCAACCGTGGCGAAATCGCCTGCCGTGTCGCCGCCACCGCGCGCCGCATGGGCATCCGCACCGTGGCCGTGTATTCGGAAGCCGACGCCGGGGCCAAGCACGTGGCGGTCTGCGATGAGGCGGTCCTGATCGGCCCGGCCGCGGCCAAGGACAGCTACCTGCGCGGCCAGAAGATCATCGAGGTAGCCAAGGCCACGGGCGCCCAGGCGATCCACCCGGGCTATGGCTTCCTGTCCGAGAACGCCGAGTTCGCGGAAGCGGTGCAGGCCGCCGGCCTGGTCTTCATCGGCCCGCCGGGCTCCTCGATGCGCGCGATGGGTTCCAAGTCGGCCGCCAAGCAGCTGATGGAAGGCGCCAACGTCCCGCTGGTGCCGGGCTACCACGGCGACAACCAGGAACCAGGCTTCTTGCGCGAACAGGCCGACCGCATCGGCTACCCGGTGCTGCTCAAGGCCAGCGCCGGCGGTGGCGGCAAGGGCATGCGCGTGGTCGAGCGCTCGGAAGACTTCGAGGCCGCGCTGGCCTCGTGCAAGCGCGAAGCGATCAGCTCCTTCGGCGACGACAAGGTGCTGGTCGAGAAATACCTGATCCGCCCGCGCCACATCGAGATCCAGGTGTTCGCCGACACCCACGGCAACTGCGTCTACCTGCACGAGCGCGACTGCTCGGTGCAACGCCGCCACCAGAAGGTGCTGGAAGAAGCGCCGGCTCCGGGCATGAGCCTGGACCGCCGCGCCGCCATGGGCGAAGCGGCCGTCAACGCGGCGCGCGCGGTGGGCTACGTGGGCGCCGGCACGGTGGAATTCATCGCCAACCAGGACGGCTCGTTCTACTTCATGGAGATGAACACCCGCCTGCAAGTGGAACACCCGGTCACCGAAATGATCACCGGCACCGACCTGGTCGAGTGGCAGCTGCGCGTGGCCGCGGGCCAGCCGCTGCCGAAGAAGCAGAGCGAGCTGGCGATCCACGGCCATGCGATCGAGGCGCGCGTGTATGCCGAGAATCCGGAAAAGGGCTTCCTGCCCTCGATCGGCACCCTGCGCCACATGGACACCCCGCGCGCGGTCGAGTTCGAGCTGGGCGCCGACGGCGCCAATCCGGCCGCCGTGCGCGTCGATTCGGGCGTGCGCGAAGGCGATGCGATCTCGCCCTTCTACGATCCGATGATCGCCAAGCTGATCGTCTGGGGCGCGGACCGCACCCAGGCCCTGGCGCGCCTGTCGCAAGCCCTGGCCGAGTTCCGCATCGTCGGCCTGGCCACCAATATCGCCTTCCTCAAGCGCCTGGTCGAAGGCGAAGCCTTCTCCACGGCCGACCTGGATACCGGCCTGATCGACCGCCACGGCGCCAGCCTGTTCCCGGCGCCGTCCGCGGCGCCGTTGGGCGCGCTGGCCCTGGCCGCGCTCTCGCTTTCGCTCGGCGAGACCAGGCGCGGCGCCGCCAACCCGGCCGATCCATGGTCGCAGGCGCGCGGCTGGCGCATGAACGGCGACTACCGCCGCGTGCTGTCGCTGCAGGACGAAGGCGGCAGCTACCAGGTCGGCCTGACCTACCGCCACGACGGCTGGGACATCGACCTCGGCGGCCAGCGAGCGCGCGTGGAACTCGTCGCGCAGGACGGCGCCGAGCTGTCGCTGCGCGTGGGCGAGACCTCGCTGCACGGCTGCGTGCGCCGCGATGGCGAACTGTTCCACGTATTTACCGGTGGCCGCCATTACTCCCTGTCGTACAATGATCCGATGGCGCACGCCGGCGAACACGAAGCGGCCGGCGGACGCCTGACTGCCCCAATGCCGGGCAAGGTGGTTGCGGTGATGGCCTCGTCCGGCCAGGAAGTGAAGAAGGGCGAGCCGCTCGTGATCATGGAAGCGATGAAGATGGAGCACACGATTTCCGCGCCGAGCGACGGCCTGGTGGAAGAAGTGCTGTACCAGGTCGGCGACCAGGTGGCGGATGGCGCGCCGCTGTTGGCATTCAAGGCGGCGTAAACCAACTCAAAATAATAACGAGGGGGAGACATGCGCATATTGCTGTACCGGGGCGACGGGGTCATTGAACCCTGGGCCCGCGAATTCGCAAGCATCATGCCGCACGCCGAAACGGTGGGCTGGAAGGAGGGCGAAGTCCTGGCCCCTTGCGACTATGCCGTCCTGTGGAACCCCGCCCCTGCCTTGTTGGAGCAGCTGTCGCTGCAGTCCCAGCTAAAAGCGATCTTCCTGATGGGCGCGGGCGTCGACGCCCTGCTCAAGTTCGGCGCCTCGCTGCCCGAGGTGCCCCTGGTGCGCCTGGGCGACGCCGGCATGGGGGTGCAGATGGCCGAGTACGTGGCGCATGCCGTGCTGCGCTACTTCCGCCGCTTCGACGAATACGAACAGCAGGCCAGGCACGGCGCCTGGCATCCGCTGCCGCAGATTCCGAAAGAAGAATTTTCCGTGGGCGTCATGGGGCTGGGCCGGCTGGGCATGCCGGTGGTCGAGGCGATGCGCCATTTCGGCTTCCCGGTGCTGGGCTGGAGCCGCACGCCCAAGAGCATTCCCGGCGTCGAGACCTACGCCGGCATGGACCAGCTCGAACCTTTCCTGCGCGGCACCCGCGTGCTGGTCTGCCTGCTGCCGCTCACCTCGGAGACGGCCAACCTGCTCGACCGCCACAACCTGGGCAAGCTGAAGCCGGGCGCCTACCTGATCAACGTCTCGCGCGGCGCCATCATCGCCGAGCCGGACCTGATGACCCTGATCCGCTCCGGGCACATCGCCGGCGCCACGCTCGACGTGTTCCGCCACGAGCCGCTGCCGGCCCCGCATCCGTTCTGGAACGAGCCGCGCATCAGCATCACCCCGCATATCTCGGCGCTTACCATGCGTCTCGAGGCCGTGCGCCAGATCGCCGACAAGATCGCGGCGCTGGAGAACGGCCAACCGGTCGGCGACCTGGTCGACCGCACTTTAGGATATTGAAAGATGAACCAGCAACCCGGCCTGCCGAACAAGGTCAAGATTGTCGAAGTGGGGCCGCGCGACGGCCTGCAGAATGAAAAAGAGGCGCTGTCGCTAGAGGTCAAGGTCGAACTGGTCGAGCGCCTGGCGCGCGCCGGCTTCGCCAACGTGGAGGCGGCCGCCTTCGTGTCGCCCAAGTGGGTGCCGCAGATGGCTACCAGCGCGGAAGTCATGGCGCGCATCGAGCGCCTTCCCGGCGTGATCTATTCGGCCCTGGTGCCGAACATGCAGGGCTTCGAGCTGGCCCTGGCCGGCAAGGCCGACGAAGTGGTGGTGTTCGGCGCGGCTTCTGAAGCCTTCTCGCAGAAGAACATCAACTGCTCGATCGCCGAATCGATCAAGCGCTTCGAACCGGTGGCCAAGGCCGCCAAGGACCACGGCCTGCGCCTGCGCGGCTCGATCAGCACCGCCTTCGGCTGCCCCTACCAGGGCGAAGTGCCGCTGGATGCGGTGGGCGACGTGGTGGCGCGCATGCGCGACCTGGGCTGCGACGAGATCGACATCGCCGATACCATCGGCGTCTCGACCGCGCGCAAGACCCAGGCGGTGATGCTGCGCGCGGCGCAGGAGTTCCCGATCCATCAGCTGTCGGGGCATTTCCACGATACCTATGGACAGGCGCTGGCGAACATCTACGCGGCCATGGAAGTGGGCGTGGCGATCTTCCACTCCTCGGTGGCGGGCCTGGGCGGCTGCCCCTACGCCAAGGGCGCGACCGGCAACGTGGCGACCGAGGATGTGCTGTACCTGATGCAGGGGCTGGGGATCGAGACCGGCGTGGACCTGGACCAGATCGTGGATGCGGGCCTGTTCATTTCTGAGAAGCTGGGGCGCAAGAGCGTGAGCCGGGCGGGGAATGCGCTGGCTGCCAAGCGGGCCGGTTAAGTTCCGGGCTTGCGTGTGAACTTGGGTCCCGGCCTTCGCCGGGAGTCGTAGCCGCCAGTGGCGGGTACGACGGTTTTACGGTAAGCGGCAAGCTCATGCACGTCGTTCCGGCGAAGGCCGGAACCCAAGTTCGCGTGCGCGCCACGCAAAAAGAAAAAGGTCGACAACTTTCGCTGTCGGCCTTTCCTTTGAATCTTGGTCGGAGTACAAGGATTCGAACCTTGGACCCTCTGGTCCCAAACCAGATGCGCTACCGGGCTGCGCTACACTCCGAAGAAGACAGATCATAGCCCGTCGGCGTGACCTGGTCAAGGTTTCGCGGCAAAATAGCTGGGTTTGTCGCATTCTTCGACACGGATGAGGTAACGGTATTGTGACTTTGGCAGCATCCTTCGGCGATCGTCCGGCCAACGGGCGGCTGCTTCTCGGTATCGGCGTGTCGCTCGCCGTGCACCTGCTGCTGGTGCTCGGCTACCGCGGGCTGGGCTTGGGCGCGCCCGTTTTCGCGCCGGACGAACCGATGGCGATTGCCGTCACTATCCGTCCGCCGCCGCCGCCGGAACCGCCGCAAGCCGTGGTGGTGGCGCCGCAAGCTGCCGCCGCTGCACCCACGCGCACGGCGCGCGCCGCGCCGCCGAAGAAAGTCATCGCGGTGCCCCCGAAGCCGGAACAGGAACCGGCGGCGGATCCTTTCGTCGTGCAGCAGCCCGACACGACGGCCGGGGACACGCCCAAGTTCGACATGGAGACGGCGCGCCGCATTGCACGCGAAAATGCGCACCTGCGCGATCCGAGCAAGGAAGGCACGGCACTGGCGCAGTTTCCGGAGGAGCCGCTACAGACGGAATCGAAGCTGGCGCGCGGGATCAGCAGGGCCAAGCGGGCCAATTGCAAGGACGGGATTCCGGGAGGCTTGCTGGCGCCGCTGTATTTGATGATGGATAAGAAGGACAGCGGGTGCAAGTGGTGAGCGGTTAGGCATCCGCTGGTGAACGCCGGGGGGGGGGGGGGGGGCCCCCGGGGGGGCCCCCAACCCCAACCCCCCC
>NZ_JAGPWC010000078.1 GCF_018119405.1 Massilia sp. ST3 | reverse complement strand
CCCCCCCCACCCCCCCGGGGGGGGGGGCCCCCCCCCCCACCCTACATCCGCCGCAAGCACATAGCATTTTTTGGCAGTCCCACCATGATCCGATTCCAGAACGTCAGCCTGATGCGCGGCACCAAGCCGCTACTCGAGGACGCCGACCTGACCCTCAACCCCGGCGACAAGATCGGCCTGATCGGCGCCAACGGCGCCGGCAAATCCAGCCTGTTCGCCATGCTGCGCAACGAGCTGCACCCGGACCAGGGCGCGATCGACTTCCCGTCCAAGTGGCGCATGGCCTACGTGGCCCAGGAGACTCCGGCGCTCGACCGCCCGGCGCTGGAATACGCGATCGACGGCGACGTCAACCTGCGCCGCCTGCAAGGCGAACTGGAAGAACTGGAAGCGCACCCCGACCTCGACGCCCACGGCATGCGCCTGGGCGAGCTCCACGGCGCCCTGGCGGACGCCGACGCCTACACGGTGCAGTCGCGCGCCGAGCAGCTCCTGATCGGCCTGGGCTTCTCGCTGGAGCAGATGCAGCGCCCGGTGGCCAGCTTCTCGGGCGGCTGGCGCATGCGCCTGAACCTGGCGCAAGCCCTGATGTGCCCTTCCGACCTGCTGCTGCTGGACGAACCGACCAACCACCTGGACCTGGACGCCATCATCTGGCTCGAGGACTGGCTCAAGCGCTATCCGGGCACCCTGATCATCATCTCGCACGACCGCGACTTCCTCGACGAGATCGTGAACGTGATCGTGCACATCGACGAGCGCAAGCTGAAGCGCTATTCGGGCAACTACTCCGGCTTCGAGCGCCAGCGCGCCGCCCAGCTGGTGCTGGCCGCCGCAGCGTATGAAAAACAGCAGCGCACCCGCGCCCACCTGCAATCCTTCGTGGACCGCTTCAAGGCCAAGGCCACCAAGGCGCGCCAGGCCCAGAGCCGCATGAAGGCGCTGGCCAAGATGGAAGAACTGGCCCCGCTGCGCGCCGCCGCCGAGTTCTCGTTCGAATTCCGCGAACCGCTGTCGGCCCCGAACCCGCTGCTGGTGATGGAAGACGTGGACGCCGGCTATCCCATTCTCGACGCCCACGGCGACAAGGTGGACGGCAAGGCCATCGTGCACCGCGTGAACTTCTCGCTGCAGATCGGCCAGCGCATCGGCCTGCTGGGCGTGAACGGCGCCGGCAAGTCGACCCTGGTGAAGACCATCGCCGGCGAGCTGGCGCCCCTGACCGGCAAGGCGACGCTCGGCAAGGGCCTGTCGATCGGCTACTTCGCCCAGCACCAGGTGGAAATGCTGCGCCACGACGAGTCGCCGCTGTGGCACCTGATGAAGATCGCGCCCAACGTGCGCGAGCAGGAGCTGCGCAACTTCCTCGGCAGCTTCAACTTCCCGGGCGACATGGTGACGAGCAAGATCGCGCCCTTCTCGGGCGGCGAGAAGGCGCGCCTGGCCCTGGCCCTGATCGTGTGGCAGCGCCCTAACCTGCTGCTGCTGGACGAACCGACCAACCACCTGGACCTGGAAACCCGCGAGGCCCTGACCCTGGCCCTGGCCCAGTTCGAAGGCACCCTGGTGCTGGTCTCGCACGACCGCCACCTGCTGCGCGCCACCACCGAGGAATTCATCATCGTCGCCGACGGCAAGCTGCAGCCCTTCGACGGCGACCTGGACGACTACAAGGAATGGCTGTTCCAGACCAAGCTCGGAAAAGGCACGAACACCCTGCCCGCGCCCGCGCCGGCGCGCGATGCCAAGGCGGCGGAAGCGGCCGCCGCGCCGGCCGACCGCAAGGAGCAGAAGCGCCTGGAAGCGGGCGAGCGCCAGCGCCTGGCCGCGCTGCGCAAACCGATCGAGAACCGCATCAAGCGCCTCGAAGAGCAGATGGCCAAGCTGAACGCGAAGAAGGCCGAGATCGACGCCCAGCTGCTCGATCCCGTGATCTACGAGGCCGAGAACAAGGACAAGCTCAAGACCCTGGTGGCCGACCAGGCCTTCGCCACGCGCGACCTGGAGCAGCTGGAGTCGGAATGGCTGGAGCTGCAGGAGCAGCTCGAAGGCCTGGCCGCCTGAATCAGTCCGTATCCCTGCCTGCTTGCGCACTGCGCAGCCAGTCGCGTCCGCGCGCGTCCATGGCGGCCTTGATCACCTCGGGCGGCAGGCTGTAGACCGTGGCCCAGGTGGCGCGGCCGTCGGCGGCGTTGGAGGGGAAGCTGGTGGTCTCGATCGGCCAGTTGTACTTGCGCTTGAGCGCCTTGACGATGGCGGCCAGGGTCACGCGCCCGCGCAGCGGCTCGGCGCCGGCCTGGTCGGCGTTGGAGAGCAGGACGGCGAGCACGGCGCCGCGCGCGGTGCGGGGGCCGGGAAAGATGGGAGATTTGCGTGGCATGCCCACATTCTAGCCGCTGCGCACGCTAGCGGTAGCTCGCCAGGCGGCGCAGCGCGGCGATGCGCTGGCGCGTCAGCAGCGCCCTGGCCGCGTTGCCGTCCGCACCCTTGCCGAGCTGCGCGGCGAACGCCGTAAACGCATCCCGATAGGCGATCCAGCGCCGCTCGGCCGTCCGGATGTCGGCGCGGCTGATCGTCGAATCGCCGATGCGGTCCGGCCAGTTATCCTGCTTCGAAGGAAGCGCCATGACCTCCCGGTAGACCCGGTTCAGCTCACGGTCGAGCTGCCGCACCTGGGCCGGCGTCGCGCGCGGCAGCCTGCCGCCGGCGGCATCCATCGCCGCCTGCATGAACTGCTCGCGCAGCCGCCCCTGGTGGGCGAGCACGAAGCCCGGCGCGCCGGTGCCATGCATGTCCCGCTCGCCGGCGCTGGCTTCGACATAGCGCTCGGCCGCCGTGCGCAATGCGCCGAAGCGCGCGCGGGCGGCGCCGGGAAGCGAGCGCGCCATGCGGTCGAGACGCGCCTCGCGCACCCGGTCGTCCTGCGTTTCGCGGATGCCCGCGCACACCGTTCCCATGGCGCCGCTGGTGATGTCGTCGCACTGGTCGAACACCTCGCTCTCCAGCTGCATGGCGGCCAGGTGCGCGATGCGCCCTTCCATTTCGGCCTTGGCGACATGCTCCATGCTGCAGGCGTGGTACATCGCGACGTCGAGGTCGCGCTCGACGCCGAAGCCGTTCGCGTACAGCATCGCCAGGACGGCATGGTCGCCGCGCGCCAGCGCGCATGCCCGCACCTGGCTCCACTCGGCCGCCGAGGTCTCGGCCTGGCCGCGCTTGGCGTAGTACAAGGCGCCAGCGTCGCATTGCGCCGCCGCCCCGTTGCCTGGGGCCTGGTAGCCGGGCGCCGCGCGCTGCTCGACGCGCCGGCATTGCCGATGCCAGGCTTCGTCTTCGGAGAACGGGACGCCGAAATGGGAGGTATTCGGGTAAGGCGCCGCGGCGAACACCGCCGCACCCGGCGCAAGCAGGAGGATGGCGAGCGCCTTGCGGATGAATTGCAGGGGCATGTGTCGTGGTCGTTCAGGCCTGAAAACGCCACCTTACCGCATATCCGGCGCGCGGACTATCAGCGCTGTCGATATGCTCCCGGAGGCCGTTCAGGCCGCCCGCTTCGGCTGCTTCGGCGCCAGCGACATCAGCCGGTCGATGTCGACCAGCACCAGCCGCCGCTGCTGGAGCACCCCCATCCCGATCAGGTAGTCGGCGTGGTGCGCCCCCGGCAGCGCCACGATCTGCGAGGGCGCCAGGCGCACCACGTCCCCGACCGCCTCCACCACCAGTCCTGCCAGGCAGGACGCCAGGCGCACGATCATGACGTCGGTATCGGGATGCGGCGCGCCCACGCCGGGCGCGAAGGCGGCGCGCAGGTCGACCACGGGCAGGATCACGCCGCGCGAGAGCGCGACGCCGCCGATGATCTCGCCGTCCGCGGCGAAGCGCTCGAGCGACTTGAGCGGCTTGAGTTCCTGGACCTTGGCGCAATCGAGCCCATACTCGAGGCCACCCAGGGTGAAACTCAGGAATTCCTGCGGCGTCGCGGAAGGTGAATGCATGGCGGGTCCTTTCGGCGGTTCGATGAAGCGACCTTCATGCTAAGGCCGCGCCGCCTCCGGATCGTTGACTGCAGTCAACAGTGCGCCGCTCTCAGGCGGCCGCCGCCCCGCTCGTATGGTCCCAGCGCACTTCGCCGCTCGATCCGGCGAACAGCAGCTCTGCGCCCACGGATTCGCGCAGGCGCGCCTTGACCTCGCGCGCCGGCAGGTCGTGCACGCTGCCGGCGTCAGGCTCGTAGGCCAGCGCGCGCACCTGCACGTCGCCGTCCAACTGTTCGATGGTTACGCTGGCGGCGCCGGCGCGGGCGCTGCGCTGGGCTTCCAGCTGGGCCAGGAAGGCCATGCCGCCCTGCTGCTCGGTTTCGGCGGCCTTGAGTTCGTGGTTCAGGCGGCCCAGCTCGCGCAGCGCCGGCAGCACCGCCTGCGACAGGCGCTCGAACTGCGGCTGCTGCTCGGCGCTAAGCACCAGCTCGCCCTTGCGGATGCGCGGCGCCAGCTGCAGGTACTTGCGCAGGTCGGGCCGGGCGCCCAGCGCCTCGATCTCGGCGCGGTGGCGGGACGCCAGCTCGCCGAACTGGCCGACCCGCTCGCGCACCTGGGCCATGGCCTCGGTGTAGCGGCTGCAGTCCGGGCGCAGCACGAAGACCAGCATCTCGCTCTGGCGGCGCGGACCGGCGCGCCCGATGCTGAGCTTTCGCCCGCCGATGGCGCAGCCTTCGGCGATCCCGACCTCGACTTCCTCGGCCAGGATCTCGCAATTGATCGCCTGCTCCACCACCACGCGCGTGCCCGAGATGATGCAGTTCTCGGCGCGCGCCATGCGCACTTCGCCGTTCGCCGTCTGGACCACGGACTGCGAGGCCACGCCTTGCACCGTGATCGGTCCGGCCGCATTGCGCGCACTGCCGCCGACCAGGTTGCGGTTCAGCAGGATCGCGCCGCCGCGCGAGACCACGTGGCCAAACACGTCGGCGTGCACCGTGATGCCCTCGCCTTCGAGGATGCGCTGCTCCTGCACCTCGCCGAATTCCTCGTAGTCGCCGCTCAGGTTCAGGTTGCCGGTGGTCTTGGCGCTGACGCCGTCATGGCTGACGATCTTGTCGTCCACCGCGATGCGGCTGCTCTTGGGATCGACGCTCAGGAAGCCGTCCTGCTGCGCCACCAGGAATTCGCCGTCCGCGTGCTGTTCGACCTTGGTGCCGGGACCGGCGTAGCTGCCCAGGTCGAGGTCCTTGGGGATCTCGGGCGCGAGCGGGATGCCGGACAGGTCGAAGCCGGGCTCGCCCGCCTCGCGCGGGAGCTTTTGCAGCAGGCGTTCGCCGAGGCGGATCTGCGGGAAGCGGTTCTGGAAGCTCATCAGGTCGAGCTTGCCGTTGGCCAGCTGGCGCGGCGCGTCGCTGCGGTGCAGGCTGGAGACTTCGGTCACGCGGGCATCGATGCCGGGCCGGGGGTCCAGCCTGCGCGCCACGGCGATGCGGCCGGCCGCGCCGGTGGCGATGGCTTCGGTGAGGGCCGCGACGTCGATGCCGAAGCGGATGCCCTTCATCCACATGTCGGCGATGAATTCGTCGACGTCCAGCCGGGTCGGGGTCTCGACGCCGTCCGCATCAGACAGGAACACGGGCTCGAAATAGTAGCCGGCCTCGCCGTCGGCGATCTTGACCGCGCGGTAGAGCGCGCGGCGCTCCGGGCTGAAGGGGACGATGTCGTCGGCGATGCGCACCAGCGCCTGCCCGCGCGCATCGCGCGGCAGCTCCGGGCCATGGCCGTACAAGGCCTTGATCAGGACCGGGTAATCGAGTCCGGCGAAATAATTATCGGCGAGCAGGATGTTGTCGACCGCGGCCACCAGGGTCGTGCCCAAGACTTGCGGATCGGCATACACACCGTCGGCGCGCTTGACGATGCAGTGCTCCGGCCCAGTGCCCGCAAGGCGGGACGCCGGGGCAGGCGGATGTGCGGCGGGCTCGATCACGATGACGCTCCAGTCTGCTCAGGAAAGCGGCCACCGGAATCGGTACCCGCCATGAGTCAAGGCTAAGCGTAGCACGTTGCGCTGCATAAATAAATATATAGCAACTAACTTTCCGCAAAGAAATTTTGTCAATACAGAGCGTCGTAAACGACAAACGGCGCCCGCAGGCGCCGTCGTGCTTGGCAGTGCGCGCCTCAGCGGCGCTGGGCGTTCGGATACAGGTCGCGGCGCGCCTCGTTGATCTGGCGACGCAGGTCGCTGCGCTCGTCCGGCGTCATGCGGCGTTCGCCGCGCTGTTCGCGCTGCTCGCGTTCCATTTGCATTTGGCGGCGCTGCTCGTCGTAGGCGCGCTGGCGTTCCTCGAAATTGCGCTGGTCCTGCATCTGCATCTGGAAACGGTCGCGCATGGACGGCTGCGCTTCCTCGCGGCGCGGGTTGCCGCGCTCGTAGTTCTGGGCCAGCGCACCGGCGCCGACACCAGCCAGCACGCAGGCGAGCACACCGTGGCGCACGAGCCGTGCCAGGCGGCTTGCGCCGCCCGATGCTGCTTCAGTCTTGATGAGCGCGTCTTTCATGGTGTTCCTCTTCCGCGATGCCATATAAACAGATAAGCTGTGATGACCACTTGCCGCCAGTGTATGTGCATACCGTCTGAGGTGTAAGCCTGATTGGGTAAAGTTTGTAACACATTGTAATGGATGAGGCATGTTGTCGAAATGCCTAAGCGTAAGACGTTACCATAGCAATATTCTTCTGACAAATTTGGAAGCCACATGAGTACAACGACTTCGAATACCGGAACCAGCGCGGGCCCTGGCGCGCAAGGCGGCCATTCCGCGAAGATCATGGTCGTCGACGACGACGTGCGCCTGCGCGACCTGCTGCGGCGCTACCTGACCGAGCAGGGTTTCCAGGTGGTGACGGCCGAGAGCGCGCCGGCCATGAACAAGCTCTGGCTGCGCGAACGCTACGACCTGCTGGTGCTGGACCTGATGCTGCCGGGCGAGGACGGCCTGTCGATCTGCCGCCGCCTGCGCGGCGCGGGCGACCAGACCCCGATCATCATGCTGACCGCCAAGGGCGAGGACGTGGACCGCATCGTGGGCCTCGAGATGGGCGCCGACGACTACCTGCCGAAACCCTTCAACCCGCGCGAGCTGGTGGCCCGCATCGGCGCGGTGCTGCGCCGCAAGGGCCCGGACGAGATCCCTGGCGCACCGAGCGAAACCCCGCAGACCTTCGAGTTCGGCGACTTCGTGCTCGACCTGGGCACGCGCACGCTCAAGAAGAACGGCGAGACCGTGCCCCTGACCACCGGCGAATTCTCGGTGCTGAAGGTGTTCGCGCGCCACGCGCGCCAGCCGCTGTCGCGCGAGAAGCTGATGGAACTGGCGCGCGGCCGCGAATACGAGGTGTTCGACCGCTCGCTCGACGTCCAGATCTCGCGCCTGCGCAAGCTGATCGAGCCTGACCCATCGAGCCCGCTGTACATCCAGACGGTCTGGGGCCTGGGCTACGTCTTCATTCCGGAAGGCCAGCCGCGCTAGTGTTTTCACCGCCGTTTTCGCCCTTCGCGGCGGCGCGGCGCGCCGCGCGCTTCGCCTGGTACAAGAGCGGCCTGTTCTGGCGCACCTTCTTCCTGCTGTCGGTCCTGACGGCCCTGTCGATGGGCTCCTGGATCGGCATGCTCAACGTCTACCAGCGCGGCCCGCAGGTGGAGCAGACCGCCGAACTGGTGGTGTCGGTGGTGACCATCACCAAGGCCGCGCTGACCCACTCGGCGCCCGACCTGCGGCGCGAGCTGCTGTTCGAGCTGGTCTCGAACGAAGGCATCCGCATCTTCACGCTCGAGGACAGCGACGTCGTCGAGCCCCCTCCCGCCAATCCCCTGATGCCCGAGATCGCCGCCAAGGTGCGCGAGAAGCTGGGCAAGGACACGCGCTTCTCCAGCCGCGTGAACGGCGTCGCCGGCTTCTGGATCAGCTTTAACATCGAGGACGACAAGTACTGGCTGATGCTCGAACGCGAGCGCCTGGCCGGCCTGACGCGGGTCCAGTGGCTGGGCTGGGCGACCCTGGTCGGCCTGCTGTCGCTGGTGGGCGCGGCCTTGATCTCGAGCCTGGTGAACCTCCCGCTGGCGCGCCTGACGGCGGCCGCGCGCGCCATCGCCAAGGGCGAGCGCCCCACCCCGCTGCCAGAGAAAGGCTCGCAGGAGATCATCGAGGCCAACCGCAGCTTCAACCAGATGGTCGAGGACCTGGCCCAGGTCGAGAAGGACCGCGCCGTGATCCTGGCCGGCATCTCGCACGACCTGCGCACCCCGCTGGCGCGCATGCAGCTCGAGGTCGAGATGGCTTCGCTGCCGCAGGAGGCGCGCGAAGGCATGCAGTCGGACATCAACCAGATGGACGCCATCATCGGCCAGTTCCTCGACTACGCCAAGCCGACCGACGCCGCGACCTTCGTCGCCGTGAACCTGTCGGAGATGCTGGCCGACGTGGGCCGCGAGGCGGCCCGCATCCGCGACCTGCGCGTCAAGACCGACCTGATGCCGGGCGTGCACGTGCTGGGCAACGCGACCGACCTGCGCCGGGTGGTCAACAACATCATCGAGAACGCGCGCCGCTACGGCAAGACCCCGGGCGCGGACTACACCGAGATCGCGATCCTGCTGCGCGTGAAATCCACCGCGCACGGGCGGCGCGCCGTGATCGACATCTGCGACCACGGCGTGGGCGTGCCGCCGGACCAGATCGCCCAGCTGCTCAAGCCCTTCACCCGCCTGGACAGCGCACGCGGCCAGGCCAATGGCGCGGGCCTGGGCCTGGCCATCGTCGAACGCGTGCTGACCCGCCACAACGCGGAGCTGACCGTGCGCAACCGCGAGGAAGGCGGCCTGCTGCTGCAGATCGCGCTGCCGCTGGCCGGCTGACATGAACACCCAGTCCGATACCCAGGTGCTCGATGCATGGTCGCGCAACGCCGGTCCCTGGACCTGCGCGGTGCGCGGCAACGAGATCGCCTCGCGCGTGCTGGTGACCAACCAGGCGATCGTGGACGCCGTGCGTGCGCGAGCGCCGCGCACCGGGGTCGACCTGGGCTGCGGCGAAGGCTGGCTGGTGCGAGCGCTGCCGGAGGTCGGCATGGTCGGCGTGGATGCGATTCCGGAACTGGTCGAGGCGGCGCGCGCGGCGGGCGGCGGCGACTTCCGGGTGATGTCCTATGAAGAAATCGCGCAAGGACGCCTGCAGCTGGGCGCCGACGTCGCGGTGTGTAACTTCTCGCTGATCGGGAAGGAAGCGGTCGAGGGCCTGCTCCGCGCCGCCCCCTCCTACCTGCGCCAGGGCGGCGCGCTGGTCGTGCAGACGGTGCATCCGGTGACGGCTTGCGGGGATCAGCCCTATGTGGACGGCTGGCGCGAAGGGAGCTGGGCGGGATTCAACAGCGGGTTCGCGGATGCGCCGCCGTGGTATTTCAGGACGGTGGGGAGCTGGGTGGCGCTGTTCGTGGCGCACGGGTTCAGGATGGTGGAGATGCGGGAGCCGGTGCATCCGGAGACGGGGAAGGCGGTGTCGCTCATTCTCGTCGGCGAGCTTCAGGGCTGACGATTACTCACACGAACTTGGGTCCCCGCCTTCGCGGGGATGACGGATCATCGGTGAGTAGTGATGGCATAGCAGGTGGCCCGCACCTTTAAAACGTCATCCCCGCCCAGGCGGGGACCCAAGTTTCGCCGCTCAGCGTTAGCGCATCAAGCGATCAACCCCGCAAACCGCGCCAAATCGATATTCCCCCCACTGACCAGGATCCCCACCCGCTTCCCGCGCAAGCTCTCTTTCATCTTGCGCGCCGCCGCAAACCCCAGACACCCCGTCGGCTCCACCACGATCTTCATGCGCTCCGCAAAGAAGCGCATGCACTGCACCAGCTCATCGTCCGACACGGTCAGGATGTCGTCCACATCGCGCTGGATGATCGGGAAAGTCAGCTTGCCCAGGTGCTGGGTCTGCGCCCCGTCCGCGATGGTCTTGGGCGTGTCGATGTGTACGATCGCGCCCGAGCGGAAGGACTGCTGCCCGTCGTTGCCGGCCTCGGGTTCCACGCCGTAGAGGTCACAGTTGGGCGCCAGCGCACGGGTCGCCAGGGCCGAGCCCGACAGCAGGCCGCCGCCGCCCAGGCACACGAAGAAAGCGTCCAGCGGCCCGGTCTCCTCGAACAGTTCCTTGGCGGCCGTGCCCTGCCCCGCGATCACGTCGGCGTGGTCGTAGGGCGGCACCAGGGTCAGGCCATGTTTCTCGGCCAGCTCGCGCCCGATCTGCTCGCGATCCTCGGTGTAGCGGTCGTAGAAGATCACCTTGCCGCCATAGCCCTGGGTGGCCGCGACCTTGGCCGCCGGTGCGTCCTGGGGCATCACGATGGTGGCCGGCATGCCCAGCAGGCGCGCGGACAGGGCCACCGCCTGCGCATGGTTGCCAGAGGAAAAGGCCACGACGCCGGCGCGGCGCTGCTCGGGGCTGAAGCGCGACAGCGCGTTGTAGGCGCCGCGGAACTTGAAGGCGCCCATGCGCTGCATGTTCTCGCACTTGAAATACACCTGCGCGCCGAACTCTTCGTTGACGGTGCGCGAGGTCAGCACCGGGGTGAAATTGGCGGCGCCGGCAATGCGGCCTGCGGCGTCGACCACGTCGTCGTAAGTGGGAAGCATGTTCATGGGAGCGTCCTGTCTCGAGGGAGGGGGTTGGTGCTGCATTGTAGCGAAGCGCCCCACGCTTGTAAAAAAGCAATCTGTGCGTAGTTGCGCCTACCCGCGCACAGGGTGAGTCAACGAACAGAAGCGGCGGCAAGCGGCGCGCAGAATGAAGCTTCTCAAGAAGGAGCCGACCATGAAGCGTATCCTGTGCCAACTCAGCCTGCTCGCCGCGGCAACGGCGGCCGCACCCGCGGTCCTCGCCGGAAACGACATCGTCAAGTGCATCGACAGCGCCGGCCATGTCACCCTCACCGACCAGCCCTGCGGCGACGGCACCACCACGGTACGGATGGCGAACATGCCGGCTGCGGAGGGCGTCAGCACCGCCCAGCCCTACCCGCTCACGGTCGAGCGCAGCAGCGTGCCGCCGGCGCGCGCCGCCGAGCGCAAGGCCCCGCGCCGCGCCAAGGCCAAGCCCATGCAGCGCGACGTCGCCACCCTGAAGGAAGCGCGCGCCCAGTTCCTGCTGCTCGACAGCGGCGCCAAGCACACCCTGGCCGGTCTTCAGTAAGCCGCCCTACAGGGCGATGTGATTGTCCGGCCCGGCCGGTTCCGGCAGGCCTTGCTCGCCCAGCAGGGTTCGCAGCTCGCGCTCGATACCCAGGCAGATATGGGTGATCGGCACATCGTTGGCGCTGCCTTCGAAGGGGTTCTCCGTGCTTTCGCCCACCTGGTCGAGCGCGACATACATCCACGCGACCAGGGTGCTGAACGGCACCGCGAGCCAGCCCATCGGCTCCCGCCAGCCCGCGGCCGCGCCGACCTGGGCGAATTCCCTGACGACGCCCAGCGGCAACAGCAAGGCGAAGGTCCAGACGAACACCGTATTGATGATCGCGTACTGGCGCGGATAGGGAAAATTCTTGATGCGCTCGGCCCGCGCGTGCTGGTCCACGAATTCCTTCAGGGTCTTCTGCATCTCGGCATGGTGCAGGGGCACCAGCTCCTGGCCGGTGTAGAGCTGGCGGATCGCCTCGCTCTGCCGGGCAATCAGCGTTCCCGCCGGATTGCCCGCTGCCAGCAAGGCTTCCACTTCCGCGGCCGGCAAATAGGGCGACAGGGCCTGGTTGAGCGGAACAGTGTGCTCCGCGACGCGGAAGGCCTTGCTGCGGTATTCCACGTCGGGTGTGCGTCCCGCCGCTTCCCACTTGCGCGGAGCGCGCAACTGGTAGCGCACCACCGTCAGCCACGCCAGGTGGCGAAACACGAGGTCCCTGGTCGCGCCGGCATGGACCGGAAAGTCGCGGCTGATCAGCGCCCAGTAACGGCTGAGACTGGTGATCGTGCTCCAGACCTGCTGGGCTTCGACGCTGCGCGCGTAGGTCTGGGCATTCTTGAAGCCAACGATGAAGGAAGCCGCGGTGCCGAGGATGGCGACCACGGGCCAGGGCAGCGCCAGCCAATGCCAGCCCGCCAGCAGGTAGAGTCCGGCAACAAGACCCGCGTTGGCGAGCAACAGGTAGGCCCGGCGCCGGGTCCAGACGAGGAACTCGAGGAGTCCGTAGGATCTGCCGATGTGCATCGGTCTACTATGCCACAGGCCTGGCGGTCCAATTGGTGCATATCGATCAACAAGGCCTCGCCTTCCACGCGCTGTTCCTAGCTGTTCGCCTTCCGCCGGCGGGATGCGTAGGCGCCGAGCAGGCCGATGCCCAGCAGGCCGAGCGACGCGGGCTCGGGCACCTGGCGGAAATGGCCCATGGCGCCCTCGCACTTGACGTCGCCCGGGAAGCCGGTGCCGCAGCCGGCTTGCGGCATGCCCGCGTCACTGTTTGCGTCGAGCACGGTGAACACATGGCCTTGCGAACGCATTTCGATATGGTGCTCGGAGTCGTTCGCGTAGATATACCCACTGAGGAATCCGCCAGGATCGAAGCTGAGGTTCATGGTGAGATATCCCGTCATCGTCCCCACAAGGCCATTCCTGGGCCGGAAATCGATTGCTGGGACGGGTTCGCCTGGAAACGAGTAATGGAGCGCCAGGAGCGCGGAACCGGGAATCCGCGTTCCCGGAACAATGTTCTCGAAGCTCATATTGAATGCGCCGCTTCTCACCGCCCCGTGCGCGAATTCAAGCCGAAGCGAAATACCGTGCGGAACCTCGTTGTTGAGTGCGCGCCATTCGTAGATGACGCCGGCATTACACAAAACAGGCAACGACAGCAAGGCAGCGGCGGCAATGCGTTTAGGCTTCATGGTCCCTCCCGGTTTTCGATGATTTTCGAAAGAGCAATTTCCGAGCCATCACATTAAATAACTGAGCAATAACGACAATCAGTCGAATCCCCTGCCGAGGCAGGCCGGAATGTAAAGTGCTTCGACACGGGCCAGCGTGAGCTGCGCAACAATGTGTGAATAATTGTCGAAACGCACTGTTTATACTTGAGCGGCGTGGATCAAGCCGATTTCTTTGCCGCCCAAGACAAACCACTTTGCCGGCAACCGGCTATCTGGCCAACGCTTGCTATTTCAACCCGGGACAATTGATGAACATGTTAACGTCGCCTCGCAGTGCAGTGCCCGCCGCTGGATTGGCGCTCCTGCTGGGTTTTGGCGCCGGGCCGGCAGTCGCCGAGCCCAGCCTGCCACCGCCTCCCGCGCAATTAAGCTGCATCCACCTGCCGGCCGCACTGTCCGGTATGGAAACGAAGGGCTTGTTTAAAGTCGAGTGGGAAACGCGGCTCGAGCGCGGCCCCTATATCTCGGAAGGCGAAGATGCGGACGGCACCTATTTCCGTGCGCCCCCGGGCGGCGTCTATCACGGCCCACCGAAGAACAAGCCTGCCAAAGGCGCGTGGCAGCTCGATCGCGATGGCGGCATCTTCATCCCGCGCGACCCCTCGGCGCCGCCACAACTGTATTCCTACGTTGGCGAGGACAGGACCACGGCGGCAACCCTGGTTCCGCCTGCCACGGCCGATTGCTCGACCACCCAATTCATCCGCGATCCCGTGACAAAAGCTGTCAAGGCAACGAAGTACACGGGTGAAGGCATGAGGCAGACAGGCGCCAGGCAGGTGGGGGGCGTCGACATCATTGAAGCGGGAAATATCGACCAGGGGGCGCTTGGTTCCATGCTGGCCGACTTCCTCAGGGGGCCGGAAAAGGGAACGCTCGTGAAGTTGCCTCCATCCGGAAATCCCGAGTTCAATGCCAAACTCAGGGAGTTCGCGCGCAAGGCCATTCAGGTCGAGCCGACCGGCACGCCAGACTAAAAGCTGGCGGCCGGCGGCCCTGCCGCAAGGCCTGCCTGCCGCCGGAGAAGACGGGGCTTAGTGCAGGCGCGTCACGCTGGCAAGATGCGGCACCGGCGGCGTTTCCAGTTCGCGCAGCAGTTCCAGCAAGTCCTCGTCCTTGATGAAGCTGGCCGAGGACTTGGCTTCCAGGATGCGCTCGGGCGGCTGCGAGCGCGCCACCACCCAGCCCTGGACGTAGTCGACGCCGATCTCGTGCAGGGTCTGGACCGTGGCCGCGTCTTCCGCCCATTCGGCGATGGTCTTCATGCCCAGGTTCACGGCCAGGCTGACGATGGCCTCGACGATGGCCACGTTGGCCGGATGGGCGTTGATGTTGACGATGAAGTTGCCGTCGATCTTGAGCACGTCGGCCGGCAGTTCCTTGAGGTAAGAGAACGAGGTGTAGCCGGCGCCGAAGTCGTCCAGCGCCACCTTGACGCCGAAGTTGCGCACCTGGTCGATGAAGCGGCGCGTGTTGTCCAGGTCGTGCAGGGCCACGCTTTCCGTGATTTCCAGGCACAGGCGGCTAGCCACGTGCACGTAGCGGCCCAGGATGTCGAAGGTGTCCTGCACGAAGCGCTCGTCGTTGAGCGACGCGCCGGACAGGTTCATGCAGACGAAGCGGGTGTTGCACAGCTGCTCGGCATGCTCGGCGATCCAGGCCAGGGTGGTCGACAGCACCCAGCGGTCGATCATGCTGGCGCGGCCGCTTTTCTCGGCGGCGGCGATCACCGGGCCGGCCGGCACCACGCGGCCGTCCGGCTCGCGCATGCGCAGCAGCACTTCGAAGTTCAGCGATTCGTGCGGATTCTTGAGCGACATGATCGGCTGCATCTCTAGCAGCAGGTTGTCGGTCGCGTTCGGGCCGGACAGACGGGCCACCAGGTCGAGCTCGGCGGCGCGCTGGCGGAAGGCGTCGGCGCCGCGCTCGTACACCACCAGGCCGTCGCCGGCCCCGGTCTTGGCTTCGCGGCAGGCGCGGTCGGCGGTCGAGACCGCGTCCTTCATGGCCATGCCGGGCACCACTTCGATCAGGCCGACCGAGCCGCGCACGTGGAAGGCCTTGTCGCCCACCCGGTAAGGCGTGTTGCCGAGGCGGTCGACGATGCCGCGGCAGATAATGGTGGCCAGCGGAATCGCCGTCTCCGGCATCACGATCACGAATTCGTCGCCGCCCACGCGGCCGATCTGCTGGCCGCCGGCCAGCATGGTGCCCATGCGTTCGCACACCTGGCGCAGCACTTCGTCGCCGGCCGCGTGGCCGAACAGGTCGTTGATCAGCTTGAAGCGGTCGAGGTCGACGTAGGCCAGGGCCATCGGGCGGCCGGCGGCCAGGCTGGCGGCCGCGGTCGCGAATTCCTTCTCGATCCCGCGCCGGTTGTAGACCTTGGTCAGCGGGTCGTTGTTGGCCATGAAGCGCAGCTGCTCGGTGGCCTTGTGCTTCTCGGTGGTGTCCTGCAGCACGCCCTCGATGCGCGAGCGCGCCAGGGTGGCGCTGACCAGGAAGCGCTGGCTGCCGTCGCGGCTGGTCAGCTCCATTTCGGCCTCGGCCTTGGCATGCACCTGCTCGTGCAGCCCGGTCCAGCTCATCTCGGTGAAGAACTGGCGCCAGGCGGTGCGGCCCGGGACGAAGGCGGTAATGCCCAGCATCTTCTGCAGCGCCGGGTTGACGCTCAGGAAGTGGCCGTACATGTCCAGGGTGAACAGGCCGACCGGCATCGCCTTGTAGGCGTGCTCGAGCTCTTCCTGGGCTTCCTGCCGCTTTTCCGTTTCGCTGCGCATCTGCTCGGCCACGGCCAACGCGGCCAGCAGGCTGGACGCGAGTGCGGCCGTGACGCTGTTGATCACGCCCAGCAGTTCGCGCAGGCCGAGGGCGGCCGCGGCGACTTCGGCCATCGAAGCCAGGAAGGTCAGCGCGAACGAGGCCGCGAACCAGGACGCGACGCGGTTGCGCGACTCGACAATGATCTTGAACAGGCCGATCGTCATCATCGCGAAGCAGCACACCACGATGACCCACATCAGCGGCAGGTACATGCGGTAAGGCAGCAGGATGGCGGCGGCCAGCATCGGCATGCACAGCCATTGCATGACGCGCATCGGCAGCACATAGCGCATCTCGGCCAGGTGCTCCTTGAGCAGGGCCCCGTACAGGGTCAGGGTGGCGATGCCGTACAGCGTGATCGTCACCGAGCGGCTGCGCAGCAGCCAGTCGGACGGAATGGTCTGGCCCAGCCACTGGATGTCCCAGCCGGCCGACAGCGCGCCCACGCGCAGGTTCAGGATCAGCCAGCCGGCGAACAGCACGTACAGCGGCTGTCGATTGATCAGGGCGGTGATCAGGACGAACAGCGCCAGCACGATCATGCCGCCGTCGAGCAGGCCCGACTTGCGGTGGTATTGCTCGAGTGACTTGTCGAACTGCTCGGCAGGCCATTGCAGGACCGAAAGGCGGGCTGGGCCGGAGAAGCCGCCGCGGCACAGCATCTGGCGCGGCAGCGGCACCGCCGCCGCGCGCAGCACGAAGCCGGCCTTGGCCATCTCGAACGCGCCGTTGGCGCTGCCGCGCGTGGCGCTGCCCAGGGGCGCGAGGGTCTCGGCGTCCCAGCAGGCGACGTCGAGCGCGTGGCGCGAAGGGAATTCGATGACCTGCTCGCCGCCGCGCGGCATCGGTTCGAAGGCGAACCAGACCGGGGCTTCTGACAGGTGAGTCTCGTGGGTGTTGATCAGCGGCTGGGGTGCGGCGCGCGCCAGGGCCTCGGCGGGCGTCAGCGCCTGCGCGCCGTCCTGCACGGTCACGTGCATGGCCAGCGGCACGTCGCCGCTGACGCGGTATTCGTCGTGGAAGAAGATCAGGGCGACCAGCGACATGATCCCGATGCCGATCGGGATCAGGTAGTAGCCGAACAGTTTTAACACCAGCTCCACAGCCGCGTGCGCAGCGGCTGGCAGAGAAGAGCGGAGCTTGGGTGTGGAATTGGGCATAGGCGGTATCGATGCGGAACAGGTCGCCGGCGCGTCGCTGCGGCGGCTCAAGGCGCAAGGATACAGCGTAAATTTAGTGCCGTCATGCAATAAATGTCTTGACGGCGCCTAAACTGCTCAAGCAACGGCCAATTCGCAACGTTCGGATGGCCGTTCGATATCAAACCCGCGCGGCAGGGCCAGGGCGGGGGGCGGCGCGGCCGGTCCGATATCGATATCCGGGTGGTGCGTGTTGAAGAAGAAGTTCAACAGCGGGTGGCGCGCCGCGGCCCAGCGTTCTTCGAAAGTGGCGATCTCGAAGGCCATCACGCGGTGCGGGATATTGCCCACATGGCGCAGCGGGACCGGGCCCCGCTCCGGGAACACATCGACGAACATCATCTGCTCGTACTGGCGGTCGACCGGAGGACGGCCAGTGGCCACCGAGTAATCGATCGCATTGTCTTCGCAATACATGAAGCAGGCCTTGATCAGTGCAATCTTGACCATGCGGCCGACACGGCCCTCGTCGATGCCGAGGCGGGTCGCCTCGACCAGGCGCTTGCCCTGCAGCCAGTCCGGCAGCACGATCGATTCCTCGACGCCCAGCGGGCGGTAGAGATTGGTGCGGATGCGGGTGCTGCCGATCGGCGAGCCGTCGAGCTTGGACTCGGCGAGCAGCACGATGGTGTCGTCGTCGTAGTCGGCGGCTTCCGGCTGTGCCAGGCTGCGGGCGAAATCGGGCACGTGGCGGGCGTAGGCTGCATGACGGATCTGCACTGCCTTGAGCAGGTCCGCCTCGGTTTCTACCCGGCGAATGGTGAACGGCAGACGCTCGATCGCACGACCGGCGGCGGCTTCGCGCGCGGTCCTTGCACGGGACGCCTTCGGTGGGTTGAACACGGCTGCGGGGAACAGCTCCATGGCGGTACTCCTAGTTGATTGGTTGAAACAGAACTTGTCTGGATCAAATTATCAATCCGCCACAAAAAAATCATACTGATGAGCAGCTATGCTTTTATGCCCTTATTTGATGTAACGCAATAGTTCTGTGCGTCATCTAACATAGTGGCATCATTCGCGCCGTTCCCGACACCCGGACCGATCCGCCCGGCGTGTCCCCGAACTCGGCCCGCAGGCGCGAGCGCATGCCCATGTCCTCGCCCTGGATGACGTCGATGGCGCCGCCATGCGGCCAGCCGAGGTCGCGCAGGTAGCCGGCCAGCGCGGCCGTGCCGGCGCCCGTGGCCGCATCCTCATACACGCCGCCGGAGGCAAAGGGGTTGCGAGTATGAAACAACTGGGCGTGCTCGGCCCAGGCCAGCACCACGGTCACCAGGCCATGCTCCTGCATGAAGGCGCGCCCGGCTTCAAGTTCATACGCCATCGCCGCCAGGGCTGCGCGGCTGTTCAAGGCCAGCACCAGGTGATCGGCCCCGGCGTGCGCGAGCGCGGGTGGAATACGTGGATCGAGGTCCGCCCGGGTATAGCCGAACAAGTCCAATGCGCGCTCGACCAGTTCAGGTGGCGCCGGCCGCGAGCGGGTCGGGGGCGACTGCAGCGCCGCCTGCACGCGTTCGCCTTCGCAGCGGCCTTCGACCGTGATCGCGGCCGCGTTCAGTTGCAGCGGGAAGCGGCCGTCGCCCTCGGCGCGCGCCAGCGCAGCGCCGAGGGCGATGGTGGCGTGGCCGCAGAAAGGCACCTCGGATTCGGGCGAAAAATAGCGCACGCGCCAGCCCTCGCCTTCGCGCGCAGCGAAGGCGGTTTCGGAAAAGCCGACAGCATGGGCCAGGCGCTGCATCTCGGCGGCCGGCGGCAGCGCCGCGCCGATCCACACGCCGGCCGGGTTGCCGCCCTGGCCGGCATCGTCGAAGGCGGCGATGCGCAGTACCTCGCCAAGCCGGGCGTCAGGATGGGCAAGCTCGCCCGGATCAAGGTTCGGATTCATGGACAGTCCTCGTCGAAAGAGAAGTTGCCATGATAGCCCGCCCATCCGCGCCCTGCCGGGACCGCCCTGGCTTCGCCCGGCAAGCAGCCCGCCTCCAGCCTGGCCTGTCCTCCCCGGCTATGCGTCCGGGCAGTTCTGCTCCTTCATGGCCTTCTGCATCTCCTCGGGCGGGACGTCGCGGATGTGGGTCGCCATCGACCAGCGGTGGCCGAAGGGATCTTCCACCACGCCGTAGCGGTCACCCCAGAACATGTCGGCCGGCTCCATGCGCGACACGGCCCCGGCCTCGACCGCGCGCCGGAAGGCGCTGTCGACGTCCGGCACAGACAGGTGCAGGGTCACCGGCGTGCCGCCCAGCGCCTTCGGGCCACGCGCATCCCAGTTCGGGTAGTCGTCCATCAGCATCACCATCGAGTCGCCGATGCGGATGGCCGCGTGCGCCAGCCTGCCCTCGGGATCGGGCAGGCGCATGACTTCCTGGGCGCCGAAGGCGCGCACGTAAAACGCGATCGCATCGGCCGCGCCGGCGCACACGAGGTGGGCGGTCACGGTGTGCATCCCCTCTTCCACCGGCTTGGACGTGCTGCTGTCATTCTTGGAGGTGCTGCTGTCATTCATGGCTGGTCTCCTTCAGGTTGGACAGATGAACGGCTCTGCATAAGAACCCTACGCCGGCCCGGTGGTTCGCGCAATGGCCAAGAGCCTTGCGCTGGCACAGCCTCCAGGTCGTATAGACAAGCCGCGCGAAAACAGCGTGACTGTTGCGGGAGCGCATCAATAACTTGTCAACGCACTCACGTCGCCAGTCCTTTCCTTGAGAGAAGAAACATTTCCCTAAATAATCTTCGATTCATCCGACTGCCGCCGCCGATCATGCCGCTTCCCCTTCGCCTGGCCTCCCGCCTGCTTCTGTCCGCCCTCCTGCTCGGCGCCGCTTCCCTGCAGGCCGCTCCCATGGACAGCGCCGCCGCCCAGGCCGAGCTGGCCGCCATCCACAAGCTGTCGGAGCGCTCGCCCACCGAGGCACTGGAGCGCCTGGCATCGCTCCAGGCCGCGGCCGGCGGGAATGCGCCTTACGCCTTGCGCCAGGAATTGCTGCGCACCGAAGTCTGGCTCAACGAAGACGCCGGCCGGCTCGAGCAGGCCTATGCCGCCGAGCGCAAGGCGCTGGCGCTGGCGCTGGCCCACAAGGACCGCGCGACGGCGGCGCGCGCCCGCCTTGGCGAGGTGCGTCGCATGCTCGACCAGAACCGGCCGGACGACGCCCAGGCCAGCCTGGACGCGATCCTGGCCGAAGCGCCCGCGGATGCCCCGGCCATGCTCAAGGTGACCCTCGACACCACCCAGGGCGATATCTCGAACGCCAAGGCCCACTACGACAAGGCATTGGGCGCCTACCTGCGCGCGCTGCGCCTGCTGGACGGCCTGCCGGACAGCGCCGACCACCGCAGCCTGCTGCGCGGCCGCATCGCCCAGATCTACATCAACAACGACCATCCGGAGAAAGCCGTCGAGGCGACCGGCCTGGGCCTGGCCGATCCCGGCGTGCCGGCGCCGGCGGTGGCCCAGCTGCAGTACACCCGGGGCATCGCCCTGATCCGCCTCGAGCGCAACGAGGAAGGCATCGCCGCCTTCGAGCAGGCCCTGCGCGGCGCCCTGGCGGCCGGCCTGGTCGGCATGGAGGCTTCGGTGCGAGGCAATATCGCCGACTATTACCTGCGCCGCCACGACTATCCACGCGCCGAGCAGGAAGCGCGCAAGGCGCTCGAGGCCTCGAACCGGGTCAAGGACCAGAACGTGATCGTCATGGCCAAGGCCAACCTGGGCTTCGCCCTGATGGGGCAAGGCCGCCTCAAGGAAGGTGCACCTTATATCGACGCGGTGGCCGCCCAGCTGCGCGAAGCCGGCGCGTCGGCCGACCTCGAAGCGGTGCTGGACGAAAAGGGCCGCATGCTGGAACAGGCGGGCCAGTACCGCCAGGCCCTGGCCACGGTGCGCGAACAGCAGGCGCTGCAGCAAAGCAGCGCGCGCGCCGCGCGCGACCGCGCCATCGCCACGATGCAGGAAGAATTCGACGCCAGCCAGCGCACGCGCCAGATCCTGCTGCTCAAGCGCGAGAACCACCTGAAGGATGCGGAGCTGGGCAGCCGCCGCACCGCCCAGCTGGCGACCAGCTTCGCCGCCGTGCTGACCGTGCTGGCCGGCGCCGTGGTGTATGTGCTGTACCGGCGCGCGGCGCGCAGCAACGCGCGCCTGCAGCAGGTGAACACCCAGCTCGAGTACCACTCGATGCGCGATTCGCTCACCGGCCTGCACAACCGCCGCTCCTTCCTCGAGAAGATGCGCGCCCGCGCCGAACTCGGCAAGCAGGAGCGGCGCAGCCAGGCCGCCGGCGGCGTCGACTGCTTCGTCCTGATGGACATCGACCACTTCAAGAGCATCAACGACCGCTGGGGCCACGGGGTGGGCGACGCGGTGCTGGTCGAGGTGGCGCGGCGCCTGGGCGCGGCGGTGCGCGACAGCGACATGGTGCTGCGCTGGGGCGGCGAGGAATTCATGATCTACGCGCCGGGCGCCGACCAGGAGCACGTGGCCGCCCTGGTCCGGCGCGTGCTGGACACCATCGGCTCGGCCCCGGTCGAGGCCGAGACTTGCCGGGTAGCGGTCACCGTGAGCGCGGGCGTGGTGTGGCTGCCGCTGCCCGGCGCGGACGAGGAGCTGGACTGGCAGCGCGCCATCCGCCTGGCCGACTGGGCGCTCTACCAGGGCAAGGCCCAGGGCCGCAACCAGGCGCGCATCCTGACCCGCCTGCACGCGCCGGCCGGCGAGGTGCTGGCCAAGCTGGAAGGCGCCAAGGACGCCGCACCCGCGGGCCTGGTCGAAGTCGAACGGATCGACGGCCCTGCCCGCGCCGCCTCATGAGGCGTCGTACCAGCGTTCCTTGCCCAGCATGACCTGATGGTGGCCGCAGCCGCCCGGGATCATCGGGAAGCAGTTCTCGGCCCGCTCCACCGCGACGTCGAGGAAGAACGGGCCCGCTGAATCGAGGCACTCGGCGATCGCGGCATCCAGCTCGCCGGCGCGCTGGACGCGGCGCGCCCGCCAGCCGAAGGCATGCGCCAGCGCAACGAAATCGGGCAAGGCTTCCGAATAGCTGTGGCTGTAGCGCGCGCCGTGGTGCAGTTCCTGCCACTGGCGCACCATGCCCATGCAGCCGTTGTTCGACAGGATCACCTTGACCGGACAGCGGTGCTGCACGGCCGTCGACAATTCCTGGATGTTCATCATGATCGAGGCGTCGCCGCTGATGCAGGCCACCAGCGCTTCGGGGTGCGCCACCTGGGCCCCGATCGCGGCCGGCAGGCCGTAGCCCATGGTCCCCGCCCCGCCCGAGGTCAGCCAGCGGCGCGGCGCCTCGAAGCGCAGGAATTGCGCCGCCCACATCTGGTGCTGGCCGACGTCGGTCGAGACGATCGCATCGCGCGAGGCCAGCGGCCCGGACAGCGCCTGCATCAGGCGCTGCGGCGCGATCGCCTCGCCCCGCTCCTCGAAAGCCAGGCAGCGCGCGGCGCGCCACTGCGCGATGCGGCGCCACCATGGCAAGGTCGCTCCCGGATCCGGCGCCAGCGCCTCGACCCTGCGCGCCAGCGCGGCCAGCACGGCGCCGGCATCGCCCACCAGGCGCACGTCGGTGCGCACCACCTTGCCGATGCTGGCCGGATCGATGTCGACGTGGATCACGCGCGCCTGCGGGCAGAAGTGATCCAGCTTGCCGGTGACGCGATCGTCGAAGCGCGCGCCGGCGCAGATCACCAGGTCGGCCTCGTGCATGGCGAGGTTGGCTTCCAGGGTGCCGTGCATGCCCAGCATGCCCAGCCACTGCGGGCTGGAGGCCGGGAAGGCGCCCAGGCCCATCAGGGTCAGGGTGCAGGGCGCGTTCGTCATGCGCACCAGCGCTGCGAAGGCGGCGCAGGCCTGCGCTCCCGCACTGACCAGGCCTCCGCCGCCGTAGAACACCGGACGGCGCGCGGCGCGGATCAGCGCCGCGGCCTGGTCCAGCGCGGCCTCGGGGAGCGCCGGCGCCGGCGCGTCAATTTAAACCCCCCCCAAGTGACGCGGCGCCCGCGGCGCCGGCACAACCATTGGCC